>NZ_JBEZGL010000003.1:0-599598 GCF_040649915.1 Micromonospora sp. NPDC048839
GGATACAACACCGGTATCCGGGCCAATCTCCGCCTTGCCGGACCGCCGTCTGGACTCCGCCTCGGCTCGACCGAGGACTTTGACACACGCCCTAGGGCGTGTGTCACGGCCGGCCGGTGTGCGCCGGCCGTGACACGACGCATCAGCCGACCGGCGTGGGGAAGCCCCGCCCGTGCTCGGACTGGAGCCGCAGCATCGCGTGCTCGACGACCGTCACCAGCACCTGCTTGACCGAGTCCCGGTGCCGGGCGTCGGTCATCACCAACGGCACCTGCGGCGAGATGGCCAGCGCCTCGCGGACCTCCTCCAGCTCGTACTGGGGAGCGCCGTCGAACCGGTTCAGCGCCACCACGTACGGCAGGTTGCGGTTCTCGAAGTAGTCGAGCGGGGCGAACGCGTCGGTGATCCGGCGCGTGTCCACGAGCACGGCGGCACCGACCGCACCTCGGATGATCTCGTCCCACATGAACCAGAACCGGGTCTGACCGGGTGTACCGAAGAGGTACAGGATCAGGTCCTGGGCCATCGTGATCCGGCCGAAGTCCATGGCGACCGTGGTGGTCTCCTTGCCCGGGACCTTTGACGGATCGTCGATGCCGACACCTGCCGCGGTCATCAACGCCTCGGTGGTCAGCGGTGTGATCTCGGAGATCGCCCCGACCAGTGTCGTCTTGCCGACGCCGAAGCCTCCCGCGACGACGATCTTCGCGGAGACGATTCCCCGGCCTGGCCGCCCCCCAGCGGGGTCATAGCCTGCGAAGTCCACTTAGCACCCTTCCAAGCAGTTCCATCCGCTCCTCGAACCCCTCGGCGGGAGCAGCAGTGTGTAACGTCAGCAGGCTCTCGGCCACCATGTCGGCGACCAACACCCGGGCGACGCCAAGCGGCATCCGGGTGTACGCGGCGATCTCCGCCAGCGACTGTGCTCGGCCCTCACAGACCGTGGCGATGCGGTGCTTGTCGTGCCCGGCGAAGCGGGACTCGGCGACCTGGGTGAGAGACGCGGTGAGGACTGCCTCGAGGGCGATGTCCTGACGAGGTTCGGTCCGACCACGGGTGACCGCGTACGGACGCACCAGCGCGCCACGCGGGTCAACGCGCCGTTGGTCCATCCCCGATCACCTCCGTGTCCACTGTAGAGTCCCCAGGCGCCCGCGTCGTCCCTGCTTCGGCGCGCGGCTCGAGCGCCGTCTTCCGGTGCTAGGAGCGCACCGCGTCCCGCGGCAGCGGCACCAGCGCGGCGCCCACCCGCTCGACCAGCAACGCCATCTCGTAGCCGACCTGGCCCACGTCGCAGCTGCGCGCGGCCAGCACGGCCATCGACGAACCGTCGCTGATCGACATCAGGAAGAGATACCCGCTGTCCATCTCGATGACTGTCTGCAACACCCCACCCGCGCTGAACATCCGGGCAGCGCCCTCGGTCAGGCTCACCACACCGGAGGTGATCGCGGCGAGCTGGTCGGCCCGGTCCCCCGGCAGATCCCGGGAGGACGCGAGCAGGAGCCCGTCGGCGGACACCGCCACCACGTGGGCGATGCCCGCCACGCTGTCGGCGAAGTTGGTGAGCAGCCAACCCATGTCCTGCATGGCAGCTGGCCTGTTCATCGGCTCTCCTTGGTCGAGGTGCTGTTCAGGTCCGTTCCGGCCGTCCGACCACGTTGTACACCGCGGTGGTAGGCCGACAACAGACCGCGTACTTCATCGGGGGTCCGCCGGCTGCGGTCCCGGCCACTCTTCGGCTCGATGCCACCCGGCACGAGCTGTGCCTGCGGCACCCGCTTGGGCAACCCGGAGCGGGTGGTCCCGGCCGCAGCCGGCTCGGCGGCCCGGCTGGCCCGGGACCAGCCCTCGTCCGCCGCCGTCCGCCAGGCCTCCGGGTCGGAGGCGGGCGCGGCCGGAGCCGCCTGGCGGGCCGAGGGCGGGTTGTACGTCGGTGGCTCCGATGGCCGTGCTCCGAACCCGTCCATGGTGGTACCGAGACCTCCGGCGCCCGGCGTGGCCGTGCCGTCGGAGCTGCCCGGGGTACGGGTCGGCAGTTTCGGTCGGGCCGGCGGCGCGGCCGGCACGGACGCGGCGCTCGGCTGGCCGCCGTTGCCGGTGCGCAGGCCGGTGTCGGCCGGAGCGGCGGCGGGCGCTGGTGGCTCGTCGAAGTTGGGGCGGGTGAAGATTGCGGTGGCGTCGTCGCCGTGCGACCGGAACCAGACCGCCTCCATCTCCCGGAAGATCGGCGCCTCGGCGGGAAAGTCGGGCCGGGAGCTGGCCGGCGCGGCGGGGACCGACGGCGCGGGAGGCGGTGCCACCGCGCCAGCGCCAGCGACCGGACCGACCGGGAGGCCCTGGACGCCACGCCCATCCGCTCCGTCCGCGGCACCCGCGGTGGATCCACGCCGAGGCAGCGGGTCGACGGTCGGGTAGGCCACGGTCGGGCTGCCCAGCGAAGCGCCCGCGCCGCTGCTGTAGGCGGGCCGGGCCGGCGGGAGCGGGGCGGCGGGTGCCGGGGCGGCGGGTACGGATGGCATGGCCGAGCGTGGGCCGCCGTAGCCACCCGCCTGTACGGCCGGGGTGGTGTCCCGCGACTCCAGCGGCGACTGCCACTGGGCGGGGGCCGGCGTGCTCGTGCGCCACTGGTCGGGCAGCGTCGCCGCCGAGGTCGCGGCACCGGCGAACTGTTCGGTGTGACCGGCCGGGGTGAGCGGCGTCTGCTCCACGGCCATCGGCTGACGCGGCCGGGTGAGCACCTGCTCGCGGCCCCGGTTGCTGGGCAGCACCACGGTGGCGGCGGGCAACGTCACCTGGGCGACGGTGCCACCCTCGACGTTGCGGCGCAGCTCCACCCGGATGCCGTAACGGGAGGCGAGCCGACTGACCACGGCCAGACCCATCAGCCGGAACGCGGCGACGTCGACGCTCGGCGGTGCGGCCAGCCTGCGGTTGAGCGAGTCGAGCTGCTCGTCGGTGAGGCCGAGCCCGCGGTCCTCGATCTGGATCAGGACATAGTCGCGGATCCGGCGACCGTCGGCGACCACCGTGGTGTTCGGCGGTGAGAAGCGGGTGGCGTTGTCGAGCAGTTCGGCGACGAGACGGACCACGTCGTTGACGGCGTGGGCGGCGACCGAGATGTCGGTGTCCACCGTCCCGAACTCGATGCGGTTGTACAGCTCCACCTCGGACTGGGCGGCGCGCAGCACGTCCACGACCAGCGCGTCGTCGCGACGCGGCACCGCGGAGTCGGCGCCGGCCAGGACCAGCAGGTTCTCGTCGTTGCGGCGCATTCGGGTGGCCAGGTGGTCAAGCTCGAAGAGCCGCGCGAGCCGCTTCGGGTCCTCCTCGCCGCGCTCGATCGCGTCCAGCTCGCCGATCATGCGGTCGACCAGGGTCTGACTGCGGCGGGCCAGGTTGAGGAACATCGCCGAGACGCTGGTACGCAGCGCGGCCTGCTCGGCGGCGACCCGCACCGCCTCCCGGTGGACGACGTTGAAGGCCGACGCCACCTGGCCGACCTCGTCGCGGCTGTTGAGCTGGATCGGGTCCCGAACCTGGCGGACGATCTCGTCCACCCCACCGTCGCCCACGCTGCCCATGTTCTGCAGCCGCCGCACCGCATCGGGCAGGTCGTGGTTGGCCACCGAAAGGGCACCCTCACGAAGCCGGTGCAGCGAGTGGTTCAGCGAGCGGGCCAGCACCACGGCCAGCGACACGGCGATGATCAGGGTCAGCAGCACCAGGATCGACTCGATCACGGCCTGCCGGATGACATCCGAGCGCGCCTCGTCGGCCTGCTGGAGCAGCCGGTCCTGCAGTTGGATCTCAGCCCAGCGCATCAGGTCGTGTTGGGCGCCGATGGCGGCGGTGGCGTTCTGCGCGGTGACCAACGGGCGCTGCCCGACGGATCGGGTGATGTCGGTGGCGACCCGGTCGGCCAGGCCGACCGCGTCACCGGAGACGGCGCTGTCGACCAGGGCACGTTGCACCGGGTCGGCCGCCAGCGAGAAGGCGACCAGGGCCTCCTGCTGACTGGTCAGCGTGGCCACGAAGGAAGAGAACTGCTCCGGGTCGAGTTGGCCCCCCGTCAGCGCGGTGAAGGCGACCGCCTCCTCCTCGGCGACGGCAGCCTTGGCACGGGCGAAGGCGGCGACCGCACGGCGGCTGTCCGACAGGCTCTCGTCGCCGGGCAGCTGGGCCAGGCCGTCACCGTAGGCGACCAGGTCGGTGAGGATGACCCCGTAGCGGAGCACGGCCTCGGCGACTGCCATCTGCCGGCGGTCCAGCACCTTCTGCCGGGTGCCGTCCAGCGTGGCGAGGTGGCCGTCGATGACGGCCAGACGGTCGCGCACGGCCGCCGGCACGTCGCCGATCCGGCCCCGCTCGGCGCGGTACGCGTCGACCTGCTGCTGCGTCTGGCGGACCCGTAGGTTGTACGCGTCAGCCGGCTGTTGTGGGGCGGCCAGGTAGGCGGCCGCGGCCATTCGCTCGGCTTGGAGGTCCTGGGTGAGCGCACTGACGTCGAGAGAAAGGGCCGTCAGCGACCGGGCTCGGGTGGCGTCGAAGGCTCCCTCACCCACGGCGATCAGACGGACCGTGGCCAGCGCGATCACCGCCGCCACCGGGACGACCAGGATCAACGCCAACTTGGACCGGATCCGGGCGTCGCGCAGTCTTGGCATCAGCCGGCGCGTGGGCCGAGCGCTGTTGCCGAGCGCGGGCAGGGTCGTCGTTCCGGTGCTCACGACATCGCCTCCGTCGTTTCTCCCCCGCCTGCCCCACCGAGCCATGCCGTTAGCGGAGGGGACCACGCGCGGCACGGCCGCGATTTCATCAGAGATGATCCTGTTTGGGAAGCCGCAGTGAGGCAGGAAAGGGTCGGACTGAGCGCACCCCGTGATCCGGGCAACTGATACCTTCATTTCCGCAAGCCCCTGAACAGGGCATGTAACTCCTGAGTGGTCACAGATGCATGCAGAGTGAGCTTTTGCAAACATTGCGTTACGCCAGCATGTGGGATGAGCGTCCCGAAAAGGCTACCGCGGTCCGCGCTTGACCACAGCCCCGGCCATTGGCAAGGTTTTGCAGGCTTCGCGCACACCGTACGGCAGAGGAGATCCCGTCCTCCACTGAGGACGGATTAGCGGCGGTGACCGGGCAGCGCCCGCGCCCGCACCTGGAGGACTGAGTTGAGCCCCATCCGCTCCGCGACCATCGCGGCGCTTGCATCGGCCGTAGTGTCCACCACACTCACCGGCTGCCAGTTTGGCGGTGCCGAGCAGGACACGAGTCCGATCGTGATCGCCGCCGATCTCGAGCTCTCCGGCGCCGCGGCCACAGTTGGCCAGACGTACCAGCGGGCCCTCGAACTGAAGAGGGATCAGTTGAACTCGTCCGGAGCACTGAACGGCCGGAAAATCCAGCTAAAGGTGAAAGACAACCGTTCCGACGCCGCCGAGTCGCTCCGCAACATCGCCGACTTCAGTAGCGATTCCCAGGTCAGCGCCATCGTCATGGGCGGCTGCAACGAATGCGCGGTCGGCGCGGTCGGAACCATCAACGACAAGCGGATCCCCACCATTGCCCTCGCCGCCTCCGGTGCGATAGCCAGCCCGGTCGCCGAACGGCGCTACGTGTTCAAGCTCGGCCCCAACGCCGCGGACAGCGCTGCCGCACTCACCAACGAATTGCGCCGCAACAACATCCGCAAGGTGGGAGCGCTCGTCAGCGACGACGCCTACGGCCGGGAGGGCGCGACCGCGCTCAAGAGCGAATTGGACAAGGTCAACATCA
Source organism: Micromonospora sp. NPDC048839 (assembly GCF_040649915.1). Lineage (NCBI taxonomy): Bacteria > Bacillati > Actinomycetota > Actinomycetes > Micromonosporales > Micromonosporaceae > Micromonospora > Micromonospora sp. NPDC048839. Next base: position 5,779 of record NZ_JBEZGL010000003.1, read on the forward strand.
CGTTCCGCGAGCAGCCGGTCAAGACCACCGACACCGACGTCAGCCAGCAGATCCAACAGCTCGCCTCGGGCAAGCCCGACGCGCTGGTCTTCTGGACCTCGCCGGAGCAGGCGACACTGGCCGCCACCAGCGCCGCTGAGACCACCTTCCGCGGGTCGCTCTTCTTCGACGCGGGCGCGGCGGGCGACCTCTTCCTCGGCGCGGCGGCCAGGGTGACCGAACGGGCTACGTTGATCTTCACCCAGACGATGGTGATCGACGACGTGATCGCGACCACCCCGGCCAAGGCGGCGCGGCGGCAGTGGTTCCAGGACTACACCGCACGCTTCGGCGGCTACAACGGGTCCTCATCCTTCGCGGCGGACGCCGTCCAGCTGATCGCCGACGCGGAACTTCGCGCTGGTGGCGACGTCGGGAAGGTGGACCGTGACGGCATTCGGGACGTACTCGAAACGTCCCAGATGGACGGCCTGTCCGGCCCGATCCGCATGACGCCGGACAACCACAGCGGGCTGATGCCGCAGGCGCTCACCACGCTTGTCGCCCGTAACGGCCGTTGGCGGCTGGCGGGGTAACGCTCGGGCCTTGTGGTTCCGGCGCTTCATCGGGTGCCGGTGGGGGTGTGGCCGACCGTGCCCGACTCCGGGCGGTCAGGCTTGATCCCTCCGCCGGGCACGGTCGGCCGCCAGCAGCGTCGATGGAACGGGCCGGCCTCCTGAGTGGGGGGTCGACCCTTCGCGCTTCTTAGTGTTGATCTTGGCTTGCGTCTTGGTGCTGGTCATTGATCTTGCTCTTGGTGGGTTAGCGGCTGCTGGTGGTATCTCTCACCCAGGGCAGGGCAATCCGTTCGATCAGCAGGAGCGCCCAGTAGAGCAGAATGCTCACCAACGCCACCAACATGATCGCCGCCCACGCGGTGGCGGTGTCACCGACTCCGGCGTACTGGGTGATGACGTAGCCGAGGCCACCCTCGCCGGCCTGGAACTCACCGATCACCGCGCCGATCGCGGCCAGCGGCATGGCCACCTTGAGCCCGACGAAGATCTGCGGCAACGCGGCCGGGAAGCGCACCGTGCGGAACGCCTGCCAGCGGGAGGCGTTCCAGGAGCGCACCAACTCGGCCAGGTCAGCAGGCGTGGTGGTGAGCCCGGTCGCGGTGGAGAGCACGATCGGAAAGAAGCAGAGCAGGAACACCATGGTCAGGATCGGTTTCTGACCCCAACCGAGCGCCACCACCAACAACGGGCCAAGCGTGATCTTCGGTACCGCGTTCACCGCGACCAACAGCGGGGTGAACATCCGCTCCACCGTGCCGGAGCTGGCCAGGGAGAGCCCGATCAGGACACCGGCCGCCGCCGACAGCGCGAAGCCGATCAGGATCTCCAGCATGGTGGCCCAGGTGTGCTCCAGCATCTGGGCGGGCTTGTCGACGAGCGCGGTGAGGACGTCGCCGGGCGGCGGCAGAGCCGCGGGATGGACCAGTTGCAGCCGGGCGATCAGCCACCACGCCGCCAGGGCGACCAGGAGGCCGGCAGCGGGCAGCAGCATCGCCCCGGCGCGGAGCCCGGCACCGCGACCCGCCCGCGCCGCCTCGGATCCGCCGCCTGCGGGTGCGGGTGCCGCCGGGTCCACCGACCGGACCTCGGTCATCGCGTCCTCCTCGAAATCCACGGCCCCCGTGAGCCGACGAGCGACGGGGGTATGCCCCACCGGAGAGCGGCGGGACGTACCCCCGGTGACGACCCGATCAGGCCTTCGGCACGAGGCTGAAGTCGATGATCTGCTCGGGGGTGATGTTCTGCTTGAGTGCGCCAGCACCCTGCAGGAGCGCGATACTCGTGGCGACCCGGCCGCTGTCCAGGATGCCGAGGGCGGTGCCGGTGTTGCCGGACCGGACGTACGCGGCCATCAGCTCCAGCTCGGCGGCGGCGGCGACCGCGTTGGCGGCGTCGACGTTCTTCTTCAGGATCTCGCCGGCCTCCTTGGAGTTGGCCAAGCTGTACTCCAGGCCCTTGAGCAACGCCGCGGTGAACTTCTTCACCATCTCGGGCTTCTCCTTGGCAATCTTGGAGGAGGTGATCAGCACGTTGCCGTAGAGGTCCTGCATCACGTTGCTGTACGGCAGCATGACTGCCTTCTTCTTGGCCACCACCTCGATGGTCGGCTGACCGACGACGAACTGGCCGATGCCGTCCACCGCGCCGGAGGCGAGCGTGCCGATCAGTGCCTGGGCCTCACCGTTGACCCAGGTCACCTTGCTCGCGTCCACCCCGGCGAGCCGGGCGTACGTCGGGAAGAGATTGCGGACCACGGACCCGGGCGTGTCGGCGAGCTTCTTGCCCTCCAGGTCCTTCGGCGAGGCGATGTTCCTACCCTCGAGCGAGGCGATGCCGGCCATGGTGCGCTGCTGGATCGCGGCCACCACGGTGAAGTCCTTCGCCTGGCCGTTGCCGAACTGGAGCAGACCACCGGTGAGGTCGATCGGGCCGAAGTCGGCCTGGCCACCGACGACGGTCTGGATCACGCCACCGGTGCCCTGACCAGCCTTGATCTCGACGTCGAAGCCGGCTTCCTTGAAGATGCCCTTCTCCTTCGCCACCCAGGCGTAGGAGTCGCGGCCGAAGTGGCCGAAGGAGGTGAGGTAGGTGATCTTCTCCAGCGTCCCGCTGTCGCCGCCCTTGGCGTCGTCGGCCGAATCCGACCCGCTGCTGCAGGCGGAGACAAGGGCGAGGGCGGTGGCCAGCGCGGCGGTAGCGACCGTACGTGTCAGCCTGCTCATGAGTGGCACCGTGTCCTTTCCAGCCGGGGCCGACGGGCCACCGGAGGGGTTGTCGTGACGGGCCGGGCCGGGGGGAGGGGTGGAAGCCGGGCACCGCCACGGTGAGGGGACTGATCGCGGGCACACAGCGTACGAGAAATCGACGGTTGTGACGCCAGCCCCATCCCGTTGCAGAACGGGAAAACCTTCTGACCACCCCAGACGGTGCGATACACGCACAGTCCGGCTAGCCTTTGCCGGAATCCTGACCGTCCAGTCAGCGGAGGTCCGCCGGAGATGATCCAACTGGCCGGGGTGTCCCGTATTTTCGAGGGCCGATCTCGCCGGGTGGAGGCGCTGCGCGGGATCGACCTCGACGTCGCCGAGGGTGAGTTCGTCGCGGTGCTCGGCCGCTCGGGCTGCGGCAAATCCACACTGCTGCGCCTGATCGCCGGGCTGCTCCCGCTGACCGCCGGTGAGATCACCGTGGCCGGCACGCCAATCTCCCGTCCCCGCCAGGACATCGCCATGCTGTTCCAGAAGCCGGCACTACTGCCCTGGCGCACCGTGCTGGACAACGTCCTGCTGCCGGTGGAGATCTTCGGTTGGAGCCGTGCCAAGCACCGCGAGCGCGCCCGGCAACTGCTCGACGCCCACCGGGCCGATGTCGCACGCGTCAGCGCCGACCTGCACGAGCTGCTGATGGAACGCGACCAGCCGGCCACGGCCGGCGCGGAAGGACGATGAACATGCGGGTGTCGGTCTTCACCGAGCCGAACCGTGGCGCCAGCTACGACACGCAGCTCCGGTTCGCCCGACTGGTCGAGGCCTGCGGGTACGAGGGCTTCCTCCGCGCCGACCACTACCAGTCGATGGGCGCCGACCCGGGCCTACCCGGCCCGACGGACGCCTGGCTGACCCTCGCCGCGCTGGCCCGGGAGACCGAGCGGATCCGGCTCGGCACCCTGGTGACGTCGGCCACCTTCCGCCTGCCCGGCCCGCTCGCGGTGATGGTCGCTCAGGTCGACCAGATGAGCGGCGGCCGGGTCGACCTGGGCATCGGCGCCGGCTGGTACGAACGCGAGCACACCTCGTACGGCATCCCGTTCCCGCCGGTCGGCGAGCGCTTCGACCGGCTGGCCGAGCAGCTTGAGGTGATCACCGGGCTGTGGCGGACCCCGGCCGGGGAGACCTACAGCTTCAACGGCGACCACTACCGCCTGGTGGACGCGCCAGCCCTGCCCAAGCCGGTGCAGGTGCCCGGACCGCCGATCATCGTGGGCGGACGCGGCCCCAAGCGCACCCCCGAGCTGGCCGCCCGGTACGCCGACGAGTTCAACATGCCGTTCAAGTCCGTGGCGGACACCGCCGCAGCGTTCGACCGGGTGCGTGAGGCGTGCGAGCGCACCGGTCGGACGGAGTCCGGTCGTCCGCCGCTGGTGCTCTCCGCCGGGCTCGTCGTGGCCATCGGCCGCACCGACGCCGAGGCCCAGCGGCGGGCCGCACCTCTGCACGAGAAGAGCGCGCTGCCGCCGGAGGACCCGGTGGTCGGCTCCCCCGCGCAGCTCGCGCAGCGGATCGGCGAGTTCGCCGCGATCGGCGCCACCCGCGTCCACCTGCGCCTGATCGACTTCGCAGACCTCGACCACCTTGAGCTGATCGCCGCCGAGGTGCTCCCCCAACTGGACGGAGAACGATGACCGACGTGATCGACGGAACCGAACTCGGGCCGGTGGGCCAGGAGATCGTGTACGAGAACGACCGGGTCCGGGTCTGGCACATCCGGCTCGAGCCGGGTGAGCGCCAACCGCTGCACCGGCATGACCACCCGTACCTGGTGGTGGCGATCGAGGGCGCGAAGAACGTCGTACAGACCATCGACGGCACGCGCATCGACGCCGACGAGCCCACCGGCGGAGTCGTCTACCGCGACCCCGGAGCCGTACACATGCTCACCAATGTCGGAGACACGACTTACCTGGCCCGACTGGTCGAACTCAAGTAGACCCGCCGAACGCGAGCCGACGCGCCGCGCGGCGCGCCGGTGGCGGTCGGGTGTACGGGGTGCGTAACGTGCCGGACATGGCCTTTCGGACCTGGGGCAGACTGCTGCTCACGGCGCTCGGGGTGAGCGTGCTGGCCGGGGCCGGCCAGCTCGGCGTCGCGTACGGTTTCGGCATCGTCCGGCTGACCGGCGCCTTCACCGGTACGACCGTCAACCAGTGGCCCGCCCAGCTCGTCTGGGTGGGCTGGTTCGCCGCGAACGCCGCCGTCGTCGGTGCTGTCCTGACCGGACGCCTCGCGCGCAGCGATGCTCCGGCGGCCAGCACCGGCCGACAGTTGGCGATCGGCGGCGCGGCCGCGCTCGGCGCCACCGTCATCGCCCCGCTCTGCATGCAGCCCGCCCGCGCCGCGGAGCTGATCTCCGTCGACCCGGTCTGGGCGGTGGGCATCTGCGCCGTACTGGGCGCGGTGATCGGGGCGGGCGCCGCGATCGCCGTGCTGCTCCGGCCCGAGCTGGGCTGGAACATGACGGCCGTGGCCGGCGTGGTCTGGCTGCTGGCGCTGATCTCCGTCCTGCCGTCGCTCGGCACGGCCGGCCCGCTGCCGACCGTCCGGCTCGGTGTGCTCGAGCCAAGCTGGCTGAGCGACTCCACCGCCCAACGGCTGGCGCTGCTCCTGCTGCCCATCGTGGCGCTGCTGGCCGGGGCCGCGACCGCCGGGTTGGCTCGCTGGCGGGGGCAGGAGCCCCTGATCAGCGGGGCGACCGGGGTGGCCGGTCCGGTGCTGGTGGCGTTCGCCTACCTGACCGCCGGCCCCGGCGACTCCGTGGACCGCTACCAGGTGAATCCCTACTACGGCTCGTTGATCGCGATCCTCGCCGGCGCGCTCGGCGCAGCCGCCGCCGCGCTGCTGCGCTGGCCGACAAGCGCTCGCACCCCGGATTCGCAGGCGATCGAACCCAGCGCCATCCTGCGCCCGCTGCCCACCGGCCCGGCCCTGCCCAACGCCGCGTCGCCGAGTCCGGTGAACGACCCGGACGCCGCCGAGCGGACCGACGCACCCTCGACCGGCGGGGTACTGGTAGGCGGGCAGGTGGCCGACACCGCCTCAGGTCCGCGTGCCGCGGACGGCTCCGACGGCGTCCGCACCGTGCCGGCCCACTGGGACTGGCCCACGACAACCGCGAGCGGCCAGCACGGTACGACGCCTGTCGCTCCGGCGACGTCGGCAGCCTGGCTGACCGATCCGACAGGTGAGTTCACCGCCGGGAGGCGGACGCCCACGGCGAGCCGGGACGACGTCACCTCTCCGGCGGAGACCGCGGCGATGTCCGCGCCGATCTCCCCCGCCGCCGGCAGCCCGACCGACGCCACCCCGACAGGTGGTCCCGCAGCCGACGCCCCGACCGTCCCCACCGCGACGGACACGAGCGGTGCACGGACCGGCGGACGCACCACCCGCAGGGACACCGCCACCTCCGCCCCGACCAGCACGGCCCGAACCAGCACGGACACGCCCACCCCCGGCACCGCCAGCACGGGCACGCCCAGCACGGGTACGCCCAGCACGGGTACGCCCAGCACGGGCACGCCCAGCACGGACACGCCCAGCGTCGGCGCGGCAACGGCCGGTGCGAGCACACCCAGCACGGGCCTCGCCAGCACGAGCACGCCGAGTGCCGGCACCGCCGGCGCGGGCGCGGCCGGTGCCGGCGCGGCCGGTGCGGGCGCGGCCGGTGCGGGCGCGGCCGGTGCGGGCGCGGCCGGTGCGGGCGCGGCCGGTGCGGCCGGTGCGGGCGCGGCCAGCACGGCAACTGCCGGCGCGACCACTGCCGACGCGAACAGGGCCAGCACGGCAACCACCGACGCGACCAGGGACAGCACCGGGACCACCGACACGGGCGCGGCCACCACGGCAACCACCGACACGGGCGGAGTCGAGCCTGGCACGGCCGACGCACCGTTGACGGTCAAGCCGCGTCGAGCCCGCAAGCCGAAGGCCGGCCCGCTCGACGCCACCACCAACCCCGCCGACAGCACGTCGGGGTCGGCGACCTCCGCCGAGCCGGGTGCCGGCACTGCCGTGCCGGACAGGGAGGACCGGGACACCACGTCCGGCCCAACCACCGAGGCCACCCCGACCACCGGGGCCACCCCGACCACCGGGGCCACCCCGACCACCGAGGCCACCCCGACCACCGCGACCTCCACGGAAGCAGCGGCCCCCACCACCAGAACCGGTCGGACGAGAACCCCCGTGACCCGGACCGCCACTGGTCCGACGAGCACACCGGTCCCGACCACCACCGGTCCGACGAGCACACCGGTCCCGACCACCACCGGTCCGACGAAGACACCCGTCCCGACCACCACCGGTCCGGCATTCGCCCCCATCCCGAGCACCACCGGTCCGACCGGGGCGCCGGCTACCCCGGCCGGTACCAGGGCAGAGGCGGTCGATCCGCCGCGTACCCCGGACGTCGGCGGCACCGGCCCCACCGTTTTCCGTGCGGCCGAACCGGCCGAACCGGCCGAACCGGCCGAACCGGCCGGAGGATCGGCTGCCGCCGGGGCCGGCGAGACCACCAGCGCGCGGCCCGCCGAAGACGGTCCCGTCGCCAGCGGCCCGGACACGGTCCGCTGGGCGCCGGCGCCGTCGTCCTGGTCGGTCACCCCGGCCTGGACGGTGCCACCACAGACGTCCGAGCCGGGAGCCACCGCAGCGGTGCCACCACAGGCGTCCGAGCCGGGAGCCACCGCAGCGGAGCCGCCTACCGGGCCGGACGAGCCGACCGGGCAGGCACCGAAGCCCCGGCACCGGGTACCGCTGCCGGATCTGAGCCGGGCCGGCACCTGGAACGCGTTCGACACCAGCCGCCGCGCCGCCCCGACGGGGTCGCCGGACAGCTCGACAACCCGGCCGGCGACGACCGTGCCGGACGTGGCCAACGAGTTGGCCGCTCCGACCAGGCATCCGGTGCCGGCGGAATCTCCGGTCGTGCCGGGCTGGGCTGGCGCGCCCACCGGTACCGGCGGCCCGACCAACACCAGCGGCCCGACCAGCACCGACGACCGGGCACGCACCAGCGGCCCGGCCACCACTGGCGACCGGGCGAGCACCGCCGACCCCGCCAACACCAGCGATCCGGTGAGCACCGACGACCCGGCGAGCACCGACGCGAAGGTGGCCGAGCAACCCTCCCGGCGCGGACGGCTCGGCGGGCTGTTCCGCCGCAACAGGTCCCGGAGCGACGAGAAGGGTGCGGAGACGTCAGACGCGACGGAGGCCCTGCCGACCCAGGACGAGGAGTTCGTCGACTGGGTCGCCGGTTTGGGCAAGCCGGTGTCGGACAACGAGCCCGAGCAGGAGAGCGGCCGACGTTCGCTGCGCTCCACCGGCCGGCACCACCGCGACTGACCCACCGGTCGGCGGGCCGGAACCCCGGTCGGTTGCGCCTGATCCACTCGGGTTCATTGGATTCGGGCTGTCCTAGCCGCCCGGATACCGCAATACCAGTGAACCCGAGTGGATCACCTCGGGGACGGCGGGTTCGCCGCGCTCGGCCTGGCGCAGGTCAGGCCAGCGGCAGGTAGACCTTGCCGCCGCCGGAGAGGAACTCCTCCGACTTGCCCTGCATGCCGCGCGCCGCGTACTCCTTGAGCTCCTGCGTGATCTTCATGGAGCAGAATTTCGGGCCGCACATCGAGCAGAAGTGCGCCGTCTTCGCCGGCTCGGCCGGCAGCGTCGCGTCGTGGTACGACCGTGCGGTCTCCGGGTCCAACGAGAGATTGAACTGGTCCTCCCAGCGGAACTCGAACCGCGCCTTCGACAACGCGTCGTCCCAGTCCTGCGCGCCGGGGTGCCCCTTGGCCAGGTCCGCCGCGTGGGCCGCGATCTTGTACGCGATCACGCCCGCCTTCACGTCGTCCCGGTCCGGCAGGCCGAGGTGCTCCTTCGGCGTGACGTAGCAGAGCATCGCGGTGCCGAACATGCCGATCATGGCGGCGCCGATCGCCGAGGTGATGTGGTCGTACGCGGGCGCGATGTCGGTGGTCAGCGGGCCGAGCGTGTAGAAGGGCGCCTCGTGGCACCACTCCTGCTGAAGGTCCACGTTCTCCTTGATCTTGTGCATGGGCACGTGACCGGGTCCCTCGATCATCACCTGCACGTCGTGCTCCCAGGCGACCTTCGTCAGCTCACCGAGCGTCCGCAACTCGGCGAACTGCGCCTCGTCGTTGGCGTCGGCGATCGAACCGGGACGCAGCCCGTCGCCGAGCGAGAACGTCACGTCGTAGCGCGCGAGCAGCGCACACAGCTCCGCGAAGTTGGTGTAGAGGAAGTTCTCCTCGTGGTGCGCCAGGCACCACGCCGCCATGATCGAGCCGCCCCGGGAGACGATCCCGGTGACCCGGTCCACGGCCAGCGGCACGTACGGCAGCAGCACCCCGGCGTGCACCGTCATGTAGTCCACGCCCTGCTCGGCCTGCTCGATCACGGTCTCCCGGAACACCTCCCAGCTCAACTTCACCGGGTCGCCGTCGACCTTCTCCAACGCCTGGTAGATCGGCACCGTCCCGATCGGCACCGGCGAGTTCCGCACGATCGCCTCGCGGGTCTCGTGGATCCGCTTCCCGGTGGACAGGTCCATCACGGTGTCCGCGCCCCAGCGGGTGGCCCAGGTGAGCTTCTCCACCTCCTCGGCGACCGACGAGCTGACCGCCGAGGTGCCGATGTTGGCGTTCACCTTGACCAGGAACGCCTTGCCGATGATCGCCGGCTCGCACTCCGGGTGGTTCACGTTGAGCGGCAGCACCGCCCGGCCGGCGGCGATCTCGGACCGGACCAGTTCCGGGTCGACGTTCTCCCGGATCGCCACGAACTCCATCTCCGGCGTCACCACCCCCGCCCGCGCGTACGCGAGCTGAGTCGGACGGCGACCGTCCACCCCGACCAGCGGCGTGCCCGCGCCCCGGGCCGGCGCCACGTCACCCCGCTCGGCGATCCACGGTCCGCGCAACGCGGGCAACCCCACCTCCGGGTCCGACCCGGGACCGGACGTGTCGTAGAGCCGCACCGGCGGAAGATCCCCGGTCAGCCCCACCTCCGCGAACGGCACCCGGACATCCGGCCGTGAACCCTCGACGTACACCTTGCCTCGTGCCTGCATGACAGCCTCCCTGGTGATCAAGCGGACCAGCCGAAGTGGTCCAGCGGTCCACGCCCCGCGCCCAGCTCCCAACCCCGTGCGCCGGTCAGTGCACGGAGCACGTACTCCTTCGCGGCCCCTACCGCCGCCGGCACCGGATCGCCCAGCGCGAGCCGCACGGCGATCGCCGCCGAGAACGAACACCCGGTGCCGTGGGTGTGCCGGGTGTCCACCCGAGGGGCCCGCAGCAGCGTCGTCACGCCGCCGCCGTGCAGCACGTCGACCGCCTCGCCACCGTCCACGTCACCGCCGGTGACAGCGACGTACTCCGGGCCGCCGGCCGCGAGAGCCTCGGCGGCCACGACCATCCCGGCCACGTCGTCCACCGGGCGTCCGGTGATGGCCGCGGCCTCCGCGCAGTTCGGCGTCGCCACCCGGGCGTACGGCAGCAGCCGCTCCACCGCGCCCACCACACCGAGCCGGTGTCCACTCGTGGCGACCAGCACCGGATCGACGACGAGCTGCGGCAGTCGACCGTCCCGGGCGGCCTCGGCCACCGCGTCGGCGACCGCCGGGGTGCCGAGCATCCCCGTCTTGACCGCGCACACGGTGAAATCCGTGAGTACGCTCTCCAGCTGCTCGGTCACCGTGCGCGGCGGCAGCGGCAGCACGGCATCGACACCCCTGGTGTTCTGCGCGGTGACCGCGGTGAGGACGCTCGTGCCGTACGCGCCCAGCGCCGCGAAGACCTTGAGATCGGCCTGGATGCCCGCGCCGCCGCCGGAGTCTGAGCCGGCGATGGTGAGGATGGTGCTCGGTGTCACTTCTCCTCCTTGGTTGCGGTTTGGCCGTCGTTGGTTGCGGTTTGGCCGTCGTTGGTTGCGGTTTGGCCGTCGTTGGTTGCGGTTTGGCCGTCGTTGGTTGCGGTTTGGGGCTGCGGCCGACCGTGCCCACTCCGGGCGGTCAGGCTTGATCCCTGCGTGGGCACGGTCGGCCGCAGCCCCGTGCGTGGAGACCCGGTGCCTCCGTGGCGGGTTTGGGTCAGCTCAGGCGTGACCGCCTCTTGGAAGGCGCTGGTCAGGGCGGCTGCTGCCTCGGTGGGGTTTTGTGCTCGCATGATTGCGCCCAGCACCGCCATCCCTACGGCTCCTGCCTGGACACAGGCGGTTACCTGTTCTGGGGTTTCGATTCCGCCCAGGGCCAGCAGCGGCACGGGGCTTGACTCGATCAGCTTCCGCAGGCCGTCCGGTCCCAGGGATGGGCCGTATCCCGGTTTCGTCCTGGTGGGCCAGACCGGGGAGACGGTGGCGTAGTGCTCGGTGGTCAGGCGGTCCAGCTCGATTTCGTCGTGGCAGGAGCGGCCGACCAGGCGGTGGGTCGGTGGCGGGTACGGGCCGGCGGCGGGCAGATGGACGGCGTCGCCGCCGAGCGGGTCGGGGCCGGCCACGACGAGGGTCCCGCCGACGTCGGCGAGGATCGCCCGCAGGCCGGCGGCGAGGGCGGCGCGCTCGACGCGGGGCAGGTCCTTCTCCCGCAGCACCACCCAACGCACTCCCCCGGCCACAGCACCCGCAACAACCCGCTCAATCCCACCGCGAGCAACCAGCCGACGATCGGTCAGAACGACAACCCCCGACGGCACGGTCCCCAACGAGATCTTGGAAGGAATCGGCCCCTCCCGGGGCAGTTTGCTTCCAAGATCTCCCGGCGGCAGCACGCCTGCGGGCGGCAGCGCGCCTGCGGGCGGCAGCGCGCCTGCGGGCGGCAGCGCGCCTGCGGGCGGCAGCACGCCGGTCACAGGTCGGGTCTTCCCTCGTCGGGGGTGGACGCGAGCGCGTGGAAACGGCGCTCGATCCGGCCGGCGCCGGCCGCGAGCCGGCCGGCCTCGACCGCGTACCGCATCGCGGTGGCCATCGCCACCGGGTCCGCGGCCCGGGTCACCGCGCTGGCCAGCAGCACCCCGTCGCAGCCCAACTCCATGGCCAGGGCCGCGTCGGACGCGGTGCCGATGCCGGCGTCGAGGATCACCGGCACGTCGACACCCTGCCGGATGAGCCGGATGTGGTGCGGGTTGCCGATACCGAGCCCCGAACCGATCGGGGAGCCGGCCGGCATCACCGCGGCACAGCCCACGTCGGCGAGACGGCGGGCGAGCACCGGGTCGTCGCTCGTGTACGGCAGCACGGTGAAGCCGTCGGCGACCAACTCCTCGGCGGCGCGGAGCAGTTCCACCCCGTCGGGCAGCAGCGTCCGCTCGTCGCCGATCACCTCCAGCTTCACCCAGTCGGTGTCGAACGCGTCCCGGGCCAGCCGGGCCACCTTCACCGCCTCGGTGGCGGTGTAACAGCCGGCGGTGTTGGGCAGCAGCCGTACCCCGCAGCGTTCCAGCAGGTCCAGCAGCCCGCCAGCGGTGCCCGGGGCGGTGTCCACCCGACGCAGGGCCAGGGTGACCAGCTCGGTGCCGGACGCCCGGATGGCCTGCTCCAGCACGTGCAGGTTGGCCGCACCACCGGTGCCGAGGATCAGCCGCGAGGTGAACGTCTCCCCACCCAGCTCGAACGACACGCCCCTCACCCGCCCTGCGCCGCGGTGAGCACCTCGACGTGGTCACCGTCGCGCAGCGCCGTGGTCGCCCAGCCCGCCCGGGGCACCACCTCGCCGTTCACCGCGACGGCCACTCCCCGGGGTTGCGGGGCGACGACACCGACCAGGCCGGCCACGGTCATCTCACCCGGGACGCTTCGTCCGGTCCCGTTCACCGTCAACTCCACAGGTCCCCCTTCATCGTCGGTTCGGTTCCGCCGTCCGCCGCCGCGCCGGCGAACCGCTCCGGCCGAACGGTCGTGACGGGCTCGCCGTCCGCTGCCGCGCCGGCGAACCGGTCCGGCCGGAAGGGCGCGAGCAGCGGATCGGGTACGCCGGTGAGCGCCAGGTCCGCGATCAGGTCGGCGGTGATCGGGGTGAGCACGATGCCGTGCCGGTGGTGACCGGTGGCGGCCAGCACGTCCGGCCGCCCGGGCAGGGGCCCGAGGATCGGCGCGTTGTCCGGGGTTCCTGGGCGCAGCCCGGCGACCGCCTCGACCAGGTCGTACTCGGCCAGTTCGGGCAGCAGGTCCACCCCGGCGCGGAGCAGCCGCTGCACAGCGCCGGCGGTGACCGTGGTGTCCGACCGTTCCTCGACCGTCGCACCGAGCACGACCTCACCGTCGGCGCGGGGCACCAGGTAGACGTGCTCGCCGTCGGCGTACCCCCGGATCACGTGCCGGAAGCCCGGCGCGACGCCGCCGGGCGCGCGGAGCCGGAGGATCTGGCCCTTCACCTGCCGCACGGGCAGGCCGGTGAGTGCGGCGGAACCGCAGCCGGCGGCGACAACCGTGACATGCGCGTCCACGTCGGACAGATGTCGAACACCGTGCGGCACCAGCACCGCGCCGGCCCGCTGCGCGGCCGTGCGTAGCGCCGGCACCAGCAGCCGGGGGTCGACCTGGTGGTCGGTGGGCGCGAGCGCGCCGCCGCGCACCCGCGGGGCGAGCGCCGGTTCGTGGTCGCGCAGCTCGCTGGGGCGCAGTGGGGTCACCGGCAGGCCCAACCCCTGTTGGTACGCCCACAGCCGGCGCGCCTCGGCCAGGTCGTCGCCGGTCAACCCGACAAGCAGGGTGCCCTCGGTGCGGTAGCCGATGTCGGCGCCTGTCGCTTCGGTCAACTCCTCGGTGAAGGTGGGCCAGCGGGCGGCGGACGCCAGCAGCAGCTCGGTCAGCTGCCGCTCACCGAAGGTCGCCTCGGCGACCGGGGCGAGCATGCCGGCGGCCACCGCTGACGCCCCCGAGCCGGGTGCCGGATCGTGCACCTCCACCCGCAGCCCACGGGCGGCGCAGCGCCAGGCGATCGCGAGCCCGATCGGCCCCGCCCCGACCACCGCCACGTCCGGCCGGGTCCGGTCGGTCGACGGCGCCGACTCCGACCGGCCGGTCAGCACGTCAGGGCCTCGATCAGCGTGGCGGTCGCCCGCGCCGGGTCGGCGGCGGCGGACACCGCACCGACCACGGCCACCCCGTACGCTCCGGCGGCCCGCAGCTCCGGTACCCGGGCGGCGGTCACGCCACCGATCGCGATGACCGGCACGTCGACAGCGTCGGCCACCGCGCGGATCCCGGCCGGTCCGATCGGGTCCGGCAGGCCGGTCTTGGTGCTGGTGGGGTGGCAGGGGCCGACGCCCAGGTAGGTGGCTCCCGCCGCGACGGCCTCGGTCGCTGTCTGTGGCGCGCGGGCGGTGGCTCCCAGCACACCGGTCGGGCCGAGCACCCGACGGGCGGCGGCCACCGGGAGGTCGTCCGCTCCGATGTGTCCGCCGGCCGCGCCCACCGCCAGCGCCACGTGCAGCCGGTCGTTGACCAGGCAAATCGCCTCGTACGACAGGCAGAGCGCCAGCACCCGCCGGGCCAGCTCGTACGCCTCGCGGTCGGTGGCGGAGTCCTCGACCCGGACCTGCACGACCAGGTCGGCGCGGGCCACCGTGAGGGCGGCCCGAACCACGGTGAGCGGGTCCCGACCGGGTCGGGTGTCGGTGATCAGATGCAGTCGCCCCAGGGACGGCACGGCAACTCTCCTCCCTGCGCCGGCATTACCCGGATCAGGTTCGACGGTCGGGGGCTGTCAGCCCCCCTCTCAGCCCGGTACACCGGGCTCCCGTGGGTTACTTGCGTGTCACCGTACGACAGATCCGTCGGTCTGCCAAGGCGAGGTTCGGCGGCGGCCGGTGGGCCGGAACGCACCGAATCGAGCTAGATCTGTGTGGCGGTTCATGCAGTCCTGTTCGGAATGTCGCCTGCCGTTGCAGAACCGTTACCCGCCGGCATCTTGCCGGACATCGAGCCAGTCGAATTAATTTGTTTAGCGATTCGACAAAATGTCGGTGGGGGCACCTTGGCACGGTGCGACCACCGACTCCACCAGGGACGGCCTTCGGCGAGCCGACTCCCGCGATCTCCGTCACTACGACACAGGAGGCGGCGTGTCCCGTTCTCGTCGTGCCCGCGTACCAATCACCGCAACCCTCATCTCCCTTGCCCTCGCCTCGACAAGCCTGTTCGGCACGCCCGCGCAGGCCGCGCCGGCCGCCGCGCAGGTCCCCCCACGGGAGGCAGCGGCCGGAACCCCGGTCACCCAGGTGGCGCCGAAGGCGCCCCAGAAGGCCGCCGACGATCCCTTCTCGGTCCTGGTCTTCTCCAAGACCGCCGGCTTCCGGCACGACTCCATCCCCACCGGTGTCGCCGCCATCCAACAGCTCGGCGCCACCAACGGCTTCACCGTGGACGCCTCCGAGGACGGCGCCGCGTTCAGCGACGCCAACCTCGCGAAGTACAAGGCCGTGATCTGGCTCTCCACCACCGGTGACGTCCTCAACGCCGAGCAGCAGGCGGCGTTCGAGCGCTACGTGAAGGCCGGCGGCGGTTACGTCGGCATCCACGCCGCCTCGGACACCGAGTACAGCTGGGCCTGGTACGGCGACCTGGTCGGCGCGTACTTCGCCAACCACCCGCAGAACCAGCAGGCCACGGTGAAGGTGGAGGACCACGCCCACCCGTCCACGGCCGAACTGCCGGACCGCTGGTCCCGGTTCGACGAGTGGTACAACTTCCAGACCAACCCGCGGCCGGACGTGCACGTGCTGGCCAGCCTGGACGAAAAGACCTACACCCCGGGCGCGGGCGCGATGGGCGCCGACCACCCGACCTCCTGGTGTCAGGACTTCGACGGCGGTCGCTCCTGGTACACCGGCGGCGGGCACACCCGGGAGTCGTTCGCGGAGCCCGAGTTCCTCTCCCACCTGCTCGGCGGCATCCGTACCGCGGCCGGTGTCGAGGACGCCGACTGCGGTGCCACGAAGACCTCGAACTTCGAGAAGATCGCCCTGGACAGCAACACCAGCAACCCGATGGAGCTGGACATCGCCCCCGACGGGCGGGTCTTCTACATCGAGCGCGACGGCCGGGTGCAGATCATCAAGCCGGACACCGGCAACACCGTCACCGCCGTCGACCTGGACGTCTTCACCGGCAACGAGGACGGCCTGATCGGCATCCGGCTCGACCCGGACTTCGCCACCAACAAGTGGGTGTATCTCTACTACGCCCCGAACGACAACGTCACCCGCAACCTGCTGTCCCGGTTCACGGTGACCGGCGACACCATCGACCTGGCGAGCGAGAAGCAGGTGCTGCGGGTCGACACGCAGCGCAACACCTGCTGCCACGCGGGCGGCAGCATGACCTTCGACAGCGCCGGCAACCTCTACCTGGCCACCGGTGACAACACCAACCCGTTCGAGTCGAACGCGTACTCGCCGCTCGACGAGCGACCGGGCCGCCAGGACTACGACTCGCAGCGCACGTCGGCGAACACCAACGACCTGCGCGGCAAGGTGATCCGGATCCACCCGGAGGACGACGGGACGTACACCGTTCCGACCGGCAACCTCTTCGCGCCGGGCACCGAGAAGACCCGTCCCGAGATCTACGCGATGGGCTTCCGCAACCCGTTCCGGATCGGCACCGACCCGAAGACCGACACGCTCTACGTCGGGGACTACGGGCCGGACGCCAACGCGAACAACCCGGACCGGGGCCCCCGCGGTCTGGTCGAGTGGAACATCGTCACCCCCGGCAACTACGGCTGGCCGTACTGCACGGGCACGAACGAGGCGTACAACGACTACACGTTCCCGTCCGGCCCGAGCGGCGCGAAGTTCGACTGCGCGGCGCCGGTGAACAACTCGCCGAACAACACCGGCCTGACCAACCTCCCGCCGGTCGTCCCGGCCACCGTCGACTACGGCTACGCCGGTGACGCGCGGTACCCGGAGATCGGTGGCGGTGGCGCGCCGATGGGCGGCCCGGCCTACCGGTACGACCCCAACCTCAACTCCACCCGCAAGTGGCCGGCCTACTACGACGGCAAGGCGCTGCTCGGCGAGTGGAACCAGAACAAGATGTACACGATGCAGGTGACCGCCGACGGCAAGTCGCTTGTGGACATCAACCAGTTGCTCACCGGCATGAGCATGATCCGGCCGATGGACTTCGAGTTCGGCCCGGACGGCGCGCTGTACCTGATCGAGTGGGGCAGCGGCTTCGGCGGCAACAACGACAACTCCGGCGTCTACCGGATCGACTACACCGCCGGTGACCGCGCGCCGATCGCGGCGGCGTCCGCCAACCCCACCTCGGGTCCGGCGCCGTTGACCGTCACGTTCTCCAGCGCCGGCTCCCGGGACCCGGACGGTGGCGCGCTCACCTACGCCTGGGCCTTCGGCGACGGGCAGACCTCCACCGAGGCGAACCCGACGCACACCTACGCGACGGCGGGCAACTACACCGCCCAGCTCACCGTGACCAACCCGAAGGGCCGTACCGCGGTGGCCAACGTGCCGGTCACCGTGGGCAACACCGCCCCGACGGTCACCATCGAGTTCCCGCCGGACGGTGGTTTCTTCAACTGGGGTGACCAGGTCAAGTACACGATCAAGGTGACCGACCCCGAGGACGGGCAGATCGACTGCGCCAAGGTGAACCTCCAGGTGCTGCTCGGTCACGACGAGCACGCCCACCCGCTGGAGCAGCACACCGGCTGCACCGGCACCGTCCAGACGTCGCTCGCCTCCGGGCACGGCGCCGAGGCGAACGTCTTCGCGGTCTTCGAGGCCACCTACACCGACGAGGGTGGTGCCGGCGGCGCCGGTGCGCTCACCGGTCGGCAGATCGAGATCCTGCAGCCCAAGCAGAAGCAGGCCGAGTACTTCACCGCCACCGGGCGGACGCCGGTGAGCACCGGCGGCGGAGACGCCGGCGTGCAGCGGGAGGCCGGGGCCGACACCGCGGGTGGCGGCCAGAGCATCGCGTTCATCGAGGACGGTGACTGGTGGTCGGTCGCTCCGGCGGACCTGACCAACATCACCGAGATCCGGTTCCGGGCCGCCTCGGCCGCCGCCGGCGGTCGGATCGAGGTCCGCGCCGGTGCGGTTGACGGACCGGTGGTCGCCACGGCCGTCGTGCCGTCGACCGGGGCGTGGCAGACGTACACGGACGTGAGCGCGCCGGTCACCGGTGCCGCGAGCGGTTCGCTGTACTTCGTGGCCCGCGATCCGAACGGCGGAACGGGTTCGCTGTTCAACGTCAACTGGATGGACTTCGTCGGCCGCGGTGTCACCGAGAACGCGCCGCCTGCGGTCAGTGCCACGGCCACCCCGGCCACCGGCACCGCGCCGGTCACCGTCGCCTTCGACGGCACGGCCACCGACGCCGAGGGCGACACTCCGTTGACGTACGCCTGGGACTTCGGTGACGGCGGCTCGGCGACCACCCTGGACGCCAGCCACACCTACACCAACCCGGGCACCTTCACGGCCACCCTCACGGTGACCGACAGCAAGGGCGCCAAGGCGTACGCCACGGTGCCGGTGCGGGTGGACGCTCCGGACACGTCCTGCTTCGGGGCGCGTTCGGACGACTTCAACGGCAACAGCCTCGACAAGGCCCGCTGGACCAGCGTGGTCCGGGAGAACCAGCTCTACTCGCTCAGTGGGGGCGCGCTGCGGCTGCCCACCGGGGTGGGTGACCTCTACGGGGCTCGCAACGACGCCACCAACCTGGTGCTCCAGGCGGCTCCGACCGGCGCCTGGGAGATGACCACCAAGGTCACCCTGCCGGTCACGGCCAACTACCAGCAGGCCGGCCTGCTGGTGTACGGCGACGACGACAACTACGCCAAGGTGGACCTGCTCTACAACGGCAGCCGGCGGGTGGAGTTCATCCGGGAGACGGCCGCCACGCCGCGCAACGAGGCCGCCGACGCCACCAACGCACCGGCGGGTGACACCGTGTACCTGCGGATCACCAGCGACGGGACGAACCTGACCGCGTCCGCCTCGGGCGACGGGCAGACCTTCACCCCGGTTGGCCGTTCGGCCGCGCTCGCTGGCATCACCAACCCGCGGATCGGGGTCTTCGCCCTCAACGGTGGCACCGAGGCACCTGTTGTGGACGCGGCCTTCGACTCGTTCGTGGTCACGCCGGACGCTCCGGCCGGCCCGGTCGAGCCGTCGGACGAGTTCACCGGCAGCTCGCTGGACAAGTGCCGGTGGGACGCCGTCACGCGGGAAGACCCCGCTGGTTACCGGGTCTCCGGAGGCGCGCTGCGGATCGACGTGCCCAACGGTGACATCTACGGCACCGACAACACCGGGCCGAAGAACTTCATCCTCCAGACCGCGCCGACCGGCGACTGGACCCTGGAGACGAAGGTCGACGGCAGCCTGCTGAACGAGCAGTACCAGCAGGCCGGTCTGCTCGTGCAGGCGGATGACGACAACTACGTCAAGTTCGACTTCATCGCGGACAACCAGGCCGGCCAGGCGGTGACGCGGCGGATCGAGTTCCGCAGCGAGATCGCCGGGGTGGTGCAGACCCCGCAGCCGGAGGCGACCAGCCTCACCTCGGCCGTGTGGCACCTGCGGCTGGCCCGCACGGGCAACACGTTCACCGCGTCGTACTCGGCGGACGGAGCGACCTGGACCGCGTTGGAGGCACTGACCAACAGTGCGGTCGGGGCCACCCCGAAGGTCGGTCTGTTCACCCTCGGCGCCAACCAGACGGCGTCGAAGACCGCCTCGTTCGACTACTTCCGGCTCAGCACGAAGGTCGCCGACGAGACCGCTCCGGTCACGACGGCGGCGGTTTCCGGCACCCCGACCGACGGGTGGTACACCGGGCCGGTGACGGTCACGCTCACCGGTGCCGACGAGGCCGGCGGTAGCGGTCTCGCCACTACGGAGTACCAGCTGGACGGGGCCACCACCTGGACGGCGTACACCGCACCGGTGGCCATCACCGGCGACGGCGAGCACGAGCTGCGGTTCCGCTCGACCGACAAGGCCGGCAACGTGGAGGAGACGAAGACCGTCTCCGCCAAGATCGACGCCACCGCGCCGGTGACCTCGGCGACGTTCGCTCCGGCGAACGACGCCGGCTGGCACGACGGGACGATCCCCGTCGTGCTGACCTCGACCGACGCCGGTTCCGGCGTGAAGACGGTGGAGTGGTCGCTGGACGGTGGCGCGTGGACGCCGTACACGACGCCGGTCGAGGTGACCGGTGACGGGCAGCACGAGCTGCTGTTCCGTTCGACCGACAAGGCCGGCAACGTCGAGACGCTCAAGTCGGCGGTGGTACGCATCGACGGCACCAAGCCGACGCTGCTGGTGTCCGGGATCGCCGACGGCCAGCTCTACGGAGACAGCCAGGACGTTCGGGTGTCCTGGCAGGCTGTCGACCCGACCTCGGGCATCGCGACGGTGGTCGGCAAGCTCGACGGTCAGGCGTACACCAGCGGCACCCTGCAGGCCATGTACGAGCTGCCGCTCGGCCTGCACGAGCTGACCGTGACCGCGACCGACAAGGCGGGCAACGAGACCACCTCGGCGGTCCGTTTCTTCGTCACCACCTCGTTCCGGGACATGCAGAACCTGCTGGACCGGTTCAAGGCGACGGGTCGGCTCTCGGCCAAGGCGCACAAGCAGTTGACGGCGAAGCTCGACGCGGCCCGTCAGGCCGAGGCTGCCGGCAACGACAACAAGGCGATCAAGCAGTTGACCGCGTTCCGCACGCTCGCCGCCGACGCCACCCTGGTGGCTGAGGCGGAGGTCAGGGATGTCCTGGTGCGGGACACCGACGCGATGATCGTTCGTCTCGGCGGCGCGGCCAGCAAGGCCGGCGTCAAGGCGAACGACGGCGAACCGGTCAAGGGCACCGGGCGGCTCGGTGGCGATGTCACCCGGCTGGCACCCGGTCGCCAGCTCTGATCCGACGAGGCCCCTCCCCGACGCTTCGGCGTCGGGGAGGGGCCTCCCTCATTCGTAGTCGAGGAGATGTCCGTGACGGTTATCCGCAAGGTGTTGGCCGCCGTGTTCGCCGGGCTGGCCCTGACCCTGTTGTCCGCTGCCCCGGCGGCCGCCCGGGCCGACAAACTCAAGCTGACGGTGGCCGGCGACGGGGCCGAGGGAGTCACCATCCAGGCCACCTACGCCGATGGCCGGCGGCTGGACCGGGTGGTGCGGTTGGTGCTCACCGCCACCGGCCCGGACGGGCAGAAGGTCGGCCCGGTGCAGTTGGAGCCGCAGCCCGAGGGGCAGGGCTTCTACAGCAGCGGAAAGCTGCTCACTGCCGGCACGTGGAAGGTGACTGTGAACTCCCCGGCTCCCCTGCCGGGCAAGGCCACCGCCACGGTGCAGGCCCGTGCCGCGCAGTCTCCGCCGGCACCCAAGCCGGTGGCGGTCAACGAGCCGACTGACGGCGGCGGCGGGGCGGGTGCCGGCTGGTGGCCGTTCGCGGCGGCCGGCCTGGTCCTCGTCGCCGGGGCGATGGGGGTGGCCATGCTGTTCGGCCGCCGCCGCACCGACACGCCGAACGACTGACCGACAGCCACCCAGCACCACCGCGACAACCGGGCCGGGCCGCCACGAGCGGCCCGGCCCGTTGCCGTCCCAAGCGGCCCGTGACCGCCCCGAGCGGCCCGTGACCGCCCCGAGCGGCCCGTGATCGACTCGGTGTCCTTGAAGTCGGGGCCTCCCGGGCCGCGGGTCAGCCCGATTCCAAGGAACGCGAGTGGATCACCGGGCGGCGCGCGCGGCCACCCAGCGCGCGGCCACCCAGCGCGCGGCCGGCCGGATCAGGCCAGCGCGTGCGTCGCGGCTCGTTCAGAGGATGGCGCGCAGCGCCGCCAGGTCCTCGTCGCTGGGCTCCCAGGTGCCGGCGGCGGCATTGGCGCGTACCTGGTCGGGCGTGGTGGCACCGGCGATCACCGAGGTCACCGCCGGCTGGGCCGCCAGCCCACCGATCGCCACCTGGAGCATGCTCACGCCCCGCTCGGCCGCGTACGCCTCGATCGCCTCGATGGTGTCCCAGTCGGCCGCCGCGAGCCGCTCCGCGTACCGGCCACCGCCGGAGAGCCGGCTGCCGGCCGGCGGCTGACCCGAGCGCTTGTACTTGCCGGTGAGCAGCCCGTTGGCGAGCGGGAAGAACGGCAGCATGCCGAGGCCGAACCGGTCACAGGCCGGGATGATCTCGGTCTCGACCGAGCGCTCCAGCAGGCTGTAGTGGTTCTGCGCGCTGATGAAGCGGGAGCGGCCGTTGGACGAGGCCACCCAGTCCGCGTCGGCGATCTGCCAGCCGGCGAAGTTGGAGTTGCCCAGGTAGCGCACCTTGCCGTCGCGGACCAGGTCGTCCAGGGCGGCGAGGGTCTCGTCGATCGGGGTGCCCGGGTCGGGCTCGTGCATCTGGTAGAGGTCGATGTGGTCGGTGCCGAGCCGGCGCAGCGACGCCTCCACCGCGCGGGCGATGTAGCGCCGCGAACCCCGGGCGCCGAAGTCCGGCCCGTTCAGGCCGAACATGTCCATGCCGAACTTGGTGGCCACCACCACGTCGTCCCGGCGGCCCTTGAGCGCCTGCCCGAGCAACTCCTCCGAACTGCCCTGCGGCTCGCCGTAGATGTCGGCGGTGTCGAACAGGGTGATCCCGGCGTCCAGGGCGGCGTCCACCACCGCGCGGGTGCCGTCGAGGTCGAGCTTGCGGCCGAAGTTGTTGCAGCCGATGCCGACCACGGACACCACGAGCCCGGAGTCGCCCAGCCGGCGATAGGTCATGTCAGTCACGTGATCCACCCTATGCCGGTCGGCCGCGGCGGACCCACGGACCGCTCAGCCCACGTCCCAGACCGGCTCCGGGGTCTCCACCACCTCGCTGTCGCCTCGGAACAGCACGAACCTGTCGAAGGAGCGGGTGAACCAGCGGTCGTGGGTGACCGCGATCACCGTCCCCTCGAACGCGTTCAGGCCGGCTTCGAGGGCCTCCGCGCTGGCCAGGTCGAGGTTGTCGGTGGGCTCGTCGAGCAGCAGCAGCGTCGCTCCGGACAGTTCCAGCAGCAGCACCAGGAACCGGGCCTGTTGACCGCCGGAGAGCGTGCCGAAGCGCTGGTCGCCCTGTGCGGCCAGCTCGTAGCGGCTGAGCACCCCCATCGCCGCGTTCCGGTCCATTCCCTGACGGTGTTCGTCACCCCGCCACAGAATTTCGACGAGCGTCTTCGACATCAGCTCCGGTCGGTCGTGGGTCTGGGAGAAGTGCCCGGGGCGGACCCGGGCGCCGAGGCGGGCCGTACCGTCGTGTGCCACCGGCGCGAGCGCGCCCGCCCCGTCGACCGGTCCGTTGGCCGGGTCGGGGTCGGTGCCGCCCCGGGCCAGCAGCCGCAGGAAGTGCGACTTGCCGGTGCCGTTGGCGCCGAGCACCGCCAGCCGGTCGCCGTACCAGATCTCCAGGTCGAAGGGGAAGGTCAGGCCGTCGAGCTCCAGCTGCTCGCAGACGACCGCGCGCTTGCCGGTCCGTCCGCCGCTCAGCCGCATCCGGATGTCCTGGTCCTTCGGGGGTACGGGCGGCGGCCCGGCCTCCTCGAACTTGCGCAGCCGGGTCTGCGCGGCCTGATAGCGCGAGGCCAACCCGTCGTTGTACGCGGCCTTCTGCTTGTACATCAGCATCAGCTCGCGCAGCTTCTGGTGCTCCTCGTCCCAGCGTCGACGCAGCTCGTCGAGGCGGGCGTGGCGAGCCACCCGAGCCTCGTACCAGCTCGCGAAGCCGCTCGGGTGCACCCAGGCGCTGCCACCCTCGACGGCCACCACCCGGTCGGCGCTCTGGGCCAGCAGCTCGCGGTCGTGCGAGACGTAGAGCACCGACTTCGTCGACTCGCGCAGTCGCGCCTCCAGCCAGCGTTTGCCGGGTACGTCGAGGAAGTTGTCCGGTTCGTCGAGCAGCAGCACCTCGTCCGGGCCGCGCAGCAGCAACTCCAACGCGAACCGCTTCTGCTGGCCCCCGGAGAGGGTGCGCACCGGTCGGTCTCGGACGGCGTCCCAGGGCTGGCCGAGCACGATCGTCGCGACGGTGTCGAAGAGTACTTCGGCGTCGTACCCGCCGGCCTCGCCCCAGGCGCCGAGCGCGTCGGCGTACGCCAACTGGGCCTTGCCCGCCGCGTTGCTGAACTTGCCGTGGGCCTCGGCCGCCCGCATGGCCGCCTCGGTCTCGGCGAGTCGGCGGCCGGCGTCGCGCAGCGACGGCGGGGCCAGGGACAACGCCAGGTCGGCGAGCGTCGACTCGTCGCCGATCATGCCGATGAACTGCCGCATCACGCCCAGGCCACCGGCCCGCGCGACGGCGCCGCTGCGCACCGGCAGGTCACCGGCGACCATCCGCAACAGGGTCGTCTTCCCCGCGCCGTTCGGCCCGACCAGGGCGACCTTGCTGCCCTCACCCACCCGGAACGACACGTCGGCGAAGAGTTCCCGACCGTCGGGCAGAACGTGCCCGACCGCTGCCACATCCACGTATCCCACGCCGGGATCCTGCCCCAGCGAGGGCGGGAGGGACATCCAATTACCGGGTGAGCCGCAGCACCCGGAAGCCCTTCTGGCTGGCGTACCGCTCGACCTGCCAGCTCTGCTCGGTGAGCCAGCGTTGCAGCGAGTCGCCACCGAGGTGGCGGGCGACGACCAGCCAGCCGACGCCGTCCGGCGCGAGCCGGGGCAGCCAGCGCAGCAGCAGCTCGTGCAGCTCGTCCTTGCCGATGCGAATGGGTGGGTTGGACCAGATCTGCGCGAACCGGGTGTCCGCCGGCACGTCGTCCGGGGCGTGGACCCGGACCCGGTCGGCGGCTCCGATCCGGGCCGCGTTGGCGGCGGTCAGCTCGCGGGCGCGGGCGTTGACGTCGACAGCCCAGACCGTGCTCGCCGGTGCCAGGTCGGCCAGCACGCACGCGATCGGGCCGAAACCGCAGCCGAGGTCGAGCAGGTCGCCGGCGGTGTCGGCGGCGGGCAGCTCGGCCTTGCGCAGGAGTACGGCGGTGCCCGGGTCGAGGCGGCTGGCGGAGAAGACGCCGCCGGCCGAGGCGAGCCGGTAGTCGCGGTCGGCGACGGAGAACTCGACCTCGCGCGGCGGAGCGTCGCTGGCGGGCTGAGCGCTGAAGTAGTGGTCGCCGGTCACGCCGGCAATTCTCGCACCGGTCCGGGCCCGCCATGACGCGACCCACGCACACATTTACCCGATATTACCCCCTAAAGGGACAATCACTCCTACTCTGGGCGACATGGTGTATCGGTACGAGTCCGATGAGGACGCTTTCGAGGAGTACCCGGAGACCGGGTCCGACCTGTCGGTGTTCGGCGCCGGTCCGCCCCCGCCGGCCGGGCCCTCTCCGTCCCGCTTCCCCACACCGTCGCTGCCCCGGGCGAACCAGCTCGCGCTGCCGTCGACGCAGGCGGCGCCGACCCGTGCCCACATCGCGCCCGAGGAGCCCCGCAGCCAGGTCTACACCTCCGCCACCGCCACGCAGCCCGGAGCCGGGCGCGGGAACGGCCGGCTGTGGCAGGTGCTGATCGGCGGTGCGGCCGTCCTGGTGCTGCTCGCACTCTGCGGCCTCGGCGCCGCCGCGCTGCTCGACGAGCGCGACGGGGAGCCGGCGGCCAACCCCACGAACCAGCCGAACTACGTCCCGGCAACCGCCGGACCGGAACGACCGGCACTCGACTCCCGGGAATCCGACCAGGCCCCGCTCACCGCCAAGGAACTCTTCCCCGGCAAGGAGCTGACACTCACCGACGGCCAGCCGAGTTACCAGGTGCTCAAGACGCAATCCAGCGGAAGCTGCGCCGTCGCCGCCACCGGCGAGGTCGCCGACCTGCTGGCCCTCCTCGGCTGCAACCAGGTCGTCCGGGCCACACTGCGGACGCCCGACGGCGACCACCTGGTCACCGCCGGGTTGTTCAACCTCACCGACAAGGTCAGCGCGGAACGGGCCCGGGACCGGATCCGCCCACTCCTCGACGAGCGGAAGGGCCGGTTCCGTGGCCTCACCGCCGGCGACAGCGACGGCACCGACGTGCTGACCAGCGCCCCCGCCCGGGTCGGCTGGCAGGTACGCGGCCACTACCTGGCGTACGCGCTTGTCGTCCGCGCGGACGGGGCGACGATCAAGGCGGGCGACACCACGGTGCGCGAGATCCTGTTCGACATGATCGAGTTGCACCTCAGCCGGGGAGTCCTGCAACAGCGGGCCGACGGTGGCACCGCCGCCCAGCCGACACCGGAACCCACCACCGCCCCGCCGACGCCCGAACCCACCACCGTCCTGCCCACGCCGGAACCCACAGTCGTCCCGCCGACACCGGAATCCACCGCCGGCAGCGGCGACGGCGAGCTGCCCGGGGAGTGAGCCCCGCCACCGTCGGCGGTCAGCCCTCGATCGGGACCCGCAGTCGACGGGTGAGGTCGGCCCGGCGGGCGTACTCGGACGGATCGGCGGGGTAGCCGACGGCGACCAGGGTCAGCCCACGCGCGGGAGCCACCGTCACCTCGCTGGAGCGGTCCTGACGGGTGAGCAGGCTGCCCGGCCACTCGACCGGACGGCGACCGTCCCCGGCCACCAGCATCGCCCCCACCAGGCTGCGCACCATCGCCTGACAGAACGCGTCGGCCTGCACGGTGGCGACCAGGATGCCGTCCGGATCACGGCGCCAGTCCAGCCGGGTCACCTCGCGCAACGTGGTCGCGTTCTCCTTGCGCCGGCAGTACGCGGCGAAGTCGTGCTCCCCCACCAGCCCGGCCGCGGCGGCGTTCAGCGCCGCCAGGTCCAACGGCTTCGGCCAGGCCAGCACCTCGTGCCGGCGCAACGGCTCGGCGCCGAAGGGCGCATCGGTGACCCGGTACTCGTAGCGCCGGAAGGTCGCCGAGAATCGGGCGTCGAAGTCGGCCGGCACCTCGGTCATCGCCCGGACGCGCACGTCGGTGGGGAGCAGCCGGGCCAGCCGACGCAGCAGCCGCCCCTCGTGCTGCCGCCACACGTCGACCAGCAGGTCCAGGTGGCAGACCTGCCCGGTGGCGTGGACTCCCGCGTCGGTCCGTCCGGCCACCGTCAGCCCGGTGACCGCGCCGGCGCCGAGGACCAGGTCCAGGGTCTCGACGAGCACACCCGCGACGGTGCGCCGGGTCGGCTGGGCGGCCCAGCCGGAGAAGTCCGTGCCGTCGTACGAGACATCCAGCCGCAGCCGGATCCGCTCGTCCACCTCGTACCTCCTGTTACGGATCGGGCCCGGCACCCCGATGGGGTGCCGGGCCCGACGTTGCCCTTGATCAGGCCTTGTTCTCGGTGGCCTCGTCGCTGTCCTCGCGGGCGGCGTCGGTGTCACCGGACGCCGACACCGGCGCCTCGGAGTCCTGGTCGGTCGAGGCCGACTGCGGGGTCTCGTCGGCCGGCGCGAGCGCCTCGACCTTGTCCTGCTGCGCGGCCTTGCGGGCGGCGGTCTTCTTGTTCACCTTGGGCTCGGCGACCTGAAGCTCCTCCACCAGCTCGATGATGGCCATCGGCGCGTTGTCACCCTTGCGCGGACCGGTCTTCACGATCCGGGTGTAACCGCCGGGGCGGTTGGAGTACCGGGGCGCGATCTGGTCGAACAGGGCGTAGACCACGTCCTTGTCCTTGACGACACCCAGCACCCGCCGCCGCGAGGCGAGGTCACCGCGCTTGGCCTTGGTGATGAGCTGCTCGGCCAGCGGACGCAGCCGACGGGCCTTCGTCTCGGTGGTCTGGATCTTGCCGTGCTGGAACAGCGCGGTCGCCAGGTTGGCGAGCATCAGCCGCTCGTGCGAGGGGCTGCCGCCGAGGCGGGGGCCCTTGGTGGGCGTGGGCATTTTTGGTGCTCCTCAGTTGTGGCGGCAGCGCGGACTAGAGCTGCTCGGTCTCGCGGTAGTCGTCGGTGTCGTAGTCGGCCTCGCCGAAGGTGTCCACGACGTGCGCCGGGTCGAAGTTCGGAGCCGAGTCCTTCAGCCCGAGACCCATCCCGGCGAGCTTCATCTTGACCTCGTCGATCGACTTCTGACCGAAGTTGCGAATGTCGAGGAGGTCGGCCTCGGTACGCCCGATGAGCTCACCAACGGAGTTGATGCCCTCGCGCTTGAGGCAGTTGTAGGAGCGGACGGTGAGGTCCAGCTCCTCGATCGGCAGGGCCAGGTCCGCCGCCAGCTGGGCGTCCTGCGGGGACGGCCCGATGTCGATGCCCTCGGCGGTCTCGTCCAGCTCCCGGGCCAGCCCGAACAGCTCGACAAGCGTCGAACCGGCGGAGGCCAGCGCGGTACGCGGACCCATCGACGGCTTGGTCTCGACGTCGATGATCAGCCGGTCGAAGTCGGTGCGCTGCTCGACACGGGTCGCCTCGACGCGGTAGGTCACCTTCAGCACCGGCGAGTAGATCGAGTCGACCGGGATACGGCCGATCTCGGCGCCGGACTGCTTGTTCTGCGCCGCCGTCACGTAGCCCCGGCCCCGCTCGACGGTCAGCTCCATGTCGAGCCGGCCCTTGCCGTTGAGGGTGGCGAGCTTGAGATCCGGGTTGTGCACCGAGACGCCGGCCGGCGGCTGGATGTCGCCCGCGGTCACGTCGCCCGGGCCCTGCTTGCGCAGGTACATGCTGACCGGCTCGTCGTGCTCGGAGCTGACGCACAGCTCCTTGATGTTCATGACGAGCTCGACCACGTCCTCCTTGACACCGGGGATCGTGGTGAACTCGTGCAGGACACCGTCGATCTTGATCGAGGTGACGGCCGCGCCCGGGATCGACGACAGCAGCGTGCGCCGCAGCGAGTTGCCCAGGGTGTAGCCGAAGCCCGGCTCGAGCGGCTCGATGGCGAACCGCGACCGGGTCTCGTTGATCGACTCCTCGGAGAGGGAGGGCCGCTGACTGATGAGCATCTTTTCTCTTCTCTTCCGGGGCGCCCGCTATTTGACGCCCACGACACAAACTGTTCCGGTGGCCCGCCCCGAAGGGCGGACCACCGAACGAGCTCGGACTACTTGGAGTAGAGCTCGACGATCAGCTGTTCCTGGACCTGCGTGTCGATGACCTGCCGGGCCGGGAGGGAGTGCACGAGCACCTTCATCTGGCTCGGGATGGCCTCAAGCCACGCCGGAACCGTCTTCGAGCCGGCCTGAGCCTGCGCGACGATGAACGGGGTGAGCTCCTTGCTCTTGCCCCGAACCTCGATGATGTCGTGCTCCTTGACGCGGTACGACGGGATGTCGACCTTCTTGCCGTTCACCGTGAAGTGACCGTGCTTGACCAGCTGGCGGGCCATGTCCCGCGAGTGGGCGTAGCCGGCCCGGTAAACGACGTTGTCCAGCCGCGACTCGAGGATCTGCAGGAGGACCTCACCGGTCTTCGCCTGCTTGCCAACGGCTTCCTCGTAGTAACCGCGGAGCTGCTTCTCCAGCACGCCGTAAACCCGACGGGCCTTCTGCTTCTCGCGGAGCTGGAGCAGGTACTCCGTCTCCTTCGTGCGGCCGCGGCCGTGCTGCCCGGGCGGGAACGGCCGGGACTCGAACGGGCACTTCGGACCATCGCACTTGCTGCCCTTGAGGAACAGCTTCATCTTCTCCCGCCGGCAACGGCGGCAGTCTGCACCGGTGTAACGAGCCATCTCTCTCTACCTCTCAGACCCGGCGACGCTTCGGCGGACGGCACCCGTTGTGCGGCTGCGGGGTGACGTCGGCGATCTGGCCGACCTCGAGGCCCACGGCCTGCAGCGAACGGATGGCGGTTTCCCGGCCGGAGCCGGGGCCCTTGACGAACACGTCGACCTTGCGCATGCCGTGCTCCATGGCGCGACGCGCGGCAGCCTCGGCGGCCAGCTGCGCGGCGAACGGAGTCGACTTGCGGGAGCCCTTGAAGCCCACCTGGCCAGCGGAGGCCCAGGAGATGACCGCACCGGTCGGGTCCGTGATGGACACGATGGTGTTGTTGAACGTGCTCTTGATGTGCGCCTGCCCGTGGGCGACGTTCTTGCGTTCCTTGCGCCGGACCTTCTTTACAGCGGCTCCGGCACGAGCCTTCGGTGGCATAAGTCTGTGCGCTCCTAGTTGACTTTCCGGATCGGGTTGCGGCCTGACCCGCCTCGGCGGCGGCCGACCCCGTCATCCGGTCAAGAACTACTTCTTGCCGGGCTTCTTCTTGCCGGCGACGGTCCGCTTCGGGCCCTTGCGGGTCCGTGCATTGGTCTTGGTCCGCTGGCCACGCACGGGCAGGCCCCGGCGGTGCCGGATGCCGGCGTAGCAGCCGATCTCGACCTTGCGGCGGATGTCAGCGGCGACCTCGCGGCGCAGGTCGCCTTCAACCTTGTAGTTGCCCTCGATGTGGTCGCGGAGCTGCACGAGCTCCTCGTCCGTGAGGTCCCGAGCGCGCTTGTCCGGCGAGATGCCGGTGGCGGCGAGTGTCTCCAGGGCGCGGGTACGACCGACCCCGAAGATGTAGGTGAGCGCGATCTCCAACCGCTTTTCGCGGGGGAGATCCACGCCGACTAGACGTGCCATGTGCGGGCGTACTCCTCGTGATGTGTGGCGGAGGTGTGGACCCGTCCCACCCCGCTACCGGCCGTCCCGTCTTTCCGACGCGGTGAGCGCCGGCGACCGGGATCGGTCGCTGCCCGAGCGGGCCCCGGCCTCCGACCGGGGGTCAGCCACGCAGAGGTACGTCTGGCGTACCGCTCGCGGCTGGGACGAGCATGTGTGATGTGTGTGTCGCTGCGGACTGCCTGGACCAACACCACCCGGCCGTGTTCCGGCCGGACGGCTGAGTCAGCCCTGGCGCTGCTTGTGGCGCGGGTCGCTGCAGATGACCATGACCCGGCCGTGCCGGCGGATAACCCGGCACTTCTGGCAGATCCTCTTGACGCTCGGGTTGACCTTCACGGTTGCCTTACTTCCCATCTGGCCCAGGGACGCGCTCTACGCGACACCGGACGTCGAAGACAGACACGGGACTTCCCGGCCGTCGTCAGGACTACTTGTAGCGGTAGACGATGCGCCCGCGGGTCAGGTCGTACGGCGAGAGTTCGACGACGACCCGGTCCTCCGGAAGGATGCGGATGTAGTGCTGCCGCATCTTGCCGCTGATGTGAGCCAACACCTTGTGGCCGTTCGCGAGCTCCACCCGGAACATGGCGTTCGGCAGGGGCTCGATGACCCGACCCTCGATCTCAATGGCTCCGTCTTTTTTCGGCATGTCCTCCGCTGTCCTGACGTCGATTGCTCCGGGCGGCCCACAACGTCTTACACGGAAATCTGATCAGAACCAGAAGACCGCGCCAGCCGCGGCTCCAGCTCCCACCGAAGCGCAGGGTGGGCATGCCGGAGTGGACGCTGTGCGCCGATCTGAAAGTGTACGCCGGCCTGCAGTCGCACGCCAAACCGGCCACCCAACACGCCGCCGGGTCAGGTGCTGAGCCCCACCCGAGGGCCAGATGATCTCCGAGAGATCGCCTGCGGATCGGTGACCCTGACCACCCCCGGCCCGAGGCGACGCCGCCGGTGGTCAGCCAGCCGGCTGCGGATCGTCGCGTTCGTCGGATTCACCGGAACGCAGCTCCCGCCGGCGTTCCCGCTTCGCCCGTTTGCGCTGCCGCCGCCGCGCCCGCTCGATCGCCTGACGCCGGGGCTCTCCCCCGGCCAACCCCGTGACCGTACGCACCACCAGCACCGCACCCCAGGGTCCCGCCACCCAACCTGGCCAGAAGTAGAGCAGCTGCTGGCTGAGCACCGACGTCACCGCCCAGATGGCCACCACGATGGCGATCACCTTCAGGTACGGCAGCCACAACTCACCCAACCAGCGTGCCGTGGCGTCACCGGTCGGTACCTGGTCGGGCTGGCCGGCCGGCGGGCTGACGGCCGGCCCACCGGCCGCCGCCGGCGCCAGGACCGACGACTGCGACGGCGTCACCGGCGGCAGGTCGGTGAGCAGAGCTTCCAACTCGGCGTACGTGCGGGCCGCGTAGGCCCGTTGCAACCGCTCGTCGTACTCGTGCAGGTCCAGTCGCCCCTCGTTGAGGGCGACCCGTAACCGTTCGGCCACCGCCGCACGGTCCGCGTCCGCGGCTCGCATTCCGTCGCGCCCGTCCATGCCGGCAAGCATGCCACTCCCAAGCCAGCCCCGCGCCCCACCAAAACCACCCCCACCCACCGGCCCCGGCCCTCGGCCGCCGACCCCCGGTCCCCGGTCCCCGGTCGCCGGTCGCCGGTCGCCGGTCCCCGGTCCCCGGTCGCCGGTCGCCGGTCGCCGGTCGCCGGTCGCCGGTCGCCGGTCGCCGGTCGCCGGTCGCCGGTCGCCGGTCGCCGGTCGATCATGGGGTTATAGCTCGGGACAGCGGCGTGTCGTGCCGATAACCCCATGATCAACGGGACGAGACGGGGCCGGGCGGGGGTGGGGGTTGGGTGGGGCAGGGGGTTGGGTGGGGCAGGGGGTGGGGGTGGGTTGGGTTGGGGGTGGGGCTTAGGGGGTGGTGGAGGCTGCTGGTTGGCGGGCGGTCACCAGGTCGCCCAGGCGAGCGCGGCCGCCGTCGAAGGCCGTGAGGACCCACACGCCGTCCGGCAGCAGGGCCATCGAGTGCTCGACGTGCGCCGCGATCGAGCCGTCCCGGGTGACGACCGTCCAGCCGTCGGCCAACTCGACCGTACGCGGGGACGCCATCGTGATCATCGGCTCGATGGCCAACGCCATGCCCGGCACCAGACGTGGACCCTTGCCCGGCCGGCCGTGGTTGAGCACGTGCGGGTCCTGGTGCATCTCGGTGCCGATGCCGTGCCCGCCGTAGCCGTCGACGATGCCGTAGCGGCCGCCCTTGCGAACGGCGCTCTCCACGGCGTGCGAGATGTCGGTGAGCCGGCCCTTGCCGCTGGCCGCGCCGCGGGCGGCGGCGGCGATGCCGGCCCACATGGCGTCCTCGGCGACCTCGGCCATCTTCAGCAGTGCCGGGTTGACGTCGCCGACCCCGACGGTGATGGCGGAGTCGCCGTGCCACCCGTCCAGCACCGCGCCGCAGTCGATCGAGATCAGGTCACCAGCCTGAAGCACCTGCGTCGGCGACGGGATCGCGTGCACGATCTGCTCGTTGACCGAGGAGCAGATCGACGCCGGGAAACCGTGGTAGCCCTTGAACGACGGCACACCACCCGCCTCGCGGATGGTCGACTCGGCGATGGCGTCCAGATCAGCGGTGCTCACGCCGGGGGCGACAGCCTCCCGCATCCGGCGGAGCGCCTCGGCGACCACCAGACCGGCGGCCCGCATCTTCTCGATCTGGTCAGGGGTCTTCAGCTGGATGTCCAGCTGGGGACGACGCATGGAGCGATTACCTTTCGTTGCCGAACAGCGGGGCACGTCATGCGTACCCCGCTGTTCGCACTCTATCCGCCGTGGTCCGGCAGGACCTCAGCCGCCGTACGACCGCAGTGCGTCGATGGCCCGGGTGGTGACGTCCTCCACCGGGCCGGTGGCGTCGATCCCGACCAGCTTGCCCTGAGCGCCGTAGTAGTCGACCAGGGGCGCGGTCTTCTCGCTGTACTCACGAAGCCGGGTGGCGATCGTCTCCGGCTTGTCGTCGTCGCGCTGGAACAGCTCGGCGCCGCACCTGTCGCAGATACCCGGCCGGGTGGTGGCGTCGAACTCGACGTGCCAGATCTTGCCGCAACCCCGGCAGGTACGCCGACCGGAGAGCCGCCGGATCACCTCGTCGTCGTCGACCACCAGCTCCAGGACCAGATCCAGCGCGGTGCCCAGGTCGGCGAGGAGCTTGTCCAGGGCGGCCGCCTGCGGAGTGGTCCGCGGGAAGCCGTCGAGCAGGAAGCCCTCGCTGGCATCGGGCTCGGCCAGCCGGTCCCGGACCATGTTGATGGTTACCTCGTCCGGAACCAGCTCGCCTGCGTCCATGTAGCGCTTCGCCTCGACGCCGAGCGGCGTGCCCTGGGTGACGTTCGAGCGGAAGATGTCTCCGGTCGAGATCTTGGGTACCGACAGGTGCGCAGCGACGAACTCAGCCTGCGTGCCCTTACCCGCACCCGGCGGGCCAACCAGAACGAGTCTCATCTACCGCAGGAACCCTTCGTAGTTCCGCTGCATGAGTTGGCTCTCGATCTGCTTCACGGTCTCCAGACCGACGCCGACCATGATGAGCACAGCGGTGCCACCGAACGGGAAGTTCTGGTACTGCTGGTCGTCCAGCCAGATGAAGAAGAAGTTCGGCAGGATCGAGATGACGCCGAGGTAGAGCGCGCCCGGCAGGGTGATCCGGCTGAGGATGAAGTCCAGGTAGTCGGCCGTCGGCTTGCCCGGCCGGATGCCCGGCACGAACCCGCCGTACTTCTTCATGTTGTCCGCGACCTCGGTCGGGTTGAACGTGATCGAGACGTAGAAGTACGTGAAGAAGATGATCAGCAGGAAGTAGACCGAGAT
Source organism: Micromonospora sp. NPDC048839 (assembly GCF_040649915.1). NCBI lineage: Bacteria > Bacillati > Actinomycetota > Actinomycetes > Micromonosporales > Micromonosporaceae > Micromonospora > Micromonospora sp. NPDC048839. The sequence goes on from NZ_JBEZGL010000003.1 coordinate 40,051, forward strand.
GTAGATCGGGCTGCTCGGGTTGACCAGGTTGTTCTGGATCCACGCCTGGGTCTTGCCCGGATCGTTCTGGTCGAAGAACTGCAGGGCAAGCTGCGGCAGGTAGAGCAGCGACGAGCCGAAGATGACCGGGATCACACCCGCCTGGTTGACCTTCAGCGGGATGTAGGTCGAGGTGCCGCCGTACATTCGCCGGCCGATCATCCGCTTGGCGTACTGCACCGGAATCCGACGCTGTGCCTGCTCGATGAAGGTGACCGCGGTGATGACCACCAGGACCAGCGCGATGACCAGGGCGAACTTGCCCCAGCCCTGGCTCTGCTTGATGTTCCAGCCCTCGCCGGGCAGCCGGGCCGCGATCGAGGTGAAGATCAGGACGGACATGCCGTTGCCGACGCCCCGGTCGGTGATCAGCTCACCGAGCCACATGACCATGCCGGTGCCGGCGGTCATGGTGATCACCAGGATGGTCAGGGTCAGCCAGTCCGGGATGCCGATGCCGGTCGGGATGATCGGGTACTGGTCGCAGCGGTTCTGGAACAGCTGGCCCGAGCGGGCCAGCGCCACGAACGCCGAGGCCTGCAGCACACCGAGCCCGAGGGTCAGGTAGCGGGTGTACTGCGTGATCTTCGCCTGGCCGGCCTGGCCCTCCTTGCGGAGCTGCTCCAGCCGGGGGATCACGACGGTCAGCAGCTGCAGGATGATCGACGCGGTGATGTAGGGCATGATGCCCAGCGCGAAGACCGAGAGCTGTAGCAGCGCTCCGCCGGAGAAGAGGTTGAGCAGATTCAGCGGGCCCGTCGTGTCACCCGAGATGGAGTCGAGGCACTTCTGCACGTTGCCGTACGAGACGCCCGGGCTGGGGAGCGTCGCACCCAGCCGGTAGACCGCGATGATGCCTACTGTGAACAGCAGCTTCTTGCGCAGGTCAGGCGTACGGAACGCACTGAGAAAGGCGGACAGCAACTTCTTCCTCCTGCGCGAGGCGGGCCGCCGGTGATCCCTGGCGGGTGAGGGTGGATCACGGGCGAGTGCCCGCAATCCATGGCTGGGATGGGACTCTAACAGTCCGACCCCGGTCCGGGCAGATGCGCCCGACTACATAAATCGATTCCGATGTTACCGGGCACTTGAGACCTCAGGCAGACCATGGCGCCCGCCAGTTGCTCACAACTGGACGGGCGCCATGGGTGGTACGCCTTACAGCTCGGTGGCGGAGCCACCGGCGGCGGCGATCTTCTCCTTGGCCGACGCACTGAACGCGTGCGCGGTCACCTGGAGCGCCACTCCGCCGAGGTCCCCGGTGCCGAGGACCTTGACCGGGTGACCCTTGCGGACCGCACCGGACTCAACCAGCTCCAGCGGGCCGACCTGACCACCGTTCGGGAACAGCTCAGCGAGTCGGTCCAGGTTGACCACCTGGAAGACCACCTTGAACTTGTTCTTGAAGCCCTTCATCTTCGGAAGGCGCATGTGGATGGGCATCTGCCCACCCTCGAACGCCGCCGAGATGTTCTTCCGGGCCTTGGAACCCTTGGTACCGCGACCGGCGGTCTTGCCCTTGGAACCCTCACCGCGACCCACACGGGTCTTCGCGGTCTTGGAACCGGGCGCCGGGCGCAGGTGGTGAACCTTGATCGTCATTACTCGACCTCCTCGACCTTCACGAGGTGGCTCACAGTGAAGATCATGCCGCGGATCTCGGGCCGGTCCTCCTTGACCACCACGTCGTTGATCCGCTTGAGACCGAGCGAACGCAGCGACTCACGCTGGTTGTGCTTGGTCCCGATACCGGACCGGAGCTGGGTGACCTTCAGACGTGCCATCAGCGCGCCACCCCCGCACGCGACGCCAGCATGGCGGCCGGCGCGACGTCCTCCACCGGCAGACCACGACGCGCCGCGACCTGCTCGGGGGACTCAAGCCCCTTCAGGGCCGCCACGGTGGCGTGCACGATGTTGATCGGGTTCGAGGAGCCGAGGCTCTTCGAGAGCACGTCGTGGATCCCGGCGCACTCCAGCACGGCGCGCACCGGACCACCGGCGATGACACCCGTACCGGCCGAGGCCGGCTTGAGCAGCACGACGCCAGCGGCGTCCTCACCCGTCACCGGGTGCGGGATCGACTGACCGATCCGCGGGACCTTGAAGAAGTGCTTCTTGGCCTCCTCGACACCCTTGGCGATGGCCGCGGGCACCTCCTTGGCCTTTCCGTAGCCCACGCCGACCGTGCCGTCGCCGTCGCCCACGATCACGAGGGCGGTGAAGCTGAAGCGACGACCGCCCTTCACGACCTTGGCGACGCGGTTGATCGCGACGACCCGCTCAAGGTGCGGGGTCTTCTCGACGGGCGCGTTTCCGCGGCCGCCCTCACGGCGGTTGTCGCGGCGACCACCCTCGTTGCCACCGGACCCGCCGCCACGGCGCTGTTGACCTGGCATCAGCAGCCTTCCTTATCTCTCGTGACGGGGTTGTTAGAACTCGAGCCCGGCTTCGCGGGCGGCGTCGGCAAGCGCGGCGACTCGCCCCGCGTACCGGTTGCCGCCGCGGTCGAAGACGACCTTGGAGACGCCGGCGGCCTTGGCCCGCTCGGCGAGCAGTGCGCCCACCTTGCCGGCGAGGGCGCTCTTGTCGCCCTCCGTACCGCGCAGCGAGGCGTCCAGGGTCGACGCCGACGCCAGGGTGTGACCCTTGGTGTCGTCGACGATCTGGGCGACCATGTGCCGCAGCGAACGGGTGACGACCAGGCGCGGACGCTCGGACGTACCGCTGACGTTCTTGCGGACGCGGAAGTGCCGACGCGCACGCCCAACGGCGCGCTTGGCGGCGACGCCGCGGCGGCGCTTGAGCAGCGTGGCGCTCACTTCTTACCTGCCTTTCCGGCCTTGCGGCGGATGACCTCGCCCTGGTACTTCACGCCCTTGCCCTTGTAGGGCTCCGGCGGGCGGATCTTCCGGATGTTTGCGGCGACCTCACCGACCTGCTGCTTGTCGATGCCAGCCACGTGGAACAGGGTCGGCCGCTCCACCGTGAAGGTGATGCCCGCCGGGGCGGGGACGACCACCGGGTGCGAGAACCCGAGCGCGAACTCGAGGTCCGAACCCTTGGCGGTGACCCGGTAACCGGTGCCGGCGATCTCCAGGCTCTTGCGGTAGCCCTCGGTGACCCCGACGATCATGTTGGCAACCAGCGTACGGCTCAGGCCGTGGAGCTCCTTGGCCTTGCGCTCGTCGTTTGGCCGGTTGACGGCCAGCTGCCCATCCTCGGCCCGCTCGACCGTGATCGGCTCGGCGAGGGTGTGCTCAAGCTGGCCCTTGGGGCCCTTGACCTTGACGGTCTGCCCGTCGATCGTGATGTCGACGCCGGCCGGTACCGGGATCGACTTACGTCCAATTCGCGACATTTCTACCAGTCTCCCGTTACCAGACGAAGGCGAGGACTTCCCCGCCAACACTCCGCTTGCGGGCCTGCCGGTCGGTCAGCAGCCCCTGGGACGTCGAAATGATCGCCACGCCCAGCCCACCGAGCACCCGCGGGAGCCCGTCCGACTTGGCGTACACCCGGAGACCGGGCTTGGACACGCGCTTGATGCCGGCCAGGCTCCGCTCGCGGCTCTGGCCGTACTTCAGCTCGACGACCAGTCGCTTGCCGACGGCACCCTCCTCGGGCTCCTCGACCGACCAGGTGGCGATGTAACCCTCGGCCTTCAAGACCTCGGCGATGTTCGCCTTAATCTTGGAGTAGGGCATCTTCACCTGATCGTGGTACGCCTGGTTGGCGTTACGCAGACGCGTGAGCATGTCTGCGATCGGGTCGGTCATCGTCATGGATTTCGTCAGCCTTTCTCGCCGGGGTTCCCGGGGCATCAGCCCCGGGCCTACGGCGAAGAGCAGTACTTAATCGGTGCAGGAGTTCCCGGCCGACGGCCGGGACGCGGTCGCCCTTACCAGGAAGCCTTGGACACGCCCGGCAGCTCACCGCGGTGAGCCATCTCCCGGATGCAGACCCGGCAGAGCCCGAACTTGCGGTAGACCGCCTTCGGACGCCCGCACCGCTGGCAGCGGGTGTACGCGCGAACCGAGAACTTCGGCTTCGCGGCCGCCTTGATGATCAGCGCCTTCTTGGCCATCTCAGTTCTCCTTGAACGGGAAGCCCAGGAGCTTGAGCAGCGCCCGGCCCTCGTCGTCGGTCGTGGCGGTCGTGACCACCGTGATGTCCATGCCCCGCTGGCGATCGATCCGGTCCTGGTCGATCTCGTGGAACACCGACTGCTCGGTCAGACCGAACGTGTAGTTGCCGTGCCCGTCCAGCTTGCGCCCGTCCAGACCGCGGAAGTCGCGGATACGCGGCAGCGAGATGGACAGCAGCCGGTCCAGGAACTCCCACATCCGGTCGCCGCGAAGGGTCACCTTCGCACCGATCGGCATGCCCTCACGCAGCTTGAACTGCGCGATGGACTTGGTCGCCCGCCGCACCTGCGGCTTCTGGCCGGTGATCGTGGCGAGGTCGCGGACCGCGCCGTCGATCAGCTTGGCGTCGCGAGCAGCCTCGCCGACACCCATGTTGACGACGATCTTGACCAGCCGCGGCACCTGCATGGGGTTGCCGTAGCTGTGCTGCTCGCGCAGCTGGGCCACGATCTCGTTGCGGTACCGCTCCTTGAGGCGCGGCAGGGTCTTTTCGGTAGCCGTGGTCATCACAGGTCCTTACCGGTGCTGCGCGCGATGCGGACCTTCTGGCCGTTGTCGTCGATCCGGTAACCGACGCGGGTCGGCTTGCCGTCGGAGTCCAGGACCTGCACGTTCGAGACGTGGATCGGGGCCTCCTGAGTGACGATGCCGCCGGTCTTGGCGCCACGCTGGGTGGTGCTGATGCGGGTGTGCTTCTTGACCCGGTTCACGCCCTCGACCAGGACCTTGTCCTGCCGCGGGTAGGCCTGAATGACCTTGCCCTTGGCACCCTTGTCCTTGCCGGCGATGACGACGACCGTGTCGCCCTTCTTGACCTTCACGGTCACAACACCTCCGGCGCGAGGGAAATAATCTTCATGAACCGCTTGTCCCGCAGCTCCCGGCCCACCGGGCCGAAGATGCGGGTACCACGCGGGTCCCCGCCGTCCTTGATGATGACGGCGGCGTTCTCGTCGAAGCGGATGTACGAGCCGTCCGGCCGACGCCTCTCCTTGGCCGTGCGAACGACGACCGCCTTGACGACGTCGCCCTTCTTCACACCGGCACCCGGGATCGCGTCCTTGACCGTGGCCACGATGACGTCGCCGATGCTCGCGTAGCGCCGACCCGAGCCACCGAGAACCCGGATGCACAGGATCTCCCGAGCACCCGAGTTGTCGGCGACGCGCAGTCGCGACTCCTGCTGAATCACGTCTATCTCCTATGTCTGCCGGTTCTCCGGCCGCCGTAGCGGCCGGAGCCTGGCGGAACCTACGCCCGACGCAACGCCGGGCGAGCTCGAGCCTTCGCTACTTGGCCTTTTCCAGGATCTCCACGATCCGCCAACGCTTGGTGGCGCTCAGCGGCCGGGTCTCCATGATGAGAACCCGGTCACCGGTGCCAGCGGCGTTCTGCTCGTCGTGCACCTTCAGCTTGGCCGTACGGCGCATGATCTTGCCGTACAGCGCGTGCCGAACCCGGTCCTCGACCTCGACGACGACGGTCTTGTCCATCTTGTCGCTGATCACCAGGCCCTCGCGGACCTTGCGGCGCGACCGCGCGGCGGCGGTGGCGGTCTCTTCGGTCATGATGCAGTCACCTCAGTCGGCGCGGCCGAGAGCCCCAGCTCGCGCTCACGCATGATCGTGTAGATCCGGGCGATCTCCCGACGGATGACCTGCAACCGCCGGTTGTTGTCCAGCTGCCCGGTTGCGGCCTGCACGCGGAGGTTGAACAGCTCCGCCTTGGCCTCCCGCAGCTTCGTGACCAGCTCCTCTTCGGAGAGCTCACGCAGCTCGGTCGCCTTAACGCCCGCTGCCATCAGGATTCACCCACTTCGCGCGTAACAATGCGGCACTTCATCGGGAGCTTGTGGATCGCGCGACGCATGGCCTCTCGCGCGGTCTGCTCGTTGGGGAAGGACATCTCGAAGAGAACCCGCCCCGGCTTGACGTTGGCGACCCACCACTCGGGCGAACCCTTACCGGAACCCATCCGGGTCTCGGCAGGCTTCTTGGTGAGGGCCTGGTCCGGGAAGATCGTGATCCAGACCTTGCCACCACGCTTGATGTGGCGAGTCATCGCGATACGTGCCGACTCGATCTGCCGGTTCGTCACGTACGCCGGCTCGAGAGCCTGGATCCCGAACTCGCCGAACACCACCCGGTTACCACCCTTGGACGCGCCACTGCGGTCCGGGTGGTGCGGCTTGCGGAAGCCCTTCGGGGGCTTGCGCGGCATCAGCATCTGTCAGCCCTCCTGCTGCGTTTCTGCCGGAGCAGCCGCGGCGGCGACAGCTGCGCTGTCCACCGGCTCGCCGCTCGGCGTCTCGGCCTGCTGCGCGATGGTGGTCGCAGCAGCCCGCCCGGCCTCGGTGCCACCGGCCGTGGTGCCGGACGAACCCGACCGGCCACGACGCGGACGCTCGGGACGGTCGCCACGCTCACCACGACGCGGGCGGGACGGACCGGCCTCGGCCGGAGCCTCCCGGCCCGGGACGGCGTCGCCCTTGTAGATCCAGACCTTCACACCGATCCGGCCGAACGTGGTACGGGCCTCGAAGAAGCCGTACTCGATGTTGGCCCGCAGCGTGTGCAGCGGAACCCGGCCCTCACGGTAGAACTCGGTCCGGCTCATCTCGGCGCCGCCGAGGCGGCCCGAGACCTGAACCCGGATGCCCTTGCAGACCGGGTTCTTCATCGCCGACTGCATGGCCTTGCGCATCGCCCGACGGAAGCTGACCCGGCTGGACAGCTGCTCGGCCACGCCCTGCGCGACCAGCTGAGCGTCCGACTCGGGGTTCTTCACCTCGATGATGTTCAGCTGAACCTGCTTGCCGGTGAGCTTCTCAAGCTCGCCGCGGATCCGGTCGGCCTCCGCACCCTTACGGCCGATGACGATGCCCGGCCGGGCGGTGTGGATGTCGACCCGAACCCGGTCGCGGGTGCGCTCGATGTCGACCTTGGAAATGCCGGCACGCTCGAGGCCCTTGGACATCATCCGGCGAATCTTGACATCTTCGCCGATGTAGTCCTTGTAGAGCTTGTCCGCGAACCAGCGGGACTTCCAGTCGGTCGAGATGCCGAGCCGGAACCCAGTGGGGTGAACCTTCTGACCCATTACTCGGCGTCCTCCGTCTTGCTCTGCGCTTCGGCCGGTGCGGCCTCCGTGGCCGGGGCGGCCTTCTTCGCCGCGGCCTTCCTCGGCGCTGCCGGCGCGACCGCTTCGACCGCCACGGTGATGTGGCAGGTGCGCTTGCGGATTCGGTACGCCCGACCCTGCGCCCGCGGCTGGAACCGCTTCATCGTCGGGCCCTCATCCACGAAGGCCTCGCTGACGAGCAGCGCGTCGGGGTCCAGCCGCTCGTTGTTCTCCGCGTTGGCGATCGCGCTAGCGAGCACCTTGTACACCTGCTCGCTCGCAGCCTGCGGCGCGAACTGCAGCACCGTGAGCGCCTCCTTCGCGGGCAGGCCGCGGACGAGGTTGACCACCCGGCGCGCCTTCATCGGCGAGATGCGCACGTGCCGCGCAACCGCCCGCGCGCCCGGAAGCACCGGAGCGTCGCCCTTTCCTGGCATCGCTGTAACCCCTTGTTCCCTCTATCCGTATGCCCGCGGCGTCAGCGCCGACGGCTCTTCCGGTCGTCCTTCTCGTGACCCTTGAACGTGCGGGTCAGCGCGAACTCGCCGAGCTTGTGCCCGACCATCGCCTCGGTCACGAACACCGGGACGTGCTTGCGTCCGTCATGAACGGCGATCGTGTGCCCCAGCATCTCGGGGATGATCGTCGAACGCCGCGACCAGGTCTTGATCACGTTCTTGGAGCCCTTGTCGTTCTGTACTTCCACCTTCTTGAGCAGGTGGTCGTCGACGAACGGGCCCTTCTTCAGGCTGCGAGGCATGTCTTATCTCCCTCAGCCGCGCTTACGCGTGGCGTAGCGGCGGCGGACGATCAGCCGGTCACTCGGCTGGCCCTTACGGCGGGTGCGGCCCTCGGGCTTACCCTGCGGGTTGACCGGGTGGCGACCACCGGAGGTCTTACCCTCACCACCACCGTGCGGGTGGTCGACCGGGTTCATGGCGACACCACGGACGGTCGGGCGCTTGCCCTTCCACCGCATCCGGCCGGCCTTGCCCCAGTTGATGTTCGACTGGTCGGCGTTGCCGATCTCGCCGACGCTTGCGCGGCAGCGAACGTCCACCCGCCGGATCTCGCCGGACGGCATACGCAGGGTCGCGTACGCGCCCTCGCGGCCGAGCAGCTGGATACCGACGCCGGCGGACCGGGCCAGCTTGGCCCCGCCACCCGGACGCAGCTCCACGTTGTGGACCGTGGTACCGACCGGGATGTTGCGCAGCGGCAGGTTGTTACCCGGCTTGATGTCGGCGCCCGGTCCGGACTCGACGCGGTCGCCCTGCTTCAGGTCCTTCGGCGCGATGATGTACCGCTTCTCGCCGTCGGCGTAGTGCAGCAGCGCGATGCGCGCCGTGCGGTTCGGGTCGTACTCGATGTGAGCGACCTTCGCCGGCACGCCGTCCTTGTCGACCCGCTTGAAGTCGATCAGACGGTACTGGCGCTTGTGACCGCCGCCGTGGTGCCGCGTGGTGATCCGGCCGTGGGCGTTACGCCCGCCCTTCTTCGGCAGCGGAACCAGCAGCGACTTCTCCGGCGTGGACCGGGTGATCTCGGCGAAGTCAGCGACACTCGAGCCACGTCGGCCCGGCGTCGTCGGCTTGTACTTACGGATAGCCATTGTCTACACCCCTCAGCTGACCGGGCCGCCGAAGGCCTCGATGCGGTCACCGTCAGCCAGCTTCACGATCGCCCGCTTGGTCGCCTTGCGCTGACCGAAGCCGGTCTTGGTGCGCTTGCGCTTACCCTGGCGGTTGAGCGTGTTGACCGTCAGGACGCGGACGTTGAAGATCTGCTGGATAGCGATCTTGATCTCGGTCTTGTTCGCGTCCGGGTGCACCAGGAAGGTGTACCAGTTCCGGTTCAGCTCGCTGTAGCTCTTCTCCGAGACGACCGGCGCCACGATGATGTCGCGCGGGTCGGCGATCGTGCTCACTTGCCACCCTCCTCGGTGGTCTCGGCGGGCACGCCCAGGAACTCGTCCAGGGCGTCCTTGGTGAAGACCACGTCGTCGGCCACCAGCACGTCGTACGTGTTCAGCTGGCCGGACTCGATCAGGTGCACGCGCGGCTCGTTGCGCAGCGACACCCAGTTCAGCTCGTCGGTGCTGCTCAGCACGACCAGGACCCGACGGGCCTCGGTGAGCTTGGTCAGCGTGGCCAGAGCGGCCTTGGTCGACGGCTTCTCGCCCGAGACGAACGCCTCGACGACGTGCACCTGCCCGGCGCGGGCCCGGTCGGAGAGGGCACCCCGCAGAGCGGCGGCCTTCATCTTCTTCGGGGTCCGCTGGCTGTAGTCGCGCGGCACGGGACCGTGCACGACGCCACCGCCGGCGAACTGCGGCGCGCGGATCGAGCCCTGCCGGGCGCGACCGGTGCCCTTCTGCTTGTACGGCTTCTTGCCGCCACCAGCAACCTCGGCGCGGGTCTTGGTCTTGTGCGTGCCCTGTCGGGCCGCCGCGAGCTGGGCCACCACGACCTGGTGCATCAGCGCGACGTTGGCCTGCACGTCGAAGATGTCCGCCGGCAGCTCGACGGAGCTGCTGGTGGTGCCTTCGACGGTGCGCACGTCAACGGTGGTCACTTGGCCGCACCGCCCTTCTTCACCTTGATCTTGGCCGCGGTACGGACCAGAACCAGCGCGCCCTTGGGGCCAGGAATGGCACCCCGGACGAGCAGGAGGTTGTTCTCGGTGTCGACCGCCTGGACGGTCAGGTTCTGCACGGTGTAGCGAACGCCACCCATCCGGCCGGCCATCCGGGTGCCCTTGAAGACACGACCCGGGGTGGCGCAGGCGCCGATGGAACCGGGCGAGCGGTGCTTGCGCTCGACACCGTGGCTGCTGCCCAGACCGTGGAAGCCGTGCCGCTTCATCGCGCCGGCGAAGCCCTTGCCCTTGGTCTTGCCGGTGACGTCGATGGTGACGCCGGCCGGGAACTCCTCGACAGTGACTTCCTGGCCGAGCGAGTATTCCCCGGCGTCCGTGGTGCGCAGCTCGACGATGTGCCGGCGCGGCGCCACGTCCGCCTTGGCGTAGTGCCCGCTGATCGGCTTCTTGACCTTGCGCGGGTCGATGGTGCCGTAGGCCAGCTGGACCGCGGAGTAACCGTCCTTCTCGGCGCTACGAACCTGGCTGATGACGCACGGGCCGGCCTCGACCACGGTCACGGGAACAACACGGTTGTTGTCCCAGACCTGGGTCATGCCGAGCTTGGCGCCCAGGATCCCCTTGACTTGCCTGTCCATTTGTCCGGTCCCTACAGCTTGATCTCGATGTCGACGCCAGCCGGCAGGTCGAGGCGCATGAGCGAGTCGACCGTCTTCGGGGTCGGGTCGATGATGTCGATCAGCCGCTTGTGCGTGCGCATCTCGAAGTGCTCGCGCGAGTCCTTGTACTTGTGCGGCGAGCGGATAACGCAGAAACGGTTGATCTCCGTGGGCAGCGGCACCGGGCCCGCGACCTGCGCCCCGGTGCGCGTCACCGTCTCGACGATCTTCCGAGCCGAGGAGTCGACGACCTCGTGGTCATAGGCCTTGAGCCGGATGCGGATCTTCTGTCCCGCCATGGTGGCTTCTGTTCCTTCTCTCGATGCCGCTGTGTTGCGGGCGCCTGTGCCGGCTGGCACAGGCCCACTTCGCCGACCCCCGCGGTCGGGCGTGTCGCGCCCTCGGGCCGGGCTCCGCCCCGTGGTTCCGGAGTGGTGCTGACCGCGCGGTGGGTCAAGGCGCCGATCGCATTACCGCGACCTGAACGCCGTGCGAGGGTGGTTGGCGACTGGGCCGCCAACCACCCTACGCTCGACTGACTCGCCACCCGGAGGTTCAGCGAAAGCCGAACACAGGCGACGAACTGTCGTTACGCAACCTGACTAGTATGCCGCACGACTGGCGGCGGGTCTAATCGGGGTTACCTAGTTCACTTGATGATCTTGGTGACGAACCCGGCGCCGACGGTACGGCCACCCTCGCGGATCGCGAACTTGAGGTTCTCCTCCATGGCGATGGGCTGGATCAGCTTCACCGACATGGACGTGTTGTCGCCCGGCATGACCATCTCGGTGCCCTCGGGAAGGGTGACGACACCGGTGACGTCCGTGGTCCGGAAGTAGAACTGCGGACGGTAGTTCTGGAAGAACGGGGTGTGGCGGCCGCCCTCCTCCTTGGAGAGGATGTAGACCGTCGCCTCGAACTCCGTGTGCGGGGTGTTCGAGCCCGGCTTCACGACGACCATGCCGCGCTCGACCTCGTCGCGCTTGGTACCACGCAGCAGCAGGCCGACGTTCTCGCCTGCGCGAGCGTCGTCCAGGGTCTTCCGGAACATCTCGATCGCGGTGACCTTGGTCTTGAAGCTCTTCTCCTTGATACCGACGAGCTCAACATCCTCGTTCGGCAGGAGAACGCCGCGCTCCACGCGACCGGTGACGACGGTGCCACGACCGGTGATCGTGAAGACGTCCTCAACCGGCATCAGGAACGGCATGTCGACCTCGCGCTCCGGCTGCGGGATCGAGGTGTCGACCGCGGTCATCAGGTCCAGCAGCTTGCCGGTCCACTCGGGGTCACCCTCGAGGGCCTTCAGCGCCGAAACCCGAACGACCGGCAGGTCGTCACCCGGGTACTCCTGTGAGGAGAGCAGCTCACGAACCTCGAGCTCGACGAGCTCCAGGAGCTCCTCGTCATCGACCATGTCGCTCTTGTTGAGCGCCACGACGATGTACGGCACGCCAACCTGACGGGCCAGCAGCACGTGCTCGCGGGTCTGCGGCATCGGGCCGTCGGTCGCCGCGACCACCAGGATCGCGCCGTCCATCTGCGCGGCACCGGTGATCATGTTCTTGATGTAGTCCGCGTGGCCGGGGCAGTCGACGTGCGCGTAGTGCCGCGCCTCGGTCTGGTACTCGACGTGCGCGATCGAGATCGTGATGCCGCGGGCCTTCTCCTCCGGCGCCTTGTCGATCTCGTCGAACGGCGTGTAGGGGTTCAGGTCCGGGAACTGGTCGTGCAGGACCTTGGTGATGGCCGCCGTCAGCGTCGTCTTACCGTGGTCGATGTGACCAATGGTGCCGATGTTGACGTGCGGCTTAGTCCGCTCGAACTTAGCCTTCGCCACTGGTGTCCTCCTGTGGACTTCTTGGTTCGTACGCCCGGCGCGCCGGTCGGCGCTTAGGACTCTGTCGACAGCCTTTCCGACCTGACGGTCGGAGAGCCTTTGTGGGTTCTGCGGCGATGAAGCCTACAGGCCCGGTCTCACGCGATCCGATCGTGGTGGCCGCAGGCGGGCGAACCTACCCGCGACCAACCACGAATCACCTGCTCAGGGCGTTACTCGCCCGTTGCCTTGGCGATGATCTCCCTCGCGACGCTCTGCGGAACCTCGGCGTAGGAGTCGAACTGCATGCTGTAGCTAGCCCGGCCCTGGGTCTTCGACCGCAGGTCGCCGACGTAGCCGAACATCTCCGACAACGGCACCAGAGCCTTGACGATGCGGGCGCCGCTGCGCTCCTCCATCGCCTGGATGATGCCGCGGCGGGAGTTGAGGTCACCGATGACGTCACCCATGTTCTCCTCAGGAGTGGTGACTTCAACGGCCATCATCGGCTCGAGCAACGCGGGATCGGCCTTGCGGGCCGCGTCCTTCATCACCATCGAGCCGGCGATCTTGAATGCCATTTCCGACGAGTCGACCTCGTGGTACTGGCCGTCCAGCAGGGTCAGCTTCACGCCGACCAGCGGGAAGCCCGCCAGGATGCCGTACTGCAGCGCGTCCTGCGCACCGGCGTCCACCGACGGGATGAACTCCCGGGGGATCCGGCCGCCGCTGACGGCGTTGGCGAACTCGTAGGTCGGCGAGTCGTTGTCCAGCGGCAGCGGCTCGACGCTCACGATCACGCGGGCGTACTGGCCGGAACCACCGGTCTGCTTCTTGTGGGTGTACTCGACCTTGTCCACCTTGCGGCGGATGGTCTCGCGGTACGCCACCTGCGGCTTGCCGACGTTGGCCTCGACGTTGAACTCGCGGCGCATCCGGTCGACCAGGATGTCCAGGTGCAGCTCACCCATGCCGGAGATGACCGTCTGACCGGTCTCCTCGTCCAGCTGGACGCGGAAGGTCGGGTCCTCCTCGGCCAGGCGCTGGATGGCGGTGCCCAGCTTCTCCTGGTCGGACTTGGTCTTCGGCTCGATCGCCACCGAGATGACCGGCTCCGGGAAGGTCATCGACTCCAGGATCACCGGGTTCGCCGGGTCGGAGAGAGTGTCGCCGGTGGTGGTCTGCTTGAGACCCTGCACGGCGATGATGTCGCCGGCCTGCGCCGACGGACGCTCTTCCCGCTTGTTGGCGTGCATCTGGTAGATCTTGCCGATGCGCTCCTTGCGGTCCTTGGTGGAGTTGACCACCTGGGAACCGGAATCGAGCGTGCCGGAGTAGACCCGCACGTAGGTGAGCTTACCGAGGTGCTTGTCCGTCTGGATCTTGAACGCCAGGCCGGAGAAGGGCTCCGAGTTGGACGGCTTCCGCAGCAACGGGGTCTCGCCGTCGGTGGCCGTACCCTCGATCGCCGGAACGTCGAGCGGCGACGGCAGGAAGTCGACAACGGCGTCGAGCATGGGCTGAACGCCCTTGTTCTTGAACGCCGAGCCGCAGAGCACCGGGTTGGCCTTGCCGGCGATGGTGGCACGCCGAATGGCGGACTTGATCTCCTCGACGGAGACCTCCTCGCCTTCCAGGTACTTCTCCATCACCGAGTCGTCGACGTCGGCCAGGGTCTCCATCAGCTTCTCGCGCCACTCGGCAGCGGAGTCGGCCAGATCGGCCGGGATCTCCTCGACCGCGTAGTCCTCACCCTTCTGGGTCTCCCCACGCCAGGTGAGCGCGCGCATGCCGATCAGGTCGACGACACCGATGTGGTCACCCTCGAGCCCGATCGGGATCTGGAGCACCAGCGGGGTGGCGTTCAACCGGTCGATCATCATCTGCACGCAGCGGAAGAAGTCGGCGCCGGTCCGGTCGAGCTTGTTGACGAAGCACATCCGCGGGACGTTGTACTTGTCGGCCTGCCGCCAGACGTTCTCCGTCTGCGGTTCCACGCCGGCGACACCGTCGTAGACCGCGACGGCACCATCCAGGACCCGCAACGACCGCTCGACCTCGACCGTGAAGTCGACGTGGCCGGGCGTGTCGATGATCTGGATCGTGTGGTCTTTCCACTCACACTTGGTAGCAGCGGAGGTGATGGTGATACCACGCTCCTGCTCCTGCTCCATCCAGTCCATGACGGCAGCGCCCTCGTGGACCTCACCGATCTTGTACGTGATGCCGGTGTAGAACAGGATCCGCTCGGTGGTCGTGGTCTTACCGGCATCGATGTGCGCCATGATGCCGATGTTGCGTACCTTGGCGAGCGCGTCTGCGGCGGCCACTTCAATCCCTACTTATCGTCGTCTCGACACAACTGGTGGCGGTTCCGGCGCCCGGAGGCGCCGGAACCAGGGTGTTACCAGCGGTAGTGCGCGAAGGCCTTGTTCGACTCGGCCATCTTGTGCGTGTCCTCGCGCCGCTTGACGGCGGCACCGAGGCCGTTGCTCGCGTCCAGCAGCTCGTTCATCAGCCGCTCGACCATGGTCTTCTCACGCCGCGCGCGAGAGTAGGTGACCAGCCAGCGCAGGCCCAGAGTGGTCGCCCGGGTCGGGCGGACCTCGACCGGCACCTGGTAGGTGGCGCCACCGACACGACGGCTACGCACCTCGAGGGTCGGCTTGACGTTGTCCATCGCCCGCTTGAGGGTGACGACCGGGTCGGTGCCGGACTTCTCGCGGCAGCCCTCGAGGGCCGCGTACACGATGGTCTCGGCGAGCTGCCGCTTGCCGCGCAGCAGGATCTTGTTCACCAGCTGGGTGACCAGCGGCGAGTTGTACACCGGGTCAGCGACCAGTGGCCGCCGCGGAGCGGGTCCCTTACGCGGCATGTCAGCTCTTCTCCTTCTTCGCGCCGTAACGGCTGCGCGCCTGCTTGCGGTTGCGGACACCCTGGGTGTCCAGCGAACCGCGAACGATCTTGTAACGCACGCCGGGGAGGTCCTTCACCCGGCCACCACGCACGAGCACGATCGAGTGCTCCTGGAGGTTGTGACCGACGCCCGGGATGTAGGCCGTCACCTCGATCTGGCTGCTGAGCTTCACGCGAGCGACCTTGCGCAGCGCCGAGTTCGGCTTCTTCGGGGTGGTGGTGTACACGCGGGTGCACACGCCGCGCCGCTGAGGGGAACCCTTCAGCGCCGGGGTCTTGGTCTTGGTCGTCTTCGCCTGGCGGCCCTTTCGGACCAGCTGCTGGATCGTGGGCACCGGGTTTCTCCGCTCCCTTCGGCCGCATTCGCGGCCGCGCCGTCTGCTCGTTAGCCGGCCTGCTGACCGGCTCTCCTACATTCCGACCTGGGCCACCTGACGGAGGCCCCGGCACCCGCGGTCGGGCGTGTCGCCTCTCCGCGGTCCCGTTGCGGACGCTTGCGCGTGCGATCGGGTTTGTGTCACCGGCGCGCGGGTCGCCCCGCCCCGGATCCTTGGCTTGTCGTGCCGCCGTCCGGGATCCGGAAACAGCGCACGCACGAGTTGCCCGGGCATGCCCGGGCACAAGGGGAAAGAGTACCTACCACAACCGCCCAGGTCAAAACGGAAGGGTCCGGCGACTGTCGTACACCCGCCGGCCGAATCTCGTCCTGCCCCGTCGCCCGCGATGGGCACCTACAGACACAAGTGTACCGGCTCCCCCGCGGGACCACCCGTCGGCCCCGGGCCGGGCAGCGGCAAGCGGGCAGATACGGGTCGAGCGCCGGGACCAGCCTCAGGTCAGGGTGAGCAGCAGCGCAAGGCCGAGACCCAGGAGGCTGAGCAGTGCCCCCGCTGCGCCACAACTGATTCCGGCCACCGCAAGCCCTCGCCCGGTGAACCGGACCGCAGGGGGCGCGGCCGGACGACGGATCTGCCGCCGGCCGAGCAGACCGATGACGACTGCTCCCACGCCGGCCAGCGACCCGAGGACGGCGAACGCTCCGGAGGCCCAGGCCCCGCCATCGTTCGCGAAGGCCACTCCGAAGCAGATCACCAGCAACGACACCAGGATCGACGCGATGCCGGCCACCAGGGATCCGATGGCCAACCCCGACGTGACCGGGGCCACCTCCAGATGTACGACCCCGAACGGGGTGCCCGGCACCGCCTCCACCCGTTTCGGCGGCAGATGCTGGGCGTCGGTGGGTGGCGGAACCGGATGACCCGGCATCCCGGGCCAACCGGGTGCGGGACCGGACGACGGCGGACCCCAGCCCGCCGGGACACCAGGCCCGGACGACGGACCCCAACCCGGCCCAGACTGCGGCGGACCCCAACCCGCCGGCACACCAGGCGGTGGACCCCAACCCGCCGGCACACCAGGCGGTGGACCCCAACCCGCCGGCACACCAGGCTGCGGTGGACCCCACCCGTAGGGCACGGCAGCCCCGGACTGCGGCGGACCCCAACCCGGCGGTGCCGGGGTGGGCACCCCGGAGACCGGGTACGGCTGGCCGGCGTCGGGCGGACCGGTCGTACCCCAGCCGGGCTGCGGCGCGGCGGAGGTCGGCGGCGCCCAACCCGGCGTGGGCGCGGGTGGCTGCGGCTCGCTGCTCGGGGCCGGTTGGGTGGCCTCAGACGGCGTCAGCTCGGACGACGCCGGCTGGCCGGCCGGCTCGTCGGCAGGGGGCCGCGCCGGATCCGTCACGAGGTCCTCCTGTCGAAAGGCCGCCACCGCCGCGCGGCGGACACCGGCCAGGCTACCGCCGGGGGTACCGGCGCCAACTCCGGGCGCGGCGGCTCAGTCCATGTTCGCCGGGTAGTCGTGACCGAACGGCGCACCGGCCAACCGCACCACGCCGATCACCACCACGGCCACCACGCTGACGGCGACCAGCACCAGGCCGGTCCAGGCCATCCGCTCCCCCCGCCGCAGCCAACTGCCGCCGGTCAGGAAACCCCCCGAGGAGTACGCCTCACGGCGCGCCTGCCGCGCCAGTTGCAGTGCCACGGTCGCCGGCACCACCCCGCCGATGAACAACCCGGTCAGCAGGCCGAGCAGCCCGAGCGCGAAGACCGCCCGAGCCTTCGTGGCGCGGGCCGGATCCGGGTCCAACGGGTGGCGCAGGCCCTGCTGCGCGACGGACACCTGCCCGGGTGCGGTCGTCATCCCCCCATCATGCCGAACTCGGCCCAGGGGTGGGTGGGCACGGACACGACGAGGCCCCCGGCTTTCACCGGGGGCCTCGTCGTGTGACTGGTGCTTAGCGGTACGACCCGAAGTCGAAGTCGTCCAGCGGCACGGCCTGCCCGCTGGCCGGACCGAAGCCGTAGTCGGTCTCCGGGTACCCGGTCATCGAGTAGACCTTGGCCTTGGCCTCCTCGGTCGGCTCGACCCGGACGTTGCGGTACTTGCTGATGCCCGTACCGGCCGGGATGAGCTTTCCGATGATCACGTTCTCCTTGAGGCCGACCAGCGAGTCGCTGCGCGAGTTGATCGCAGCGTCGGTCAGCACCCGGGTGGTCTCCTGGAAGGAGGCCGCCGAGAGCCAGGAGTCGGTGGCCAGCGAGGCCTTGGTGATACCCATCAGCACCGGACGACCGGCGGCGGGCTCGCCGCCCTCCGAGACGAGCCGGCGGTTCTCCGACTCGAACAGCGCCCGGTCGACGAGCACACCCGGCAGGAACTCGGTCGAGCCGGAGTCGATGACCGTCACCCGCTTGAGCATCTGGCGGATGATGATCTCGATGTGCTTGTCGTGGATGAGCACACCCTGCGAGCGGTAGACCTCCTGGACCTCACTGGTCAGGTGGACCTGGACCGCCCGCGGACCCATGATCCGCAGAAGCTCGTGCGGGTCGATGGTGCCCTCGGTCAGCTTCTCGCCGACCGCGACGTGACCGCCGTCGTGGGTACGGAGCTTGACCCGCTTCGAGATCTTGTCGTAGACGATCTCTTCGCTGCCGTCGTCCGGCACCACGATGATCTTCCGCGAGCGCTCGCCGTCCTCGATCCGGATCCGACCCGGGGTGTCGGCGATGGGCGCCTTACCCTTCGGGACCCGAGCCTCGAAGATCTCCTGCACACGCGGCAGACCCTGGGTGATGTCCTCACCAGCGACACCACCGGTGTGGAAGGTACGCATCGTCAGCTGCGTACCGGGCTCACCGATGGACTGGGCGGCGATGATGCCGACCGCCTCGCCGATGTCGACCGACTTGCCGGTCGGCAGCGACCGGCCGTAGCAGGCCGCGCAGACGCCCAGCTTCGACTCACAGGTGAGCACGCTGCGCACCCGGACCGTCTCCACGCCGGCGGCGACGATCTTGTCGACCCCGATGGAGTTGATGTCCTGACCGCGCTCGGCCACCACGGTGCCGTCCGGCCCCTTGATGTCGTCGGCCAGGGTCCGGGCGTGCACGCTGGTCTCGGCGTGGGTGTGGACGACGAGCTTGCCGTCGAGCTTCTCGCCGATCTGCATCGGGATCGCCCGGTCGGTGCCGCAGTCCTCCTCGCGGATGATGACGTCCTGCGAGACGTCCACCAGACGACGGGTCAGGTAACCCGAGTCGGCGGTCCGCAGCGCGGTGTCGGCGAGACCCTTACGGGCACCGTGCGTGGAGATGAAGTACTCCAGCACGGACAGACCCTCCCGGTAGCTGGCCTTGATCGGCCGCGGGATGATCTCGCCCTTCGGGTTGGCCACCAGACCGCGGATCGCGGCGATCTGCCGGAGCTGGAGCAGGTTACCGCGAGCACCCGAGTTGATCATCTTCCACAGTGGGTTCTCCTGCGGCAGCGCGGTGTCCATCTCCTTGGCGACCTCGTTGGTCGCCTTGGTCCAGATCGTGATGAGCTCGCCGCGACGCTCCTCGGCGGTCATCAGACCACGCTGGTACTGCTTGTCGATCTGGTCGGCTTCCTTCTCGTACTTCGCCAGGATCTCCGCCTTGCGCGGCGGAGCGATGACGTCCTCCATGCCGATCGTCACGCCGGACCAGGTGGCCCAGTGGAAACCGGCCTCCTTGAGCCCGTCCAGGGTGGCGGCCAGCGCCACCTTGGGGAAGCGCTCGGCGAGGTCGTTGACGATCGCGGAGAGCTGACCCTTGCGGATCTCGTAGTTCACGAAGCGGTAGCCCTGCGGCAGCGTCTCGTTGAACAGCACCCGACCCAGGGTGGTCTCCACGGTCAGCGGGTCACCCTCGACCCAGCCCTCCGGAGCGGTCCACGCCTCGGCGCCGGCACCGTTGTCGACACCGACCACACCACGCAGGCGGATCTTCACAGGCGCCTGCAGGTGCAGCTCACCGTTGTCGAAGGCCATCCGCGTCTCGGCGTCCGAGCTGAACGCCCGGCCCTCGCCCTTCTCACCGGCGGTGAGGTGGGTGAGGTGGTACAGGCCGATGACCATGTCCTGCGTGGGCATGGTGACCGGCTTGCCGTCGGCCGGCTTGAGGATGTTGTTCGACGACAGCATCAGGATCCGCGCCTCGGCCTGAGCCTCGGCGGACAGCGGCACGTGCACCGCCATCTGGTCACCGTCGAAGTCGGCGTTGAACGCGGTGCAGACCAGCGGGTGGATCTGGATCGCCTTGCCCTCGACCAGCTGCGGCTCGAAGGCCTGGATGCCCAGGCGGTGCAGGGTCGGCGCGCGGTTCAGCAGCACCGGGTGCTCGCCGATGACCTCTTCCAGCACATCCCACACGACCGGGCGCTGACGCTCGACCATCCGCTTGGCGGACTTGATGTTCTGTGCGTGGTTGAGGTCGACCAGCCGCTTCATCACGAACGGCTTGAACAGCTCCAGCGCCATCTGCTTGGGCAGACCACACTGGTGCAGCTTGAGCTTCGGGCCGACCACGATGACCGAACGGCCGGAGTAGTCGACGCGCTTGCCCAGCAGGTTCTGGCGGAACCGGCCCTGCTTGCCCTTGAGCATGTCGGACAGCGACTTGAGCGGGCGGTTACCCGGACCGGTGACCGGCCGACCGCGACGGCCGTTGTCGAACAGCGCGTCGACGGCCTCCTGGAGCATCCGCTTCTCGTTGTTGACGATGATCTCGGGCGCGCCGAGGTCGATCAGTCGCTTGAGGCGGTTGTTCCGGTTGATCACGCGGCGGTACAGGTCGTTCAGGTCCGAGGTCGCGAACCGACCACCGTCGAGCTGCACCATCGGGCGCAGGTCCGGCGGGATGACCGGGACGCAGTCCAGCACCATGCCGAGCGGCGAGTTGCGGGTGTTCAGGAACGCCGCGACGACCTTGAGTCGCTTGAGCGCCCGGATCTTCCGCTGACCCTTGCCGGACCGGATGGTCTCCCGCAGGCTCTCGGCCTCGGCGTCGAGGTCCATGTTCTGGACCAGCGCCTTGATGGCCTCCGCGCCCATGGAACCGGTGAAGTACTCACCGAACCGGTCGCGCAGCTCGCGGTAGAGCAGCTCGTCGGTGACCAGCTGCTTCGGCTCCAGCTTGCGGAAGGTGTCCAGCACCTCGTCCAGGCGGTCGATCTCGCGCTGGGCCCGGTCGCGGATCTGGCGCATCTCGCGCTCTCCGCCCTCCTTGACCTTGCGCCGGACGTCCGCCTTGGCACCCTCGGCCTCCAGCTCGGCCAGGTCGGCCTCGAGCTTGGCGGCCCGCTTCTCGATCTCCGAGTCGCGGCTGTTCTCGGACTGCCGCTTCTCGGCCAGGATCTCGTTCTCGATCGTCGAGAGGTCACGGTGACGCGACTCCGCGTCCACGCTCGTCACGACGTACGAGGCGAAGTAGATGATCTTTTCGAGGTCCTTGGGGGCGAGGTCCAGCAGGTAGCCCAGCCGGCTCGGCACGCCCTTGAAGTACCAGATGTGGGTCACCGGAGCGGCGAGCTCGATGTGCCCCATCCGCTCACGACGGACCTTGGAGCGAGTCACCTCGACGCCGCAGCGCTCACAGATGATGCCCTTGAACCGGACGCGCTTGTACTTACCGCAGTAGCACTCCCAGTCCCGCTGCGGACCGAAGATCTTCTCGCAGAAGAGCCCGTCCTTTTCCGGCTTCAGGGTGCGGTAGTTGATCGTCTCAGGCTTCTTGACCTCGCCATGCGACCACTGACGGATGTCGTCGGCGGTGGCGAGACCAATGCGCAGCTCGTCGAAGAAGTTGACGTCGAGCACTATGTCCCCTATGTCGTCGTCTGTACTGCTAATTCTCGGGTGGGGTCGGGAGCCGGCGAGCCGGCCCCCGACCACTCACCTCAGACCTCTT
This sequence comes from Micromonospora sp. NPDC048839, assembly GCF_040649915.1. Taxonomy (NCBI): domain Bacteria; kingdom Bacillati; phylum Actinomycetota; class Actinomycetes; order Micromonosporales; family Micromonosporaceae; genus Micromonospora; species Micromonospora sp. NPDC048839. The sequence goes on from NZ_JBEZGL010000003.1 coordinate 61,633, forward strand.
CGACCGAGCTCGGCTCGCGCCGGGACAGGTCGATGCCCAGCTCCTCAGCGGCCCGGAACACCTCGTCGTCGGTCTCGCGCATTTCCAGGGCCACACCGTCGCTGGACAGCACCTCGACGTTGAGGCACAGCGACTGCAGCTCCTTGAGCAGCACCTTGAACGACTCCGGGATGCCCGGCTCCGGGATGTTCTCGCCCTTGACGATGGCCTCGTAGACCTTCACCCGGCCGAGCACGTCGTCGGACTTGATCGTGAGCAGCTCCTGCAGGGCGTACGCGGCGCCGTACGCCTGCATCGCCCAGCACTCCATCTCACCGAAACGCTGACCACCGAACTGCGCCTTACCACCCAGCGGCTGCTGCGTGATCATCGAGTACGGACCGGTCGAACGAGCGTGGATCTTGTCGTCGACCAGGTGGTTGAGCTTCAGGATGTAGACGTAGCCGACCGCGATCGGGTCCGGCAGCGGCTCGCCGGAACGACCGTCGAACAGCTGCGCCTTGCCGGTGCGGCCGATCAGCTGCTTGCCGTCCCGGTTGGGCAGGGTCGACTCGAGCAGACCGGAGATCTCCTCCTCGCGGGCACCGTCGAAGACCGGGGTGGCCACATTGGTGTCCCCCTCGGACTCGTGCGCGTCGATCGAGCGGAGCTGACGCTTCCAGTCGGTGTCGTCGCCCTCGACCTTCCAACCGGTCTTGGCGACCCAACCGAGGTGGGTCTCCAGCACCTGGCCGATGTTCATCCGGCTCGGCACACCGAGCGGGTTGAGCACGATGTCGACCGGGGTGCCGTCCTCCAGGAACGGCATGTCCTCGATCGGCAGGATCTTCGAGATGACACCCTTGTTGCCGTGCCGGCCGGCGAGCTTGTCGCCGTCCTGGATCTTGCGCTTCTGGGCGACGTAGACCCGGACCAGCTCGTTGACACCCGGCGGCAGCTCGTCGCCGTCCTCGCGGGAGAACGTGCGCACACCGATGACCGTGCCGGTCTCGCCGTGCGGCACCTTCAGCGAGGTGTCCCGAACCTCACGCGCCTTCTCACCGAAGATCGCGCGGAGCAGGCGCTCCTCCGGGGTCAGCTCGGTCTCACCCTTGGGCGTGACCTTGCCGACCAGGATGTCGCCGGGAACGACCTCGGCACCGATCCGGATGATGCCGCGCTCGTCGAGGTCGGCGAGCATTTCCTCGCTGACGTTCGGGATGTCGCGGGTGATCTCCTCCGGGCCGAGCTTGGTGTCCCGAGCGTCGACCTCGTGCTCCTCGATGTGGATCGAGGTGAGCACGTCCTGCTGCACGAGGCGCTGCGACAGGATGATCGCGTCCTCGTAGTTGTGACCCTCCCAGCACATGAACGCCACCAGCAGGTTGCGTCCGAGTGCCATCTCGCCCTCGTCGGTGCACGGACCGTCGGCGATGACCTGACCGGCCTCGACGCGGTCGCCCTCGAAGACCACCGGCTTCTGGTTGACGCAGGAGCCGGCGTTGGAGCGGCGGAACTTGTGCAGCAGGTACGTCCGGCGGTGGCCGTCATCCTGGTGGATGGTGACGTAGTCGGCGCAGAGATCCTCGATCACGCCGCCGACCTCGGCGACAACCACGTCGCCAGCGTCGACCGCGGCCCGGTACTCCATGCCCGTACCCACGAGCGGCGCCTCGGCCTTGACCAGCGGCACCGCCTGGCGCTGCATGTTCGCGCCCATCAGTGCCCGGTTGGCGTCGTCGTGCTCGAGGAACGGGATCATGGCGGTCGCGACCGAGGTCATCTGCCGGGGCGAGACGTCCATGTAGTCGACGGCACCGGGGATGACGTCCTCGGTCTCGCCGCCCTTACGACGGCAGAGCACCCGGTCCTCGGCGAACGTGCCGTCAGCCTTCAGGCGCGCGTTGGCCTGGGCCTTGACGAACCGGTCCTCCTCGTCCGCGGTCAGGTAGTCGATCTGGTCGGTGACCCGACCCTCGACGACCTTCCGGTACGGCGTCTCGATGAAGCCGAACGGGTTGACCCGGGCGAAGGTGGACAGCGCGCCGATCAGACCGATGTTCGGGCCTTCCGGCGTCTCGATCGGGCACATCCGGCCGTAGTGGGACGGGTGCACGTCGCGGACCTCGAAGCCGGCCCGCTCCCGGGACAGACCACCCGGGCCGAGCGCGCTCAGCCGGCGCCGGTGGGTCAGACCCGCCAGCGGGTTGGTCTGGTCCATGAACTGGGACAGCTGAGACGTCCCGAAGAACTCCTTGATCGCCGCCACCACCGGGCGGATGTTGATCAGGGTCTGCGGGGTGATCGCCTCGACGTCCTGCGTGGTCATCCGCTCGCGGACGACCCGCTCCATCCGGGACAGGCCGACCCGAACCTGGTTCTGGATCAGCTCACCCACGGTACGCAGGCGCCGGTTGCCGAAGTGGTCGATGTCGTCGGCCTCGTAGCCGTCCTCACCGGCGTGCAGCCGGCAGAGGTATTCCACGGTGGCGACGATGTCGTCCTCGGTCAGCGTGCCGGTGGTGATCGGCACGGCGACTTCGAGCTTCTTGTTGAACTTGTAGCGCCCGACCTTGGCGACGTCGTACCTCTTCGGGTTGAAGAAGAGGTTGTCGAGCAGGGTCTGGGCGTTCTCGCGCGTCGGCGGCTCGCCAGGGCGCAGCTTGCGGTAGATGTCGAGCAGGGCCTCGTCCTGGCCGGCGATGTGGTCCTTCTCGAGCGTGGTCATCAGCAGCTCGGACCAGCCGAACCGCTCACGGATCCGCTCGGCCGACCAGCCGATGGCCTTGAGCAGGACCGTGACGGCCTGCCGACGCTTGCGGTCGATGCGTACGCCGACCGTGTCGCGCTTGTCGATGTCAAACTCCAGCCAGGCACCCCGACTCGGGATGACCTTGACGCTGGAGAGGTCGCGGTCGGAGGTCTTGTCCGGCTGCTTGTCGAAGTACACGCCCGGGGACCGGACGAGCTGGCTGACCACGACGCGCTCGGTGCCGTTGATGACGAAGGTGCCCTTGGGCGTCATCATCGGGAAGTCACCCATGAACACCGTCTGGCTCTTGATCTCGCCAGTGGTGTTGTTGGTGAACTCCGCGGTCACGAAGAGCGGAGCGCAGTAGGTCAGGTCCTTCTCCTTGCACTCCTCGATCGAGGCCTTGACCTCGTCGAAGCGCGGCGCCGAGAAGGAGAGCGACATGGTGCCGGAGAAGTCCTCAATGGGACTGATCTCTTCAAGGATCTCCGCGAGACCCGAGCGTGCGTGCGGGTCGTCCGCCGACCGGCCCTGCCAAGCCTCGTTGCCCACGAGCCAGTCGAAGGACTCGTTTTGGATGGCAAGGAGGTTGGGGACCTCGAGGTGTTCGGTGATCCTGCCGAATGAAACTCGGCGGGGAGCGAATGCGCTCGACGTACGACTGGTCTTCGCAGGGCGGGAAGCTGCCAAGATGCGTCCTTCCGAGGACCGGTGCTGCAGAACGGCTGGTACGCGTGCACTCCAATGACCCCACCAGAAATATCCGTAAACGGACATTTCCGAGCAGGGGTCAAGTCGGAAGGCAGCGCAAACTAGCAGTGTAGCCGAGAGGCTAACCGCTGTCCAGCCCACCCCGCAGGTCGTTTGCGGAACGTGCCTCGGCCCCCGTGAACCGGGGTCTGCCGGGCCGCTCGGAACGCAACGTCCCCACTGGGCCGCTCAGGTCGACGCGGCCGATGGTGCCGCCGCTGTCATACCCACGTCGTGGCCGTCGCAAGCGCGGTGTCTTGCTGGTGCCAGCGTGCCTGGCAGCCCGGGGCCGCGTCAAGGGCCGGTATCCGGGTCGGCTCTTCTTTCCCACCGGAGGGCGACCCGCCAGGCGCGTCCGGATCGACAGGTGTGGCCATCGGTGCCCAGCTCAGGGGCAGGTCGGCTCCGGAACCACAAACACGGCGGGCGGCGATCCGTGTCGGATCACCGCCCGCCGCGATGCGATCGTGTCCCGGCTCACGAGCCAGGTACGCGCAGGTGAAGCTCAGGTCACTTGAGGGTGACCTTGGCGCCTTCACCCTCGAGCTTGGCCTTCGCCTTCTCGGCGGTCTCCTTGTTGACCTTCTCCAGGATGGCCTTCGGCGCGGACTCGACCGCGTCCTTGGCCTCCTTGAGGCCCAGGCCGGTCAGCTCACGCACGACCTTGATGACCTGGATCTTCTTGCCGCCGTCAGCCTCGAGGATGACGTCGAACTCGTCCTGCTCCTCGGCGGCCTCGGCGGCGGCCGGGGCGGCGCCCGGGCCAGCCATCGCGACCGGAGCCGCGGCGGTGACCTCGAAGGTCGTCTCGAACTGCTTCACGAACTCAGAGAGCTCGATCAGCGTCATCTCCTTGAACGCGTCGAGCAGCTCGTCGGTGCTGAGCTTCGCCATATCTGGCGTCCTTTCCTGATTCTGTTAAGTAAGAACTGGTGCGCCGTGGAGGCCTCAGGCCGCCTCGGCGCCCTCCTTCTCGCGCTTGTCCTGCAGTGCGGCCGCCAGACGTGCGGTCTTCGACAGCGGGGCCTGGAACAGGGCCGCGGCCTTGCTCAGGTTGCCCTTCATCGCGCCGGCCAGCTTGGCCAGCAGCACCTCGCGGGACTCCAGGTCGGCGAGCTTCGTGACCTCGGCCGCGGAAATGGCCTTGCCCTCGAAGACACCGCCCTTGATGACGAGCTTCGGGTTGGCCTTCGCGAAGTCGCGAAGCCCCTTCGCCGCCTCGACGACGTCGCCCGAAACGAAAGTCAGCGCGGTAGGACCGGTGAACAGCTCGTCGAGGCCGGTAATGCCCGCGTCCGTCGCTGCGCGCTTCGCCAGCGTGTTCTTCGCGACCGTGTAGCTGGTCTCGGCGCCGAGCGTGCGCCGAAGCTGGGTGAGCTGGGAAACCGTCAGACCGCGGTACTCGGTCAGCACGGTGGCGCCTGCGCTGCGGAAACTCTCGGTCAGCTCAGCGACGGCCGTGGCCTTGTCGGCCCGGATTGGCTTGTCCGCCATGTCCCTCCTCTCTCGTTACTCGAGGCTGGTCCCTGTCCCAGCCGAAGCCGGAACGGGGGCGGAGGCAGCACGACAACGAAAAAGCCCCGGCGCAGGGCGCACGGGGCGAGGGCCGGCGGATCAACACAGTCGGCGGACCATGTCTCACTGCCGAGTTACGCTTGCCGCCCTACGCGGGTCGCCCGTTGTCGCGGGACCTTCGACCGTGCCGTGGCACGGTGACCAGCGGTCTTTGGGTGGTTCCGTCATCCATGAGAGCACGGATGACGGTTGAAGACTACGCGCCCCGGCCACCAGCACCAAATCGCACCTGGTGAGCCACGTCACCGACGCCGGCGCCGCTCAGCCGTGGACCCGCCGCCGCCACAGGTAGCCGCCGACGACCGCGGCGCTCCAGGCCAGCGCCCACCCGGTCAACCCCAGCAGGGTGAGCGCGGCCGCGTCGCCTCCGGTGGTGCGGGCGGCGGCCATGATCGGCGGTGCCAACCAGGGCGCCACCGAATCGCTCAGACCGAGCACCACCGCGCCGACACCGCCGAGGGTCAGCACCGCGACGCCGTACGCGGCACCGCCCACCGACGCGCGGCTGGCCAACGCACCAAGGGCAACCGCGGCGGGTACGGCGAGCAGGTGCGCCCACAGCCCCAGCGCGAGCCCGACCGGGATCGACCGGTCCCCCGGCTCCACCGGGCCGGTGACCCCGCCGACCAGCCACGGAAAGAGCAGCGCGACGGCCACCGTTGGCAGCGCCGCCACCCCCGCGGCGAGGAGCCCGGCAAGCCGCTCGCGGGCCGCCCCGACGGTCACCTGGGCCAGCCGGCGTTGCACGTCCGGCTCGACGTCGAGCAGGATCTTGGTCTGCCAGGCGAGCACCGGGAAGAGCACCACGGCCGAGACGCCGTACGCCTCCGCTGGCTGGGCTCGGCCGCCGCCGTAGAGCGTGCCGAGCACGATCAGGCCGGCGAGCAGCGGAGCCAACGCCCGACCGGTCCGCAGGAGGCCGGCCAGCCGCATCCGTACCAGGGCGTTCACCGGGCCTCCTCCGCTGCCTGCTCGACGGTGTGGACGCCCTCGGCGGCCGTGGGCTGTTCGGCCGCCCGCGCCCCGTCCGGGCGGGTCGGGCCGGTCGATGCGGGACGAGCCTGCGGTGCGGGGGTGGAGGCGTCGGCGCGTACCCGAAGAATGTGGTGGCCCTCGGCGCGCAACCGGGCGACGGTGCCGGCGACCCGCGCGGTCGGCACCGCGACCTCGACCACCGAGAACGTCTCGTCCGCCGACGACGTCTCCTCGGTCATTGTCCCGTCGGCCACCGACCAGCGGCGCGCGGTCGGCAGCCGGACCGTCTCGCCGCGGTGGTCGCTGACCAGCACGGCACCATCGGCAGCGAGCACTTCGGCGATCAGCTCGGGCACCAGCTCGCGGGTGGTGGCGTCCAGCCCCTCCCACGGCTCGTCGAGCACCAGCAGGCCCGGTGGACGCAGCATCGCCTGGGCGAGGCCCACCTTCTGCGCGGTGCCCTTGGACAGCTCCGGCAGCCGGACCGAGCGGAAGGCGGACAACCCGAGCCGGTCGGTCCAGGAGGCCACCGCCTCGTCGGCCGCCGCCGCGCCCAGCCCCGCCGCGCGGGCCATCCCGGTCAGGTAGCGGGTCACGGTGAACGGCTGGTCGGCGGGGAAACGCTCCGGCACCCAGCCCACCCGTGCCGGACGGTCGGTGACCCGCCCCCGGTCGGGCCGGAGCACCCCCGCGGCCACCTGGAGCAGTGTCGACTTGCCCGCCCCGTTGCGACCCAGAACGACAGCCACCTCGCCCGGACCGATCCGCACGTCCACGTCGTGCAGCACCCACGGCCCACGCCTGTGGTACCGCAACCAGACGTTCTCCAGCCGCATAGGGATAGAGGGTGCCACACCGTAGGGCCTGGACGCGTCGGGGCGCCGCCACTGTCGTGGCGGCGCCCCGGTGGAGCGATCTGTCGGCTCAGGCGTCGGCGGGGTCCCCGGTGAGGTTCTTGACCAGGTTGGGGTCGACCGGAACACCCGGACCCATCGTGGAGGTCACGATGACCTTGCGGAGGTACTTGCCCTTGGCCGCGGACGGCTTGGCACGCAGCACCTCGTCGAGCACCGCAGCGTAGTTCTCCACCAGCTGGCTCTCCGTGAAGGAGGCCTTACCGATGATCAGGTGCAGGTTGGAGTGCTTGTCCACCCGGAAGGTGATCTTGCCGCCCTTGATGTCCTGCACCGCCTTGGTGACGTCCATGGTCACCGTGCCGGTCTTCGGGTTCGGCATGAGACCGCGCGGGCCCAGGATCCGCGCGATCCGGCCGATCTTGGCCATCTGGTCCGGCGTGGCGATCGCCGCGTCGAAGTCGAGCCAACCACCCTGGATCCGGGCGACCAACTCGTCGGTGCCCACCTCGTCCGCACCCGCGGCAGCGGCCTCTTCGGCCTTCGCGCCGCTGGCGAACACGATCACGCGGGCGGTCTTACCGGTGCCGTGCGGCAGGTTGACCACGCCGCGGACCATCTGGTCCGCCTTGCGGGGGTCGACGCCGAGGCGCATGGCGACCTCGACCGTGGCGTCGAACTTGACGTTCGTGGTCTCCTTGGCCAGCTTCACGGCCTCGGCGGGGGTGTAGAGCTTCGACCGGTCGATGACATCGGCGGCCTTGCGGTAGCTCTTGCTGCGCTGCATTGCTGATTACTCCTGTGGTCTCTGGCGGGCCGCTCGGCGCGGGCCCTCCCACGGTCGGATCGACGGCCTGGGCCGACGTCAGTCGTTGACGGTGATGCCCATCGACCGGGCGGTGCCGGCGATGATCTTCTCGGCCTGGGCCAGGTCGTTGGCGTTGAGGTCGGCCATCTTCTTCTCGGCGATCTCACGCAGCTGGGCGCGGCTGACCGAGCCGACCTTCTCGGACTGCGGAACACCCGAACCCTTCTGCACACCGGCGGCCTTGATCAGCAGCCGGGCAGCGGGCGGGGTCTTCAGCACGAACGTGAAGGAACGGTCCTCGTACACGCTGATCTCGGCGGGAACGATGTCGCCCCGCTGGGACTCGGTCTGCGAGTTGTAGGACTTGCAGAACTCCATGATGTTCACGCCGTGCTGGCCCAGCGCGGGGCCGACCGGCGGCGCCGGCGTGGCCTGGCCCGCCGGCAACTGAAGCGTGAACGTCTTGACGAGCTTCTTCTTCGGAGGCATGTCACTTCCTGGGGCTTGGAGCTGGGAAAATGCGGCTGTCGCCGCCCTCGGAGCGCGCACGGTCAGCGCGGTGCGACAGCGGCGACATTCAAGAGTAGCGCAGGCCGCAGCCCACTCGTCCGCCGAGGTCGAGCGGGAGGGCGTACGCCGACGTCGGCGGCGGGTCGGACCCGCCGCCGACGACCAATCAGATCTTGGCGACCTGGTTGAAGTTGAGCTCCACCGGCGTCTCGCGACCGAAGATCGACACCAGCACCTTGAGCTTCTGCTGGTCGGCGTTGATCTCGCTGATCGTGGCCGGCAGCGACGCGAACGCGCCGTCGGTGACGGTGACGGAGTCGCCCACCTCGAAGTCGAGGACCTTGATCTCCGGCTTCGACTTCTTCTGCTCGGTCTCGACGGCCGGCGCCAGCCACTTCAGCACCTCGTCGAGCGAGAGCGGAGCCGGCCGGTCGGCCCGGTCGGTCGCGCCGACGAAGCCGGTCACGCCCGGGGTGTTCCGGACACACGAGTACGACTCGGCGGTCAACTCCATCCGGACCAGGATGTAGCCCGGGAAGACCTTGGCCTGGATCTGCGAACGCTTGCCGTTCTTGACCTCGACCTCTTCCCGGGTCGGCACCTCGACCTGGTAGATGAAGTCCTCCATGTCGAGGCTCGTGATCCGGGTCTCGAGGTTGGTCTTGACCTTGTTCTCGTACCCGGCGTACGAGTGCACGACGTACCAGTCACCCGGCGCGTAGCGCAGCTTCTGCCTCAACTCGGCGACGGGGTCGAAATCCTCGTCCGGCGCGGGCTCGGTCGTGGGAAACTCCGGCTCGCTGGCGGCCTCAATCGACTCGTCACCAGCCGCCGTCGCGACCGTGGACTGCTCGTCCACGGGTCCGGCGGTCTCGTCGTACTCAGGCACGCTCGCTCACTTCCATCACTATCGGCTGGAGGCAGCCGGTCAGTCCGAGTTGCCAAAGACAAACAACACGACCTTGGCGAAGCCGAAGTCCAGCACACCCACGATCGTCAGCATCACCGCGACGAACGCCACCACCACGGCGGTGTAGGTCAGCAACTCCTTGCGGGTCGGCCAGATGACCTTACGCAGTTCGGCTACCACCTCGCGGAAGAACCGGGCGATGCGGCCGAACACGCCCACCCGACCCGTTTCCGACCGCGTGGTCGGCCGGCTGTCCGCCGACTCCGCCCGGGCACGGGACCGCGTGGCGGTGCCTCCCCGGGAATCCGGCTCGTCCGCGCTGGAGGCGTCGTCGTCGGCAACCTCGTCGACGACATCGTCGTCCAGACGATCGTCGCCGGCGTCCTCGCCGCGCCGCTTGTTGTCGGCCACTTCGCCCTCCGTCGCGGAATCTGGGGTCGCACGCCGAGTGGCGTACGCGGCGCTGGTCACGCCGGCCGGACCCAACCGTCCCGCGACGGGCCGCGGCCGGTGGATCGTCCGGAGGGCCCGATTGCCTCGGAACCACCCCGCCGATTCCACCACCACGGGCCGGACGCCGCCAAGCTGGCGGCGCGACCCACGGGAACGGTCAGGCCTGAGGCGCAGGGGTGACAGGACTTGAACCTGCAGCCTGCGGTTTTGGAGACCGCTGCTCTGCCAATTGAGCTACACCCCTATGTGGCAACACTCGCCCCACGCGGCCACAGACGACCGAGCAGGGGTCACTTGCCCCACGGCGGACCAGTGTACGGGTACCCGCCCGACTTTCCCAACCGGTCTCTCCGCCACGCGTGGCGGGCTCGGTTCAGCGCGCCGTCCGGATGGTTGCCCGCGCCTGTGCGAGCACCTTCTCGCCCAGGCAGGTGGCGGTCACCTCAAGTCGGGTGAGACCGTCCTCGGTCACCTCACGGACCCGCGCGGTGACTTCGATCTCGGTCCCCTGGTCGTCGTCGGGGACCACCACCGGCCGGGTGAAACGCACGCCGTACTCGACCACCGCGTCCGGCGACCCGGCCCACTCGGTGACCGCCCGACCGACCAGCGCCATGGTGAACATGCCGTGGGCGATCACCCCGGGCAGACCCACCTTGGTGGCCACCCGGTCGCTCCAGTGGATCGGGTTGAAGTCGCCCGAGGCGCCGGCGTAGCGGACCAGGTCCGCACGGGTCACCTGAAACGTCTGTGCCGGCAACTCCATCTCACTCCTCCCCGCGAATGACATACCTGGCCCAGACCGCGACCACGGGATCCCCGCCGACGGTGCTCACGTCGGTGCGCGTGGTCAGGAAGCCGTGCCCACCCCTGGTGCTGACGTCCTCGATGGTGTTGACGCAGACCAGCTCGTCGCCGGCGACCACCGGCCGGGTGTACGCGAACCGCTGGTCGCCGTGCACCAGGCGGCTGTAGTCGACACCCAGGGCCGGGTCCTCGATGATCTGGCTGCTCGCGGCCATCGTCACGATCACCGGAAAGGTCGGCGGGGCCACCACGTCGGGGTGGCCCATCGCCCGCGCGGCCGCCGGGTCGTGGTGGGCCGGGTCGGTGGCGCCGATGGCGCTGGCGAACTCGCGGATCTTTTCTCGGCCCACCTGGTAGGGGGCGGTCGGCGGATAGGTCCGGCCGACGAAGGAAGGGTCCAGGGACATGCCGCGAACCTACACGGAAAGCCCAATCGCCGACCTGATCGGTAGGCGGCGGCGGAGCCGCGCCAAACCGGTCAGATCGGCGATTGGAAAGCTTCGACAGCGACCGGCTGAGGCCGGCCAGCAGTCAGCGGGTCTCGCGGTGGACCGTGTGCCGACCGTCGCGCGGGCAGAACTTCTTCAGCTCGATGCGGTCGGGGTCGTTGCGCCGGTTCTTGCGCGTGATGTAGTTGCGCTCCTTGCACTCCACACACGCCAAAGTGATCTTCGGCCGGACATCGGTAGCCTTCGCCACGGCGGAGTGCCTTCCTCGCTAACGGAAACAACTACGACGCGCCAGCCTAGACGCTGACAGCGCGGACATGCAAAGTGGGCGCCGGAAGCGCCCATTTCTTACGACCACCGGCAACGAGCCCGGAAGACGAGAGTAGCGGTGGCCGGACTTGAACCGGCGACACAGCGATTATGAGCCGCTTGCTCTACCATCTGAGCTACACCGCTGCGATGGGTCCAGCTGAACCCTCGAGCCCCCTTACGGAATCGAACCGTAGACCTTCTCCTTACCATGGAGACGCTCTGCCGACTGAGCTAAGGGGGCCTGCGCGAACTCCCCGTGGGGCGCGCAGAAGTAAGAGTACACGGCCCGGGTCGACAGGTGAAATCGGATCCCCGGTGATCGTCTTCGACCTGCTCAGGGCACCACGCGAAGGCGCGGCAGCTCCCCGCTGGAGATCGATTCCGGCTCGACCTGAGCGCCGAACCAGGCGGCCAGCCGCTCGTACGGCAGCGGCCGGCTGAACAGGAAGCCCTGCCCGATCTCACAGCCGATGTCCTGGAGAAGCTCCAGGGTCAGCTCACTCTCCACGCCCTCGGCGACCACCGCCAGGCCGAACTGCTGGGAGAGGGTCACCACGGCGTTGACGATGGCCAGGTCACCCGGGTCGGTTGCCATGCCCTGCACGAAGGAGCGGTCCACCTTCACCTCGTGCACCGGCAGCCGACGTAGGTGCGCCAAAGACGAGTCGCCCGTGCCGAAGTCGTCGACCGACAGCCGGACACCCAGGTCACGCAGCCGTTGAAGGGTCGGGATGGGCCGGTCGGTGCCGTCCAGCACCCCGGCCTCGGTGATCTCCAGGGTCAGCCGCTGCGCCGGCACCCCGTACTCGGTCAGCAACTCCTGGACCCGGTCCGGGAAATGCCGGTCGGTGAGCGTACGAGCGGCGATGTTGACCGCGATCGGCAGCGGCTGATCGGCCAGCGCCCAGTCCCGGCTGCGGCGCAGCCCCTCGCGGAGGACCACCTCGGTGAGCCTGCTCAACTGGCCGGTGTGCTCGGCCACCGCCACGAAGTCCTCGGGAGCGACTGTGCCGTGCGTCGGATCCTCCCAGCGGGCCAGGCACTCGACACCAACCAGGCGCCGATCCCGCAGCGTCACCTTGGGCTGGAAGTAGACCTCCAGCTCGTCCTGATCCAGTGCGCGGCGCAGATCGCCCGCCAGACCCAGCCGGCGCAACGATCGGGACTCCAGTGCGGGATTGAACAGTTGCACGCTGCCCGGCACCGACTTGGCCGCCGTGGCCGCGAGGTCGACCCGCAGCAGCAGGGTCGCCGCGTCGCTGCCGTGATCGGGGTGCACGGCCACCCCGACGGCGGTGTTCACGTCGAGGGTGAGCGCGTCGAAGACCATCTCGTCACGAATCTGGTCGCGTAGTTGAGCGGCCAGCTCGAGCGCCGCCTCCGCGCTCTCCAACCGCAGCGTCACCAGGAACTCGTCCCCACCCGCGCGGCCGACCAGGGCCGACGACGGTGCGCTGGCCCGCAACCGGCTGGCGACCTCGGCGAGGACCTTGTCCCCCGCCGCGTGCCCCAGGGACTCGTTGACCTGGCGCAGCCCGTCCACGTCGAAGAGCAGCAGTGCCACCACCTCGCCGGGGGCGGCGATCGTGAACGACTCCGCGAGCGCGCCGGTGATCCGCCGGCGGTTGGGCAGCCGGGTCAGCGCGTCGTGATACGCGTCGTGCCGGAGCCTGTCGACCAGCCGCGAATTCTCCAGGGCGACGGCGGCATGCGCCGCCACGGTCTCGAAGATGGGGATGTCAGCCGGAGCGAAGTGGCCCACGTCGCTGAGCCGGTTGGCCACCTCCAGCGTGCCGATCACCGCCTGCCCGGAACGCAGGGGCACCGCGATGACGTCCTTGACCTTGGAGTCGGCCAGCGCGGACCGCAGCGTCGGGTCACCGCCGAAGGCCCGACCGAGAGCGACCGTCCGACCCGACTCACGCGTCTTCTCCCGAATCACCGGCGGGGTCGGGGCGACGTCGAGCAGACCCCGGTCGTCGAGGCGTGCGGTCAGCAGGACCTCCGGGTGCCGGCCCTGCGCCGGAAGCCACAGCGTGGCGTACTCCGCCTGCATGAGAGAACGGACCCGGCCGAGCAGCGCGTCCGTCAGGTTTCCGTTCTGACCCGACTCGCTCATCGCCCGGGTCAGCTCGTACAGGTCGCCCAGGGTGCGGTGCTGCCGAATGAACTGTGAGTATGAGCGGTAGAGCAGGACGCCGGCCACCGCCAGGGCCAGCAGGAGCAGACTCGACCAAAGCGTCCTCGTCAGCACGATGAGGATGATCAGCCCGATCGCCACGTTCAGCACCGTGGTCAGCAGGACCTGAACGGCCGTGCGCGCCGTATCCCGGGTGCCCTGCCAGCCCTGCAGGAGCGTGATCACGCCGACCACCGAGACCACGCTGACGAGCGTATTGGCCGTGACAGCGGCGAAGAGCACGCCCCAGGTCGCAGGGCCTACTCGGTCCTGATGCGGCACGGTGGCCAGCACCAGGCCGGCCACCGAACTGCCGGCCGCCGCCCGGGCGACGTTGAACCAGAACTTCGGCGGGGCGTAGCCGCGCTGCATCTGGGTGAAGAGTTCGGCTGCCGTGGCGACGACGACCACGAGGAGCGGCGACAACCAGTACGCCACGAGCACCAGCGGGATGTCGACGAGCGTCACCACGACCGCCTGGCGGCGGGCGACCATGCTGAGCGTTGGTATCCCGGCAGCAACCATCACCACCAGCAGCGCCACAGCAATCGGCCAGTCCTCCAGGCGGCTCGGCACCGACAGGGCGATGACCAGACATCCCACCAACGCCATCCCGGCGAGTGGAGCCGTGATCAGCCAGGCATGTTCGGTCGTACGACGTCGGACAGCCTTAGGTGACACCGCACCGCCCTGTCATCGCTTACGTCATCGCCGCACCGGGGTCACCGGGAGACGACGGACTGCGCTCCACTCGGAACCGAAACGCTGTGGCCAGTGGGTGCGCCCCATTCGGCGGCGGTGGACTGGAAGTCGCCGACGAGTTGGGCACCTAGGACGCCAACGGCCAGCGCGGCGAGGGTAAGCGACGCCATACGCAGCCGGCCAAACTTTCGACCAGACATTGGGAACTCCTGTCAGCAGGGGGCTGTGCGGGGTGGAGATTCCACGATGGTGCCACAGCGACGTCCGCCAGGAAAGCTCCCCACCCGCGATCGGGCCAACCGACCCGCGAGCCGACCCGCTCGGCCGGGCGGGCACAACGTCCGGCCAGACCATCCGCTGATCAACCCCGGTGGGAATGCCCAAGAAACGACCTAGTAGAGAAAGCGCACCTACTAGACGTAACAGTTGAATTGAACTGTCGCCCCGCCATCCGTACGCACACTACTCGTCGCTACGTCGCGGCAACAGGTCACTGTCGTCTATCTGGTGAGCGCGCCGGTTGGGGCTCAGGACTCGCGCAGCGCCCGGAACGCCGCCCGCAGCTCCACGGCGAACGTCTCCGGCTCCTCCCACGCGGCGAAGTGGCCGCCACGATCGGCCTCGTTGAAGTACGCGAGGCCCGGGTAGACCGTCTCCGCCCAACTGCGCGGGGCAGGCCAGATCTCGCCGGGGAACGTGGTGAACCCGACCGGAACCGTGACCGGCGGCGGAGCCTGGCCGGCCGCGGCGGACGCCGCCAGGAACCGTCCGAACTCCCAGTACCACCGCGCGGACGAGGCACCGGTGCCGGTCAGCCAGTACAGCGTGACGTTGTCGACGATCGTGTCCCGGGTGAGACCGCCCACGGGTTCGCCATCGACGAGCGCTCGGGAGATCTTGTGGTAGCTGTCGGTGTCGTGGTCGAACATCCAGGCCGCCAGCCCGATGGGTGAGTCCAGCAGGGAGTAGCCGACCGTCTGCGGCCGGGTGGTCTGCTCCAGGAAGTAGCCGAATCCATCCATCGTGAACAGGTTGAGCGCGTCGTGCGCGGCACGTTCCTGCGCGGACTCCGCCGGCAGTTGGTCCTTGATGCCGATCGCACCGGCCAGCAGGTTGACGTGGATGCCGAGCAGCCCCGCAGGCGCCTGGCGGCCCATGGCGTCCGTGACGGCGGCACCCACATCGCCCCCCTGGGCGACGTAGCGCGCGTAACCGAGGCGGTTCATCAGCTCCGCCCACGCCCGCGCGATGCGCCCGTTCTCCCAGCCCAGCTCGGCTGGCTCGCCCGAGAAGCCGTAACCCGGCAGCGACGGCAGGACGAGGTGGAAGGCGTCCTCGGCCTGACCGTCGTGCGCGGTCGGATCGGTGAGCGGACCGATGACCCCGAGCAGCTCCACGACCGAGCCCGGCCAGCCATGCGTAATGATCATCGGCAGAGCATCCTCATGCTGCGACCGCACGTGAATGAAGTGGATCTCGACGCCGTCGATGTAGGTGGTGTACTGCGGTAAGGCGTTCAGCTTCGTCTCGAACGCGCGCCAGTCGTACTCCGCCGCCCAGTAGCGGGCCAGCTCCTTGACCGTCGCCAACTGCACGCCCTGGGAGCGATCGGTGGCCAACTCCCGGGTCGGCCAGCGGGTGGCCGCGATCCGGCGGCGCAGGTCCGCGATTGCTTCCTCCGGCGTGTCGAGCCGGAAGGGACGGATCTCGTTGTCGGACATGCTCTCCACCTGCCGGGTTGGGACGACCGGTGCCGGCGCTCCGGCGGAGCGGGCAGCAGCCAGTCTCGCAGCGGGCCAACCGGGAGCGGACAGAAACGACAATTCAGGCACCGTCGGACGGACTCCGGTGGCCTAGCTGCCGGGGCTGTCCACCTGCTGGCGCGCTGAACCCTCCCGCGCGAGGTACTCGCACGGTCGTTCAGCATTGAGGTGCCAGACGCTTCCGGCCAGAGCGACGGGATAGGTGACCTCTCTCGCCTGCCGGTCGGCGGTCTCGACCGACAATCGCACCGACAGCGGCTCGCTGCCGAACGCGGTCGCGCATTCGAAGCGGAGCTTGACCTCGACCCAGCCGGTGCCACCGGGACGTAACACCACAGACCTGCCGGTGCCATGCACCTCAGCGCCGGGTCGTTGCCCGACTACCGCGACGACCGTGATCGGCGCCGGACCGGTGTTGATCACCGCGAGCTGCCCCTCCAACCGCAGGACGCCCTCGACGTCCAAGCCTCCGCCTCCGGCAGACGCAGCGAGGGCCACGAGTGAGACCGAAGCGGCACGTTCCCGCTCTGCCTGCGAGGCTCGCAGCTCGTTCACACCGACACCACCGAGCACAGCGCCGACCAGGAAGACGGCGACCAGCCGCACAACCACCTTCGACCTGGGCATGAAGCGGCCCGGATCGTACGCCGCCGGCTGGCGCTCGTGGTCATCCAGGTCGATCACTGCACGCTCCGCCACCATCGCGCCAGCTTATGGCTCACTCTCCCGTCGGCCCGCCCCTCCTGCGTTCCGCGATCATCGGATGCCACGCTGCTCAGAGGGCGACTTGCCGCCGGGCGGCCAATCGGCTGACCGCGATGTTGATTGCCAAAACACCGAGCACGGCTCCGAGAAGAACGTCTCGCGGCCCGAACTCCTCCAGACCGTAAAGCACCCAATGGTTTTGCTTGTCGGCCACCATGGGCAGGAGTAGCGCCAGGAGGACTGCGCTGGCAGCGATCGATATCCGCACATCGAGCGCCGCGCCCACGAGAGCCGCCACCAGCCCCGCGGCGACGATGACCGGCAGGGTCAACTGGTTGACCCAGCCATTGAGCGGATTAGGCGTCACGACGGCGGTGGTCATTGCCACGACGACAAGCCAGATCCATGGCCGCGCCGCCCGTGACTGGCGCGCCCGAAGCAGCGGCACCATCGTCAGTGCGGCCATCTCGCACGCCCACATCGAGGGTTGCATGGGCAGGTAGAGACCCGTCCGAACCCCCAGCAGAGTGTCAAGCCCCGCCCACGGCTCCAGATACCACGGCTCATTCGCCACGGCGTACCAGATCTCCGCGCCGAAGGCGCCGATCGTCATGGCGAGCGCGAGACGGTAACGAGCCCAGGCCGCAGCCGCCAGAGCGAGAAGCAGCAATGCGGGCGTGACCAGACTCCCCTCATACTCGAAGCTGGCGGATTCACCCGGCACCAGCATCCACAAGCGCCACAGGAGAGGCAGAGCCGCGAGTGCAACGCCGCACACGAGCAGCGACAGCGTGGTCAGTCGCAGCGCGGAGTACCGCAGGGCCTCCCCGGAGCCGAGCCGGTCCACACCGGAGCGGACCCGCAGACCTCCCACCACGAGCGCGAGGGACTCCCGGAGCCTCGGGTGCCTCCGGTCCGTCTCGCCCGCGACCAGCAGCGTTTCCAGCATCTCGTCGGCGCGGTACTGCCGGTAGGCCCGCGGGTACGCGCGCAGCAGCCACCGGTAGCGGCGCTCCAGGCCGGTCATGCCGGCGCCGTCCGAACAGTCGCGGCCGCCGACCGTACGGAACGGTCTCGAACGACCCGAGCCGCGGCGATCAGCCGCGCGGCCTCCTCGTGCAGCGCGGACAACCCGCGCTCCGTCAACTCGTACGTGCGACGGGCGCGACCGTTGACCACCGTCTCCTCGGCCACCCGCACCATCTCCTCGCCGGTGAGCCGGTCCAGCGCGGCGTACAGCGTGCCGGTCGTCAACCGCACTCGCCCGTCGGACAACTCCAGCGCGCGCTTGACGATGGCGTAGCCGTGCAACGGCTCGTCCTGCAACGCGGCGAGGATGAAATAGGTGGGTTCACGCATCGGCGCGGATGGCTTAGTCATGACATCAACATAAGCAGATCATCGACGTATAGGTCAAGATGGAACTCATCGCTCGGCACACGGAGCATCACTGCTCGTTGAGATCGTCATTGTCGCCTGCATCGTCCCGCGCCCAGGGCCACACTTGTCTGCGCCACGGGCCTGGCCGGCGTGTCAGCCAGGCGACACGATCGCGGCAGGCGGTGCGGAAGCAGGACGGGTGAACTGGGGCCGAGGGTCTGGGCTTACGGCCGCCGCGCCAGTCCAACCGTGGGACTCGCTTGCCCACGGCGTACCTACATCAGCGAAGTGCGCCCCAGACTAGATCAACGACAAGGGCCCCCGATCAGCATCTCTGCTGGTCAGGGGCCGCGTCTGCACCTGGTGGCGGGTAGAGGATTCGAACCTCTGAAGCTTTTGCGACGGATTTGCAGGGCGTCCGTGATCTTGGCTGGGGCACAGTCACTGAGCTGCCGTTTCTGCCTTCCAATCGCCCGTCCAAGGGAGAGCCGCCCACCATCTGCCCACGGATGGAGCTTTGCTCCCAGGACGCCGCTCGCGGCTACAGCGTCATCCGAACCGAGTCGATGAGATGCCAACTCGCGATGCTCGCCACCGTCGACACCGCGGCGGCCATCAAGAAGACCCGCAGTGAGACCGGTGGCCGGCGGAGCCGTAACGCAACGAGCGCGGCTACTGCCGCAAGGAGAAGTTGCACCATTGCCGTCCCCAGCCTCGTCCAGACGAAGGAATCCATGGGACCGACCCAGACGAACGCCATGTGCAGGACGGTGTAGGCCGCCTCCCCGGCAAGCAGCCCAAGCGCTACGCCGAGAGCAATCCCGGCGTTGCGGGTAGTGCCCGTCCTGAAGACGTGGGCGAGGTACCCAAGCACCAATCCGCCAAACAACGAACCAGCCAGCCAGAGGGCCGACGCGCGCATGATGGAGCCGAACCCGTCCGGTGGTGGCGCCGAACCGCTGAGCCACTGCCGGCTCAGTGAGGCGATGAGGCCGTAGTAGGTCAGGGTTGCCAGGGCGAGTGTGCCCACCCCAGCGGCGAGGGCGGACCTCAGAGTCGGGACGTAGTAGCTCACGACGAGGGCCACCATGCCCCAGGCGAATCCCGAGCTGAAGGCTGGCACGAGAAACCTACCCACGGTTTCCGGCACGAGGTCGGCGATGAAGGCCGCCATCCCCATTGCGGACCCAGCCAGAACCGGGGGAGTCACCTTACGCTGCACCGACCGTCTGCCCTGGGCCACCAGCTCCGTCACTTGATAACCACCAGTAGGACTGCGACCAGACCCAACGCCGACGGCGTCGCGTAAGGCAACGCTCCTGTGACGATCACTCGGACATTCTGGCCCGACACCGCAGTGCCAGTCAGATTGGCGGGCGGGCGAGTCATCCGAGCGCGTCGCCGATCTTGTCGTTCATCGTGTCGTCTCCCCCGTCGATGCAGTTGGCGTAGACGCGGAGCAGGACGGCGACACCGTGGCCCAAACGCCGGGCGACCTCCGTCGGCGGGACGCCGGCATTCAGCCAGAGCGAGGCCGCCGCGTGCCGCAGGTCGTAGGGCCGGCGGACGAGCGGCGAGGCGACCTGCGATTCCGTCAACGCCTTCTCGCGGGCGAGCTTCCACCACCGGTCGTAGACCGACTCCGACAGCGGCCCACCGTGCAGGCCCCGGAAGAACCGACCGTCCGGGCCGACTCCGTGATTCTCGACGTGCGCGCACAGCAGCTCGACGAGCCGGGGCGGGATCGGGACCGTACGAGTCTCCGCCCTCCCCCGGTGCTTGAGTCCGCGCCGCTCGTGCGAACCGCCGTCATCGGTCCAGTGCGACCCGGCGCGCGGCGAGGTGCCGGCGAGCACCAGGCGGCCCCAGCGATATTCGATCTTCTCGTGGTCGCAGGACCGGGAAGGCTTGACCGCCGCCAGGTCGTCGAAGTCGGCCCCGCAGTCGGCGCACCCGCCGGCAAGATCGCAGTCCTCCCGCCGTAGGTCCGCGGCTTCCGAGGGCCGCATCCCCGCGTAGTAGAGGCAGCCGAAGAACGCGGTGACCTTGTCGGCCCGTTTGCCGGGGCGCCAGGGGCGATCACGCGACGCTAAGTTGTGAGTCTGTCGCGTGTGGAGTGAGGTTGATCGTGAGCGATAGTCGCGAACCGCCACAGAGCGGGCGCTTCCGCCAGCATCTAGGGAGAGGCGAGTGGGCCGGCATCGGGGCCGTGGTAGGGCTTTTCAGTGCTCTTGTCGCCTTGATTGCGTGGCTCTTTCCGGTCAAGCCTGACCCAGCGCCCCCTCCGTCACTTCAACCGACCACCGCGACAACCGTAGGGTCGAACCCCTCTTTCCCTCAGAGCACAGACACGAGCCCACCCGCACCTTCTGTGATTTCAAGCAGCGATAATGCGCCCGCCGATCCATCGGGAGCGCCGAGGCGGGAAGTAACACATAGCAGCGGTAGTCCTCGGCTCCAAAACATGGATGAACATGGTAACAATTTTATAAAACATAACTACTGGGAGATGGATGAAAACCAGTTGCATTACGATCTTAAAGACGATACAGATCTCGTGCTTACCGCCAACTCCTTAGGCGGGGCCAATGGAGCAACTTTTGCTTCCTTGACGAATGGCCCACCATCCCTGCATGGCTGCACCCAAATCCCCGAGGCCGCCTGGTCATCGCTAGTTGCGACTTCTCAAATGAAGCCGGAATCCTCGTTCTGCGCACGAACCAGCGAGGGCCGCTACGGCAAGCTGGTGGTATCAAAGATAAGCATGTGCGAAAAGTATCTCACTAGCGAGCGGGAACGCGAGCGATTCACGGGGGAGATATGCGTGCTTGAGGTCAGTTTTTTGATTTGGGAGTGAGGTACCGGCACTCGACACCTTGGCGCGAGCATCTGCAGCTCCAGACTTCATTGCAGCTGCACTGCCTGCGTGGGGCAAGCGCGCAATAACAGGCTTACTGGACAGGCTAAGCCAATGCATCGCCATGCGCATTCAATGGATAAGGAAGACTCACGGCCGGCGGGTGTCGACGACGCGACCGTCGAAGCGTTGGGCGAGTTGAACAAGGCTCTGGAGACGATCCATCGGGTGCGAGGGCACCTCTACTCGGCGCACCAACTCGTCGGCGGCGCTGATCTCACCCTTGACCGGATGGTAAATCTGCTTCGCGAGGCCGGGCACGACGAGACGGCCGACCGGGTCGAGCACGAGCTGTTGGGGCGAAACGTGCTACCTGGCCGCTGGACGTTCCAGATCGTGGAGGAGTTCGACGACGGCTACTACGCCACGTTCCAGGAAATCGAGCGGGACGCGCGGGAGAAGCTGGCCGGCGGTCGGCGGCACATCTTCGAGGCGGAGATGAAGGAGCGGCGGCGTACCCACGGGATGCCGGGGCACGAGGCTACGCCGTAGCGCTGCCGCCGAAGCCGTTCGGGATCATCGAGGCCAGGGCGTTGGCTCGGGCCTCGATGATCCTCATCCGCGCCCGGTACTCGGCCGGTTCCCGGTGCGCGGCCTGGCTGGTCACCTGGCCGGGCCACTTGCGGTAGAGCAGGCCGTACTCCCGGGTGAAGTAGCCCGCAGTGACCGCGTTCGCGGCGAGCAGGAGGCCGGTGTCCTCGGAGGCGGGCAGCGCCATCCAGCCGCCCAGGGCAAGGACGAGATCCCGGCGCAGGCAAAGGGTCGCCGGGTGTACCGATGCCCGGTAGTCGTTGGCCTTCCAGAACGCTAGGACCGAACCGCGGTCGATGACCCCGCCGGCCGGGTCCTTGTCCCATCCGGCGGTCGAGCCGTCGGGCAGCAGGTCGAGTACCCGCGAGGTGGTCCAGCCGATCTGCGGGTGCGCGTCGAACGCGGCGATGTCCCGGGCGAGCGCGCCGGGAGTCAACTGGTCGTCGGCGTCCAGCACCTTGATGAGTGCCCCGGAGACTCGGGAAAGCGCGAGGGTACGGGCAACACCAGGCCCACCGGGTCGGCCTGTGCCCAGACTGATCCGGGGATCGTCAGGCAGCGCGTCGACCAGGGCGCCGGTCTGCCCGTCCTCCTGGACGAGCCATTCCCAGTCCCAACCATCAGGCATCTCCTGCTTGGCCAACGACTCGTAGGCGCCAGGCAGGTGCTCGATGCTGGGCGCGTGGACCGGGGTGATGACCGAGACGAGCTGGGTCAAGTTCTCCACCGCTGGAGTTTGTGGGAGTAGACAAGCTCGGTGCGGTCGCCCGGCATCACCACGTCGGCGACCTCAACGACGCGACCCGTGGTGTCGATCGAGGTCTTCCGGACGGTGAGCACGGAGACGCCGGGGTCGATGTCCAGCAACTCGGCCTCGTCGGGCGACGGAGGGCGAGCGCGGATCTCGTCGTCGATCCTGTCCAACTCGACGCCCAGCGTGTAGAGCTGGTGCTGCGTGCCGCCCGGCCACGGCTCCTTGCCCGCATCGAGCAGGTCCGGGTTCGCGGCCACCAGGTCGTACGGCAGGTAGGAGTACGACACGGTCAGCGGCGCGTTCTCATGCCGCGAGGACGTCCAGTAGACCCGGCGTAGCAGCGAAGTGCCCGGCTCGACTTGCAAGGCCGCTGCCATCTCCGCATCCGCTTCCACCCGCGAATATTCGGCGTGGAACTTCAGGTCGTCGACGGTCAGGCCGGTGTCATGCTCGGTGGCGCCAGTCTTCAGCCGCTCGTCTTCGTCGAGCAGGACGCGATCCTTCTCCCACTGGTACCGCTCGGTGTTGCGACGGCGCACCCGCTGGCGGGGGGCCCGCACGTAGGTGCCGCGCCCCTGCTCCGCCCGGACCAGGCCCCATTCCCGAAGCTGCCGAATGGCGTTGCGGACGCTCGTGCGCGACAGGCCCGAGGTGTCGGCCAACTCGGTCTCGCTGGGCATCAGGGTGCCGGGGGCCAGTTCGCCGCTCACGATCTTCGCCCGCAACTCTTCGGCGAGTTGCAGGTAGCGAGGGCGCCAGTCCCGGCCTTGCACACCGGTCACCGTACCCCCTAGACGTTCCAACGTCTGCCAGGTGGTCCCGCCGGCAGGCCGCTCAGGAACCGGCGGCACTGCTACCGCTGCTCGCGGTGGCCGCGCGGGACGCAGGCCAGGAGTACGAGGAACGGCTGAGCCCCGACGGGTGTTGGCGTCTACCCCGTCTCTCCGGCCCGCTCGCCGCCATCTGCCGGTGTCAGCATCTCCAGCTGGGCGTACACCAGCTCGTCGATGAGCCGGTCCACCTGCGCGGGCGAAAGAAGCACGGTCTGCGTCCCGCCGTATCGGGTCGCATCGAGCTTCACGGCCAGGTCCCGGCGGGCGAACCGGTCGACGATCAGTTGGACGGTGACCCAGCCGGTCCGCTCCCGTCCGATGGTGGAGAGAAGCCCGCGGTGCATCGGGTCGTTCGGTCCACAGCCTCGACACCAGACCGGGCACACGACCGGCGCGACCGACGACGGCGACGGCCTCTCTGGGCTGGCGGCACCCTCACTCATCGCTGGCCCCCTGCTGCCCAGTGGCCTGGGCCAGGGATCCGCGAAGTTGCTCAACCAGTTGGGCTGCCTGCGGCAAGGACAGCTCCGCCCAGGCGTTCCCGGCTCGGCACGTCACGTGGACACCGACCGTGGGGCCACCCAGAGCCTCACTGCTGATGAGGTACGTGACGACGAGCCCGCCCGCCCGGCTCTCGCCGACCCGTTGCATGGGGCCGCGATGACGGCGGGCCATGTGCGTCATCACGGGCGGCACCAGGTAGCCGCAGCGCTCCGGGGCGCACCAGTCCGGATGGCTGGTGACCGCAGCCGGCTTGTTCGCACGACTCATCGCAGCCACCGCCCGCCGTTGCCTCGGAAGAGCTGGGCCCGTGTCATTAGGGGCGCATACCGGAGCACAGGCAATTGCTGGGTGGCGCCCGCTGACCACCGCGGCGAGGAGGTCGTAGAAGGCGCGCGAGAACTCGACCGACCGATGCTGCTGGCACGCCGGGCGGTTGGGCGCCTCCGAGACCACCAGGACGAGAGCCAATGGTGCCGACGATGAGAGCCAGACATCGCACCTCCACAGGTAGACGGGGACCGGTGGCCAGCCACGGGGGAATGCAGCCGGCCACCGGCCCGGATGAAGGCACGGCGCACCGTCCGACGCCGGACGGGTCGGGTATCGCCGAGCCAACTTGTACGCGCGGCTACCGCAACCGGTCCGACAGGACGCCGCGCATCAGGTGCGACCAGGGCCGACGCGAGACCACCCCTGATACGAGCCGTCACCCCAGCCGCACACCAGGAAACGTATCTACAAGTGGACGAGTTGTCTATACGTCGAAACAGGTCACTTGGTTGGCACTTGGTAAGACAAGTGCCAGGTACGGTGAGCAGGTGCCCACCCCGCACTACGGACAGCCCCGCTACCGCGTCATCGCCAACGAGCTGAGGAAACGCATCGAGAGCGGCGTCATCCCGGCCGGAGCTCTGCTACCGACCGAGGGCGCACTCACCGGCGAGTTCAGGGCAGCACGTGGCACGATTCGTCAGGCAATAGCTGCACTACGCCAGGCAGGCTTGGTGGTTACCGAACACGGCCGAGGGACGTCGGCAATGCCAGCCCATCGCACAGACGGGCCAGAAGACGGCACTGAATCGGACACCCGACGACGCGTGGTCCCTGCCGACCACGATCTTGCTGCACTGTTCGGAATAGAGGTCGGGGCCTCATTGATTGAACAAGAAAGCGTTTCCCGACGACACGGAATCGTTCAAACCGTCACAAGGCGATACTGGACGGAGCAGTGAGATGCTTCATTGGGCCGCAACCCGCAGGCTGCCGCGCCCGCCGGCCGGCAGACGAACCATCAAGGTCGCCCGCATGACGCGGCGGGCGGAATGCCGCCCCGCCCGACAGGGAGAAGCAGCACGAACCGCAGCGGTTTATTACCGGGGCCTCGGAACTCGGGAAGTCCGCGTCTGCTGTAAGCCATCGATGAAATGCCGCAAATCTTTACCCCAGGATGAGCTCCCGACTGCCTTGCACGCAATCGCCCTAATCACACCAGCCAAATGCTCGCCGTCAGTAGCAGCCTTTTGGCAAGAGCCAAACTGGTGTCTCAGACCGACTCCCGCAACGGTCAGGAAGTCCCGTCCGCGGTAGTACGGCGAAGAACCGCGAGGACACAAAGGTTCCGGCCCGAGTGGAGTAGAGCCATCCGCAACTGAAATTAGCGTTGCGATGGGTGGCGGATCTTGACTCGCTTGATGCAGAGCCGTGCAGTAACCGTTCAGATTGAAGATAAGGGTCCTTAACGCCACCTTGCTGGCCAAATCAACTTGGTCAAAGGCCAACCCCCACCCATTCCTGCAGTTCGCTGCACGTAGTCGGGCCACCGGCACTGCCACCTCTTGAACCAAGCCTGCCAAAATGCCCGGCCCACCCAAGTCTTTAATCTTCTTCTCGCTACCAATTTCGTAGATCATGACACTAAAGGCGTCCGTATGAGAAATCATCGCCTCAAGATCTGCATTCTCGTAAGTGAATACTGGTAGATCACTTCCTTCTTTCTCGGCTACAGTGCCGTCAAAGTCGCGATCCACTACACAAGCGGCACCTTGAATCCCCCACGCGACCAACTGCTCTGTCGTCTCTAGAGCACTACTGCGAGTGCCCGTAGGAAAAATGACATACATGTCATCGAATCCTGCCCGGAGAAAGCGCGCGTCGGTGGGCCCTTCCACGACGACCACAGGCCGCGCATCCGCCTGTCGGTGCTGCCTGATTCGATCGGCGACTCGGTCGTAATACCTAATCGATGAGACCATGATTCACCTACTCGATCCGAGCTCTTGAACCAAGTCCCAACGCCCGTTAATTATCCCGCTTGAATGTGTTGCTAGGATAATCTGCAAGTCAGCAATGTTCGCGACCTCGGTAATGTCGTCTAGAAATGCGTGCTTCCAAGCGGCATGAAGGGATATTTCTGGCTCATCAATGAGGACAACCGAGGCGGGCTGGGCCGAGAAAAGCAACATTGTAAAAAGCGCGAGAATATGCTGCTCCCCTGAGGAGAGTAGCGTTACAGGGATGACAGATTCATCACTAGTCGCAACGAAGATCAAGGCCCCAGTCTTGTCGAGCCTGAGCCTCTTCCCAATGAACTTATCGTTAACGATCCGCTGCAACGCTTTGAGCTTTTCATTGACAGGCAGCAGTGGCTCCAACTTACTTTGCCAGTCATCGATGAAAATCGAAAGTACTCGTGTCTCGGTCTCGTCGACCGCACTCGATGGAAACTGCACATCAACCAAGGTTTGCGAAAGGCCACTTCTATACAATTCCGCACTTCGTTCGGCGATGTCCTCATATCGCCTCTTAAGGTCTTCTCCGCGAATCACTTTCTTTGATCGGTTCAGGACTCTTTTTGCAAAGGTCTGATCTGACTCCTGAGTAACCGCCAGAGAGGCCCGCCTAGCGTCTGCTACTTGAACCTTAACCTGTTCGATGTATTCGTCAATGCGAGACCGAGAGGTAGGAGGACCGTCGGATCCCCCTTTCGCCTGAGGGGTATCCAGCCGCTTGGTGTCGATAAAGATTGGGTTGCGGTTTTCGATCAGATCGCCAAGCCACCCGTGGTCCGCTAGGACATCCTCACCGAACAGTGCAGGCTGCTCGTTTATTGCACCCCGCCTCTGCCTCATTCGCATGTGCTGAACATAATCGTCCAAGAATGCGGCTGTGACAATGCGGCCGGTTCTTCGATCTAGAAATTTCCCGTCACCGTCGGGCACAAAGCGATCGAGCGCTATCTCGTAAACCGGATCAGAGAGGAGTTCAGCCCTCCCCAGCCTGCCACCGCGCGGGCCCTCACCCTCGAGGATTAGGCGAATTCCTCGACCACGTTCCTGAGGGTGGCGGAATGCGGACAACGAGCGCCCATCCGCGAATCTAATCCGGGCCACTTCAAAGGGAATCCTCATGAGACTGTTGGTATTCAGACTCAGAATAGCGTGAATTAGCCTTAGGGTGTGCGTCTTACCAACACCGTTCGGTCCGGAGATAATTGTTACGCGGCCCTCTTTCGAGAAGGTGATCTCATGCGCAAGCGAGCTATCGAAAAGTCCTTCGACCGAAAATCGGCGGATCTGCCGCATAGTTCCTCGCACCCTTCAGATTTTTGGGGTGACTTTACATGAGAAGACACCAACCGAAAAGGTGTAGCTGTGTCGTCAATATGCCACTGCGGGGCCAAGGTACCCAACCCACTCACTCAGGAGACTCAGCTCAAGCGGCCTTCTCCGATATGGCCCGATCTTGAGAGGGGGAGAGTCGACTCAATTACTGCCGAAATGCTCTCTTCTGTATCAAGGCGCCGCGCTCCGCGCGGCGCGGGCGGTGAGCCGGCCGGCGGCAAGCCGCCCCGGTCGCCTCCGGCGCCGGGGCGGAGAGCCACCGACTGCCGCCGGACCGCCGCCCCGAAGTCGACGGATCCAGACGCGCCATGACCACGGCCAGGCGGCACGGAAGCCGGCAGGTCAACCTGATCGAGGGCCGAGGCTTCCGACTGCCGCGCCAGTCCAACCCCGGGACTGGCTTGCCCCCGGCCTAGCCCCGCAGCCAGCGAACCCCACCAGCAGCCCTCAGCCGGTCGCTCCAGGCACGGTTCGCGCCGAGCCGGCAACTACCCCAGAGCGCGAGCGTCCGCAGGCCGGAGGAGCCCTGAGGGGCAAGATCGACCTGCCCACCATCTGCCCACAACCAGTCATCATCGGCTGGACTCAGCCGGACCCCGTCAGACAAACGACAACGGCCCCCGATCAGCATTCCTGCTGGTCAGGGGCCGTGTCTGCACCTGGTGGCGGGTAGAGGATTCGAACCTCTGAAGCTTTCGCGACGGATTTACAGTCCGCTCCCATTGGCCGCTCGGGCAACCCGCCAGGGCACCCCACCGCGTCGTAACGCGGCGGCGGAAGCAAGGATAGCGGCTCCCCCCGGTGCCGACGCAACCGGGTACGGTCAGGGGGTCGTGCCGCTGGTCGGTGGCCGACGGCAGGCCCAGACCGCCGGACAGCAGGAGCAGAAACATGGCAGCGAACCCGTCGTTTGACATTGTGAGCAAGGTTGACCACCAGGAGGTCGACAACGCCGTCCGGCAGGCGGCGAAGGAGCTCACGACTCGGTTCGACTTCCGCGGCACCGGGGCGGAGATCTCCTGGTCCAGCAAGGAGGCGATCGGCCTTCAGGCGGAGACCGAGGAGCGCGTTCGTGCCGTACTGGACGTGTTCAAGGAGAAGCTCATCAAGCGGAACATCTCGCTGAAGGCGCTGGACGCCGGCGAGCCGCGCCAGTCGGGCAAGATTTTCAAGATCGACTGCAAGGTTGTCGAGGGCATCGAGCAGGACAAGGCCAAGGCCATCAGCAAGAAGATCCGCGACGAGGGCCCCAAGGGCGTACAGGCGCAGATCCAGGGCGACCAGCTGCGCGTCACCGGTAAGAAGAGGGACGACCTCCAGGCCGTCATCGCGCTGCTCAAGGGCGAGGATTTCGGCGTCGCCCTCCAGTTCGACAACTACCGGTAGGCGGCCCGACCGCAGAAACCCTGCGGACGTGCAGGCGTACGTCCGCGCCTGTTTCCCTCGCGGACAGCACGAGCGGCCGAGTCGGCACCCGCGGGTGTGACCGGGTCGCCGTGGGCGGTTGAGGCGGGCCGAGGGGCGCGCGGCGCAGCAGGCGTGACCGCGCCACGCCTCGCGGCCCTCTTCGACCGCGACCGCCGCACTCAAGTCCGACGGTGGGGTGACGCCATCTCTGCCGCCGAGCAGCGCGCGAGCAAAGGCCAGGGTCAAGAACGACCCGCGCCTCCGGGTCGGGGCGGGTCAGACCGGGACGAGGTCTTCGGCGCGTACCGCTGTGGTTTCGGCGCGGGCGATGGGCCCGGCGGGCAGGGCGGCGACCGCGGCCCCGACGGCGACGGCCGCCCCGGCGAACAGGAACGCCCACCGGACGCCACCGGCGTGATCCACGATCAGGCCGGCCACCGAGCCGCCGGCCGCGCTCGCCGCGACCGCGACGGTGACCACCCAGGTGTACGCCTCGTTCAGCATGCCGGCTGGGGCGATCCGGCCGACCAGGGTGTTCTCCAGGGTCAGCGCGGGCGCGATTGTCGCTCCGCCGACGATCAGGGCGACGCCCAGCGCCAGCGGGGTGGGCATCACCGCGAACACGGCGAAGGTGGCGGCCAGCGCGGCGAGCAGCAGGGCGAACTGCCGGGTCATGTTCTTCGCCGGCTTGCGGACGCCGAACCAGAATCCGCCGATGGCGCTGCCGATTCCCCACACGGCCAGGAGAAGGCCGGCCAGGCTCTCCGGGTCGCCGGTGGTGTGGCCGCTCGCGTACGCGGGGACGATCACCCCAGCGGCGCCGAAGGCGATGCCCAGGCCGGCCACGCAGACCAGCAGGGCGGGGAAGCCGGCGACCCGCAGCGGGCCGAGCCCTCGGGCATGGTGCTCGCGCGGGTGCGGACGCCAACCGCGCATCACCCGGCCGAGGGCCACGGCGGTGGTGCCGACCAGGGTGACCACTGCCGCTCCGATCAGCGCTGCCGCCGCGTCGGCGATGAGCACGAAGCCGGCGACGAGCAGCGGGCCGAGTACGAAGACGATTTCGAACAGTGAGGTCTCGGCGGCGAGCGCCGTGTTGCGCAGGGGGTAGCGGCCGGACCCTGGGCCGGTCAGGTCGTTCCAGGCGCCGCGGATGGCGGCGGTGAGCGGCGGGTAGGTGGCGCCGGCCACGCCTGCGGCGAGGTAGATGGCGGGGAGCGCGTCGTCGCCCGAGCGGCTGGCCAGCAGCAGCCCGATGAGCGCCAGCGGGTGAGCCACGGCCGTGACCAGCAGGACGGGGCTGGGGCCGACCCGGTCGGCGATCCGCCCGGCCACCGGGCTGAGGGCGGCACCGGCGACTGCGTAGATTCCGCCCGCGATGGCGGCCAGCGCGTATCGCCCGGTCACCTGTTCGACCACCAGCAGCAGCGCCAGCGGGGTCATGCCGATACCGAGCCGCCCGACGATGCCGAGGATCAGCAGCATCGGGGCGCCGGGAATCCGCCAGACACCGAGGTACTGACGCAGCGCGGCCACCGGAAACCTCCAGAGATGTAATGAGCGTGAGCCGTTACGACCCTAACGCGACCGCTGTGCCGGCAGACAACCGAAATACGGCACTCCGCCCGTACCCGGCGTGCGCGGGTACGGGCGGAGGCGGTGAATCAGCGGGTCAGCGTTGGAACTGCACAGGCCCCGCGTTGGCGGCCATCTGCTCCAGCCGGGCGACGCGGTCTTCCATCTTCGGGTGGGTGGAGAAGAGCGCGGCCATGCCGCCACCCCGGAACGGGTTGGCGATCATCAGGTGCGCGGTGCTGGTGAGCTGGCCCTGAGCCGGCAACGGCCGGCGGCGGGCCACCGCGTCGATCTTGCGGAGCGCGCTGGCCAGGGCCAGCGGGTCACGGCTCAACTCGGCGCCCGAGGCGTCCGCCTGGAACTCGCGACTCCGGCTGATCGCCAACTGGATGACCGTGGCCGCGATCGGGCCGAGGATCAGGGTGAGCAGCAGCACGGCCGGGTTCGGCCGATCCTCGTCGTCCCCGCCGCCCAGCGGGATGAAGAAGGCCAGGTTCGCCAGCAGGGTGATGATGCTGGCCAGACCGGCCGCCACGCTGGAGATCAGGATGTCCCGGTTGTAGACGTGGGACAACTCGTGCCCGATCACACCACGCAGCTCGCGGTAGTCGAGGATCTCGGTGATGCCCTGGGTCACGCAGACGGCCGCGTGCTGCGGGTTACGACCCGTCGCGAACGCGTTGGGCTGCGCGGTCGGGCTGACGTACAGGCGCGGCATCGGCTGCCGGGCGTCGGTCGCCAACTCCCGCACCATCCGGTACAACTCGGGGAACTGTGCCTCGGTGACCGGTTGCGCACCCATCGAGCGCAGTGCGAGCTTGTCGGAGTAGAAGTAGGTGACGCCGTTCATGACGAGTGAAATGAGGACGGCGATGACCAGGCCGCCACTGCCACCGAACCCGTAGCCCACCGCGAGGATCAGCGCGGAGAGCAGGCCGAGCAGTGCGGCGGTCTTCAGACGGTTGTGGTGCACGATCTCTCCTTCGGTGCACGGATCGCCGGGATCCGCTGACCGGTGCAACAACCCGGTACCCGCCAACCATCCGTCTCAACGCTGAGAGTTCACTGAGACCGGAATTCGCAGGTCAGCGGCCGGCAAGGTCGAGCACCAACTGCGGGGCGAAACCCAGCACCACGGCGGCCACCGTCGTCACCGCCAGCACCACGGCCACCACACCCACCAGGGGTACGGCAGCAATGCCGCCGCCATTCGGGGCAGAGCGGAGCGTGGGCGTCCAGAGGGCGGCGGTGACCCGCAGGTAGTACGCCAGCCCGATCACCGCGTTCAGCGCCACCACCAGCGCCAGCCAGGCCGCCCCACCGTCGAGCAACGCCCGCACCACTGTCACCTTCGCGAACAGGCCGGCCAGCCCGGGCGGCAGGCCAGCCAGGCCCACCAGCGCGAGACCGAGCGCCGCAGCCCGCCACGGGTGCCGGCGGGCCGCCCCGCGCAGGTCGTCAAGCGTGCCGCCGTCCGCACCGGCCGGCCGCAACGCGGTGACCCCGGCGAACGCGGCCAGCTCCAACACCACGAAGAAGACGACGTACGCCACTGCGGCGGCGTACGCGGCGGAGCGTGCCTCGTCGGTGCGGCCGGCGGCCAGCGCCAACGCTCCCAGCGGGGCGAGGATGTAGCCGGCCTGCGCGACGGACGACCAGGCGAGCAGCCGGACGGTACGCCGCTGGCGCAGCGCGACCAGGTTGCCGACGGTCATGGTGAGCACCGCGAGCAGCGCGAGCACCGGGCCGGTCTGCTCCGGTGGGAGCGCTCGCTGCACGACGGCGAGCAGCGCGACGAGGCCACCCAGCTTCGACGCCGTGGACAGGTACGCGGCCACCGGCAGCGGCGCCCCGTCGTAGGTGGCCGGCGCCCAGGCGTGGAACGGCACCGCCGCCACCTTGAACGCCAACCCGACAAGCAGCAACGCCACCGCCGCGGTGGTCAGCGGCAGGTCCCGCAGCTCCGGCCGCTCGGCGAGCAGCGCGCCGAGCCGATCCAGGTGCAGCCCGCCGGTCACCGCGTACAGCAGCGCCGCGCCGAGCAGCGTGATGGTGGTCGCGACCACGCTGACCACGAAGAAGGTGAGTGCCGCCTCGGCGCTGGCGAGGCTGCCCCGCCGCAGGCCGACAAGCACGTACAGCGGCAGGGTCAGCGTCTCCAGGGCCACGATCAACGTGATCAGGTCGCCCGCCGCGCCGAGCACCACGCCACCGGTCATCGAGCAGGCCAGCAGGAAGCAGTACTCCCCCACCGGCGACCGCCCAGCCCGCAGCGCCGGCACGGACAGCCCGAGCACGCCCAGGGTGAGCAGCGCCACCACCGCGCCGACCAGCGCGGCCCGGCCGCCGAAGATCCAGGAGCAGTCGGCGCCGACACAGAACGTCCGCCGCTCCCCGGCCGCGCCGACCAGGGCGGCGCCGACGGCGGTGCCGAGCGCGCCGAGCGCCGCCACCGCGATGGTGGCCCGAGGCCGGGCCAGGAGCAGGTCGGTGACGAGCACGAGCACGGCGGTGCCGGCGGCCAGGTAGGCCGGCAACAGCGCGACGCTGTCCACGCTCTGCACGCCGGTCATGGTTTGACCACCTCGATCAGGGCGTCGACGGGAGCCTCGGCGACGCCCAGGACCAACGTCGGGGCCAGCCCGATCGCCAACGCGAGCAGCACCAGCGGCACCCACGCGGTCAGCTCCGCACCGGCCAGGCCGGGGCCGACCCGACCGACGGCGACACTCGGCCGATTGTGGGTGACCTGGCGCAGCAGGCGCAGAAAGTACGCGGCGGTGAGCGCCGCACCGACCGCCGCCAGCACCCCGAGGGTGGTCCAGAGCGGGCCACCTACCTGGACGGCGGCGATCACCGCGAACGCCTCGCCCCAGAAGCCGGCCAGCCCGGGCAGGCCCAGCGACGCGATCGCCGCGAACGCGAGCAGGCCCGCCAGCCGGGGCGCGGTCTCCCGCAGCCCGGACAACTCGGCGAGGGTGCCCGTGCCGGTACGATCCTTCACCGCACCGGCCAGGAAGAACAGCAGGCCGGTGATCACGCCGTGAGCGACGTTGCCGATCAACGCCGCCTGGATGCCGACGGTGGTCAGCGTGGCGACGCCCAGCAGCACGAAGCCCATGTGCCCCACGCTGGAGTACGCGATCAGCCGTTTCACGTCGGTCTGGGCCAGACAGACGAGCGAACCGACCAGGATCGCGGCGACGGCCAACACGCCGAGCACCGGCGCCGCCCAGCGGGCACCCTCCGGCGCCACCCCCACGGCCACCCGGATCAGACCGTAGGTGCCCATCTTCAGCAGCACCCCGGCCAACACGACACTGCCCACCGTGGGGGCCTGGGTGTGCGCGTCGGGCAGCCAGGAGTGCAGCGGCCACAGCGGACTCTTCACCGCGAACGCCACCGCGAACAGGGTGAACGCGGCCAACTGGGTGCCCCTGGACATCCCCGCGCCGCCGGTCAACGCCAGCACGTCGGCGGTGCCGGTGGCCGCGACCACGACGTACACGCCGACCAGCAGCAACACCGAACCGAAGAGCGTGTAGAGCGCGAACTTGCGGGCCGCCCGACGCCGGTCCGCGCCGCCCCAACCGGCGATGATCGCGTACATCGGCAGCAGGACGACCTCGAAGAAGAGGAAGAACAGCACCAGGTCCAGGGCGAGGAAGGTACCCAGGATGCCCACCTCGACCACCAACAGCAGCGCGACCAACGCCCGGCCGCTGCCGCCGTCCGGCACCCGCCACATCGTGTACGCGCAGCAGAGCAGCGTGAGCAGCGCGGTCAACACCACGAGCGGCCAGGAGATGCCGTCGACGCCGAGGTGGAAGCGCAACTCCAGACCGGGCACCCAGGGCAGGTCCAGGTGATGCCACGGGAGCACCGCCGGCTCGTCACCCGACCAGACCAGCCAGTTACGACGGTCGAACACCAGCGGCACCGCCGCCAGCAGGGTCAACGCCGCCGCGACAGTCCCGACCAGCCGGGCCGCCCGATCCCGGGGCGTCGCCGCCACCGCGACCGCACCCAACGCCGGCACCGCCAGCACGGCAACCAGCAACACCTGCCCAAAGCTCACTGGACCGCCTTCGATCGCGACTGCGGGGCTCGCAAACTCGGCTCACTCCTCGCGCTCACTGGACCGCCTTCGATCGCGACTGCGGGGCTCGCAAACCCGGCTCACTCCTCGCGCTCACTGGATAACTCCGATCAGGGTGGCGGCCAGCCCGATCAGCAGCGCACCGGCCAGCACGCCGGCGGCGGCCCGGGGCAGCGCCGCCCGGTGCAGCGCGGCCAGCCCCGCGCCCAGACCGGTCGCGGCTCGCCCGCTGCCCTCGACGGCACCGTCCACCACCACCTCGTCACCCGCGCGGGTGACGCGGGCCAGCGCGCGGACCGGGCGTACGACGAGGGTGTGCTGGACGTCGTCGAGCCGGAACGCGCGGGCGAAGACCGGCCGCAGCGGACCCAGCGCGGCCGCCGGGTCGGCGGCCGGGTTCCGACGCCACCCCAGGGTGACCAGGGCCGCCCCGACCAGCAAAAACGCGAGCGGAAGCAGCACCTCCGGCCCCAGGTGGACCAGGCCGTCCTCGGAGCCCGCCACCGGGACGGTGGGGAACCGGAGCCGATCGGTGAACGCCCCGACGAACCCCACCAGACCGAGCAACGCGGCCGGCACGGCCAGCAGCAGCACCGGCCAGCGCAGCAACGCGGGCGGGTCGTGCGGCCGGACCAGCGGCAGGCGTGGCGTGCCGAAGAAGGCACGCAGCAGCAGCCGGCCGGCGTACCAGGCGGTGACGGCGACGCCGACCAGCCCGACGATCCAGACGATCCAGCCCACCCACGACGGGGTCGGGCCGGTGCCCTCCAGCGCGGCGGACTCGGCCACCGTGAGCACGCCGTCCTTGCTCCAGAAGCCCGCCAGCGGCGGCACCCCGGCCAGTGCGCCCAGGCCCACCACCGTGCACCAGAACGTCACAGGCATGCTGCGCCGCAGCCCGCCCATCTCCGACATCAGGGTGGTGCCCACGGCGTGGATCACCGCGCCCGCGGCGAGGAACAGCAACGCCTTGAACGCGGCGTGGGTGAGCAGGTGGAACAGCGCCGCCGCCGGTGAGCCGACCGCCAGCGCGCCGGTCAGGTAGCCCAACTGGGACACCGTCGACCAGGCCAGCACCCGCTTGATGTCGTCCTGGGCGGTGGCGGCGAGCGCGCCGAGCAGGAGAGTGATCGCGCCGAGCACCCCCAGCACCGTCAGCGTCACCGGCGCGGCCGTGAACAGCGGGTAGAGCCGGGTCACGGCGTACACCCCGGCGGCGACCATCGTCGCGGCGTGGATCAGCGCGGAGATCGGCGTCGGGCCGGCCATCGCGTCCGGCAGCCAGGTGTGCAGCGGGAACTGTGCACTCTTGCCCGCCACTCCGGCAAGCAGCAGCAGGCCCGCGGCGGTCAACGTCGCGCTGGAGTGGTCGTGGGCGAGCACGTCGGCGATCCGGAAACTGCCCGTCGACACGCCCAGCAACGCGATGCCGAGCAGGAACCCGACGTCACCGACCCGGGTCACCAGGAAGGCCTTCATCGCGGCGGCGGGGGCGCCGGCCAGTCGGCGGTCGTGGGCAATGAGCAGGTACGAGCAGAGGCCCATCACCTCCCAGCCGACCAGCAGCATGATCAGGTCGCCGGCGACCACCACCAGCAGCATGGCGCCGGTGAAGATGCTGATCTGCGCGGCGTACGGCGGGTAGCGGTGATCGACGTCGACGTCGTCGTGCGGACCGCGCCTCAGGTAGCCGATCGAGTAGACCTGCACGGCCAGGGCGACCACGGTGACCGCCACCGCGACAAGCGCGGCGGCACCATCCAGCCGTACGCCAAGCGTCACCACCAGCCCGCCGACGTCGACCCAGGTGGTCGACGTCTCCGTCGGCCCGTCGACGGTGAGCAGCAGCGCGACGGCCAGCGCCAACGCACCGGCCGCCCCGGCGACGCCGAGCGCCACGGCCACCTGTCGGGCCCGGCCGCCGCCTGTCGTGTCGTTGTGGCGCGGGGCCGGCGGCAACAGCAGACCGGCCAGGCCGGCGACCAGCGGTACGGCGGGCAGCAGTGCCCCGAGCAGCCCGGTCACCGGCCCCCCTCCGTGTCCAGGACGGCTGGCTCGCGCCCGCCGACGGTCTGCGCCGGCTCGGTCAGCGGCACGTCATCGACGGCGACGGTGGCCCGCAGCCGGTAGAGCTGGAGGACGATCGCCAGCCCCACCCCGATCTCGGCGGCGGCGAGGACGATCACGAACAGCGCGAAGACCTGCCCGGAGTGCGGCAGCACGGCGCGCGCGGTGGTGTCCGCGGTGACCAGGATCAGGTTGACCGCGTTGAGCATCAACTCGACAGACATCAGCACCAGCACCGCGTTGCGACGGCGCAGCACGCCGTAGACGCCCAGGCCGAACAGCAGCGCGGCGGTGACGTACGGGATGACCGGCCTCACCGGCGTCCCCCGGGCAACCTGTCGACCAGGTCGGCTGTCCCGCCGTCGCGTTGCGGGCCAGCTCGGCCGATGTCCGGCCGGGACAGCACGATCGCGCCCACCAGGGCGGACAGCAGCAGCACCGAGAGCACCTCGAAGGGCAGCACCCAGGACTGGAAGATCTGCTCACCCAGCCGCTCGGCGGTGCCCGCGGCGGGCAGCGCGACGGTGCTCCAGCGGTACGCGTCGACGAGCAGGACGGTCAGCCCCAGCCCGGCGCCACCACCGATCAGGGCGGCCGGCCAGCCGGGCCGATCCAGGTCGTCGGACGCGCCGATCGGCGCCCGGGTCAGCATCACCGCGAACAGCAGCAGGACCACCACCGCGCCCACGTAGATCAGCACCTGCACCCAGGCCACCAGCTCGGCGCTGAGCACCAGGAAGTCACCGGCCAACGCGCCCAGGCACACCACCAGGTAGAGCCCCGCCCGGACCAGGTGTTTCGTGGTCACCACCAGCACGCCCGCGCCGACCGCCACCGCGCCGAGGGCGAGCAGCAGCACGTCCGCGCCGGTCACCGGGCGGCCTCTCCGGCTCGGGCGGTCACGTCGCGGGGTCCTGGTCGGCGTCGGGGCGTACCGATGGGGCCGGACGTGCGGCGACGGCCTTGCGGGCGGCCGCGGTCTCCTCCTTGGCCGGCTCCCCGTTCGGGTCGTGCGCGGGTGGCGCCGGGACGGTGGCCATCCACTGGCCGAGGTGTTCCTTGTCGTGCAGCAGGTCTTTGATGTCGTACTCGGCGTACTCGAACTCGGGTGACCAGTAGAGCGCGTCGAACGGGCAGACCTCGATGCAGATGCCGCAGTACATGCAGAGCGAGAAGTCGATGTCGAACTTGTCGAGCACGTTGCGCTGGCGGGGGCGGGCGGCGCCGGGCACCACCACTTCCTCCTTGTGCGAGTCGATGTAGATGCACCAGTCCGGACACTCCCGGGCACAGAGCATGCAGACCGTGCAGTTCTCCTCCGACAGCGCGATCACGCCACGCGAGCGTGGCGGCAGGTCGGGGGCCACGTCCGGGTACTGCTGGGTGGTCGAGCGGCTGGTCATCGTCTTGAGCGTGACCGCCAGCCCCTTTACCAGGCCCGCGCCGGGCAGGCCGCGCGCGCCGCTGG
Source organism: Micromonospora sp. NPDC048839 (assembly GCF_040649915.1). Lineage (NCBI taxonomy): Bacteria > Bacillati > Actinomycetota > Actinomycetes > Micromonosporales > Micromonosporaceae > Micromonospora > Micromonospora sp. NPDC048839. Next base: position 99,271 of record NZ_JBEZGL010000003.1, read on the forward strand.
CGCCGGCCGGGTCGCCGTGCTCGCTGGGGTGGGTCATGTCGACCATCCTGCCCTGTGGCCCCGGCGCGCGCGACCACCACCCACAGGTCGACGGCGGTACCGTGGTCGTGGGGAGAACGAACGCACCGGAAAGGGCCCGTCGATGACCGCCGCGCTGCACGACGATGTTCCGCCGCCGGGCGAGTGGACGACCGACGCCTTGGACGCCCTGCCCGGTGACGGCCGCCCTCGCCCCGAGATCCTGGACGGAAACCTACTCATGTCGCCCTCCCCCACGCGACTCCATCAGTCCCTCGCGCTCATGCTGGGCTCGGCCATGCTGGAGAGCTGCTGGTAGTGGAGATCGTCTCGGAGGCATCTCGCAGCATCGATCGGGTACTCAAGCCCGCTCTCTACGCCGAGGCTGACATCCCCTACTTCTGGCGCATTGAGACCGAGTCCGGCATCGTCGTGCACAGCCACAAGCTCGACCCGATGAAGCAGGTCTACGTCGAGCAGGCCCGACTCACCGATGGCATCCTCGTGCCGGAGCCGTGGGAGATGGACATCTCGCTGGAGCGGATCACGCCCCGGGTCCGCTGACGACTGTCGGGGGGAGCATCTCGACGCCGAGCTGTTGCAGCAACTGGAACAGCTCGGTGCTGCTCCACACCTCGACGATCCGGCCCACCGCGTCGAAGCGCAGGAACGTCGCGCCGGAGTAGCTGACCACCTGCCCGGTCGGCGGCACCGGCCCGAACTGCCCGGCATGCGTACCGGCGGCCCGCCAGTGCACTGCCACCCGCTCGCCGGCCGCCACCACGTCCACGATCTTGTAGCGCAGGTCCGGGAAGGCCGTCCGCCGCTCCCGGTGCCAGGCCAGCGTCGCCTCCGGCCCGGTGCCGCCCAGCCCCGGGCACTCCTCGGCGATCAACTCGTACGCGGACTCCTCCCGGCGCGCGTTCCACACATCGGCGATGAACCGCCGGGCCGCCGCCTCCACATCCGTCATCCCGGCAGGGTAACCGGGCCGTCCGGCCCCGGAACGGGCCAGGTTGCGCCGCACCGCACGGTCCGGCGGAAGATCCGCGAGGATGGGACGGAGGCGGCGACGAACCGGAGGGTGACGTGGGCGAGGAAACAGGCGGGAAGTACGTCGAGCCGGGTGCTGAGTTCACCCGCGACCAGCGGTACATCGCCACTCGGGTCACCGAGGACGGGCGCGACGGGTACCCGGTGGAGCCCGGCCGCTACCGGTTGGCGGTCAGCCGGGCCTGCCCGTGGGCCAACCGTCTGATCATCGTGCGCCGGCTGCTCGGCCTGGAGGACGCCATCTCGATGGCGGTGGCCGGGCCGACCCACGACGCCCGGAGCTGGACCTTCGACCTCGACCCGGGCGGCCGGGACCCGGTGCTCGGCATCGAGCGCATCCAGGAGGCGTACTTCAAGCGCTTCCCCGGGTACGAGCGTGGCATCACCGTGCCGGCGATCGTCGACGTGTCGACCGGGCAGGTGGTGACCAACGACTACGCGCAGATGAGCCTCGACCTGTCCACGCAGTGGGGCGCGTACCACCGCGAGGGCGCCCCGCAGCTCTACCCCGAACACCTGCGGGCGCAGATCGACGAGGTCAACGCGGTGGTGTTCCGGGACGTCAACAACGGTGTCTACCGGTGCGGCTTCGCGGGCAGCCAGGAGGCGTACGACAAGGCGTACCACCGGCTCTTCGACCGGCTGGACTGGCTGACCGAGCGGCTGACCGACCAGCGCTTCCTGGTCGGCGACACCATCACCGAGGCCGACGTGCGGCTGTTCACCACGCTGGTCCGCTTCGACCCGGTGTATCACGGCCACTTCAAGTGCAACAGGCAGAAGCTGAGCGAGATGCCGGTGCTGTGGGCGTACGCGCGGGATCTGTTCCAGACCCCCGGCTTCGGCGACACCATCGACTTCGACCACATCAAGCGGCACTACTACGAGGTGCACCGCGACATCAACCCGACCGGGATCGTGCCGCTCGGCCCCGACCTGTCCAACTGGATCACCCCGCACGGTCGGGAGGCCCTGGGTGGCCGCCCCTTCGGCGACGGCACCCCGCCCCCGCCCCCGGCCGAGCCGGTCGACCCGGCCCACACCCCGCTGCGCTGAGCCAGCGACCCTCGCTGCTCAGGCGAGGCGGCCGGGTGGTGGGGATGCTCGAGTCGCCTTTGCTCTGCTTCAACCCAGGCAACACTTTCGTGGCAGAAGTGTTGCGTGGGTTGAAGCAGAGCAAAGGGCGTCGACACGGGGTGGTCCCCAGTCGGGCGTCGGGCGTCGGACGTCAGGCGTCAGCGTCAGAACCTCGTGTCGCGATCGACGCCGCGATGGGGTCCGCGAGGGTGATCCCGCAGCCTCACAGGGCGATGCGGACGGCTGCCGTGAGGACCAACTGCGCCAGGGAGGCCGGCACCAGCACAAGCCAGCAGAGGCGCTGGAGCTGGTCCTCACGTAGCCGGGGGTAGGACACCCGCAGCCAGATGATCACGAAGGACACCGCGAAGATCTTGAGCAGCGTCCAGAGCCAGCCCAGCTGATCGTCGGCGAACGGACCCTGCCACCCACCGAGGAACAGCACAGTGGTCAGCGCGGCGATCACCACGATGCCGACGTACTCGGCGAGCAGGAAGAACGCGAAACGCAGACCTGTGTATTCGGTCATGTAGCCGAAGACCAACTCCGAGTCGGCCACCGGCATGTCGAACGGTGGCCGGCGGATCTCGGCCAGCCCGGCGACGAAGAAGACGATCATCGCGGGTGCCTGCCAGAGCAGCCACCACGGCTGCCACGCCTCGACGATGCCCGACAGGCTGAGCGTGCCCGCCGCCATCGCCACCGAAGCGGCGGCCAGCACCAGCGGCAACTCGTAGCCGAGCAACTGCGCCGCCCCGCGCAGCCCGCCCAGCAGGCTGTACTTGTTGGCCGACGCCCACGCCGACATCAGCACCGCCACCACGCCGACACCGACCACGGCCAGCACGAAGAACAGGCCGATGTCCAGCGGTTGCCCGACCAGGTCGTTCGGGCCGAGCGGGATGACCAGCAGCACCAGCAGGTAGGGCACCAGGGCCACCGCCGGGGCGAGCCGGAACACCGCCCGATCGGCGTCGCGCGGGGTCACGTCCTCCTTCTGCACGAACTTGACCCCGTCCGCGACCAACTGGGCCCAGCCGTGGAAGCCACCCGCGTACATCGGACCGAGCCGGCCCTGCATGTGCGCCATCACCTTGTGTTCGGCCTGGCCGACAAGCAACGGCAGGGTGAGGAACGCGACGAGCACGCCACCCACCCGCAGCACCAGCTCCACCCAGAGCGGCATCAGGTCGTACCCCCGTCGTCGTCGGTGCGGCCGTCGCGGGCCGGCGGGTCGGCTGCGCCCGCCCCGTCGGCGGCCGGGCCGTCGGCGGGCGGGGCAGACCGGGGAGTACGCGCCGGACGGGTCCCCGGGGCGGGCCGCGCCGGACGCTCACCGGCCGGGCGGGCCGGGGTGCCGCCGCGCGGACCCTCCCCCACGCCACCGGCGCCGGCCGGGGTGGGCGTGGTCCCCCACTCGCCCGGAGCGGGTACGCCCGGCGGGCGGATCGGCCGGCGTCCGCCACCGGCCTCGGACTCGCCCGGCTCCTTCGCGCCCGGCCAGGGCTTGGCAACCCGGGAGGCGAGCACGAACTCCTTGCGCAGCGGGTGGCCCTCGAACTCCGGCGGCAGCAGCAGCGGCAGCAGGTCCCCGTGGCCGGCGAAGTCGATGCCGAACATCTCGTGTGTCTCCCGCTCGTGCCAGGCGGCGCCCGGGTAGACGTCGACCACCGAGGCGACGGTGGGCGCGTCGCGCGGCAGCCGGGTACGCAGCAGCACGCCGTGCCGCAGCCGCGTCGACCAGAGGTGCGCCACCACGTCGAAGCCGTCGGTCAGCTCGTCGACCGCAGAGAGCCAGTCGAAGAAGTCACACGCCAACGTGTCGTCGTCGCGGGCGGCACGGACCGCGGTGAGCCAGCTGTCCGGAGGGACGTCCACGGTGGCGCGGGCGAACCGTTGCCCGCCGGAGACCGACGGGGTCGCCGCAACCGGCGCGAGCAGCGCGACCAGCCGAGCGCCGAGGGCTTCGGGAGTCATGTCGCTGATCCTAGTGCCGGTCGGGTCCGCGCCTGGCCGCCGCCGAGGCCCGGTGATCTGCCGGCTTCGGGAGCGGCGCGGCCCTCGGCGGGGAAAGATGAGGACGTGCGCGCTGTGACTGTGAAACCCGGGGTCGCCAACTCGCTGAGCCTCGTTGAGGATCAGCCGGAGCCGGCTGCCGAGGAGGGCTCTGTCCTGGTCGAGGCGCTGGCGGTGGGGATCTGCGGCACCGACCACGAGATCATCGCCGGGGAGTACGGCGAGGCGCCGCCGGGCGCCGACCGCCTGGTCATCGGGCACGAGTCACTGGGCCGGGTGATCGAGGACTCCAGCGGCACCCTGCAACCCGGTGACCTGGTGGCTGGGATCGTCCGGTATCCCGACCCGGTGCCCTGCTCGAACTGCGCGGTCGGCGAGTGGGACATGTGCCGTAACGGTCAGTACACCGAGCACGGCATCAAGGCACTGGCCGGGTTCGCCCGGGACCGCTGGCGGGTCGAACCGCGGTTCGCGGTCGCGCTCGACCCGGCGCTGGCCCAGGTGGGCGTGCTGCTGGAGCCGACAAGTGTGGTGGCGAAGGCCTGGGACCACATCGAGCGGATCGGGCACCGGGCCGAGTGGCAGCCGCAGACGGTCCTGGTGACCGGGGCCGGGCCGATCGGGCTGCTGGCCGCCCTGCTCGGCACCCAGCGTGGCCTGACCGTCCACGTGCTGGACCGGAACACCGACGGGCCGAAGCCGGAGCTGGTCGCCGGGCTCGGTGCCACCTACCACACGGTGCCGGTCAATGATCTGCCCTTCGAACCCGACGTGGTGATCGAGTGCACCGGCGCTCCCACCGTGGTCCTCGACGTCATGTGCAAGGCGGCCCCCACCGGGATCGTCTGCCTGGCCGGGGTGTCCAGCGGTGGTCGGAGCATCGACTTCGACGCCGGTGCGCTCAACCGGGCGTTGGTGCTGGAGAACAACGTGGTCTTCGGCTCGGTGAACGCCAACCGGAGGCACTGGAACATGGCCGCGCAGGCGCTGGCCCGCGCCGACCAGGTCTGGTTGGAGTCGCTGATCACCCGCCGGGTGCCGGTGAACCGGTACGCCGACGCGTACACCCCCGGGCCGGACGACATCAAGGTGGTGCTGGAGTTCGCGTCCTGAGCGCCGCCCCGCCCACTCAGATGCCCGGCAGCCGGCCGTTGCGGAACAGGTCGACGAAGAGCTGGTGGTCCTGCCGGGCACGCACCCCGTACGCGTGCGCGAAATCCACCAGGTGGGTGACGAAGCCCGACTCGTCGGCGTTCACCGCGGCGACGATCGCCTCCTCGGTGGAGTAGTCCACCAGGTCGTGACTGGACTCGTCGTCGGCGACCGAGTGCATCCGGGCCACCGCCCGGCCGAGGTCGACGAGCACCCCGGTCAACTCCTCCGGCTCGTTCACGTCCGACCAGTCCAGGTCCGCGGCGTACGGGGAGACCTCGGCGACGAGCTGGCCGGCCCCGTCCAACTGGGTGAAGCCCAGCCACGGGTCGGCGTGCGCCTGCAACGCCCGCTGGGACTCGGCGGTCCGGTGCCCCTGGTGCTGGAAGTAGCCGCGGACCGACTCGTCGGTGACGTACCGCGCCACGGCCGGCACCTGCGCCTGCTTCATGTAGATGACGACGTCGTTCTCCAGGGCCTGGGTGTGCCCCTCCAGCAGCAGGTTGTACGACGGCAGCCCGGCCGACCCGATGCCCACCCCCTTGCGCAGCACCACGTCCTTGATCCGCGCCGCCACCGGCCGGAGCTGCGTCGAGGCGGACGGCAGGGTGCCCAGGTAGTCCTGGAAGGCGGCGCGCACCCGGTCCCGGGTGGCGTCGTCGACCTCGAACACCCCGTCACCGATGGAGAACCGCCGCTCGTAGTTGTCGATGGTGGTCTGCGTGGCGAGCAGGTCCACGCGGGTGTTGAGCCGGGCCTGCTGGAGCACCCGCCGCAGCACCCCGTCGGCGTTCTCCAGGGTGATCGAGCCGATCGCGTCGTCGCCGCCGGCGGCGATCGCCCGCAACTCGGTCAGGTACGACCGGGCGAAGCCGGCGACCAGTTCGCCGATCGACGAGTCGGAGAGCGCCTTGCCGTAGCCGAGCAGCGCCACGCTCGCCGCGAGCCGGCGCAGGTCCCAGGTGAACGGCCCGACGTACGCCTCGTCGAAGTCGTTGACGTTGAACACGAGTTGCCCGGAGGCGTTCATGTAGGTGCCGAAGTTCTCCGCGTGCAGGTCACCGTGGATCCACACCCGGCTGGTCCGCTCGTCGAGGAACCGGTCGTCGGCGAAGTCGCCGAGCTGGTCGGCGTAGAACAGCGCGGCGCTGCCCCGGTAGAAGGCGAACGGAGACGCAGCCATCTTGCGGAACTTGCGGCGGAAGGCGGCCGGGTCGATCGCCATGGACGCGCCGAACTCCTCGGTGAGCACGTCGACGATGTGGGTGGACCGCTGGTCCACTGAGCTGGTCATGCTGCGCAGGCTAGCCCTGCCCGGCCACCCCGTACGTCGGACAACCGCATTGCCCCACCGCCGGCGGGTTGAGGCGAGGGGCGACGGGGTATCGCATCGCCGATTCTGGATCAACGCGAATTGACGGTCGTGCCAGGGCAACCAAACCGTGGGTTCGCTGACGTCTATCTGGTAGCGGGCGCGTTCCGCTCCGGCTGCCTTCACGGGAGGACCAGATTTTCATGCTCAAGAAAACGGGGACCCTGTTCACCGCCGGCGGCACGCTGTCGCTGGGCGACAGCTGACGAGCGTGCGGTCGACGTCGTCAGGTCGCGGTGGGTGGGCGTACCGGTGGGGCGGTGAGGGAGTCGACGGAGCGCGGGGCGGCGGCCTCGCGGGGCGGGGCGTCCAGCGGGGCGGCCAGCAGATCCCGTTGTGGCACACCGCCGATGCCGGACTGCTCGGCGGCGATCTTCTCCTGCAGACGCAGGATGCCGTGCAGCAGAGCCTCCGGCCGGGGCGGGCAGCCGGGCACGTAGACGTCGACGGGGATGAGCTGGTCGACGCCCTTGGTCACCGAGTACGAGTCCCAGTAGGGGCCGCCGCAGTTGGAGCAGGCGCCGAACGAGATGACGTACTTCGGCTCGGGCATCTGGTCGTAGAGCCGCTTGATCGCCGGAGCCATCTTGTCGGTCACCGTGCCGGACACCACCATCAGGTCGGCCTGGCGGGGGCCGTGGGCGAACGGGATCACCCCGAGCCGGATGAAGTCGTGCCGACCCATGCTGGTGGCGATGAACTCGATCGCGCAGCAGGCCAGGCCGAAGTTGAACACCCAGAGCGAGTAGCGGCGGCCCCAGTTCAGCACGAACCGGATCGGCTCACCGAGCACTCCCGGTAGCTGCACGAGCGCCCCCTCTCCTCATCGACAGTGAATCACAGGCGACGTCCTCGCGGTCCGGCGGTGACCAGCCCGAGCGCGCGGCCCGATGTCCCGGACCAGACAGCGAATCGACGCCAACCGACGTGCAACCCGCCGTCACACCCGCTGGTGTGACTGGTGCTGGCGAACGCACCGCCGGTGGCCACCACGGGGAGGACGAGTGCTTGTGACGAGAGACGTGCGGGTGGGTGGACGCCCACCGGACCCAGCGGAAGGCACAACCTCCACGCCGGCAGAGCTGGTCTTCGACGACTTCTACCACGCCCACTTCCGGGCCCTGGTGGTGCAGCTGACCGCGTACACGGGTGACCGTGGGCAGGCGCAGGACCTGGTCCAGGAGGCGTTCTGCCGGGCGTACGCTCGCTGGGACCGGATCGTCGGATACGAGGACCCGCTGGCCTGGGTACGCAAGGTCGCCTGGAACCTCGGCCACAACCGCTGGCGGCGGCTGCGCACCGCCCAGACGTGGCTGCTGCGGCAGCGGGAGACCCATGCCCCGGAACCCAGTCCGGACCGGGTGGCCCTCGAATCCGCGCTGGCGACGTTGCCGCCGAAGCAGCGGCGGGCCGTCGTGCTGCACTACCTCGCCGATCTGACGGTCGCGGAGATCGCCGTTCAGGAACAGGTCGCCGAGGGGACGGTCAAGTCCTGGCTGCACCGGGGTCGGGCCGCACTCGCCACCCAGCTACGCGACAGCAACGAGGAGGTGCGGGATGTCTGAGCAGGAGGCCCTCGGCCTGGGCGAAGAGTTCACCCGCTACCGCCGTACCGTGCTGGAAGAGGTCGAGGTGCCCGGGCCGGCCGCCGTCCGGCGGACGGTGCGAGGCCGCGGCCGTCGGCGGTTGGTGGCCACCACCGGGGCGGCGCTCGCGCTGTTCGGGGGGTCGGCCCTCGGGTACGCGGCGTTGAACGGACCGGATCACCGGCCCGGTCCGGTCGAGCCGACGCCGAGCATCTCGGCGTCGCCCACGCCGAACGGCTCGACCACCTCCACTCCCAGCCCTTCCGCGACCAGCGCCAGCCCGACGACGCCCGTGCCGGACGGCCGGATCAGCCGGACCCAGTTGCTCGGCGCGTCGGTGACCCTGCCGGCGTGGCGGGCCGGACCGGGCTGCCCGACGTCGCAGACGCGGCTCAGCGGCGACGATCGCGAGGGCGTCAACCGGCTCGTGGCGCTCGACCACGGCGACGTCGACGGGGACGGGGCGGTGGAGACGGTGGCGCTCGTGCAGTGCGTGCTCGGCACCAGGGGGCCGATGCAGGTGGTCGCCTTCGACCGGGACGAGGAGGGAAAGGTGGTGACGCTCGGCCGGGTGGTCGCGACCACCATCGACAAGCCGCAGTGGCTGTTCGCACTCGACGTGGTGGGCGACGGCACGGTCCGCGTACAGGTCGGTGACATCGCGCCCGGGGGCGGCTGGAACGCCGAGTGGTCGCAACGGCAGTGGCGGGGGTACCGCTGGAGGGGTGACGCCTTCGCCCAGGTCTCCGGGCCGACGACCTTTGGTCCGAACCGACACGACGTCAACCTTGTCGTCACCGCCACGAACCTGGTGCTGGCCGACGCGCCGGACGGCTCCCGGGTCGGCACGGTGACCGTGCGCGTCCGCAACACGACCGGGCTGGCCGCCTACGTGGCCCTGCGGCTCGGCCTGCCGACGGCGGTCCGCCCGGATGGCGCTGGCTGGGCGGCCTGCCGCAACGACCCGGAGACGACGCGGGAGCCGGTGACCTGCGACCTCAACGGGCTCGGCAACGGCAAGGAGGTTCTGCTGACGCTGGGCTTCCGCGTTGCGGCGGACACCACGGTCGGTACGGGCAAGGCCGAGGTGGACGTGCGGCCGATGGATGCGAACTTCGACTTCGTGGAGGAGGTCTACGAGCCGGACAACTCTGTAGAAATCACCTACCGTTGAGCCGGCCCGGTCCGGTCCGGTCTGCCGCCATCCGGGGCGCAGACCGGACCGAGCGGTGTCACCAGGTGGGACGTTGCAGCAGCCCGACGAACTCGACGAGCAGCCGCTCCCGCAGCGCCGGCGGGGCGGCGTCCAGCAGCGTGTTCACCACCGCCATCCGGTCCGTCGGCGCGTCGCCACCACCGAGCCCGAGCCCGCCGGCGAGCCCGGCGACCAGTTCGGGTGTGAGCGCGTCCGGCGTCAGCGACGTCGCCAATGCCACCAACTCGGGCGGGAGGGCCACCGGACCGGCCGCGCGCGCGGCGGCCACCGCGTCGGCCAGGTCCGGCCCGAACTCGGCCACCCGGGGCGCCACCGAGGCGGTCACCGTGAGGTGCACGCTGGCCGGGAGTCCCGCGTACGACAGCTGGGGTTGGGTGTGCCAGCCGCGCGCGGTCAGCTCGTCGACGAGCACGAACAGGTCGGGACCACCCTCGGTGGCGGTGAAGCAGACCACCGTGGACTCGGGTTCGGCCATCAGCCGCAGCCCGTCGACGGCGCGGACCGCGTCGGCCAGTCCGGCGACCGCGTCCCGGGTGACGTCAGCGAGCCGCAGGTAGCCGTCGTCGCCGAGGTGCCGCAGCGTCGCGTACGCGGCGGCGATCGGTCCGCCCGAACGGGTGGACGCGATCACCGGGTTGATCATGGTGTAGCCGGGCCAGTCGGCGTACGCGAAGTACTGCGGGGCACGCAGTCGGGCGTCGCGGTGCAGCAGCACTGACACCCCCTTCGGCGCGTACGCGTACTTGTGCAGGTCCACCGAGATGGAGGTGACCCCGGGAACCGCGAAGTCGAACGCCGGCACCGGCTCGCCGAGGCGGCGCAGGTAGGGCAGGGTCCAGCCGCCGAAGCAGGCGTCCACGTGGCAGCGCACCCCGGCGGCGGCCGCCGCGGCGGCGATCTCGGCGACCGGGTCCACCACGCCGTGCGCGTACGACGGCGCGGAGCAGGCGACAAGCACCGTCTCCGGGCGGATCGCGGCGGCCATCGCGCTCGGATCGGGACGCAGCCTGTCCGGGGACACCGGCACGACGTCCAGCGCCACCCGCAGGTAGTGCGCCGCCTTGGCGAACGCGGCGTGCGCGGTCGACGGCACCACGATCCGGGGCGCGGCGATCTCCGGGTGCGCGTCCCGGGCCGTCTTGACGGCGAGGATCAGCGACTCGGTGCCGCCGCTGGTGACACTGCCGACGACGTCCGGGGCAGTGGTGCCCGGACCGGCGCCGAGCACCCGGCCAGCGGCGCCGACCAGGGCGTTCTCCATGGCCAGCAGCGAGGGGAAGGCGGTCGGGTCCAGCCCGTTGACGTGTGCGCTCTCGCGGTGCGCGGCAGCAGCCAACTCGTCCAGCCCCGGCACCGCCGGGTCGTAGACGTACGCGAACAGCTGCCCTCCGTGGGTCGGCCGGTCGCCGGCGCGCAACTGGCGTACCTCGGAGAGCGCGACGTCAGCGGCAATCCCGGGAGGCAAGACCCTACTCTCGTCGATCATGGAGTCATCGTGCCCTTCTCGTGACGGTCAACGGCTTTCGTCCCCCACGCCAACTCCATGATCGACCCGTCCGGCGCGGGTGGCGGCGGCCAGCGCGGCGGGGGTCAGGGTGTAGCGGCGCAGGAGGAGGACGGGCGGAGCCACCAGCAGCGCCGGGATGATCGTGAAGCCGAGCAGCACGCCCAGTCTCGCCGTGTCGGACTGGGCCGCCGCCGAGCCGGTGTCGGAGGAGACGTAGCCGCCAAGCTGGAGCACCAGCCCGTAGATGCCCGGGCCGAGCGCCAGGCCGAAGGTCTCCCCGGCGGTCCACAGGCCGGTGAAGACACCCGCCTGCCGTCGGCCGGTGCGCGCCGTGTCGTACGCGATGCAGTCCGGCAGCATCGCCAACGCGAAGACCTGCTGTCCGGCGTACCCCACGCCGATGACCGCGACCACCAGGTAGACCGCGACCGGCGGCAGCACCGGCGCGGCGGCCAGGGCGAGCGCCCCGGCGGCGAGGATCAGCGAGCCGACGACCAGGGCGGTCCGCTTACCCAGCCGGGCACCGACCCGGGTCCAGAGTGGCATCACCAGCAGCGCCGGCCCGACGAAGCAGACGAAGAGCAGGGTCGGCCCGCTCTGCTCGTCGCGCAGGATCTGCGCCGCGAAGTAGTTGACCCCGGCCAGAATCGTCGCCACCCCGGCGGACTGCACCACGAAGCAGATCAGCAGCGCCCGGAACGGGCGGTTGGCCCCGGCCACGGCGAGCTGGGCGCGCAGTGTGGGCTCGCTGCCGCCCACCGCGCCGGTCGGCGCGGACCGGGTGCCGAAGAACGCGCCCAGGGCACCGAGGGCGATCAGCACCGCCACGAACAGGCCCATCCACCGGTGTCCGGCCACACCGTCCCCGCCGGCGGTCACCACCAGCGGAGCGATCGCGCCGGAGACCAGGATGGCCAGCGCCAGCACGGCGATCCGCCAGGTCATCAACCTGGTGCGCTCGGCGTAGTCGTCGGTCAACTCCGCCGGCATCGCCACGTACGGCACCTGGAAGAAGGCGAACGCGGTGGCGGTGAGCAGGAAGGCGAACGCCACGTACGCGGCGGCGGCCGAGCCGTTGCCGAACGGCGCCGCGAAGATCGACGCGAACAGCACGGCGAGCGCGAGGCCGCCGACGAGCAGGTACGGCCGGCGCGCGCCCCAGGGCGACCGGGTGCGGTCGGAGATCCGACCGGCGACCGGGTTGACCAGCACGTCCCACGCCTTCGGCAGGAGCACCAGCAGAGCGGCCAGCCCGGCGGCCACACCGAGCGTGTCGGTCAGGTACGGCAGCAGCAGCAGACCGGGCACGGTGCCGAACGCACCGGTGGCCAGGGAGCCGAGCGCATAGCCGGCGTGCACCCGTCGAGGCAGCGAGCCGGCGCCCGGCGGCGTTTTCATGGGGCCGAATATTACTCACGTTACGGTGGCGGACACATCCCCTCCTGCGGTCATGAACTGCCGGCCCGCCGCAGGCATCTAACAAGTCAGGTTGCCGGCAGTGAAGCCGCAACCGCATCCGCAGTTCTGGAGTGTTACCACCGCCGAGGGCAGATCAGCCTGGCGGTCACGGGGGAGGGACAGTGACGTCAACGATGGGCTCCCGCGCCAATCGGCCACCGGCGGTACGAACGGCCGGTTCGGCGGTCGAGACGACGATCACCTTCGACGACTTCTACCACGCGCACTTCGGCAGCGTGACCGCCCAACTGTCGGCGTACACGGGGGATCTGGGCCACGCCCAGGACCTGGCCCAGGAGGCGTTCTACCGAGCGCTGGCCCGCTGGGACCGTCTGGTCCGCTACGACGACCCGGTGGCCTGGGTTCGCAAGGTCGCCTGGAACCTGGCACACAGCCGCTGGCGACGCCTGCGTACCGCCCGGGACCACCTGCTGCGACAACGACGCACCGAGGCCGAGGTGGCCGGGCCGACACCCGACCGGGTCGCCATCGACGCGGCGCTGGCGCAACTGCCGCCCAACCATCGCCGCGCGGTCATCCTGCACTATCTGGCCGACCTGTCGGTCAGCCAGATCGCCGCGCAGGAGGGGGTGGCCGAGGGCACCGTCAAGTCGTGGTTGCACCGAGGCCGGAACGCCCTGGCCGCGCTGCTCGACGAGAACACCGAGGGGGTACGCGATGTCTGACCTCGACCCGCTGCTACGCGAGCGGCTCGGCGCGTACCGCAACGACGTGATCAGCCAGGTCGCCGGTCCTGGTCCCGACAAGGCCCGGCAGCTCCTGCGCCGACGGCGACGGATGACGGCAGCCGCCGCGGCGGCTGCCGTCGTCCTGGGGGTGACCCCCGTCGTCGTCAACGCCGCGCTGCACGCCGACCGGACTCCGCCGGTGCCGGTGGAGTCCGTCCCACCGCCGACCCCGTCCACGTCGGCGCCGCCGACGCCCACGCCGACCGGGTCGCCGACGCAGACGCCGACACCGACCGCCCCGACCGGCCCGAATGGACGAATAAGTCGGGCGCAACTGCTCGCCACAACTGTCGACCTGCCGAACTGGCCGTCGGGCATGGCGGAGGGCGGCTGCACCATCTCGGACGTCCGACTGAAGACCAACACGAAGAAGACCTACGTGTCGGAGCTGGCCGACAACGAGTTCGAGTACGGCGACGTCGATGGCGACGGAGCCGACGAGACCATCGCCATCGTCGCCTGCCGGTACGGCGAAGCGTCGGCGAAGCAGGTGGTGGCCTTCGAGCGGAACTCCGACGACCGGATCGTGACGGTGGGCCGAGTGGTCCGGACCGACGACGAGTTCAAGGACATCCTCGCGGCGGAGATCACCTCGACTGGTTCGGTGCAGGTGACGGTGGCCGACATCGTGCCGTGTTGCGAGATCCCCGACTATATCCGGCGCGAACAGGTGCGGACGTACGAGTGGAACGGGCAACGGTTCGAGCAGACCGACGGCCCCACCAAATTCGGCCCGGATCCCCGGCTCACCGACCTGAGGGTGAGCATGACCCACGAACTGGCCGAGGTCCCCGGTGCGGACACCCGACGTGAACTCACCCTGGTGTTCACGGTCACCAACGCCGGCCCGGTCGACGCGCCGCAGGTCGCGTTTCACAACATCGAACGTGGTGAACGGGCGGGCGGAGACTGGGCCCGATGCAAACCGGCAAAGCTGTCGGACACGGATGAACTGGGGTGTCTGCTACCCGGCGTACCGGCGGGTGAGTCGCGCCGCTACACGTTCGTCCAACTGATACCTGTCCAGCCGGGTGCCGACGCCTCCACCCGGAGTTTCCTCGTCCTGCACGGCGACGCCCAGGACCGCACGTGGCCCGACCTCAAACCAGACGACAACACGGTGCCGTCCCCCATCCAGTTCTGAACAGCGACCACGTTCCGCCGGACGCCGATCACGTTCCGCCCGTCGTCACGGCCTCTCCTGCGGCGACCATCCGGCCGCCGCGATGTCCACGCCCTCGCCGCGCAGCGGCGCCCCCTCGGCGCGCAGCCGGGACCGCGCCTCCCGCTCGTGCCCCGGCGGCAGCCGGCCGGCGGAGGTCACCACCCGGTGCCAGGGCACCGAGCCGCCGTGGCGGGCCATGATGTTGCCCACCAGCCGCGCCGAGGCGCGACCCGAACGCTCGGCGAGCGCGTCGGCCACCGCGCCGTAGGACATCACCCGGCCCTCCGGGATCCGTTCGACCAGGTCGAGCACCGCCTCGACGTACTCGTCAGGAGTCACAATCCGCCACCATATGGGAAGGCCGCCGGGCGGTGCGGCCGTGACCACGCAGAATGGTCGCGTGCGCGACGCAGTCACGGCGGCCCGGCGGGTCGTCGTCAAGATCGGATCTTCCTCGTTGACCACCGCGACCGGCGGGCTGGCCGACGAGCGCGTCGACACGCTCGTCGACACCCTCGGCCGGCTGACCAGCGAGGGCCGCGAGGTGGTGCTGGTCTCCTCCGGCGCGATCGCCGCCGGCCTCGCCCCGCTCGGGCTGCCCCGACGCCCGCGCGACCTGGCCACCCAGCAGGCCGCCGCCAGCGTCGGGCAGGGCCTCCTGATCGGCCGGTACGCGACCAGCTTCGCCCGGCACGGCCGCACCGTCGGGCAGGTGCTGCTCACCGTCGACGACGTGACCAGGCGGGCGCACTACCGCAACGCGTACCGGACACTGCGCAAGCTGCTCGACCTGGGGGCGGTGCCGATCGTCAACGAGAACGACACGGTGGCCACCCAGGAGATCCGGTTCGGCGACAACGATCGACTGGCCGCCCTGGTCGCCGCGCTGGTGCACGCCGACCTGCTGGTGCTCCTCTCCGACGTCGACGCGCTCTGGACCGGCGACCCCACCAAGTCGCAGTCGACCCGGATCACCGAGGTCCACGGCGACGCGGACCTCGCCGGGATCACCATCGGCGGGGCCGGCCGGTCCGGTGTCGGCACCGGCGGCATGGTGACAAAGGTCGAGGCCGCCCGGATCGCCACCGGTTTCGGCATCCCGGTGGTGCTCACCGCCGCCGACCTGGCCACGCAGGCGCTG
The DNA here is from genome assembly GCF_040649915.1 of Micromonospora sp. NPDC048839. Taxonomy (NCBI): domain Bacteria; kingdom Bacillati; phylum Actinomycetota; class Actinomycetes; order Micromonosporales; family Micromonosporaceae; genus Micromonospora; species Micromonospora sp. NPDC048839. The sequence continues at coordinate 114,781 of NZ_JBEZGL010000003.1, forward strand.
GCCGGCGAACCGGTCGGCACCCTGTTCCACCCGCAGCGGCAACGCCCGACAGCCCGCCTGTTCTGGCTGGCCCACGCCACGTCACCCCGGGGGCGGCTGCACCTCGACCCGGGCGCGGTGGCGGCCGTCGTCGGGCGGCGCAAGTCGCTGCTCCCCGCCGGCATCACCGCCGTGGACGGCACCTTCACCGCGGGCGACCCGGTGGACCTGGTCGACACCGCCGGCGCGTCGGTCGCCCGTGGGTTGGTCAACTACGACGCGGTGGAGCTGCCGGGGCTGCTCGGCCGCTCCACGTCCGAACTCGCCGCGGCGCTGGGCCCGGCGTACGAACGAGAGGTCGTCCACCGTGACGACCTCGTCCTGCTCTAGGGGGCAACCATGAGTGAGCGTCAGCGAGCGAATCATCGACGCAGGGCGTTGGTGCCTCAGGGCGGCACGGAGCGCAGCGGAGTGGTGGCATGAGTGAGCGTCAGCGAGCGAATCATCGACGCAGGGCGTTGGTGACTCAGGGCGGCACGGAGCGCAGCGGAGTGGTGGCATGAGTGTCGTCGAGCAGGCGCGACGGGCGAGGGACGCCGCCGCCGAGTTGGCGGTGGCCACGCGTACGGTCAAGGACGCCGCCCTGGTGGCGATGGCCGACGCGCTCGTGGTGCGTACCCCGGAGATCCTGACCGCGAACGAGACGGACCTGGCGGCCGGCCGGGAGGCCGGGCTGAGCGCGGCCGTGCTGGACCGGCTCGCGCTCGACGCGGGTCGGGTGACCGGCATCGCCGACGCGCTACGTGAGATGGCCGCGCTGCCCGACCCGGTCGGTGAGGTGGTGCGCGGGTCCACCCTGCCCAACGGCCTGGAGCTGCGCCAGGTCCGGGTGCCGTTCGGGGTGGTCGGCATCATCTACGAGGCGCGGCCGAACGTGACGGTGGACGCCGCCGGGATCTGCCTGAAGTCTGGCAACGCGGCCCTGCTGCGCGGGTCGTCCTCGGCCGCGCACTCCAACGCGGCGCTGGTCGCGGTGCTGCGCGACGCGGTCGGCGGCGCCGGGCTCCCGGCCGACGCGGTGCAGTTGCTCGACGCCAGCTCCCGCGACTCGGTCAAGGAGCTGATGCGCGCCCGAGGGCTCGTCGACGTGCTCATCCCGCGCGGTGGCGCGTCGCTGATCCGCACCGTCGTCGAGGAGTCGACGGTGCCGGTGATCGAGACCGGGGTGGGTAACTGCCACGTCTACGTGGACGCCGCCGCCGACATCTCGCGGGCCGTCGCGGTGACCTTGAACTCCAAGACGCAGCGCCTGTCCACCTGCAACACCGCCGAGTCGCTGCTGGTGCACGCCAGCGTCGCCGACGCGTTCCTGCCGCCGATGCTGGCCGCTCTCGCCGAGGCCGGGGTGACCGTGCACGGCTCCCCCGAGGTGGCCGCGTACTCCGCCGCAGTGGTCCCCGCCACCGAGGAGGACTTCGCCACCGAATACCTGTCCGCCGACATCGCGGTCGCGGTGGTCGAGTCGCTGGACGCGGCCGTCGCGCACATCCGCCGCTACGGCACCGGGCACACCGAGGCGATCCTCACCGACTCGGCGAGCGCGGCCCGCGAATTCGTCGCGCGGGTGGACTCGGCCGCGGTGATGGTGAACGCGTCCACCCGCTTCACCGACGGCGGCGAGTTCGGCTTCGGCGCGGAGATCGGCATCTCCACCCAGAAACTGCACGCCCGCGGCCCGATGGGCCTGCCCGAGCTGACCTCGACGAAGTACGTGGTCACCGGAGACGGGCACCTGCGCGGCTGACCGTCCTCGCTCCCGACCTCGCCACGTTCTGCAACGAGCGGGTGTTCGGTCCGGGCTACCCCGACCTGGTCGCGACCGTCCTCGGCCCCGGCATCCGCGACCGGCGGCTCACCAGGGGCAGGCAGGCCGGCGAGTACGCCGACAACTGGCGACGTCTGCTGATCACCGCCGGCCTGTCGTCCTGACCGACGCCGCAGGTGATCAGCCGGTCGGCGCGACCGCCCGGCAGGCCCGGATCGCCCGCAGTGTGGTGTGCACGTCGAACTGGTGACCGTCGTCGCTGTCCCAGCCGCCGTCGCTGCGCTGGGTCCTGGTGAGCCGCTCACGGGCCGCGACCAGCAACCAGTGCTCCTCGCCCATGTCGACCCGGCGCAGTGTCCCGGCCAGCCAGGCCACGTCCGCCGGGGACAGCTGCGGGATCCGCTCGGCGAGCACCGACTGGATCAACGCGGACTCGTAGTACATCTCCTGCCGGTGCAGCACGGCCGCGCTGAGCCAACCGGCCGGCACGAAGGAGGGCCAACGGCCGTCCGGGGCGAGCTGCGCGGCGAGCGCCTGCGCGGCGGCCTGCACCACCCGGGCGTACGACCCGCCGACCCGGTGGTCCAGCGGCCCGGCGGACCGGGCGTCCAGCCCGCCCACGCTGAGCCAGAAGGCGGCGTTGGCGGTGAGGTAGAGACGGGCCTCCGGGTCGCCGGGCCGCGCCCACTCCGGGGCGAGGTCGGCCAGCGACGGGTCCTCGTCCCAGCCGCCGTCGGGCAACTGGGAGGCGGCGAGCCAGTCCAGCGCGTGCCGGGCCGCCGGGCGGCCGAGGGCACCGAGGTCGTCCAGCTCGGCCAGGCGGAAGCAGGTCGCGTCGACGGACCCGACCGCGCCGTCGAGGATGGCGGGCCAGCCGCCGTCGGGCGTCTGCCCGGCCTCGGCGGCGTCGAGCACCGCGTCCGGCACACCGGCACCGGTGCGCAGCCGGGAGAGACGCGCGCGGTCGACCGCGTCCCCGTGCGCCACGACGAAGCCGATAGCGGCGTCCATATCCACCACGGCGGTCACGCTACCTGCGTAAAGGTCGTCGCGCCTCGGAGAATCGGCCGAGGCCGGGGCGGGTGAGTGGCCCGCCGCCGGCCCCGGTCGTCGCTCAGTACGCGGGCAGCGACGGATCGATCTGCTTGATCCAGGAGAGCACACCGCCCTGGACGTGCACGGCGTCGCGGAAACCGGCCGCCTTGAGCGCGGCGAGCGCCTCGGCGGAACGGACGCCGGACTTGCAGTGCAGCACGATCTGCTTGTCCTGCGGGAGCTTCGCCAGCGCCTCGCCGGAGATGATGTCGCCCTTGGGGATCAGGGTGGCACCCGGGATGCGGACGATCTCGTACTCGGCGGGCTCCCGTACGTCGACCAGGAAGATGTCCTTGCCGGCGTCCTGCCACTCCTTGAGCTCCAGCGCGGTGATCGTCGCGTCGAGCGTCGCCTCCTGGGCCTCCTCGGAGACCGCGCCGCAGAAGTCCTCGTAGTCTTCCAGCAGGTCGGTGACCGTCGGGTTGTCGCCGCAGAGCGCGCAGTTCGGGTCCTTCCGGACCTTGATCTTGCGGTATTCCATCTCCAGGGCGTCGTAGACCATCAGGCGACCGACCAGCGGCTCACCGATACCGGTCAGCAGCTTGATCGCCTCGTTCACCTGGATGGAGCCGATCGACGCGCAGAGCACGCCGAGCACGCCACCCTCGGCGCAGGAGGGGACCATGCCGGGCGGCGGCGGCTCCGGGTAGAGGCAGCGGTAGCACGGGCCGTGCTCGGCCCAGAACACCGACGCCTGGCCGTCGAAGCGGTAGATCGAGCCCCAAACGTACGGCTTGCCGAGCAGCACGGCCGCGTCGTTGACCATGTAACGGGTGGCGAAGTTGTCGGTGCCGTCGACGATCAGGTCGTACTGGGCGAAGATCTCCCGGACGTTCTCCCGGTCCAGCGCGGTGTTGTGGATCTCCACCTGGACCAGGGGGTTGATCTCGCGGATCGACGCGGCGGCGGACTCGGCCTTGGACCGGCCGATGTCGGACACGCCGTGGATGATCTGACGCTGGAGGTTGGACTCGTCGACGGTGTCGAAGTCGATGATGCCGAGCGTGCCGACCCCGGCCGCGGCGAGGTACATGAGGGCGGGCGACCCGAGGCCACCAGCGCCGACACAGAGCACCCGGGCGTTCTTCAGCCGCTTCTGCCCGGTCACCCCGACGTCCGGGATGATCAGGTGGCGTGAGTAGCGGCGGATCTCGTCAACTGTCAGCTCGGCGGCGGGCTCGACGAGCGGGGGCAACGACACGGTGGACTCCCCGGGATCGGCGGTGTGAACCGCGCCATTGTTGCTCGCGGGAGCCCCGCTCGGCCATGAGGGACGACACTGGTCCGCGATGCGGGAGCGGGAATAACCGACGACCCGGCCGATCAGGGGACGATGTCACCCGCGTAGCGACGGCCGTCGAGGTAGGGCCAGGCGTTCGCGACGCAGCCGTGCAGGCCGTACGTCTGCTGCTGCATCACCGGCGCGGGCTCCCCCGGGCCGGGGCAGGCCTCGTGCTCCTCGCCGAACTCGTGGCCCACCTCGTGGTTGATCACGTAGGTGCGGTAGGTGTCCAGCGGAGCGCCGTAGTCGGGGACCGCCTCCATCCAGCGCGCCAGGTTGATGATGACCTGGCCGGGCAGGCGGCAGGAGGTGTAACGCTCGGTGGTCAACCCGCCCTCGGCGCACATCCGCTCCGACGTGACCGGGGTGGCGAGGTAGATGGTGAAGTCCGCCGCCCCGGCGTCGGCCACCCGCTGCACCCGCAACTCGTCGGAGGCGATCCAACTGCGCGGGTCCGCCAGCACCTCGTCCACCTTGGCGGCGAACGCGGCGGCGTCCTGGCCGGTGCCGCGTTCGACCACGACCCGGTAACGGCGCAGCGGCCCGTCCGTGCCGTGCACCGGTGTCGCACCGTCGGCCGCCGTGAAGCGTCCGGCTCCGACCGAGGGGTAGCTGGTGGGCGCCGGGTGCACGGGTGCCCCACCCCCGTGGCCCATCTCGCCCTGGGTGTTGGTGGGAGTGTCGGCCGGCCGTTCGTCGCCCCGGTCGAGTGTCGTGCCGATGCCGCCGGCGAGCACGAGTGCGAGCATCCCGAGCAGCAGGGTGCGGCGACGTCGCCGGCGCATCCGGGTGAGCGTGGGACGTGCGCCTTCGTACGCCGACCGGCCGGGCCGGTCGGGCGGCGACGAGGGCGGGCCGTAAGGGGACGACGGCGTCATGACGTTGAGCCTGCCAGATTATTCGGGCATATCTCCGTTTTTGCCGCTATTCACGCAAGACGCCTGATGGTGTACGTCGGTCGGCCGCTCACTCAGAGGGCGGGGCCGGCGTAGCGGCGTCCGTCGAGGTACGGCCACGGGTTGACCCGGCACCCGTTGAGGAAGAGCGTCTGCTGCATCATCACCGGCGCTGGCCGACCCGCACCCGGGCAGCGCTCGTGCCGGTGCCCCAACTGGTGACCGACCTCGTGGTTGACCACGTACGTCCGGTAGACGTCCAGCGGCACGCGGGCCGACACGAAGTGCGGCACGGACAGCCGCCACCGATCCAGATTGATGATCACCTGGCCGGGTGCCCGGCAGGACGTGTACGGCCGACCCCCGATCCGGATGTCCACCCCGCCGTCGGCACACATCCGACCCGCCGTGCGGGCGGTGGCCAGGTAGATGGTGAAGTCGCGAGGCGCGTCCCCCGGGACCTGCTGCATCCGTAGCCTGCCGCTGTCGACCCAGCTGCCCGGCCCGGCGAGCGCCACCTGAACCGCCTGCGCGAAGTCCCCGGCGGTCTCGTCGCTGCCCGACTCCACCGCGACCCGGTACCGCCGCAGCTCACCCGCGCGACCCAGCACCGGGCCGGAACGGGCGTCGTAGCCGAACCTCCCGGTGCCGGCGCTCGGGACCGCGCCGGGCGCCCGCAGCACCGGGGACGGACTCGACGCGACAGCGGCGGAGGGCGACGGGTCGACCGACGGCGGCAGCGGCGCGGCCACCAGCGGCGGCAGAGTGACGACCTCGTCGGCGGCCAGCCGACCGGCGCGCGGATGCCCACCCGGCCCCTCGGCGATCACGGTCACCGCCGCGCCGACCGCCAACACCACCGCCACCAGTTGGGCGAGCAGCGCGAGGCGTCGCTGACGGCGACCGGGGAGGTGGGCTGAGCTGGGCATCCAGGTCAGCCTGCCAGATCAGGCCGCCCCGCGGTGTCCTCCGTTTCGGCGAGCAGGCCGACCACCGCCCGGGCAACCAGGCGGGGCACCTCCAACTGCGCCACGTGACCGACGCCGTCGAGCATCATCAACCGGCTGTCCCGGATGACCCGGGCGGTCTGCGGCGCGACCCGCACGTCGACCAGGCGGTCCTGACGGCCACCCACCACCAGGGTCGGTGCGCGTACCGCCTCGGCGAGACGCCACAGCGAACCCGACCCCGGCAGGTACGCCCGCAGGAAGCTGGAGACCAGTCCGCGGAACGTCCGGACGTACGCGGCGGCGTAGTGCTCCGCCTCGTACCGCACCCGGATCTCCTCCAACGCCTCGGCCCGACGCTGGTCGCAGATCCGGCTCAGGTCGGCGACGCACGCCTCCAGCACCTGCTGGGCCATCACCTCGGGAGCGAGCTGGGTGAGGTGCCGGGCGACCAGCCGTTCGCCCCGCGGGATGGCGAGCACCGGCAGCATCCGCCCCTGCAACGAGCGGCGGAAGTCCAGAAACGGCAGGGCCGGGGAGATCAGGGTGAGGGTACGTACCAGGTCCGGCCGGAGCCCGGCGACCTGAACCGCGACCGCGCCGCCCAGCGAGTTGCCGAACAGGTGCACCGGGCCGCGACCGGAGTGCTCGATCCAGCGGACGACCAGATCCGCGAAGGCCGGGATGGTGTAGCGGGGACCCGGCTCACTGCGGCCGAAGCCGGGCAGGTCGATGGCCTGACCGTCCAGCCGGTCGGCGAGCAGCCCGGCCAGGTCGGTCCAGTTCTGGGACGACCCGCCCAGCCCGTGCACGTACAGCGCCGGTTCCGCTCCGGCGGCGGTGGCCGGGGTGTCCCGCACGTACGTGACCCGGCCGTCGAGGCGGACCTCCCGGCCCGGCCAGGGCGGTGGAACGTGATGATCGGGGAGCAGATGGTCGGGCCAGAGGGTGGCGCGTCTCATCGGTCCAGTCTGCCTCGGACCACTCAGGACAGCAGCGCCTCCAGTCGACGGTTCACCGCCGCCAACGTCGCCCGGACCACCGCCTGCCGGGGATCACCGGCGACCAGCGCCGAGCCGGCCAGCTGCTCGACCCAGCCCGCACAGACGAGCAGCACCACGACCGTGGCCACCTCGCAGTTGCCGAACGGCACCACCGCCGCGTGCTCGACGAAGCAGCGCCCCCGCTCGGCGTTGTCGGTGCCCCGCAGCAACTCGTCCACCGCGGCGGCAGCCGCCACCGCGCAGAGCCGCAGCACGTAGCCGTCCACCGCCGGCCCGGTGGCGTACCCGGAGGCGCTGTCGTCGTCGGCCAGCAGCCGGACCTCCACGTTCGCGTCCAGGCCGAACGTGCTCACCTGCACGTGGTCGATCACCACCCGCGGCCCCGGCACGCCGCCGGTGTCCAGCGGTCGGGACGGCGCCGACTCCGTCGTGGTCACCTGACCACCGGAGTACGACGTGCCGAGCGTGGCCGGGCTGCCGGTCGCGGCACCGGCCGGCGCGGCCGAGACCGATCCGGGCTCCTCGACGGTGGCGCGACCCCGGTGCGGCGCGTTCGGCCGGCGGCGGCGCGAGGTGTCCGTACCGGTCCACTGCTCCGGGCCTGCCGGTGTGGCCTCTCCCGAGGCGCCCGACGGACGTTGCGGTGCGGTCGTCTCGGCCACCCGGACCTCACCGGTACGGGCGTCCGGACCTGCGTCGCGCGGGGCCGCGCCGGGGGGTTCCGCCGTACGCCGTTCGGCAGGTCGCGGTTCGGCCAGACGTCGGCGAACCGGCGGGGGTGGCGTACTGGGCACGCCGGGCACGTTCTGCGGGGCGGCGGCCAGTCCCATCCGTTCCTGGAGCAGCCGGGCCACCTGTCGGCTCACCTCGGCCGGATCGGCACCGTCGGCCAGGTCCAGGCGCAGGCTGTGCGCCCCGGCCGGGGTACGGCGCAGCGCCGCGTCGCGGACACCGGCGACCTCCCGAACGGCGTCCAGGATGGCGTTGACGTCAAACCCCTCGGGGCGCTCCCGGAGTGGGGCTGGTTCGTCGTCACGGCGAAGGTGGGTGGCGATGCGGGCGACCTCCGGGGTTTCGGCGGGTGGCTCCACGGCTGGCGGCTCCGGCACGACGGGCACGTCCGGTTCCGCGGGGACGCGCTGCGGCAGCACCACCGCCCTCGGGTCTGGTTGCCGGCCGTTGTCGGCCGGCTCGGTCGACGACGTCGGGTCGGGGGCGGATCGGCGAGCCGCGTAGGGCGAGGTGGGAACGGCTGGGGACCGGTCACGGCGCTCGGCCCCGCTCGTGGCGGAGGGCGGAGCCGCGCTGGTGGAGGCCGACGTGGTGTCGGCGGCCGACGGGGCGTTCGCCCGGGGTGGCTCGACGGGAGACGGCCCGGGCGGTTCGGGTGCCGCCGGCCGGAGCCGGAACGGCGCGACCGGCCGGGGCTCGGGCCGTGGCGGGCGGGACGTCTCGCCCACCTCGCCGCCGCCGGCAGCGCTTGGCGAATGGCTGGCTGGCCAGGACGGGCGCTCGGCGGGGGTGGCGGGGATCCGGCCCTCGGACCAGTCCGGCCGCTCGGTCGGGGAACTGCTCGCCGTCGGCGAACCGCCGACCCAGGAGGGACGCTCCGCCACCAGGGGCGGGCCTGCCGGGGCCGGGGGTGGGTCGGTAAGCGTGGGAGGCGGCCCGGCCGGGGCCGGAGGTGGCGCGTCGGCCGGCACGGCTCCGGAGGCCCAGGACGGCCGCGTCGGCGGGGCGCTGGGCGGTGTCGGATCGGCCTCTCCGGCCCAGGACGGCCGCGCTGACGTCGGGCTGCTGGGCGCGGGGTCGGACCCGCCAGCCCAGGACGGCCGTACCGGCGGGACGCTCGTCGCCGCCTCGGAGCCGCCAGCCCAGGACGGCCGTACCGGCGGGACGCTCGTCGCCGCCTCGGAGCCGCCAGCCCAGGACGGCCGCGCCGGCGCCGGGCTGGTGGGCGCGGGGTCGGAGCCGCCGGCCCAGGACGGGCGGTCCGTGCGAGGTGCGCCGGACCCCGCCCAGGAGGGGCGATCGGCGGGCGGACCGCTGGTCGGCGTGGGACCGTCGGCCCAGGAGAGGCGATCGACGACCGGTGGTGCCATGCCTGACGACACCGGTGGTCCGCTGGTGGGGGACGCGTCCGCGTCGACAGCCCGGGGCGGAACGGTGGGCGGTGCGACCCAGGACGGGCGCTCGGACGGCGGCGGGGTGCTCTGCCCGCTGGGGTGCGCCGGCGCGGCGTCGGACCCGGACCCACCGCCGGGGACGTCGTACGCGCGGGGCGGATCGGCACGCACCGGCTCGTACGGGCGGGGCGACTCGGCGCGCAGCGGCTCGTACGGCAGGTGCGGCTCGGCGACCCAACTCGGCGCGGGCTCGTCCCGGGCCTTGGGAGCGGCCGGCTCGTCGTCGGAGCGGGACCAGGGCGGAGCCCATCCGCCGCCGGAGCTCGGACGGTTCCAGTTCGGTCCGGACCAGTCCGGCTCGATGGCCGGCGACTCGCCGGCTCGGTGTGTTTCGCCTGGTCGGGGGACGCCAGCGGTCCGACCCGGCTCGGCCGCGTCGGCGTGCCCGGCCGGCCCCGGCGCTGCCTGCCGCCCGGGTGCGAGCGGGTCCCGCCAGTCTCGTGGCGCGGCCGGTTCGTCGGCGGCCAGCCGCTCGCTGGTCGGCGCGCGGAAGCCGGGCGGCACCTCGAAACCCGACGCGGCGGTGCCGACGGGCGGCACCTGGACGGCCGGCGGCGCGGAGGTCGGCAGGCCGGGCTCGGCCCAGCGAGCCCGGTGCGCGGCGGCCGGATCGACGGTGGAGCGTGCGGCGGTGCCCTTGTCGGGCTCGCCGGCACCCTGCTCCCGTGGCGGAGCGGGGCGTTGGGCGGGCACCACCAGCCGGTCGCCGGTCGCCTCGGGCCGACCCTCGTCGGGCAACCCCGGCGGAGCGCTCACCGGCGCGGGGCGGCCGGCGGGTGGTTCGAGACCGGGAGGGTGGACGCCGTTGGCGTCGTCCGGATGGTGCACGCCATTGGCGTGGTGGCCGTTGGCGCGGGTCGGCGGATCGAGGTCACCCGGCAGCCCCACCAGGGGCGCTGGCAGGTCGCCGTGTCGGCTGGACGAGGCGCGCCAGCCAGCGGCGGGATCGGATTGCCAGCGCGGCGCCTCGTCCCGGGCATCCTCGCGATCGGCGGCTCGGGACCACCCGCCCGTCGCTGGCGCCCACCCGCTGACGGGACGGCCCGGGTCGTCGTGCTGACCCGTTCCGTCACCGTGCTCTCCCGGGGTGGCGGCTCCGGGTTGCCCTGTTTCACTCACCGCGCGCTCCTTGGTCGCCCCCGCTGAGGCTACCGTGTGCCGAGAGTGGCGATAAGTTACAGCGGCGGGCCATTTCCACGACGGGGGTCACGGGCTTCGCCCGGTCTGGGGGGAAAATGCCGGCTCGTACGGAGAACTCGGAGGATCCCATGACCGCTGCGGGGAACGGTGCACAGACCGCCGGCCGGCCCACCCGCCTGCCCCGCTCCGCGCGCCGTAAGCAGCTTCTCGCTGCGGCGCAGGAGGTGTTCGTCGCGCAGGGCTACCACGCCGCCGCGATGGACGACATCGCCGAGCGGGCCGGGGTCTCCAAGCCGGTGCTCTACCAACACTTTCCCGGAAAGATGGATCTCTACCTGGCGCTGCTCGACACGCACTGTGACGCCATCGTCGCTCAGGTGCAGGATGCGATGCGCGGCACCAGCGACAACAAGGAGCGGGTCGGCGCGTCGGTACGCGCGTACTTCGACTTCGTCGACCACGAGAGCGAAGCCTTCCGCCTCGTCTTCGAGTCGGACCTGCGCAACGACCCGGCGGTGCGACAGCGGGTGGAGCGGGTCGAACAGGGCTGCATCGCGGCGATCACCGACACCATCATCTCGGACACCGGGGTGAGCCGGGCCCACGCCGAGCTGCTCGCCTCCGGGCTGGTCGGCGCGGCGGAGACGGCCGCACAGTTCTGGCTGGCCGGCGGCCGGCAGGTGCCGAAGGCCGAGGCCGAGGCGTTGGTGGCCGCGCTGTCCTGGCGGGGCATCGCGAGCTTCCCGCTGCAAGGTGAGTCAGCCTGACCGCCGACCCCGTGATCGGATAGCCTTCGCAGGGCGGTTCTTTCGCCCCAGTTGAGGAGGCACAGTGGAGGTCAAGATCGGCGTGCAGTACGCGCCGCGTGAGCTGGTAGTAGACAGCGCGCAGTCGCCGGCCGAGATCGAGCAGATCGTGACCGACGCCTTCGCTGGCAACGGCGGCACGCTCTCCCTGACCGACGAGAAGGGCCGACGGGTCATCGTGCCGATCGAGAAGGTCGCCTACGTCGAGATCGCCGAGGCGTCGTCCCGGGCGGTCGGTTTCACCGTCCGCTGACCGGGCCGGCCATCGCGGCAGGTAGGCGTGGGGCCACCTGCCGCGGGCCGGCATCGGTGCTCGGCGGTTCCGGCCGGCGTACCCGCCGCGCGGTGCCGCGCCGGGCCTGACTGGATGCGGCGACCTGTTCGGGTTTGCCGCACCTCTCTCGGATGACGTCGCACGACCCCGGCCCGGACGCCCGCGCCGCGTCGGTGACTCGCGCGGGGTACGTCCCGCCGACGCATCTATGACGCAGGTCACAATCATTGCCCCCGCGTGTCGCCTGGCCGACCGGGAATCGGGACGAAGCCATGCCTGTTCAGGTAGCATGGAGCAGTTGCCGTGGGCGCCGATCTGATCGAAGCTCAGCCCGCGGCGCGCGTGCGGCCCGGTCCGGCTCGGCAATCTGCCGCCGACCGTGTGGCCCGCGTCATACCGAACGCGCCCTGAGGACATGACGGGCGCACCCACGAGAGGGCACCCCCACATCCACATGAGCGACCTGACTCAAGATTTGCTGGACGGCCAGGAACTGGCCCCCACCGCCCCGGTCCGACCGGAGGCCCCCACGTTCGCCGCCCTCGGCGCCCGCGCCGAGACCGTCGAGGCCCTGGCCTCGGCCGGCATCACCCGCGCCTTCGCCATCCAGGAGTACGCGATCCCGATCGCGCTGCGCGGCGTCGACCTGATCGGTCAGGCGCCCACCGGCACCGGCAAGACCCTCGGTTTCGGCGTACCGCTGCTGGACCGGGTCTTCGCCCCGGGCGAGGGCAGCGACGGCGTCCCCCAGGCGCTGGTCGTCGTCCCCACCCGTGAGCTGGGCATCCAGGTCGCCAAGGACCTGGCCGCCGCCGGCCGGACGCGTGGCGTCCGGGTGCTGCCGATCTACGGCGGCGTGGCGTACGAGCCGCAGATCGACGCGCTGCGCAAGGGCGTCGAGATCCTGGTCGGCACCCCCGGTCGGCTGATGGACCTGCAGAAGCAGAAGCACCTCCGACTGGACCGGGTGCACGCACTCGTCCTCGACGAGGCCGACCGGATGCTCGACCTGGGCTTCCTCGACGACGTCGAGAAGATCCTGGCGATGCTCCCGGAAGACCGCCAGACGATGCTCTTCTCGGCCACCATGCCGGACCCGATCGTCACCCTGTCGCGGCGTTTCCTGCGCCAGCCGATGACGATCCACGCCGGGCACACCGCCGAGACCGGTCCGTCGCCGCAGACCCAGCAGCTGGTCTACCGCACCCACTCGATGAACAAGGTCGAGGTGGTGGCGCGCATCCTCCAGGCGGAGGGGCGTGGGCTGACCATGATCTTCACGCGTACCAAGCGGGCCGCCGACCGGGTCGCCGAGGACCTCGACTTCCGCGGCTTCGCGGTCGCCGCGGTGCACGGTGACCTCGGCCAGGGTGCTCGCGAGCGGGCACTGCGCGCCTTCCGGGCCGGCAAGATCGACATCCTGGTCGCCACCGACGTGGCGGCCCGCGGGCTGGACGTCACAGGCGTCACCCACGTCATCAACTACGACTGCCCGGAAGACCAGGACACCTACACCCACCGGATCGGTCGTACCGGCCGGGCCGGCGCGACGGGCGTCGCGGTGACCTTCGTCGACTGGGACGACATGCCGCGCTGGCGGATCATCGACAAGACCCTCGGTCTGGAGATGCCAGAGCCTCCGGAGACGTACCACACGTCGCCGCACCTCTACACCGACCTGCACATCCCGACCGAGGTCAGCGGCACCCTGCCGACGGCCGAGCGCACCCGGGCCGGGCTGTCCGCCGAGATCGAAGAAGATCTGGGTGGCACGACCCGCTCCCGCCGGGGCGACAGCGGTGGCGGCCGGAGCCCGCGACGCGGCGAGAGCCGTGGTGAGGGGCGAGGCGAGCGCCGTGGTCGGGGAGACGGTCGTCGGGACCGCTCCGACGCCGGCACGCCGGCCGTCGCCGACGCGCCCGTTGCCGACGCGCCCGTCGGCGACGCGGCTGAGGAAGGCACCCGTACCCCCCGCCGTCGGCGTCGCCGCCGGGCCGGCGAGGCGGTCGTGGGCGAGCCGACCGCGGTGATCACCGCCGACGCCGGCCCCACCGAGCCAGCCGCCGCGTCCGACGGCGAGCCGTCGAAGCCGCGCCGCCGTCGGCGCCGCCGTGGTGGCGGTTCCGATGCGGGTACGCCGGCCGAAGCGACAGCCGACTGACCACCAGCAACACCTGACATCCCCCGCACCGCCTCGCGCGGTGCGGGGGATGTTCCCTTCTCCCACCCCACCTGCCGGGAATGGAACGATGCCGGAATCACTGGAAGCCGCCCTGACCGAGGTTCGAGCCTTGCTGCTCGACCCCGCGCTGACCCGGGCGGTTGCCGCCGGACGCCGCCGCGGGCGCCGTCCCACCGTCGAGCGGGCGGAACTACGGCCGGTAACGCTCAAGGCCGGGCCGCGCATGCAGATCACCACGTCCGACGGTGCTCGCCCGTACACCCGCAACCTCGCCTCCGGCCCGGAGGCCGCTGCGGCGGTCGACGAACTGCTGGCCGAGCCGTTCGGCAACTGGCACGTGGAGACGACCGTGGCGACGCTGCAACTACGGGTGACCAAGTCCGGTGAGGCGCAGGTGCACCGGGCCGCGGCCGCCCGTCCGGCAGCGGCACCCGCGGGAAATGATCGGGCGAAGGAGTACCTGCTCGACCCCGGGGACCCGATCTTTTCCGAGATCGGCGGCTCGGCGGCCAAGCGCCGTCAGGTGGACGCGTTCCTGCGCGCGCTGGCCGCGACCCTGCCCGACGACCTGACCGGTCCGCTCCGGGTGGTCGACCTGGGCTGCGGCAACGCCTACCTGACGTTCGCCGCGTACCGCTACCTGACGACTCGTGGGCTCGACGTGCAGTTGGTCGGTGTGGACGTCCGGGAGGACCAGCGGCGGCGCAACACCGAGCTGGCGCAACGGTTGGGCTGGGCCGACCGGATCAGCTTCGTGGCCGGCACGATCGCCGACGCCGTCGTCGACCCCGCCCCCGACCTGGTGCTGGCGCTGCACGCCTGCGACACCGCCACCGACGAGGCGCTGGCCCGCGCGGTGCGCTGGGGGGCCCGCTGGGTGCTGGCCGCACCGTGCTGCCACCACGACCTGGCCAAGCAGCTCCGCGCCCATCCGACCCCGACACCGTACGAGCTGCTGACCCGGCAGGGCATCCTGCGGGAGCGCTTCGCCGACGTGCTCACCGACGCGCTGCGGGCCGGACTGCTGCGGGTGCACGGCTACCGGACCGAGGTGGTGGAGTTCGTGGACTCCCAGCACACGCCCCGCAACCTGCTGATCCGCGCCCGACGCACCGGTGCCGAGGCGACCGGACCGCAGCGCGAGGAGTACCGCGAGCTGGTGGACCAGTGGCGGGTCACACCCCGGCTGGAGACCCTGCTGGCCGCCGACCGGCAGCCGACCGACCGGCAGCCGGCGACGACGTAGTCGACACGCCCTAACGACGCCGTTCGCCGTTGCCGCCGCGATCCCGGCCACCGGTGCGCTCGCCGGCGCCACGGTCGAGGACCGTCACCCGCTCGCCACCGCTCCGCTGACCGGCCCATCCGCCGTCGGCCGGGACGGTGGGGAACGGCACCACCTTGCCCGTGCTCTCGGCGTTGCCGGCGGCCGCGAAGGCGTTCCAGGAGATGTCGACAAGCAGTTTCTTCATCTCCGCGTGCCGGATGGCGGCGTTGTGTTGCAACGCCATCCGGGCGCCCAGCATCACGCCGACGAGCGTGGTGGTGATCGCACCGGTGGCCGCCAGCACGTGTTGGCCGGTCACGGAGTCGGTGCGGAGCACCAGGACCAGCAGCCAGATCCAGAACCCGGCGGCGAAGACGCCAGCCTTGGCGACGAAGAAGAGGCTTACCGCACCGGGCTGGTACGGCTGGGGGCGGCTCGATTCGGCCATGGTGCTCCTCGGCGGTGGTCCGGTCGAACATGGCTGGCGTTCAGACGCCAGGCCGGGGCGGGCACCGAGCCTAATGGAAGAACGACAGTGATCGCTCGATGCAATTTTCGTTCTGCACAGAGGCTTCCAGAGAAAAGTCTCGTCCACGGGACAGTTTGTGCGCTCAGTCAATTGTTTCGCGCCCCGGGCGTACTACCCTCGGAAGGCGCATCGTCCCGGTGCTCCGGCAGGGGGGAAGACACGCAGGGATGGGATCAGCCGACGTAACACCGCAAATGGCCTTCGCCCGCTTCGTCCGGCGCGCCATCGACGACGCCCGCGACGACCGTGGCTGGACCGTGACCGATCTTGCCGCGCACACCGGTGTGGGTCGCTCCACCGTGTTCCGCTGGCTGGCCGGTGACTGGCAGGACTACCCCGAGCTGGCCAAGGTGCGCGGCTTCTGTGCCGCACTGGACCTGCCGGTCGCCGCCGCGTTCCGCGCGCTCGGCCTGCCCGACGCCGGCCCCACTCCCCGCCGACGTCACGACGACGGCCCGGTAGAGGCCGACGTCCGAGCCATCCTCGACCGGCTGGCCGACCCGACGGTCCCCGCCGAGGAGAAGCACCACATCCGCGACCTGCTGCGCTACCTGGCCCGCCGCCCAATCCGCCGAGCCGGCTAACCCACTCCGCACCCCGCGCCGCTCCGCACCCGCCCCCTCGCCCGCGCTCCCCCACCCTCGCGCTCGGGCCGTTGATCATGAGGTTATTGCCACCCACCACGGCGTGTCGGAGCAATAACCTCGTGATCACCAGGAGCCGGGGCGGGGGCCGTGGGGGCCGTGGGGGCCGTGGGGGCGCGCTCAGGGGACGGTTAGGGTGAATTCGGCGGTTTTGACCTCGGCGTTCACCTGGAAATCCAGGTAGAGGCGGTAGCGGCCTGGACCGGGGGTGGTCAACCAGAACTTGACCTGGCCGTCCACCAGATCCGGCTCCGGGTGCACGTGCAGGTAGCCGAGGTCGCCCTCGCGCAACGCCACCAGGTGCCCGTACGCCCCGAGGTACCGCTCCAGCGGGGCGGCACCGCCGGCGCCCTCGATCCGGAAGGTCACCGGCACCGTCGCCCCGGCCTGCGGAGTCCCCTGGTAGCCGACGGTGAAGCCGTCCACCGTCGTCGAGGTGGCCGGGGCGGGCAGCGACCGGGGCTGGTAGTCGCCGGGCGCGACCAGGTCCGCGCCGAGGGTCACCGCGGTCTGCGCGCCGTTGTCGGCGACCACGGTGAAGTCGGCGTACGCGCGCCAGACGCCGGGCTGCGCGAGGGTCAACGGCACCGACCAGGTGCCGTCCGCCGCCATCGTCGGGTGCAGGTGCTGGTAACCGGTCAGGTCCCGCCGGACGACGATGAGGTGCAGCGGCTTGTCGTGCACGATGGCGAACCGGGTGACCGGCCGGCGCTGCGCGTCGCGCACCTGGAAGCGGAGTTGATCGGGGCGACCCGCCGCGAACTCGGTGACCAGCGGGGCCAGGGTGAACCCGGCCGCGCTGACCGCCAGCCCGCCCGGCTCGGTGGCCGCGCCCTGATCGGTGGTCGTGGCGGAGCCGTGGTTGTGCGGTGCGACGCCCGGCGGGTCGGTGTGCTCGGCGGCCAACGACGGGCTGCCGGTGGCGGCACCGTTGGTGTTCAGCCGGCCGAGGCCGAAGCCGAGCAGCACCGCCAGCACCAGCCCGCCGACCACCAACGCCAGCCGGAGTGTGCTCCGATCCGGTGCGGCGGAGACGTAGTCAGACACCACCGCCGGATCGGAGGCCCGGGCAGAGACCACCACCGCGTCGGGGACCTGGTCAGGCACCACCGGCACGGCGACGGGGCGCTGGTCGGTCATGCCGCCCACCGTACCGCCGCGACGGACCACCCCAGGCCGACGCCCGGACGGCGTGGCGACCGTCGCATTCGCCGCCGCCCGGGAACTATCCCGCACCGACGTGCGCGCAGCGGTCCAGCAGGTCAGCCGGCCACGGCGAGGGCAAGCGGGAGCACGTCGGGCGCGCCCGCCCGGCGCAGTGCCCGAGCCACCAGGGTCATCGTCCAGCCCGAGTCGACCAGGTCGTCGACGAGCAGCACCGGGCCGTCCAGGCCGGCCACGGCGTCGGCCAGGTCGGCCGGCACGGTGAACGTGTCGTGCAGCGCGCGTACCCGTTGGGCACTGTTGCCGCGCGGACCGGCCGGCCCACCCGGACCGGCCGGGGTGACCTCGCCGAGCAGCGGCAGCCGGCCCACGGCGGCGATCCGCTCGGCCAGCGAGCCGACCAGCCGGGGCCGTCGCCGGGAACCCACCGCGACCACACCCACCGGCCGGCGCGGCCACGGGTCGTCGCCGTGCGCCCACGCCTTCAACACCTCCACCACGGCCCCGACGACGTCGTCGGGCACCGGCGCGTCCGGCGCCTCCGGGCCGACGAGGTCGCGCAGCCGGCCACCCCAGCCGAGGTCCGAGAGACGCCCGACGGCCCGCCCCGGCAGCGCCTGCTCCGCGGGGGCGATCCGGCCCTTGAGGGGTACGCCCACCGCGTCCAAGCCGGTCGGCCAGAGCTTCTTGGGGGCGATCTCCACGCCAGGTCGACCCAGGAACGTCTGCGCGGCGGCGAGCGCGGCCGTCGACACGTCGGCGACGAAGATCGGATCGGCGCACCTGTCGCACCGCCCGCAGTCGGCCGCCCCGGCGTCGTCCAGGCACTCCCGCAGATACCGCATCCGGCAGTTGGGCGTGGTCGCGTACTCCCGCATGGCCTGTTGCTCGACGGTGCGTGCCTCGGCGACGCGGCGCAACCGGGCCTCGTCGTAGACCCAGGGCTCTCCGGTGGAGAGCCAGCCGCCGCGCACCCGGCGGACCGCGCCGTCCACGTCGAGCACCTTGAGCATCAACTCCAACCTGGTCCGGCGCAGGTCGACGAGGGGTTCGAGGGCCTGGGTGCTGAGCGGGCGGTCGGTGTGCAGCGCGGCCAGCACGGCACGCACCTGCTGCTCCGGCGGGAACGCCAGCGAGGCGAAGTAGCGCCAGATGGCCGCGTCCTCGGCACCGGGCAGCAGCAGCACCTCGGCGTGCTCGACGGCGCGGCCGGCGCGGCCGACCTGCTGGTAGTACGCGATCGGTGAGGGGGGTGCGCCGAGGTGGACGACGAAGCCCAGGTCGGGTTTGTCGAAGCCCATGCCGAGCGCGCTGGTGGCGACCAACGCCTTGATCTTGTTGTCGAGCAGGTCCTGCTCGGCGGCTCGCCGGTCGGCGTCCTCGACCTGCCCCGTGTACGAGGACACCGGGTAGCCGCGGGAGCGCAGGAACTCGGCCGTCTCCCCCGCTGCCGCCACGGTCAGCGTGTAGACGATGCCCGAGCCGGGCAGCTGGTCCAGGTGGTCGGCGAGCCAGGCCAACCGGTGCGCCGGGCTGGGCAGGTCGAGCACACCGAGGCGTAGCGACTCGCGGTCCAGGGTGCCGCGCAGGACGAGGGCGTCACCCAACTGCTCCGCCACGTCCTGGGTGACCCGGGTGTTGGCGGTGGCGGTGGTGGCCAGCACGGGCGTGCGCTCGGGCAGCTCGGCGAGGAACGTGCGCAGCCGCCGGTAGTCGGGGCGGAAATCGTGCCCCCAGTCGGAGACGCAGTGCGCCTCGTCGACCACCAGCAGCCCGGTGGTCGCGGCCAGCTTCGGCAGCACGCCGTCGCGGAAGTCCGGATTGTTGAGCCGCTCCGGGCTGATCAGCAGCACGTCCACCGCACCGGTCTGGATCTCGGCGGTGATCTCGTCCCACTCGTCGAGGTTCGCCGAGTTGATCGTGCGGGCCCGGATGCCGGCCCGCGCGGCGGCCTCGACCTGGTTGCGCATCAACGCCAGCAGCGGCGACACGATGACGGTCGGGCCGTGCTCGCCGCCCTCTCGCAGCAGGGCGGTGGCCACGAAGTAGACAGCCGACTTGCCCCAACCGGTGCGCTGCACACAGAGCACCCGCCGCCGGTCGACAACCAGTGCCTCGATCGCCCGCCACTGATCTTCGCGCAGCCGGGCGTGGTCGCCGGCCAGCCGACGCAGCACCGCCTCGGCCCGTTCCCGTACCGCCGCCCACTCGTCGCCCATCCGGCATTTCTACCAGCAACGGGAGACGTCCCTGCCCGTCGCGCGCTGTGCGGGTCGCCTCACTCGATCCGGCCGGGCGCTGCCGCGGGCGGGGCGGGCACGGCCGGCGGGGGGAAGAAGATGAGCAGCTCGCGCAGGGAGTCAGTGAGCACCGGCGGGAGGAGGCACCGGCCGGCCAGGTCCTCCATCGAGCCGAACGGGCCACGGAGCCAACGGTCCATCACCACCTGCCGCGCCTGCCCGGGGGTGATTCCGGGCAGCTCGGCGATCGTCGGCTCCCCGACCGCGTTGACGTCCACCAGGCCGCCGTCGTCGAAGGTGCGGTACAGGTCGGGCCGGCCGATGTGCAGCTCCTGCCGCGCCGCCGGGTAGTGGTAGAGCAGGTAGCGGGCCTGCTCACGACGGACCCGACGGTCGTCGACCACCGGCGGAGGCGACCCCGCGATCCGACTGGTGAGGGCCGACCAGAGCGCGCCGTTGAGCAGGATCGTGTGCACGACCCCGATTAGCCAGACGAGCAACCAGGCCACGATCAGGAGACCCTCGGTGTCGCTCATCTCCTCCGAGTCGCTGTTGCCGAATATCGCGATGATCGTGGCGGTCAGCGACAGATAACCCACACCGATGAGCCCGTTGCGCCAGCTTCGCCGCCAACTGGCGTAGAACAGCACCACCAGCCAGGTGAGCAGACCGAAGGAGAACACCGCGGTCAGCGTGCCGACGATCGTCACGCTGACACTCAGCCAGCTCGGGGCCGACTGCCCCCGGGTGGTCCGGGACGGATGCCCGCCCGGGGGCACCGCGACCGGGTACGGAACGGGCTGCGGGGTGACCGCGACACCCGGCGACCCGGGCGGGCTGGGCGGCGTTGGCGCGGGCGGCGGTGACACGGGCGGCGGTGACACGGGCGGCGGTGACACCGCCGGCGGCGCGGGTGGGTCGGCTGGTTGGCGAGGGCTGGGAGCCGGCGTGGGTCGGCGCAGTTCCGGCTCGCTCGACGGCTTCGCCACCGTGAGGGTCGGGTCGGAGCAGAGGATGCGCCGGTGCAGTGCCTGCAGCCCCTCGCCCGGCCCGATGCCGTACTCCTCCCGGAGCAGGTCGCCGAACTCCCGGTAGGCCGCGAGCGCCTCCGCCTGCCGCCCACTGCGATAGAGCGCCAGCATGAGTTGGTGCCGCGGTCGTTCCCGGACCGGGAACTCCGCCACCAACTCCACCAGCTCCCCGACCATCTCCCGGTGCCGGCCGAGGTCCAGCATCAGGTCGGCGCGGGTCTCCAATGCCACTGCCCGCAGTTCGATCAACCGTTGCCGGGCCGCCTCCAGGAACGGCCCGGTGAAGCCCGTGAACGGCTCGCCCTGCCAGAGCGCCAGGGCGGTGGCCAGTTCGGTCAACGCCTCGGCGGCACGGCCCTCGGCCCGTCGCTGCCGGGCGCGGTGGATCCCCCGCTGGAAGCGGACCGCGTCGACCGCGTCCGGATCGACGCGGAGCAGGTACCCGGCATCGGTCAGGCTCAACACCTGGCCCGGCGTACGCGGCGACCGCTCCGGCTCCAGCACCCGGCGCAACCCGGCGACGTACTTCTGCACCACGTTGGGGCCGTTAGCGGGTGGATCCTCCGGCCAGACCGCCTCGACGATCTGCCCGGTGGACACCGGACGGCCCGCGGAGAGCAGCAGCACGGTCAGCACAGCACGCTGTTTGCCGGGACCGAGGTCGATCTCGCGGTCGGCGTACCAGGCCCGCTGAAGCCCGAGGATCTCGAAACGCAGCGTTGCTGACATGCGTATTCCCGCTCCTGACACCTCCGGCAGCGCCGGACGGCAGTGCCCGGCAGCCGGACGGCAGCATATCGGCAGCCGCACCGCCGTGCCTGCCGACAACATGGTCATCGGCACCAGCCACGCAGCGAGAAAGAGAATGTGATGACACAGGCAACGGGCACCGCGAGCACCACCCGCCGCACGGTCGGCGTGATCGCCGCCATGCTGGCCACGACCACCCTGCTCGGGGGGTGCGGACCCACGGGCGGACCGGCCTCGGCACCGCGGAGCAACCCGAGCGACAGCCCGAGCGCCAGCCCGACCGCCGACCCGAAGCAGGTGCTCCTGGAATCCGTTCCGGAGGGCACCGAGGGGGCGTTCCGGTTCACCGGCAAGGACTCGTCCAGCACGCTGAGCGGGCGGGTCGACCCGGACGCGAAGGGCATCGAGGTGAACAGCACGATCGCGCCCGGCTCGGAGGGCATCACCGTCAAGATGTCGGTGCTGATCATCGCCGACGAGCTGTGGATGAAGGCGAAGCTGACCGGGCAGGCGGGGCTGCCGAAGTTCCCGGACAAGTGGATGAAGCTGGACCGCACCAAGCTTTCCGACAGCGCTGGCATCCCGACCTACGACGGTGCGGACCAGGGCAACGCCGGTCCGCTCATCGAGGCGGCCACCTCGGTCGAGGAGCAGAGCCCCGGTACGTACGTCGGGTTCATCGACGTGAGCGCCGGGGAGGCGGCGAAGGCGTTCGACGACGGCGAGGCGGTGGCGCTGGGCGAAGCCGGCAAGAAGGTGCCGTTCACGGCGGTCGTCGGCGCGGACAAGAACCTGACCTCGCTGACGCTGAAGATCCCGGCCGCCGGCAAG
This sequence comes from Micromonospora sp. NPDC048839, assembly GCF_040649915.1. Taxonomy (NCBI): domain Bacteria; kingdom Bacillati; phylum Actinomycetota; class Actinomycetes; order Micromonosporales; family Micromonosporaceae; genus Micromonospora; species Micromonospora sp. NPDC048839. The sequence continues at coordinate 136,853 of NZ_JBEZGL010000003.1, forward strand.
GCGAAGGCGTACGACTACGTCGTCAACTACGCCGACTACGGCTCCACTCCGAAGATCAGCGTGCCGACCGGCGCCGCCGCGACGAAGGCGCCACCGATGGCGTACGAGTTGCTGAACGGCTGACCCACGACGTAGGAGGGCGGCGACCAACGGGGGTCGCCGCCCTCCTGCGTTCGTGTGGTCAGCGGCCGAGGACCGAGCCCCCGTTGACGCCGAGGACCTGGCCGGTGACGTATCCGGCGGCCGGGCTCGCGAGATAGCGGACGGCCTCGGCGATGTCGTCCGGCAGCCCGGCCCGTCCGACCAGGGTCGCCGCCACCCGCTGCGCGTGCCCCTCGGCGGTCATCCGGTCGCCGAAGAACTCGGTTTCGGCGACATAACCGGGGCTCACCACGTTTACCGTGATCTGATCCGGGCCGAGCTTCGCGGCCAGGTCGTACGCCCAACCGTGCAGGGCCGCCTTCGCGGCCGAGTACGCCCCACCGCCGCCCCGCTGGGCGGCGATCGAGCTGACCAGGATCACCCGCCCGCCGGGCCGACGCAGGACCGGCCGCAGTGCCTCGGTCAGCAGCACGGCGGTGAGCACGTTGGCGTCCAGGTTGGCCCGCCAGTGCGCGGCGGTCCCCTCCAACGTGGAGGTGTCCCCGCCCAGGTAGCCGCCGGCGTTGTTGACCACCACGTCGACCGGCCGGCCGGCGACCGCCGCGAGTACCCGGTCGAGGTGCTCCGGCTCGGTCAGGTCCGCGGTCACGGCGGTCACGGCGTCGGGCCGCCCGCAGTCGACCGAGATCTGCGAGGCGGCGGCCGACAACACGTCCGCGCGCCGCCCGACGATCACAACGTCGTACCCGTCCCGGACAAGTGAACCGGCAACGGCCGCCCCGATCCCGGTCCCACCCCCGCTGACAACAGCAACCCGCTGTCCCATCTCAGTGCCTCCCCATTCACAGAGCCCCGTCGATCATGACGTTATCGCCATCCGCCACGGCGTGTCGTGGCGATAACTCCATGATCGACGGGGTGCAGGCGGGCTCGAAGGGGGTGGGGTTAGTCGCTGTCGCTCCGCTGCGCGAAGCGGCCCTAATCGGGAGGAAGTGGGTCTACTTCCGAGTTAGCGCGGGGGGCGGAGGGATTTGGTCAGGTGGGACAGGCGGGGGGCCAGGCTGGTCAGGCCTCCTGGGAAGAAGTAGACGGCCAGAATGAAGACCGTGCCCAGGACGAACAGCGGCTGGCTCAGCGGACGGCTGAGGACGGCCGGCAGGTTGTCCACCGCGTCGCTCGTGCCGAACGCGGTGAGCCGGTGGTCCAGGTACATGTAGAGGACGCCGCCGAGCACCGGCCCCCACCGGGTGCCCGGCCCGCCGAGCACCACCATGACCAGCAGCGACAGGGTCAGCTCGGACGAGGTGATGTGCGGGGACGCGCCGCCGACGATCAGGACGTAGACCACCCCGCCCGCCGACGCCAGTCCGCCGGCGAGGGTGAACGCCACCAGCTTGTAGCGGTACGGGTCCAGCCCCAGCACACCGATCCGCCGCTCGTCGTCACGCAGCCCGGCGAGCACCCGACCGGTCGGCGACCCGCTCACCCGGTGCACCACGAAGACCACAAGCGTGAGGTACGCGAGCGCCAGCCAGTACAGGTTGACGGTGTTCGTCACCCCGACCAGGCCGGCCGGCAGCCCGGACACGTCCAGCGGCAGACCCTCCTCGCCGCCGGTGAGCCCGCCGAAGTCCCGGGCCACCAGGATCGCGCCGACCTGGGCGAAGGCCAAGGTGACCATGGCGAACGCGATGCCCACGGTCCGCAGCGCCACCGCGCCGAGCAGAGCGGCGAGGATCGTCCCGCCGGTGATCGTCAACAGCGCCGCCTGCCACAGCGGCAGACCGGCCCGGGTGATGAGGATGTCGGTGCCGTACACGCCGGCGGCGAAGTACAGCGCGTGCCCGAAGGAGAGCATGCCGGTCCGCCCGAAGAGCAGGTCGTACCCGGCGGCCAACCCGCCGAAGATCAGGCAGATGGCGAGCAGTTGCAGGGTGCCGGGCGAGTTGACCGGCCCCTCGAAGATCCCCGGCAGGGAGATCGTCGAGTACGGCAGGATCGCCAGCACCACCACCGCGACCAGCGGCAAAAACGGGCGCACTCGGTGCCACCGCCCCCGCTGCGGGGTCAACTCGTCGGGCACCTGCGCGGGAGGCGCGTCGATCACCGTCATGCCGTTGCCACCTTTCCGGCGATGCCCTGCGGGCGCAGCAGCAGCACCACGGCCAGCAGCCCGACCACGCAGATGTCGCCGAGCCCGGACGTGCCGTAGTAGTTGACGAACTGCTGCACCAGCCCGACCACGACCGCCGCGTACGCGGAGCCGACCACCGAGCCCATCCCACCGATCACCACCACGATGAACGCGAAGATCAGCAGCGAGCTGCCCTGGCCGGGCGAGACGGTGCCGAAGTAGACCCCACCGAGCGCCCCGGCGAGCGCGGCGGCCGCCCCACCGATCGCGAAGACCAGGGTGAACGCCTTGCGCACGTCGATGCCCAGCGCGGTCACCATCTCCCGGTTCTCCACGCCGGCCCGGATCACCAGCCCGTACCGGGTCCAGCGCAGGAACGCCAGGATCGCGCCGAGCACCAGCACCGCCGCGATGATCAGCAGCAGGCCACCGTTGGGCACCTGCGCGCCGAGGATGCCGGTCACCTGCCGGGTCCAGTCCGGACGCGGGAACGGCCGGGCATCCGCACCCCAGGTGGCCTGCAACAACGCCACCCCGGCCAGGGACAGGCCGACGGTGACGAGCACCTGTTCGATGGTGCGGGAGTAGAGCGGGCGGATCAGCACCAACTCGACCAGGATCGCCACCAGCGTGCCGGCGGCCACCCCGAAGGCGACCGCGAACACGAAGCCGAACCCGTCGGCACCCGCGCCCGGCAGGTTGCCCGCCGCCCACCAGGTGCCGTACGCGCCGACACCCAGGAACAACCCGTGCGCGAAGTTGAGCACGTCGGCCAGGCCGAAGACCAGCGACAGGCCGGACGCGACGAGGAAGTACAGCGCCGCCAGGCCGAGCCCGGTCAACGCCAACAGGATCACGGTGCCCATCAGTGACTCACCTCCGCCGAGCCCACCCCGAGCAGCGACTTGGTCAGCGCCGTCTCCACCAGCAGCTCGTGGGCGTCGCCGGTCCAGGCCACCTTGCCGGCGGCCAGCACCACCGCGTCGCGGGCCAGCCGGCGTACGACCGCCAGGTTCTGCTCGACGAGCAGCACCGGCACCGACTCCGCGACCCGTTCCAACACCTCGGCCACCTCGGTCACCACCTTCGGCGCCAACCCCTTGGTCGGCTCGTCGACCAGCAGCAGCCGGTTGTCGTTGAGCAGCACCCGCCCGATCGCGAGCATCTGCTGCTGCCCACCGGAGAGCGAACCCGCCCGTTGCCGTCCGCGCCGGTCCAGCTCCGGGAAGAGCGCGAAGACCTTGTCGTACGCCGGGGTGGTGCCGCGCCGCTCGGCGAGCCGCAGGTTCTCCGCGACGGTGAGGCCGGCGAACACGCACCGGTCCTCGGGCACGTAGCCGAGCCCACCGCGGACCAGCCGGTGGGTGGGTTGGGCCAGCAGGCTCTGCGCGCCCATCCGGACAGTGCCGCGGACCTCTCCGGCGGGTGGGGTGAGGCCGACGATCGCGCGCAGCGTGGTGGTCTTGCCGACACCGTTGCGGCCGAGCAGGACGGTCACCCCGGTCGGCGCGACCGTGAACGACACCCCCTGCAGGATGTGCAGCCCGGAGATCCGGACCGACAGGTCCTCTACCGTGAGAACTGGTTCCATCAGAGCGACTCCCCCAGGTAGGCCTCTTGCACCGTGGGGTTCGCCATCACCGTCTCCGGGGTGTCGCAGGCCAGCAGCGCGCCGTGGTGCATGACGGCGATCCGGTCGGCCAACTCCAGGATGACGTCCATGTGGTGCTCGACCATCAGCACCGCCCGGCCGCTGTCGCCGGTCAACGACTTGATCACGGCCACCAGCTCGGGTACGTCCTCGGCGCTGACCCCGGCCATCGGCTCGTCCAGCAGCATCACCCGCGGTTCGCCGGCGAGCAGCAGGGCGATCTCCAGCTTGCGTTTCTCGCCGTGGGCCAGGGTGCCGGCGAGGGCCGTACCCCGGTGGGCGAGGCCGACCCGGTCGAGTGCCGTGTCGGCGGCGGCGGCGACCTCCCGGTCGGCCGCCGCCCGCCGCCACAGTGCCATCGAGCCCCCGCGGTGCGCCTGCACGGCGAGCCGGACGTTCTCCCGCACGCTGAGCGAGCCGAAGACCGAGGACGCCTGGAAGGTACGGCCCAGCCCGAGGCGTGCCCGCCGGTGCGGCGGGAGTTCCCCGATGTCCTGCCCGTCCAGGACGACCCGGCCCTCCGTGGCCCGGCGCAGGCCGGTGATCAGGTTGAACAGTGAGGTCTTGCCGGCGCCGTTCGGCCCGATCACGCCCAGGAACTCCCCGGGCGCGAGGTCGAGGTAGACGCTGTCGACGATGGCGACCTCACCGATCCGCCAGGTCAGACCGCGGGTGGCGAGCATGGCTCAGCCCTTCATGGCCACGGCCGGCGGCGCGGTCTCGTCACCGGTGAGGCTCTTCTGCGCGGTCGCCGTGAACTCGGTGCCGCTGCCGGTCAGCTTGGCCTGGAACATCGGCTGGAGCAGCGCGTGGTCGGCGGCCCGGATGGTCATCTTGCCCTTGACCCCGTCGAAGCTCCAGTCCTCCAGGGCGGTGACCATCTTGTCGACGTCGTCCCCGCCCTCCTGCACCGCACGGACCACCATCTGGGCGGCGGCGAAGCCGTCCGGGTGGAACAGGTCGATGGTGCTGACCTTGGCCTTCAGCGCCTTGCTGGCCTCGGTGTCGCTGGCACCGTCGAAGTAGTGCGACAGGAAGGAGATCTTCGTGCCGGCCGCGCCGAAGGTGGGCCAGGACGAGCGGATGTCCAGGCCGGTGACGACAGTGGTGGACGAGAGCACGCCCTGCTGGTCGAGGCTCTGCCACATCGCCGGGGCGGTGGTGCCGGCCCAGGCCACGAAGAGCAGGTCCGGCTTGGCCGCCTTGATCTGGCTGGCGAACGGCGTGAACTCGGTGGCGCTGGCCGGCGCCCGGACGCTGCTCACGCTGGCACCCGCGCTGCCGATGACGGCCTTGACGGCCGCCTCGTTGGCGTCGCCGAACGCGCCGTCCTGGGCGAAGACCACGACCTTCTTGCCGGTCGGGTCCCCGATGAACGACTTGGCGGTCACCACGTCCTGGTAGGACTGCCGCCCGGAACGGAACGTGTACTTGTTCGCGCCGGTCACCGCGTCGGTGGCGGCCGGGCCGGAGATGAACAGGACCTTGTTCTGCGCCGCGATCGGCGCGACCTGAAGCGCCACGCCGGAGGCGGTGGAACCAGCAATGATCTTCGTGCCCTTGCCGATCAGGTCCTTCGCGGCGGAGACCGCCTTGGCCGGGTCACCCGCGTCGTCGACCTCGGTCAGCTCGATCTGCCGGTCACCGACCTTGCCGGTGCCCTTCGTGGCGAAGTCCAACCCCGCCTTGAACCCCTCGATGTACTGCTTTCCGTAGCTGGCCAGGGCTCCCGACTGGGAGTACACCAGACCGACCTTGACCGGCGCGGCGTTGTCGCCGCCGCCGGTGGCGGTGTCCTGCGGGCTACCACAGGCCGTGGCGGCCAGTGCCGCAGCCATCATCGTGGCGGCGGAGAGGAACGCCCGCCGCGTGTGCCGGACCGTCATCGCGACTCCAGGGTGAGGACAGGATGCTGTGTTGTCGGCTCACGCTAGAAGTGACGTCACCCACGAGCTATGTGGCGGAAACACACAAGTAACGGGAATGAGGTGGCCGGGGGTTACAACGGGCCGCACCGCCACTCGGGAGCCCCACCCTCCCGATGGCCCAAACCCCTACGGACCACCCGACGGATGTGTCGCCTCGCGCCACCCGCCCGCCCGGTCAACCGCAGGGCCCGTCGTGGTCGGCCGGGCGCGGACACCGCCGACGACCACCGAGCAAGCTGTCACAGAAAACCCGATGCCGTACGCACTGAGCATCCTCCTCCGACACCGTCGTCTCAGCCCGGTCCACGTCGGCGAGGAAACCCAGCGCCCGCGTGATCGCCCGAGCGAACCGCAGCGCTCCCGACAGGTCCTCCGCGACCACCGGCAGATGCACAACGAACCGTTCCCGCGTCGCGCCCACAATCACCACCTTGCGTTGGCCTGGTGGGCGGTCCGGTGTGCGGGTAGGGGACGCACACCGGACCGCCCGGCCCCACACCCGCAGCCCTCGTCGGCAGTACGAACGCGGAACCCATCTCACGCCCACACCCCGAGGGTTTGCCGAACCAACCGGAGCCGGACACCAGCAACCTACACCAATTACTTGTGTAGGTCGACGATGTGAAGCAGCAACACCACAACCTGTTGCAGTAACTGGTGCAGGCCGGCATGATCGAAGACGCCGAACCGACCGGAGTCTTCACCATGCCCACCGCAGAAGCCCCATATCGTCGCATCGCCAACGAGATCGCCGCGAAGATCAAGAGCGGCGAGCTGAAGCCGGGCGACAAGCTGCCGTCCACTCGGGAACTCGCCGAGAGCTACGCAGTGCACATGAACACCGCCTCGCGGGCGCTCTCACTGCTCCACGACCGCGAGCTGATCACCGGTCAGCCCGGCCGCGGCACCTACGTCGCCGAGCACCCCGGCCGTTAGCACTCCACCCGAGCGCATCCCGGGACGCCCAGCGGTCAAGATCTGCGCAACTTGCCCGATGCTGCTGCCTCAACCGGCGGCGAGGCAGCAACATCGGTGAAGTTGCTGCCTCAGCCCGCCCCGACACAGCAACATCAGCGAAGTTTGCGGCTCTCGAAGCCCGACTCGCCCCTCAAGATCGTGCTCGATCATGGATCTAGTGGCCCCGGACGCGCGGGGACACCACTCAATCCAGGATCGAGCACGATCTTGCGAGTGAGACCGTCAGGAGCGGACCTCGCCCTGCGCCAACCCTCGACACAACACGATCCCGGGCGCAACATCGCCAAGAGCAGTCGCAGCCCTGCGCCAACCCCGATACAACGCGATCTGCGAGCGGTGTCCCGGACGTGCCGCTGGCCCGTCGTCCGGGTGGCGGACGACGGGCCAGCGGTCGGGCCGGGCGTGGTCGGCCCGGTGGTCGACTCGGAGCGGATCAGCTCCGAGCCGACGTTCGAAATGGATCAGGCGCCGGCGCGGAACAGGTCAGGCGCCGGCGCGGAAGAGGTCAGAGGCCGGCGCGGGCGGGTCAGAGGCCGGCGCGGGCGGCGACGGCGGTGTCCGGGTGGTCGCTGAAGACGCCGTCCAGGCCCAGGCCGAGGAAGAGTTCGTACTCGGCCGTGATGTCGCCGCGTCCGTTCGGGTCGGTGCCGATCCGGAAGTCGACCGGGAGGAACTGGTTCTCCGCGCGGAACGTCCAGGAGTGCACGAGCAGCCGCTCCCGGTGCGCGTCGCGCACCACGTTGGTGGGGGCGAGCAGGGCGCCGGTGGCGTCGCGGGGCACGATCAGGTTCTTGTTCGCGCCGATGCCGTCGGCGTACCCGGCGATCCACTTCAGCCCGGCCGGCGTGGCCAGGTCCTGGTAGCTGCGGGTGTCGCCGGCGGCGGTGAAGTCGTACGGGCGGCCGGTCGCGTCGAGCAGTTGAACCAGCTTGACGTCGGTCAGCTTGCTCAGGCGGCGCAGGTTGGCCGTCTCGAACGACTGGATGAAGACCGGCGAGTTCTTCCGGTCCAGCTTGTTCTGCCGCAGCACCCGCAGCAGCGGCTCCTCCAGCGGCAGGCCGATCGAGGCGAAGTAGGTGGGGTGCTTGGTCTCCGGGTAGATGCCGATGGTGCGGCCCCGTGCCCGCCCCTCGGTCCGGGCCAGATCGATGACCTCCTGGAGGGTGGGCACCTCGAAGCGGCCGTCGAACGCGGTGTTCGCCACGCGGACCTGCGGCAGCCGCTCCTTGGCTCGCAGCGTCTTCAACTCGGCGAGGGTGAAGTCCTCGGTGAACCAGCCGGTCACGGCGACACCGTCGATGGTCTTCGTCGCCTTGCGGGCCGCGAATTCCGGGTGCGTCGACACGTCGGTGGTACCGGAGATCTCGTTCTCGTGCCGGGCGACCAGCACCCCGTCGGAGGTGGATACCAGGTCCGGCTCGATGTAGTCGGCGCCCATCCGGATCGCCAACCGGTACGCCTCCACCGTGTGCTCCGGCCGATAGCCGCTGGCGCCCCGGTGAGCGATCACAATCGGCCGGTCGTTCGCCCGGGAGCGGTCGGCGTCGGTCGCCGGGCCGGCCTCGGCCATGGTGGGCACGGCCACGGCGGCCGCGAGCAGCACGCCGGCCAGGCCGAGGGTCGGAAGGGTACGTCGCATCGCGGCTCCTGTCGTCGGGGGAAGCCGCTTCAGCAGACCGCCCCGGGTTGACCGGCAGTTGGTCGATGGCTGGCCGGAAGGTGAATCTCCGGAATGCGCGTTCCCGCGCCAGGCGACGGGCGGAAAAGGAAGATTGTCTGGTGCGCCGGTTTTTCCGCAACCCCGTGCGGCTGGTGCCGTTCGCCTTCCTGGTGCCGATCCTGCTCGGTGCCGGGCTGCTCATGGCACGGTGGGCGACCATCGATCACCAGCGCCCGCCACTGGTCACGGCGCTCTTCACCGCCACCTCGGCCGTGTCCGTCACCGGCATGGCGGTCACCGACACCCCCAACTACTGGTCCGGTTGGGGACTGCTGGTGATCACCCTGCTCACCCAGCTCGGCGGTCTCGGCATCCTCACCGCGGCGGCGCTCGTCATCCTGGTGGTCTCGCGTCAGCTCGGCCTGCGCAACCGGCTGCTGGTGCAGGCTGAGACGGCGGAGTTCGGCATCGGTGACGTGGGCCGGCTGCTGCGCCGGATCGCGATCACCGTCTTCGCCTGCGAGGCCGTGCTGACCGCTCTGGTCGCCGGTCGGCTCTGGTGGGCGTACGACTACCCGCCCGGGCGGGCGCTCTGGTCGGGCGTATTCCACGCCATCCAGGCCTTCAACAACGGCGGTTTCGCGCTCTACACCGACGGCCTGCTGGCCTTCGACCGCGATCCGTGGGTGTCACTGCCGTTGGCGTTCGGGGCCATCGTCGGCGGGCTGGGGTTTCCCGCCCTGTTCGAGGCCGTCCGAGAGTGGCGCAAGCCGGCGGGTTGGGCGGTGGCCACCAAGCTGACCATCTGGGGCAGCATCGCCCTGCTGCTGCTCGGTTTCGCCGGCCTGCTCGCCGCCGAGTGGACAAACGCCAGCACCATCGGCTCGTACGACGCCGGAGGCAAGGTGCTCGCGTCGTTCACCCAGATCGCGTTGAGCCGCACCGGCGGCTACAGCGTCATGGACATCGCCGCCCTACAGGAGGAGAGCTATCCGCTGCTGATCGTGCTGATGTTCATCGGCGGCGGCAGCGCCAGCACTGCCGGCGGCATCAAGGTGTCCACGTTCTTCCTGCTCGCGTTCACCATCTGGGCGGAGTTGCGCGGCGAGCCCGACGTGACGGTCGGGCACCGCCGGGTGGCCACCGCGAGCCAGCGGCAGGCGGTGACCGTGGCCCTGCTCAGCGTCGCGCTGGTCACGGCCGGGACCATGCTCCTGCTGCTGCTCACCGAGGGCGTGCGGTTCGTCGCCGCCCTGTTCGAGGTCACCTCCGCGTTCAGCACCACCGGGCTCACCGTAGGTCTCGCCAGTGAACTGCCGGCCAGCGGTCAACTGGTGCTGACCGTGCTGATGTTCATCGGCCGGGTCGGGCCGCTCACCCTCGGGTCGGCAATCGCCCTGAACACCCGGCGCAGGCTCTACCGCTACCCCCAGGAACAACCAATTGTCGGCTAGGAGCGAGGAGGGTCGAGGTGTCGAGACGATCGGACGGCGGCGGCATCGTGGTGATCGGGTTGGGTCGATTCGGCTGCCATCTGGCCGCGTCGCTCACCCGGATGGACCGCGAGGTGCTGGCCGTCGACCGTAACCCGGACCAGGTGCAGCGCTTCTCGGACCAGCTCGACCGGGTGGTCCAGGCCGACGCGACCGAGGATGGGGCACTGCGGCAGCTCGGCGTCACCAGCTTCGGCCGGGCCGTGGTGGCCATCGGGGCGTCGGTGGAGGCGAGCGTCCTCACCGTGCTGGCGTTGGTCGAGTTGGGTGTGCCGCAGATCTGGGCACGTGCCACCTCGCAGAAACACGCCAAGATCCTGTCGTCGGTGGGCGCGCATCACGTGATCTTCCCGGAGGCGGAGACCGGCGACCGGGTGGCGCATCTGATCGTCAGCCGGCTGCTCGACTTCATCGAGTTCGACGACGACTTCGCGATCGCCACCGTCCGGGTGCCGGAGTCGCTGGTCGGGCGTACCCTGCTCGACCTGCGTCCGGAGGAGCGATCCGGGGTCCGGGTGATCGGCGCGAAGGCGCCCGGCGAGCGCTTCCGGTACGCCTCGGACGACACGGCGCTGGCCCAGGGTGGGGTGCTGGTGGTGGAGGGTGGCATCGACCAGGTGCAACGGTTCGCGGGACGCCGCTGACCGTCATCTCCGGTGCGGCGGCCCGCCGTGGCGCCCCTCCGGGGCTGTCACCCTTTTCCCGGACCACCCGGCCCCTTGCCGTGGCCAGGCTTGGCGGGACCCTTCGGAGGCTTCGCCTTAGCGGCGCCACCGCCGGAGCCGCTGGGTGCCGTCGCCTTCTTCGGCGGGGCCTTAGCCGGGGTGACCGCCTGGCTCGGCGGGGCCGCAGACGGGGCACTGCCGGCGACCCCCGTGGACGGGGCACTGCCGGCGACCCCGGAAACGCGTACCCCGCAGGCCACCTCTCCGAGTCGGAACTCCACCGGCAGCGGGTTCGCCCCGCTGTACGTCCCGGTGAGGGTGAGCTTCTCGGCGGCACCGGGTGCCAACGTGGTGCGCTGCTCCGCCGGCCGGACCACCACGGTGCTCCCCTGCTGGTACACGGGTGCGGGTTCCGACTTCGTCACCGTCTGCTGGCCGGGGAAGCTGAAGCTCATCGCCCAGTCCCGCAACTCCTGGTCGCCGGTGTTGGTGAGCGTCAGGTCCGCGGCGAAGTCGGTGCCGGAGTCCGTGCGCAGCGCGTACGCCACCTCGCACGGCACCTTCGCCGGCAGACCCATCCGCGCCTCGGTCGTCGGCCGCCCCTCGCCGCTGGCCGGACTGCGTGAGGTGAAGCCCCACATCGCCCCGGTGACCGCGATCAGCCCGACGGCGGCCACCCCGGCCTCCACCCGTCGACGCCGGGTCACCCGCTGCCGGACTCGCCGGTCCCGATTGCGGGTACGCGACAGCGGCAACGCGTCGGTTGCCGCCGACCAGGGCAGGATCGTGGTACGCGCAGTGCTCAGCAGGGCCGGGTCCAGGGGTCCGCCGGCCGGGGAGACCGGCACCGCCGCGAGCATCCCGGCCGCGTCGGCGAGGATCCGGGTCACCTCGGCGGTGGCCGGTCGGTCGGCGGGCCGCTTCGCCAGGCAGCGCCGTACCAGCTCGGTCACCTCGTCGGGCAGCCCCTCGACGGCGGGCATCGGTTCCGGTTCGTTGTACATGTGTGCGCGCAACATCTGGGTGGTCGTGGTGGCGCGCCACGGCAGCCGGCCGGTGAGCATCCGGTAGAGCAGCAGCCCGACGGCGTACACGTCGGTGGCCGGGGACACCTGGCCGTTGTCCAGCCGTTCCGGGGCGAGGTACGCGGGAGTGCCCAGCAGCGCGCCGTCCGGTCCCTTCTCGCTCTCCCCCACCAGCGCGGAGATGCCGAAGTCGACCACCTTGACCCCGGTCGACGTGAGCATGACGTTGCCCGGGGTGACGTCGCGGTGCACCACGCCGCGGGCGTGCGCGGTGGTCAGCGCCGAGCTGACCTCCGCGCCGATCGTGACCGCCTCCCGCCAGGGCAGTTGGGTCTCCCGGCCCAGTCGACTGGCCAGCGAGGCGCCGTCGACCAGTTCCATCACCACGTACGGCACGGTCAGACCGACCTGCTCGGACTCGCCGTAGTCGTACACGTTCGTGATGTTGGGGTGGCAGAGGCGTGCGGCGGCCTGCGCCTCGATCCGGATCCGGTGGCGGAACGCGCGGTCGCTGGCCAGCCTGGAGGCCAGCACCTTCACCGCGACCTGACGGCCGAGCACCTCGTCGTAGCCGCGCCACACCACCGACATGCCGCCCGCGCCGAGCTGCTCGATCAGTCGGTACCGCTCATCGAGGAGCTGCGCGCCGTTTCGGTCCCCACCACCCATGGTGACCGTTGTTGCCCAGGATCAAACGTCCTACACCTGCAGTGTCGGAATCGGTCAGAGTTGTCACTCGATCAGGCGGTGGCCAGCAGTTGGTCCACCGGGGCGTAGTCGTCGGTCAACACCAGCGCCCCGCCGACGAAGTCCGTCAGCTCGGTGCCGGAGAGCAGGCTGACCTTCGGGTCCACCTCGGCCAGTCGAGCCCGCACGGCCTCCAGCGGCAGCGGCGCGTCGGAGCCGACGATGAGGAAGTTGGCGCCCTGCTCCTCGGCGAGCGCCTCCGGCGGCGCGATCAGCGCGACGTGCCGGAACTCGGCGGCCACCGTGGCCAGTTCGGCGCGGATGAACCGCAGCGGCGGGTAGTCGATGACGTTCTGCACGTACACACCGCCGGGGCGGGTGACCCGCCGGACCTCGGCCGCCATCTCCCGGGTGGCCAGGTGCCAGGGCACCACCAGGTGACCGAACGCGTCACCGACCACCAGGTCACGGCTGTCCGTCGGCTCGTCGCCGACGAGCATCCGGGCGTCGCCCACCACCGCCCGCAGCTCCGGCCCGGTCCGTACGCCCAGCTCCTGCTCGCCCAGCTCGACCAGCCCACCGTCGATCTCGAACACCACGTTCCCGGTGCCCGGTCGGGTCGCGGTCAGGTAGCGCGGCACGGTGAATCCGCCGCCGCCCAGGTGCAGCGCGTCCAGCCGCTGACCGGCCGGCGCGGCGACGTCCGCGACGGCGCCGATCCACTTCGTGTACGCGTACTCCAGGTGTTTCGGGTCCGCGAGGTCCACGTACGAGTGGTGGGCCGAGTTGAGCAGCAGCGTCCGGCCGGTGGGCCGGTTCGGGTCGGTGGTGACCCGGGCGCAGTGGTACGCCGTCTCGATGTCGCACGGGTTCGGTGCCACGGTGGCGAGGCCCGCCCCGGCCAGGCCGAGCACGGCCAGCGCGGCCCGGGTCCGGGCCGGACCGGGCAGTTCGGTGGGCTCCTGCCGGCGCAGATACCAGCCGAGGCCGATGCCGGCCAACCCGAGGGCGACCGCCAGGGTCACCAGGATGACAGTGCTGCGCAGGGCGGCGACCAGCACGAAGCCGGTGAGCAGGGTGGCGGTGATGCCGCCCAGGGTGCCGATCCCGGAGAGTCGACCGACCACCTGGCCGGTGCGGCGCAGGTCGGCCAACTGGAGTTTCACGACCAGCGGGGTGACCGCCGCCAACAGCGCGGCCGGCACGAACACGGCAAGCGAGACGAGGAGCAGGATGCCACTGGCCGCGCCACCGCGCAGCACCTCCCCGGCGTACCGGACGACGGGCAGGGTGACGGCGGTGGCGATGCCAGCCAGCACGAGCGCCGGGGCCAGCAGGCCGCGCGGGTTGCGCCGGTCGGCCAGCCAGCCGCCGGTCCACGCCCCGTAGGCGATCGCGGCCAGCGCGACACCGATCACCGAGCTGGTCACCTGGAGGGTCACCCCGACGTACGGGCCGACCAGGCGCAGCGCGACGGTCTCCAGCACCAGCACGGCACCGCTGGAGAAGAAGACCAGGAAGGCGGCCAGGCCGTTAGGCAGCGCCCGGCCGGTGATCGGCTCGGACGGGGCCGCGGCGGCCGGCGGGGCCGCGACGTCGGGCGTTGGGGAACTCATCGTCGCGATGGTACGCAGCGAAGCTGGTGCTTGTGGTCAGTACATCGAGAGATGAACATGGTTCGTGTGGGACGCGGCGGGACTGCCGCTGCCACTGTACGAACGCCACCCGGTGCCGGGATGCCAGATCTGCCGGTACCAGATCACGTAGAGCACGCCCAGCCGGTCGGCGTTGCGCACGTGCCAGGCGGCCAGGCTGTCGCCGTACGCCTTGTCGCCGCCTGTCGCGTTGCGGTCCTCGAAGCCGTTGGTGGCCGCGGCGAAGTCGCAGGCCCGTCCCTTCGGGTGCTCGCCGCCGCCACCGCTGCGCTTACAGGAGACGTGCCGCTTGTAGCCGGCCGCCTGGGTCTGCTTGAGCGCGTTGAGGGTGCGCGGGGTGATGCAGCCGGAGGTGGTCGGGTCCTTCACGGAGCAGGACTCCGACGGCCAGGACCCGTCGGAGTTACGCGGGGCGGGCTTTGCGGAGGCGGAACTGCCTCCGCTGAAACCGTTGCTGCTGCCCGAGCTGACCTCGGCGAGCGCCGCCTCGGCCTCCTTCTTCTTCTTCGCCATCACGGCGAGCTGCTTCTGCTGCTCGCGGACCTCGGCGTCGATGGCGACCTTGGCCTGTTGCGCCTGCTGCCGGGCTGCGACGAGAGCACGCAGCCGCTTGCTGTCCCGCTGGGCCATCAGGTCGAGATCGCTCGCGCGTTCCAGGAATGCCTGCGGCGTGGCGGTGTTGAGCAGCATCGACGCCGGCCCGAGCCGACCGATCCGGTAGGACTGTGCGGCGACCTCGCCCACCTGGGCGGTGAGCCCACCCATGCGACCCTCGATCGCCGTCAACTCGCCGGTCAACGCCGTCTGGCGGCGCTTGGAGTTGTCGAGCTTGGCCTTGGCCTCGATGTGCCCCTTGGCGGTCAACTCCAACGCGTCCTGCAGCTTCTTGCTGCCACCCTCACCGGGCTCGGCGTACGCCGGCACGGCGGCACCGCCGAGCACCAGGGCGACGGCGGCGAGCAGGGTGAGCAGGGTGCGGCGACCGAGCCGCGGGTCGAGCCTGGTCCTGGGCACGAAAGCGTCCTTCCGTCGACCGCCGGCCCCCGGTGAACAACTGCGCGGCGGCGTCCCCGCCGGCGCCGGTCGGCGGCCTGCTGGCGGAGACCGCCGTCACGATACCGGACGGTGAGCCGCTGACCAGCCCCCCGACGCCGGGAACGCCCCGATGTCGACGGAGCGTTCCGGCACCGTCGCGCAGTGCCCGGGTCAGGGGGCGAGAAGGGCGTCGCGCACCTCGGTCCAGACCTGCTCGTTGGCCGCGACGAGCAGACCGTGGCCGTCGTCGGCGGGGTGGTAGTCGACGCCGTCGAACCGGCGGGCGACGCCACCCGCCGCGCGGACCAGCACGGTGCCCGGGGCGTGATCCCAGGGCAGGGTGCGCCAGAAGAGGACGAACTGCTGTTCGCCGGTGAGGATGTCCAGGTATTCCCGGCCGGCGCAGTGCTGGCCGGGCAGCAGCTCGCCGAGCCGCCGACCGCCGGCCCGGACCCGGTCGCGGGTCTCCGGCGGCAGGAACCGGGTCATCGCCGCACCGCGTAGCTCGCCGAGCGGCGGCACCGGGATGGTGCCCGCCACCGGCCGGCCGTTGAGCAGGGTGCCGTCGTCCGCCCAGCCCGCGGCGAGGGTGTCGGCGAGCGGGTCGAGGATCCAGCCGGCGACCGGCTGCCCGTCGCTCAGCAACGACACCATCAGGGCGAAGGGCCGGCGACCGGCAGCGAAGTTGGCGGTGCCGTCGACCGGGTCGACCAGCCAGACGTCACCGGCGTCACGCAGGTGCCGCAGCAACCCCGGGTCGTCGGCGACACCCTCCTCACCGACCACCGTCGAGCCGGGCCGCAGTCGGCGCAAGCCCGCCGAGAGCAGCTCCTCGGCCCGGCGGTCGGCGACGGTGACCACCTCGCCAGGCGCCTTCTCCGACACGTCGGCGTCGTCGAGTTTGCGGAACAACGGCAGCACGACCTGGTCGGCGGCCTCCCGCAGGAGGTCGCCGACGTCGTCGAGCAGGGTGTCAGCCACGCGGCGGCAACTTGACCACGCTGACGAAGAACTCGTCGATCTGGCGGACCACCGAGATGAAGCGCTCGAAGTCCACCGGCTTGGTCACGTAGGCGTTGGCGTGCAGCTGGTAGCTGCGCAGGATGTCCTCGTCGGCCTGCGAGGTGGTGAGCACCACCACCGGGATCCGACGTAGTTCCGGATCGTTCTTGATCTCTTCCAGCACCTCCCGGCCGTCGCGCCGGGGCAGGTTGAGGTCGAGCAGGATCAGGTCGGGCGCCACCGCGTCCGCGTACTGGCCCTCCCGGCGCAGGTAGGCCAGCGCCTCGGCGCCGTCGGAGACGACGGTCAGCCGGTTGCGCAGCTTGTGCTCCTCGAACGCCTCCTGGGTCATCAGCACATCACCCGGATCGTCCTCGACCAGCAGGACCTCGATCGGGCTCTTGCCATCCGCCGGCGCGGTCATCCCACCGTCTCCCTCATGTCACCCGTTCTACCGCTTTCCGGCGGCTCGTCGGCCCGGTCCGGCCGGTCCGAGGAGTCGGACTGCTCGGTCGGCGCTGCCGGAGTCTCGTTCGAGGGCGTGGCGTCGCCCGCCGGCAGGGCCTGCGGCTGCTCCGACGAGTCGGCGGCGGCAGCCGCCTCCAGGTCCGCCGGAAGCGCCGGCAGGGTGAACCGGATCGCCGTGCCCTCCGGCACGTCGGTGTCCACCCAGACCCGACCCCCGTGATATTCGACGATCTTCTTGACGATGGCCAACCCGATGCCGGTGCCCGGGTACGCGTCCTTCGAGTGCAGCCGCTGGAAGATCACGAAGATCTTGTCGGCGAACTCCGGCTCGATCCCGATGCCGTTGTCCTGACAGGTGATCTCCCACTCGGCGTCCACCAGCCGCGCCGAGACGTGCACCCTGGGCGGCACATCCGCCCGGCGGAACTTGATCGAGTTGCTGACCAGGTTGGCCAGCAGGTTGGTGAGCAGCGGTTCCTCACCGGAGATCACCGGCAGGTCGGTCCAGGTCAGCTCCGCGTCGGCGTACTGCCGCGCGGCCTCGGTCTGGCCGGCCACGTCGCCCATCACCTTGTTGAGGTCGACCTCGACGAAGCCGGTGGTGAGCCGGCCGATCCGGGAGAACGCGAGCAGGTCGTTGATCAGGCGCTGCATCCGCTGGGCGCCGTCCACCGCGAAGGCGATGTACTGGTCGGCCCGTTCGTCGAGCTGCCCGGCGTAGCGACGCTGGAGCAACTGGCAGAAACTGGCCACCTTGCGCAGCGGCTCCTGCAGGTCGTGCGAGGCCACGTACGCGAACTGCTCCAGGTCACGGTTGGACCGGGTCAACTCCTCGGCCTGCTTCTGAAGCTGGCTGTTGACCCACTCGATCCGCTCGCGGGCAGCCCGCACCTCGGCCAGGTCGGCGGCGATCTTCTGACGCATCGCGTCCACGTCGTCGCCGAGCTGGATGAACTCCGGCGGGCCGGTGGTGGCGATGCGGTGCTGGTAGTCGCCCTCGGCGACCTCGCGGACCTGGGTGGCCAGGCCGGTCAGGGGCCGGATCACCATCCGGTCCAGCGAGAGCAGCAGCACCGCGCCGGCCACGACCACCACCAGGGCGGCGACGATCAGCAGCACGACAAGCACGTTGCTGCTGGTCCGTACGTTGTCGGCGGTCTGCTCCCGGGCGGCCAGGACCTCCCCCTGGAGGTCGTTGACCGCCGTGCGCACCTCGTCGAACTGCTGCCGGGCCTGCTCGGTGACAAGTGCCTGGCCCGCGCTGGTGCCGCTCCGCTCGGTGGTGGCGATCACCGGCTCGGCCACCGACTGCCGCCACTGCGTGATGCGCTCCTCGACGGTGCGCAGCTCCTGGCTGATCTGCGGGTAGTCGTCGAGCAGCGCCCGCATCGAGACGGTGACGCTCTGCTCCTGGGCGAGACCCTCCCGGTAGGGGTTCAGGTCGTCCGGGTCACCGCTGACCGCGTACCCACGGATCGCCGTCTCCTGGTCGAGCAGCGCGTTGAGCAACTCCTGGGACTGGACCCGAAGTGGGCCGGTCTCGTTCAGGACGGCGTCGATCTGGGTGCGGTTGCGGGCGGCCATCGCGGCCTCCGCGCCGGCCAGGGCAATCAGCAGCACCCCCACGACGGTGAGCAGCGTGATGACCCGGCGGCGCAGACTCCAGCCGCCGACCACCGGCTTCACCGGCCACCACCGCGGCTCACCAGCAGCATGGCCACATCGTCGGCGAGCGCGCCGCCGTTGAGCCGCTCGGCCCGGCCGACCAGCCAGGCGGGCAGCTCGGGCAGCGACACCGAACGGTTGGCCGGCTCGCCGAGCAGCCCACTCAGCCCCAACACGTCGAGGCGATCGTTGCCCGTTCCCACCCGCCCCTCGATGAGCCCGTCGGTGTACATCAGCAGGGACCAGTCATCGGTGTCGAACTCCAGGTCGTAGGCGATCGGCCGGCGGGGTCGTACGCCCAGCAGTCGGCCACCGGGCGCGGGCACCGGGACGACCCGGCCGCCGGCGAGCAGCAGCGGCGGCGGGTGCCCGGCGAGTCGGACTGTCGCGCGGTTGGCGTCCAGGTCCAGCCTGGTGGTGGCCACCGTCGCGAAGATCTCCTGAAGGCGGCGCTCACTCATCAGCACCTGCTCCAGCGCGGGCAGCACCTCGTCGTCCGGCACTCCGGCGAGCACGAGCGCCCGCCAGGCCACCCGCAGCTCGACGCCGAGCGCGGCCTCGTCCACCCCGTGCCCACAGACGTCACCGACGATCAGGTCGAGACGGTCCGGACGGGTCTGCACCACGTCGAAGAAATCCCCGCCGATCAGGGCGGCGTGCCGGCCGGGCCGGTAGAAGGTGTGCACCGCCACCTGGTCGGTCGTCATCAGCGGCTGGGGCAGCAGGCCGCGTTCGAGGCGGGCCGACTCGGCCTGCCGCAGCTCGACCTCCCGCAGCCGGCGGGCGTTCTCGTCGGCGCGCTTGCGTTCCACGGCGTAGCGCAGCGCCCGGGTCAGCAGCACCCCGTCGACCTGGCCCTTGACCAGGTAGTCCTGTGCGCCCTCGGCGACCG
This sequence comes from Micromonospora sp. NPDC048839, assembly GCF_040649915.1. Lineage (NCBI taxonomy): Bacteria > Bacillati > Actinomycetota > Actinomycetes > Micromonosporales > Micromonosporaceae > Micromonospora > Micromonospora sp. NPDC048839. The sequence goes on from NZ_JBEZGL010000003.1 coordinate 155,893, forward strand.
CCACGACGCCCAGGTGCTCGTCCGAGCGGCCGGTCAGCACGCAGACCGCGGCGCCGCTGGACATCTCCAGCACCTGACGCAGCCCGTCCAGCCCCTGCGCGTCGGGCAGGCCCAGGTCGAGCAGGACGCAGTCGACGTCGTTGATCCGCTGCCGCGCCTCTCGCAGGCTGGTGGCGACCAGCAGGTCGATCATCGAGTTGGTCTCGGCGAGCAGCTCACCGACCAGGAAGGCGTCGCCCTCGTCGTCCTCCACCAGCAGCACCCGCAACCGTTCACCCGGCGGCAGGTTGGCGTGCCGCGCCAGGCCACCATGCGGGTACGGCACGACTGGGGACCCGGCCGAGCCGGACCCCCGGTGCGGCCGGGTCACCGCCGCGAGACGCGGGAGTTCGCTGGTGATGTCGGGCTCCTTCCGAGTGCCCTGCTGATCCTGTATTAGACAACGGTCGCACACAACACGATGCCCACGGCACGGGCGGGGATGGGGCGCATCACTGCCCGGCGACGGACAAACCTCGCGGGTGATCGGTGCGGGGCCGTACCGGCCATGCCATCCGGGACCGCCGGGGGGCAGGATGGTGCCACCCCAGGCCCCACCACCCCCCGAGGAGTTTCCGTGGGCGCACCCCCCACCCCGGCCCCGACTGGCACACCGGCCCGTCCTGCTCCGGGCGTACCCCCTGCGGATCGTGCGCTGACCAGGCCGCACCGGCGGCTCGTGGCCGCCGCGGCGGCGCTCGTGGCGTTGGCCGCCGTCGGCGCCGGCAGCCTGCTCGACCTGCGCACGCCGACGCCGAAGCCGGCGGACGCGCCGGTGGGCGAGTTCAGCGCCGGCCGGGCGTACGAGGACGTCCAGGTGATCGCCGCCCGGTCGCACGTCGCCGGCAGCCCGGCCAACGACCAGGTCCGGGCGCACCTTGAGCAGCAGTTGCGCGGGTTGGGCCTGGAGACCGAGGTGCAGGACACCGTGGCCCCGGAGGCCGGGCAGCTCAGCGGCGCGGCGGGCGGGGCGACCCTGGCCCGAGTCCGCAACGTGGTGGCCCGGCTGCCCGGCACCGACTCGACCGGCCGGGTCTTCCTGGTCGCCCACTACGACTCGGTGCAGACCGGGCCGGGCGGCAACGACGACGCGGCCGGCACCTCGACCATCCTCGAGGTGGCCCGTGCGCTGAGCACCGGTCCGCGGCCCCGCAACGACATCGTCTTCGTGTTCACCGACGCGGAGGAGGCGTGCCTCTGCGGCGCGTCCGCGTTCGCCGCCAGCCACCCGCTGGCCGCCGACGGCGGGGTCGTGCTCAACCTGGAGGCGCGGGGCTCCACCGGCCCGGTGATCATGTTCGAGACGTCCCGGAACAACGCGAAACTTGTGGACGTCTTCGGCCGGGCCGCCCCGCACCCGGTCGGCACCTCGTTCGCGGTGGAGATCTACCGGGCGCTGCCCAACGACACCGACTTCACCGCGTTCCTGGACCAGAAGTTCGTCGGGTTGAACTCGGCGTACATCGACGGCGGCGCGATCTACCACACGCCGCTGGACACGCCGGCAGCCATGGACCGGGGCAGCCTCCAACAGCACGGGGACAACGCGCTGGGCCTGGCCCGGGAGTTCGGCCGCACCGACCTGACCGAGCTGCGCTCCGGGCACGACGCGACCTACTTCCCGGTCCCCGGCGGGCTGGTCCACTACCCGGGCACGTTCACCCTGCCGCTGGCCCTGCTCGCGGTGGCCGCGGTGGTCGCGCTGGGCTGGCTGGTCCGTCGGCGGGGCCGGGCCAGCACCGGCCGGCTCGCCGCCGGCTTCGGGCTGGCCCTGGCACCGATCGTGGTCGCGCCGGTCGCCGCCCAACTGCTCTGGCTGGCGATCACCACGATCCGACCTGGGTACGCGGAGCTGCTCGACCCGTACCGCCCGGTCTGGTACCGCCTGGCCGTCGTGGCGCTCGCCGCCGCCATCCTGTTCGCCTGGTACGCGCTGCTGCGCCGCCGGATCGGCCCGGCCGCGCTTGCCGTGGGCGGGCTGGCCTGGCTGGCCCTGCTCGGGGTGCTGCTCGCCGTGGCGGTGCCCGGCGGGGCGTACCTCACCACCCTGCCGGCGCTGGCCGGCGCCCTCGGCGGGCTGGTGGCGCTGCGTACCCGGCAGACCGGGCCGTGGCCGGTGGTGGCGGTGACCGCCGCCGCGGCCGTCGGCGTGGTCATCCTGCTGCCCACCGTGGTGCTGCTCTTCCCCGCGCTGGGAATGGGCATGGGCGGGGTGGCCGCGCTGGTCGCGGTGCTGCTCGGCCTGGCCGCCCTGCCGGTGGTCGACCTGCTGCACCCGCAGGCCGGCGGCCAGCGCGGCCTGCGGGCGTTGCGGGCCCGCCGGTTCGGCCTGCTGCCGGCCACGGCCGCCGCCGTGGCGACGGTGGTGCTCGCCGGGGTCGGGCTGGGCGTCGACCGGTTCGACGCCGCGCATCCCGCGCCGACCCACCTGATGTACGCGATGGACGCCGGCACCGGCCAGGCCCGCTGGCTCAGCCACGAGAGTGATCCGCAGTCCTGGACGGACGGCTACGTGGACGGGACGGCGGACGTCGGCGACGACTTCCCCGGGCTCGGCGACGGTGAGCTGCGGGCCGGGCCGGCACAGCCGGCGAACCTGCCGGCGCCGAAGCTGGACGTGCTGGCCGACACCACGTCTGGTGGAGAACGCACGCTGCGTCTGCGGCTCACCCCGCAGCGGGCCGCCCGGCTCGCCACCCTGCACGTCGACACGTCGACGGCCACCGTCCTGCGGGCCGAGGTGGCCGGGCGGGCGGTGCCGGTGGAACCCCGCGCGGGCAGGTGGGGCTTCGGGCTGGTGTTCCACGCCCCGCCCACCGAGGGCATCGAGGTCGCGTTGACCCTGCGGCCCATCGCCGGGCAGGTGGCGTTGCGGGCCATGGACGCCAGTGACGGGTTGGACGCGCTGCCCGGCTTCCGCCCCCGGCCGCCGGCGGTCGGCGTCGTCGGGTCGCACAGCTCCGAGATGCTGGCGGTCGCCCGCACGTACCCCTTCTGACGGACGACACGGTGGTCCGGCCGGCTGCGCTCGGCCGGCCGGACCACCCAAGATCGTGCTCGATCCAGGAAAGAGTGCCCTCGACCACGAGCGAGGGGACTCTTTCCTGGATCGAGCACGATCATGCACCCGCTTCCGTTGCTTGCTGCATCTCCTGCGGCGGCTTGGTCGCACCGTTAGCTTTCGCCACCGAAGAGGGAGTGGTAGCGGCTGAGGTAGAGGGGCCATCCGGTATCGCTGTCGACCCCGTCCCGGACCGACTCCCAGCCGGGGCCGTGCCGGTCGAGGTGCCGGTGTTCCAGTTCGATCCGGGTCCGGTCGGGAGTCTCGGCGACGAAGATGACTTCGACCTCGCTGGTGAGGTCCGGGTCGGTTTCGACCTGCCAGGTCGGCCCGATGTCCCAGCTGAAGAGGACCCGGGTCGGCGGTTCGTACGCGAGGACGCGCGCCCATCGGCATTCACTGCCGTCGTTACCCCGGTCGTAGATGTGACCGCCAACCCTCGGCTCGAACACGGTCTCGGCGATCGGGGTCTGAAGCAGGTTGTGTTCGCGCGGCTTGAAGTCGCCGAACCGCTCGGTGAACACGGTGAAGGCCCGCTCGATCGGTGCGTTGACGACGATCTGTCGGCGGACCACCGCCGTAGCTGCTTGCGTCATGAACTCTCCTCGGTCGATTCAACGACGTCCTGATAACCGTCCAACGCCCGGCGCCAGAAGGTGTCGAGCTGGTCCCGCAGAGCGGCCAACCCGACCGGACTGAGCCGGTAGACGCGACGGGTCCCCACCGACTGGTCGACGACCAGGCCCGCGCCCTTGAGCACCTTGAGGTGCTGCGACACGGCCGGCCGGCTGATCGGCAGGTCGTCTGCCAGTTCCCCGACGGCGCGCGGACGCTCAGCCAGCCGCTGAACGATGGCGAGCCGGCTTGGGTCGCCCAGGGCCTCCCAGCCCGGGTGCACTCCGTAAGTAGCCACGAACGTAAGCTACGACTTACCGATGCCGTCGTCAAGGCGAATCACCGATCGGCTACGCCGCCTGAGGCGCTCGATTGGGGACAGCCCGGAACGACGGGTGGTTGTTATCGTCGCCGGATGGTCGCGGGGAGCAACAAGGGCCGAGGCAAACCACGCAGACCGATGTCTGTTCAGGAGCGGGCGCAGGCGGAGCGGGACATCCGAGGTGCGATCGCCGACCTACAGGAAAGTGCTTACGCCAACTTCCGCTCCGCGGTCGCCAACGCCGCGATCTTCTTCGGCTTTGTCGGCGTGTTCGGGATCGTTGCCGGGGCGGTTGACGGGCTACGCCTGATCCCCATGGTCGTCCTTGTCCTCGCCGGACCGGTCGGAGTCGCCTACTACCCCTTCCGCCAGCAGTGGAAGATCGCCATCAGACTGTTGATGACTTCGAGCGCGCTCGTGGTGATCGGACTGGCCGGCCTCGTCCTGGTGGCCACGATTCTGGAGAACTGACGAGCAGCGGTCCGCGCTGAGTACCGGGACGGATGCGCGCCGACGGGATCGGCGATGTGCTGGCAGCATGTCACGACACATCATCGACAGTAGACGTCCGCCTCGATCAGTAGAGCCACCGGTCGAGCACTCCGGGCCAGAATTGGGCTGTGTGGTCCCCGTCCCCGAACGCGGGTGGGTCCAGGTCCCTGATGCGTTCCAACAGGTCGGCGATCTCTGCGAGCGCCTGCCCCTCGGCCTGTTCGTCTTCGTCCCAGCGGTCGATGACGGTTGAGCTGGTCAGCCAGCTACCAACCATGTGCAGCGAACACAGCCAGTGGATGATCGTCGAGTTGACGAACGTGGCGCTGCCGTCCGACGACCACAGGTGCACCTCACCGGTCCTCGGCGCGGCGCCGTACACCCAGAGCGGATCGTCGTCGTACGCCAACCGGCACCTCGTCGGCTCCGCGGAGAATGACACCGCACCGACCAGCCCATCGATCAGCGGTACGCCAGAGGAGATCAGCGCGGCCTTCTGCGGCTCGGGAAGCCGCCACGTCGCCACGTCCTGCTCGGTGGCACGCACCACCCGCCCTGTACCAGCCCAGGCCGTAATCGCGTCGAACGCGGGAGGCAGCGGAAGATCATCAGCGGGCACGCCGATGAGGGTAGTCCGATACCGGTTGGTCGGGTGGCTTGCTGACTCGGGGAGACCGTTTCCGCAGTGTCGCCGCTACTTCCAGCGGTATTGATCTAACGCGCGTGGGTAGCCGATCAAACTGGACGAGACGCCCTGTGACCTGGGCTTGGACAGGTCATCGACGGTCATCCGTGATCGCCGCTGGTTCACCTCAGACGGCTTGGAAAACGGCCTGATCTTGGTGCCTCCAAAGGCTCCGACCCCCGCCGGGGGGATGCGGACTCAACCTGTCGGCCTCTGCCGATCGTCAACGGTTCGCGTCGGGGAGCAGATCGGTTGTGTCGTCGCTCGCCGTTCGGCATCAACCTCGATCAAGGCTCCTGCTGCCTCCTCGATGCCTCACCGTCGCCCGACACCTCACTGATGGCTCGCTCAAGACGGTCGAGGTCGGTACGCATCGCGTCCGTCAATTCCTGCTGCGCCTCCGCATACGTGTCCAGCAACGCACCGCCGTCGACCATGGTCTCCTCGAACATGGTTGCGACCACCTTGCGCAGATGGTCCGCCATATCGATGATCAGGGTGGGGGCACAAAGTCGGAGCCGTACGACATGCTCGATTAGCTCCACAAGCTTGGCGTCGGTTGCCAAACGACTGGCCTGCGTAAGACCGCCAGCGGCATACTCGTGCCGGAGCTTATTTTGAAGATCGAAGGCCGACTCAAGTGCGCGCAGGTAGGAAAGGTACTCCTCGCGACGCATCTGTGATTGCAAGCGTCGACGTTCTACAGCCACCGCCTGCACAGCTAGCTCGCGCGTCGACTTCCTCTGCTGGCCGGCGGCCCAGGCCGTGCCGGCGATGCCTGCGAGACCAACTGCACCTGTGCTGACCACACCGACCCAATCCACTGTCATGGATCGACATGATGCCACTGCCATCGAGTCGACAGGGGGGAGCTTCCATCTGTCCGACGCGGCGCTTCTCCGCCTGACGTCGCGCTTACAAGCTCTGTACACCTCGTCTGCGCTGGTCCGGGAACGGCTGCACGCTCGGAGCTTCGTCCATGCCCGCACTCGTCGACACGCTGGCGTCCGGCGCGGTTGCTGTCAGCGTTGCTGTCGATGGCCATCCCACAGGCGACCCGGAGCGACCTCCGCCCGGGGATGGCTGTCGGCTGGTGTCAACCGACGAGGTCATAACGCCGTCCTCAGTCGGGGTAGTTCCCGTCGGGGGGCAGGATGCAGGCCGACCGGACGATCAGTGCGAGCCAGATCCGATCGCCGGAGCTGGCCAGTGTGACCGAGGAGCCGTCCTGCGGGTCGGACAGGCGCAGTTCGGCGCCAGTGGGGGTGGGCAGGTCGCGGTACTCGTCGACCTGGTAGCCCTGAGCCTGGAGCTTGTCGCGTGCCTGAGTGACCACCGCCCGGTGCTGCTCGCCCGGGAGGGTGATGTGGCTTAATCCGCTGACGTAGTAGCGACCGTCGCTGGCCGTCTCCCCGTTCGGACCGTCGCAGGGCGCGTGCAGGATCTGAGGCGGGTTGGGATCCGGCTTACCTTCGCCGACCGCCTGGATGATCGCGGCGATGTGCCTTCGGGTGGCCTGCTCGACGTCGGCTTTCGGTCGGGTCTGCAAGATAGGGCTCTTCTCGCTTTTGGGTTCTTCGTCTGTGCAGCCGGCGGCCAGGAGGAGGAGCCCGACGGCTGCCAGGACGGAAGGAAGCCGCTTCACTGGGGTGCCTTCCCGTGGTCAAGGGTCACGTCGGGATACATACCCACAATGATGCGGGCTTGGTTGTTGAGGCTTGTACTTTCAGGTTTCCAGTAGCCGCTGTGTCCTGTCGTGTCGACGTGGTACCGGTTGGCACCGAAGCTCGGATCGGTTGGTTCGTCGTCGTGGATGCCCCAAATGCTGCCCGCTGCGCCGGTCATCGGGTCGTCGGCAGCCCCTCCGGCCCAGACGTGGCGCGGGTCGAGGTGGAGTTGGGAGGCGGAGTCGACATGCATGCCGGGGCTGCCCGCGGTGATGATGTCGTTCACAGCCAGTCCATCGCCGCGGCTGGCCGCTTCGCCCACCACGGCGCTGCCGTAGCTGTGCCCCAGCGCGGTCACATGGCTGCTGTCGGCGGTATGCGCGGCGTGCAGGCCATTGACGAAGCCGTCCAGGGCCTGCCCCCCTTCCTTGGACAGCCGGTAGCTCACCGCGCTGCCGTCGATTCCTGGGGTGTCGTAGCCGAGCCAGGCGACGACCGACACCGGTCCGCCGGTCGGCCCCGCGTATCGCGCTGCGGCGCCTTGGATGTCGAGGGCACGGTCAATCTGACCGCGCATACCATCCAGCTTCGTCCCCGTACCGGGAACGACGACGGCTGTGTGCCGGGAGTCGTCCGGGTTGCCGACCGCCACGATGGCTTTGCCGTCGTTCGCGTTGTCGAGGCCGATCAGGAACAACTGCTGCCCCGGCGGTCCGTACTCCGCGCCCTCCAACCGACCCAATAGGTTGCTCAGCCGATCCTTTTCGCGTTCATCCTGTTCGCTGTAGGCCGATGCCATCGCCAACTCGCCGAGGTGGGCGCGCAACCCGAGCCGATTGGCCTCGTCCCTCGCCGATGCCGGCAACCCGTCCACAGCTCCGACCTGTTCGGGGTAGGCCGTCAGATACAGCTGCCGCTCATCCTCGGTCAGACCCCGCCACCACTCACTGGCCTTAACGGGATCCGATCCGGGGCGGGGAATCGCGGCTTCGGTGACGCCGAACGTCGCTGCCATGTTGCGCGCGTCGTTGACAGCGTCCTTCCACTCGTAGACGTCCATCGCACCCGGGCCGTCCGGTTGCAGCCGCAGCAGTGCTCGCTGAATCTCGGCGTCCCGGTCGTTCGCCTCGTCCAGGATCTTGCCGATCAGGTCGTCGTAGATCCGGGCGTTCTCACACTGGCGCCGCCAGTCCGCCTGGCCTTCCTCCGAGTGGCGCTGCCAGTCTTCGATCAGACCCGGGCTCACCCGGCCCGTCTCATCTACCTGCAAGCGCAATAGCGCCACCGCGTCCAACGCCCCGTGCAACTGCCGCTGCACATCCACGAACTCGGACGCGGCGCGGCCCAACACCGCAGCGACCAACCTTGACTGCAAAGCCGACAACTCGACCTGGTCGCCGACCCCGCTGAGGCGCCGAAACGCTGCCTCCGCAGCCACGCCCGACCACCCCGACGCCCTCAACGGCCCGTCCAACTCATGCACCACCCGGCGTTCCAGCTCACCAACCTGGCGCGCCAACAACCGCCATGCCAGCGCCGCCTCGCCCACCGAGCCCAGTTGGGCATCACGCAGCTCGATGAAGGTCACCACTCGGAAGGTCACCACCCGGCCACCCCTCGGAAGTGCTCGGCGCTGGCCCGGTCCGTGTGCCGGTAGTCCATTGCGCAGCTCCGCAGACCCTCCGACATCCCGTTCATCTGATCAGTGAGCTTCGTCAGGTCATCGCGCCAGCGCCACACCAAATCCGCCACTGCTTGGCCAGTCAGCCATCCCGACAAATCACGTGCCGCCTGCGCAGACTCCGGCTCCACGTCCGCCAAGTCCCCACGCAGCGCCTCCCCGAGGTCTCGCGCTACTCGCGCCTGGGCATCCAAGACGGCTGGGTCCACCCGCACCTCATCGACCACGGTCCACCTCCCCGCGACACAAAGTAACAGCGCGAGTACAGCCTCAGGGGGCACCCAGCACCGGGAAGGCAGCATTGCCGGCAGACGACGACCTCTTCGTCCCGAAAGAACCACCAGCCGACTTTGAGCTGCGCCAGCCGCAGGGCTGAGCAGTCCGAACCGTCCACCGCAGTCCACGGACGTCCGGCCTTGCCCGCGCCCGTCGTCTCGTAGGTTTGGCTGGCGTTTGGATAGGTGCCGGGCTAAGTCGGCGATCGACCCTCGACTCCTTCAACCGAGAGCGCATGTTCCGGGAGCTTGATAAGCGGCGCGAGGTGATGACTGCATTCCGAAAGGAGTTGTGGCTCTACGCTGCTCGTATCGATAACTGTGGCACAGGTCCAAATCCCCGCGCGAGCATGCATGGAGTCCCTCACGGAGTGCTTCAATCACGCTATTGTGTATCGAATGCCTGAATGCCTTGCCGCATACGCTTTCTACCAGCAGCAGTACGAGTTACTTGCAACCGAAATGAACAAGGAGGCGGATTATGACAACTTACTCATATACGCCCATCTCACGCCGCTGTATAAGTTGCTGCTAAATAAGGCGCTGAGGAAACCGCTGCCCCACAAAGCGCGGGGGCACCCTACGGAAATGGAAAACCCGGCGGAAGGTGCGCTCCTTAAGGTCCATCAGCAAGACGAAGACAACGCCTCCCCGTCGCCCTAGCCTTGAGCGCCATCCCGTCTGCCGCCGACCCGCCCTCCTGGGGAGCGGGCCGCCGACCGGCCCGCCACGTCAAGCGGACCTTGACGCACGTACGGACGCTGGCGGGCCGGTCGGCGGTCTGCTCGGCTCGCCCGGGTCGCCGGCTGGCGGGATGGGCCAGCGCAACCACCCACGGACCGCGACCCGCCGACGGACCCCCGACCATCTCGGAGTCGTTGCGCCCCCGCCGGAGGCGCGGTAACCGCGACCAGCTCGCCACCGCAACTGCCGCGCGGACTCCTGGACACGGCATAAGCATGGTTCAACGGCCCTCGCAGCGGCCTGCCATGCAGCTCAGAGGCTATGCGGCCGCTATTTCCAGCGGAAGTGCACGAAGAGGCGGCCGAAGTTCTTGGAGTCCTTTTCCACGCGGTGGTAGAGCTGCTTGACGTCCTTCTGGTCGAGGAACCGCAGCACCCGCTTCTTGAGCTGACCCGATCCCTTGCCGGGGATGATCTCGACGAGGGTGGCCTTCTTCGCCACCGCCTCGTCCATGATCCCGCGCAACGCGCGGTCGATGTCCTGCCCCTTGTTGAAGATCTCGTGCAGGTCCAGCTTGAGCTTCATGCCGCGGCCCCCGCCCGGTCAGGTCCCATGTCCGCCATCCTAGGCACGCCCGGCGGCCGGCCCGCCGGACGAGGAAGGGTACGGCCGCTGGACGACGAAGGGGCGACCCCGAAGGACCGCCCCCGCACGTCCACGCTCAGCGCGTGCCGCCCACCCGGGTTTCCACCCGCTCCAGCGCGATCCGGTAGTCGTCGTTCGTCGCGTACATGGCGGCGGCGATCCGCAGGTGCCGCAGCGCGTCGGTGTGTCGGTTCAGCCGCTCCAGCGTCCGACCGAGCACGTGGTGCGCGTAGTGGTCGCTCGGGTCCCGCTCGACAAGCTCGCGCAGGTGCTCCTCGGCCCGGTTGAGCTGGGCCGACTGGAAGTACGCCCGAGCCAGCAACTGCCGAACCGCCGCGTTGCCGGGTTCGGCGTCGACGATCGGCTCCAGCAGTCGGGCCGCCCCGCTCGGGTCACCGGTTTCGAAGAACATGGTCGCCCGCCGGTAGTCCGCCAGAAGATCCATCTGCCCACCTCCTCGGGTCGCACCGTCACCTGTTCCGACGCTGGCACAACGTCAGGCGTTTGGCGACTGTTCCCGAGGCCGAGATCCGGCGAGATCACGTCAGGTTCGCGCGTCCCGGCGGCCTGCGGCCAGTTCCCAGGCGCGGACGCCACCGACGATCCCCGCCGTGTTCGGCACCACCACCACGTCGTCGCCCATCCGGGCCAGTTGCTCGGGCCGGATCAGTCGGGAGTTGCCCCCGCCCAGGTAGAGCCGGTCCCAGCGGAACACCGGGCGGAGCCCGTCCACCACCTGCCGGATCCGCCGGGACCAGAAGGCGTCGCCGAGCCGCCGCCGTTCCGGCTCACCCACGTACGTGTCGTAGGTGGTGCCCCACCGCACCGGTGCGTGCGACAGCTCCAGGTGCGGTGCGAGCACCCCGCCGTCGTAGAGCGCGCTGCCCAGCCCCGTCCCCAGGGTCAGCACCAGCTCGCAGCCGGTGCCGGCGACCACCCCGGCGCCGTGCACCTCGGCGTCGTTGAGCACCAGCGCCGGCACCCCGAACGCGTCGGCAAGCGCGCCGCGCGCGTCCCAGCCGGACCACTCGGCGAGCAGGTCCGGGTCGACCCGGGTGCGCGGGCCGCTGCGGGTCACGTAGTGCGGTGTGGTCACCACCACCCCGTGCCGGATCATCCCCGGTACGCCGACCGTCAGCCGGTCCGCCGTTGGCAGGCGCCCACCGAGATCCAGCAGGGTCCGGACGAAGAGCGCGGGCGGCAACGGGTACGGGGTCGGCACGCGCAGGGGTCGCGCTCGCATCGTCCCCGCCTCGTCGAGCACGGACGCCTTGATGCCCCCGCCGCCACAGTCGATCGCCAGTGTGGTCACCACGCCGTTGAGTCTGCCCGCTCCCGTCGGATCGTATGCCGGCAGCCGGATAGGCTCCCGTTCTGATGAGCGCCACGATGATCGTCAAGGACCTGGCCGCCGGGCACGGCGACCGCCCACTCTTCGCCGGGCTGGACCTGGTGGTGGCCCCCGGTGACGTGGTCGGCCTGGTGGGGCCGAACGGTGCCGGCAAGTCGACGCTGCTGCGTACCCTCGCCGGTTTGTTGCCGGTCGAGGCCGGCACCGTGCGACTCAGCCCGCCCACGGCGAGCGTCGGGCACCTGCCGCAGGAGCCGGACCGGCGGCCGGGCGAGACGGTGCGGGACTTCCTGGCCCGGCGGACCGGGGTGACCGCCGCGCAGGCGGCGTTGGACGCGGCGACCGAGGCGCTCACCGCCGGGGTGGTGGGCGCCGACGACGCGTACGGCGACGCGCTGGAGCGCTGGCTCGCCCTCGGCGGCGCGGACCTGGACGAACGCGCCGAGCAGGTGAGCGCGGACCTGGGGCTCGCGGTCGACCTGGACCACCCGACGACCGGGCTCTCCGGCGGTCAGGCGGCCCGCGCCGGGCTGGCGTCGTTGCTGCTCAGCCGGTACGACGTGTTCCTGCTCGACGAGCCGACGAACGACCTGGACCTGGCCGGGTTGGAGCGGTTGGAGGAGTTCGTCACCGGGCTGCGCGCCGGCACGGTGCTGGTCAGCCACGACCGCGAGTTCCTCCTCCGCACGGTGACCCGGGTGCTGGAGTTGGACCTGGCGCAGCAGCAGGTCAACCACTACGGCGGCGGTTACGCCGCCTATCTGGAGGAGCGCGAGGTCGCGCGGCGGCACGCCCGCGCCGACTTCGAGGAGTACGCCGACACCAAGGCCGGGCTGGAGGCTCGGGCGCGCACCCAGCGCGGGTGGATGGAGAAGGGCGTGAAGAACGCCCGGCGCAAGGCCACCGACAACGACAAGATCGGCCGCAAGTTCCGCGCCGAGGCCAGCGAGAAGCAGGCCGCCAAGGCCAAGCAGACCGAACGGCTGATCGAACGGCTCGACGTGGTCGAGGAGCCCCGCAAGGAGTGGGAGCTGCGGATGGAGATCGCCGCCGCACCCCGTGCCGGCGCCGTCGTGGCCACGCTACGAGGTGCGGTGGTACGCCGGGGAGGCTTCACCCTCGGCCCGGTCGACCTCCAGATCGACTGGGCGGACCGGGTGGCGGTGACCGGGGCGAACGGCTCGGGCAAGTCCACCCTGCTGGCCGCGCTGCTGGGGCGGCTTCCGCTGGACGCCGGCACCGCCTCGCTCGGACCCGGGGTGGTGGTCGGCGAGGTGGACCAGGCACGGGGGCTGTTCCTCGGCGACGCGCCGTTGATCGACGCGTTCCATACGGCCGTACCGCACATGTCGCCGGCGGACGCGCGGACCCTGCTGGCCAAGTTCGGCCTGCGGTCGGCGCACGTGCCGCGACCGGCGGCCACCCTGTCCCCGGGCGAGCGGACCCGGGCGGCGCTGGCGCTGCTCCAGGGCCGCGGGGTCAACCTGCTGGTGCTCGACGAACCCACCAACCACCTGGACCTGCCCGCCATCGAGCAGCTTGAGTCGGCGCTGGCCACCTACCCCGGAACGTTGCTGCTCGTCACGCACGACCGGCGAATGTTGGCCGCCATCGAGACGAACCGTCGGCTCCGGGTGGACGGCGGGCGGATCGCCGAGGATTGATCCCTGCCCGCGCGGCCGCGCGGGGTGACAATGACGCCATGCTCAAGTGGGAGTACGCCCTGCTGGTCCGCCGCCGCCAGGCGGCGAGCAACGACCTCGGCTGGGAGGTCGTCTTCGTCTGGTACGGCCCGGACGGCTCCATGGTCGACGTGACGCCGTACGGCGACACCTCGCTGGCCCACCTGAACCGGGCTGGTGACCAGGGCTGGGAGTTGGTCGCGATGAGCGAGGACCCGTCCCTGCCCGGCCACCACGAGTTGCACCGCTACCACCTGAAGCGGCCGAAGCCCGCCGCCCCGCAACCCCGCCAGCGGGTGCGCGGGGGCCGGCGGACCCTCTCGGGCTGACCCTCGCAGCCAACTCCGGCCCTCCTGCGGGTCGACGCGGCTTGTCCGGGCCGGGGTCCGGGCCGACGTCCGGACCGGGGTCCGGGCCTGTTGTCCAGTTGAGCGATATACCTGTGGCGCATAAATATGACTCACAGGTATATCGCTCAATGCGGCATCGTCTCGGCGCGGCGACAGTGGTGGCCGGCGCGCCGGGCTCCCGCAGCAACAAGGCTGCGACCCGCCCGTCGGCGTCGTGCGGTCGCAGCGGGCCAGAGCCGACGAGCGGGGCATATCGGGCGGGAATGCGGGTAACGCGCGGCGGGAGGTGGCCCGCATGGTCGCTTTGGCACAGACTCCACCCTCGGCCGACCGGCTGCGGGCGATCGACGATTCCCTCGCTCAGGCGTGGGCGGACCAGGCTCGGCACGACGACCGGCTGCGGGGCCTGGCGGTCGAGGTGCGGTTCGACCGGGGGGTGGCCCACCTCACCGGCGACGTGGCCGAGCCCTCCGAGCTGCGGCTGGTGCGGGACCTGGTGGGGCGACTGGCCGGCGTCTACGGCGTCTGGTGCCGGGTCGGCGTCGGCGGGCGGGCGCCCGTGGTGGTGGACCTCGGGTGCGGTCCGACCAAGCAGTGGTCGAGCAACCTGGGGCTGGACATCTACCCGGCGCCGGGGGTGAACGCCGTCGCGGACCTGTCCGGCTCGCTACCGCTCGCCGACGACTCGGTGGACGTCCTGTTCGCGGTGCACATCCTGGAGCACCTGATCGACTTCCTGCCGCTGGTGGACGAGTGCCACCGGGTACTCCGTCCAGGTGGCGTGCTGCACGTGATGAGTCCCTGGTGGGGGCACGTGAACGCGGTGGCCGACCCGACTCACGTCCGGCTGATGGACGTCCAGACGTTCAAGGGGATCTGCCAGGGCCGACCACCCGGCACCCCGCGCTGGTATCCCCTGCACGCCGGCTGCGACGGCGCCTCGATCTTCGCCGACCTGACCCCGCTCCCCCCGGACGCCGAGACCGCCGCGAAATCCCACCTGGCCCGCTTCTTCGACTGACCCACCCGGCCCGACGTCAGGGGGTCCGGGTGGATTCGCGGAGTTCCAGGCGGTAGGGGGCGGAGAGCTCTCTCGTCGGGGCGGCACGGTCACCGTCCAGCCGGTTGGCCAGGAGTTCGACGGCCAGCTCGGCGATCCGCTCCTTGTCCGGGGCGACGGTGCTGAGCGTGGGGATGGAGAACCTGCCGTCCTCGATGTCGTCGAAGCCGACCACCGCCACGTCCTCGGGCACCCGCAGGCCGGCCTCGTGCAGAGCGCGCAGGGCACCCAGGGCGAGCGTGTCGTTGAAGCAGAAGACGGCGTCGGGGCGTACGCCGGAGGTGAGCAGGCCCCGCATGGCGGCCGCGCCGTCGGCGCGGTGCCAGGCCGACGCGGGCGCCACCAGGGTTTCGTCGTAGTCGAGTCCGGCGGCGCGTAGCGCGTCGGCGTAGCCGGCCAGGCGCAGCCGGGCGCTCGCGCCCTCGTCGGTGCGCTGGGAGCCGATGGCCGCGATCCGGCGGTGGCCGAGCTCGATCAGGTGCTCGGTGATCTGCCGGGCGGCGGTCACGTTGTCGATCACCACGCGATCCGCGGGGCCGTGCTCGACCCGCTCACCGAGCAGCACCATCGGGGTGCCGTCCAGGCCGGCCAGGTCCTCGGCGGTGAGTGCCAACGGGCTGAAGATGAGCCCGTCGATCAGGTGGTCGGTGATGCCGGAGGCGACGACCCGTTCCTGTTCGCGTCGACCGCCGGTCTGGTCGATGAGCACCGTCCAGCCGTAAGCGGCGGCGGCGGTGACCACGTAGCGGGCCAACTCGGCGAAGTACGGGATGTCCAGTTCCGGGACCGCCAGCGCGATCACACCGGTGCGGCCCTTGCGCAGGTGGCGGGCCGAGAGGTTGGGCCGGTAGTTGAGTTCGGCGATGGCCTCCTCGACGCGGGCACGGGTGTCCGGCCGAACGTGCACGTAGCCGTTGACGACGTTGGAGACGGTCTTCACCGACACTCCGGCCCGTTCGGCCACGTCCTTGAGTCTGTGTCGCACTCCGCAACCTCCCCGAGGTAACCCAGCGCACCCTACCTTGTCACCTGCTCTTTACAACGTTGCCTACAACGTTGTAGAAACGGTGGACACCGGGTGAACGGTGACTGCGCTCACCCGGGCATCGGCACGAGGAAAGGTGGCACCCCCTTGCGGACCGCGCAGCTGACGGTCGATCCGGCCTTCTCCATCGGCCCGGCCGACCGACGCCTCTTCGGCTCCTTCGTCGAGCACATGGGGCGGTGCGTCTACGGCGGCATCTACGAGCCCGGCCACCCCAGCGCCGACACCCGTGGCCTGCGCCGCGACGTGCTTGACCTGACCCGCGAGCTGGGCGTCTCGGTGGTCCGCTACCCGGGCGGCAACTTCGTCTCCGGCTACCGCTGGGAGGACGGGGTCGGCCCGGTCGGCAACCGGCCGCGCCGGCTCGACCTGGCCTGGAAGACGATCGAGACCAACGCGTTCGGGTTGGACGAGTTCATGACCTGGGCCGCCGAGGCCGGCGTCGAGCCGATGATGGCGGTCAACCTCGGCACCCGCGGGGTGCAGGAGGCCCTGGACCTGCTGGAGTACACCAACCACCCGGGTGGCACGGAGCTCTCCGACCTGCGGCGCAAGCACGGCGCCGAGGATCCGTACGGGGTGCGACTGTGGTGCCTCGGCAACGAGATGGACGGTCCGTGGCAGGTCGGCCACAAGACCGCCGACGAGTACGGTCGCGTCGCCGCCGAGGCCGCCCGCGCGATGAAGATGATCGACCCGTCGATCAGCCTGATCGCCTGCGGCAGCTCCAACCGGCGGATGCCCACCTTCGCCTCGTGGGAGGCGACGGTGCTGGAGCACACCTACGAGCACGTCGACTACATCTCGGCGCACACCTACTACGACCCGTCCGACGGTGACCAGGCCAGCATCCTGGCCTCGGCCGTCGACATGGACAACTTCATCACCGAGGTCGTCGCGACCGCCGACCACGTGGCCGCCAAGCAGCGGCACCGGCGCAAGCTGAAGATCTCCTTCGACGAGTGGAACGTCTGGTACGAGTCCCGCCTCCAGGCCGACCTGGACCGGCGCGGCTGGGTGGAGGCCCCGGCGCTGATCGAGGACACCTTCACCGCCGTCGACGCGGTGGTCGTCGGTGACCTGCTGATCACGCTGCTCCGGCACGCCGACCGGGTCGGGGTGGCCGCGCAGGCCCAGCTGGCGAATGTGATCGCGCCGATCCGCACCCGCACCGGTGGCCCGGCCTGGCGGCAGAGCATCTTCCACCCGTTCGCGCTGACCGCCCGCTACGCGCGGGGCACCGTGCTGCGCACCGAGCCGGTGTCGCCGCACTACGACACGAAGAAGTACGGGGACGTGCCGGTGCTCGACACCGTCGCCGTGCACGACGAGGAGACCGGTGAGCTGACCGTGTTCGCGGTCAACCGGGACTCCACCGATCTCCCGCTGGAGATCGACCTGCGCGGCATGCCGGGTATGTCCGGTCTGTCGTTCGAGTGCATCGCTGCCGGCTCTGACCCGTCAGCGACGAACACCGAGGCCGAGCCAGACCGGGTGACGCCTCGGGACCTACCGATCCCCACCCCCGACGGCGGCCGGTGCACCGTGCTCCTGCCCGCCGTGTCCTGGAGCGTGCTCCGCTTCGGCCCGGCCAGCGCCTAGCTGTGACCCCTGGCTGAGCAGGCACAATTCATACCGTCCCCCCTCAAGGAGAGATAAAGCATGATCCAGAACGACATGAGCCGGCGGCGCCTGCTCGGCCTCGGTCTCGGACTCGGCGCTGCGGCCTCGCTGACCCTCGCGGGTTGCGGCGGCGGCGATGACAACGCCTCCGGGCCGGCCGCCGGCAACGGCGGCAAGGAGTACACCGGCCCCAAGGTGGACCTGAAGCTGTGGAACGGCTTCACCGGCGGCGACGGGGACATCTTCAAGGCGCTCGTCAACCAGTTCAACGCCGAGCACCAGAACATCGCGGTGTCGGTGGCCACGTACCAGTGGGAGGACTACTACAACAAGCTCCCCGGCGCGGCCTCCACCGGCAACGGGCCGGACATCGCGGTCATGCACATGGACCAGCTCGCCACCTTCGCCGCCCGCGGCGTGATCAGCGAGCTGGACGACGTGGCCAAGAACCTGGAGCTCTCCGAGGCGGACTTCGCGCCCACCGTGTGGCAGGGCGGGCTCTACAACAACAAGCGGTACGGCATCCCGCTGGACATGCACCCGCTGGGCTTCTACTACAACAAGGCCGTCATGCAGAAGGCCGGCCTGGACCCGAACAAGCCGCCGACCACCAAGGACGACTTCACGGCGGCGCTCGCCGAGTTCAAGAAGTCGGGCGTGCAGGGCTTCTGGCTCAGCCCGTTCCAGTTCACCGGCGGCATGACGTTCTACTCCCTGCTCAACCAGTGGGGTGGCAGCCTCTTCGACGCCGAGGTGGCCAAGGCCACGTTCAACTCCGACCCGGCGATCGAGGCGTGCACCTGGCTGGTCGACATGGTCAAGCAGGGCCACTCGCCGGCCAACGTCGGGCAGGACGCCGAGTACCTGGCGTTCAAGAGTGGCAAGAACGCCTTCACCTTCAACGGCATCTGGCAGATCAACGATCTGAAGAAGAGCCCCGAGGTGCAGTGGGGCGTAGCCCCGCTCCCCCAGCTCGGCAGCAAGCCGGCAGCCTGGGCCAACTCGCACAACTTCACGATCGTGAAGCAGCGGGCGAACAACGCCAACAAGGTCTCCGGCGCGAAGGTCTTCATCAACTGGCTGAGCCAGCACTCGCTGGACTGGGCCAAGGGCGGCCAGATCCCGGCCCGTAAGGACGTCCGGGAGAGCGCCGACTTCAAGGCGCTGCCGGAGATCTCGGCACTCGCCCCCGAGCTGGAGTACGCGGCGTTCCCGCCCGCGACCCCGGGCCTCGGCGAGGTCATCAAGACCTTCTACGACTCGTTCAACGTGGCCGCGCTCGGCAAGAAGACGCCGCAGCAGGCGCTCGACGAGGGCGTGGCCAAGGCCAACAAGCAGCTCGAGGAAAACCGCAAGAAGTACGGGAGCTGATAACCAGTGGCGGACGTGATCGAGGTCGGGGCGGCGCGCGGTGACGCGCCGCCCCCGGCGGCCAACGAAGCCCGCCGGACCGCTTCGGCGGGTCGGACCAGACGGGCGACGCCATACCTGTTCCTTGCCCCCTACCTGGTCCTGTTCGGGGTCTTCGGCCTGTTGCCGATCATCCTCGGCCTCTGGCTGAGCGTGCACCAGTGGGACTTCCAGCTGCCCAACCGGCCGTTCGTCGGGTTGGACAACTACAAGCAGCTCTTCTCCAGCGACTCCGCCGTGTACGGCGACTGGTGGCAGAGCATCCGCGCCACCGCGATCTTCACGGTGCTGTCGGTGCCGCTGCTGGTGGTCGTACCGCTGGGGTTGGCCCTGCTGCTCAACCGCTCCTTCCCGGGCCGGACGTTCTTCCGGGCGGTGTACTTCGCGCCGTACGTGCTGGGTGTCGCGGTGATCGGCCTGCTCTGGCGGTTCCTGCTCGACGCCAACCTGGGCCTGGTCAACCGGCTCCTCGGCGTGGTCGGGTTGCCGTCGGACACGCCCTGGGTGACGAACATGCCGTGGGCGTGGATCTCGCTGGTCGGCGTGACCGTGTGGTGGACCTCCGGTTTCAACGCGGTGATCTACCTGGCCGGGTTGCAGGACATCTCGCCGGAGTTGTACGAGGCGGCCCGGATGGACGGGGCCAGCGCGTGGCAGCGGTTCCGCAACGTCACCCTGCCCGGGTTGCGTCCGGTGCTGCTCTTCGTGATCACGACGACCGTGCTCGCCTCGGCGAACATGTTCGGCCAGTCGTTCCTGATCACCCAGGGGACGCCCGGCACGGAGACCCGCACGGTGGTGTGGTTCATCGTCGAGGAGGGCCTGCGCAACAACAACGCCGGTCGCGCCGCCGCGATGAGCATCGTGTTCGCCCTGCTGCTGGCGGTCGTGAGCATCGCCAACTTCCGCCTCTTCCGCTACAAGGAAGACTGAGGGGACCGCCATGACGACGCCCACGCCGACCACCAACGGCTCCGGATCGGGGCCGCGCCGGGTCGGGCTCTACGCCATCCTGGTCGCGCTGACCCTGGTCTTCCTCGTTCCGCTGGTGTGGATGGTCATCACCTCGTTGAAGACCTACACGGCCGCCCAGGAGATCCCGCCGAGTTGGCTGCCGAATCCGCTCGCGGGTTACGGCTACGAGCAGATCCTCAACAACTCGGCGAACCCGGTGCTGCGGTGGTTCCTCAACAGCATGGTGGCCGCCACGCTGCACTCGCTGCTGGTGCTGGTGACCGCCTCGATGGCCGCGTACTCCCTGGCCCGGCTGAAGTTCCGGGGGCGTGGGGTGACCTTCGCCCTGATCGTCGGGACGCTGTTCATTCCACCGACCTCGCTGATCATTCCGAACTTCCTGATCGTCGACCAGCTCAACTGGATCGACACCCTCGCCGTGGTGGTGGTGCCCGGCGCGGCCAGCGCGTTCGGGGTCTTCTTCCTGCGGCAGTTCTTCCTCTCCCTGCCGAACGAGTTGGAGGAGGCCGCCACGCTGGACGGTGCCAACCAGTGGCAGATCTTCTACAAGGTGGTGCTGCCGCTGTCCAAGCCGGCCCTGGCCACCCTGGCCGTGCTGTCGTTCCTCACCAACTGGAACGACTTCCTCTGGCCGATCTTCGTGCTGTTCAGCCCGGAGAAGCTCACCCTGCCGCCGGGCCTGGGCCTGCTCCAGGGCTCGTACGTCACCGACTACCCGGTGATCATGGCGGGTGCGGTGCTGGCCAGCCTGCCGGTGCTGATCCTCTTCGTGCTCGCTCAGCGGCACATCATCCAGGGCGTCTCCCGCAGCGGTCTGAAGGGATGACGCGCATGACCGCCCGGCGACGTGGCGCGGCGGCGATCGTTCTCGCCGCCGCGCTGCTCGTTTCGGGCTGCGCCGACGACACCGAGCCCACCCCCACCACGAGCAGCGGGAGCGACCCCAGCATGTTCACGAACCCGGTCGTGAAGACCGACGCCCCGGATCCGCAGGCGATCCAGGTGGGCGACACCTGGTACCTGTTCCACACCAACTCCGGCGGCCGCAACGTCCCGGTGCTCACCTCGACGGACCTGGTCGACTGGACCGAGGCCGGGGACGCGCTGCCGACGTTGCCGGACTGGGCGGACGCCGGCAAGACCTGGGCGCCGGAGGTCATCCAGTTGGCGCCGGACCGGTTCGCCCTCTATTACACGGTCGCCGGTCGGGAGTCGGGCCGGCAGTGCGTCGGACGGGCGGTGGCCAGCGCGCCGCAGGGGCCGTACTCCGACGACGCGGCCGGCCCGCTGATCTGCCAGGCCGACCTGGGCGGGGCGATCGACGCCAGCCCGTTCCGGGACACCGACGGCAGCCTGTGGTTGCTGTGGAAGAACGACGGCAACGCGATCGGGGTGGACACCTGGCTCTGGTCGCAGCGCCTCGCCGACGACGGTCTGACCCTCGTCGGTGAGCCGACGAAGCTGCTGAAGCAGACCGAGGCGTGGGAGGGCACCCTGATCGAGGGGCCGTTCTTCCACCGCCAGGACGGTCGGCTGCTGCTCTTCTTCGCCGCCAACGCCTACGACCGGGCCGAGTACGCGGAGGGGTACGCGGTCTGCGAGAGCCCGACCGGCCCGTGCGTGAAGGCCGCCGAGAACCCGATCCTGAGGAGCACCGAGGCCGCCTCGGGTCCCGGTCACGCCTCGATGGTCGTGAAGGACGGCCGGACCTGGCTGCTCTACCACGCCTGGCCGCCCGGCCAGGAGGGCAGCACCGACCCCGGTCGGCAGGTCTGGCTCGACGAGGTGACCTGGGTCGACGGCAAGCCGGTGGTCAAGGGTCCGACCGCCACGCCGCAACCCCGCCCCTGAGCTGATCGTGCGGAGGGGCCACGCGGCCCCTCCGCACCTCGGTCAGGCGCTCGGCTCGCGCGGCGCCGGGGCGACCGCCGGTTCGTGCTGGGCCAGCCGGTTGCGGCGGTAGCCGTAACCGAAGTAGATCAGCGCGCCGAGCAGCATCCAGGCCAGGAACCGCAGCCAGGTCTCCACCGACAGGTTGAGCATCAGGTAGAAGCAGGCCAGCGCGGAGACGATCGGCAGCACCGGGGAGAACGGCACCCGGAACGGCCGCTCCAGGTCCGGGCGCTTGCGACGCAGGATCGGCACCGCGATCGAGACCAGCACGAACGCGCAGAGCGCGCCGATGCTGACCAGGTCGGCCAACGCGGACAGCGGTAGGAAGCCGGCCAGCAGCGCGACCGCCACCGTCATGATCGCGGAGATCCGGTACGGGGTGCCCCAGCGCGGGTGCACCTTCGCGATCGACGGCGGGATCAGCCCGTCCCGCGCGATCGCGAAGCCGATCCGGCCCATCGCCACCAGGTCGACCAGGATGACGCTGGTCAGGCCGGCGACCGCGGCGATGGAGACCAGCACGGCCGCCCAGCCCGCGCCGACCGACTCGAACGCCGACGCGATCGGGGCGCCCCGGTCGATCTCGGTGTACGGCACCATCCCGACCACCACCAGCGAGACGCCGATGTAGAGCACGGTGGAGATCAGCAGCGTGCCGAGCAGACCCAGGGTGAGGTCCCGCTTGGGCTTCTTCGTCTCCTCGCCCAGGTTGGCGACGGCCTCGAAGCCGGTGTACGCGAAGAACACCACGGCGGCGGCGCTGAGCACCCCGACGAAGCCGAAGACGGACGGTTCCAGCCCGAAGAGCGCCTGCGTCACCGGTTGCTTGATGCCGTCGTCGCCGCTCCCGGCGGGCTCGGCCGGTGGGATGAACGGGCTGAGGTTCGCGGCCTTGACGAAGAACAGACCGGCCACCACCACGAACACGCAGATCGCCACCTTGACCAGCACCAGCAGGTTGGTGATCCGGGACGATTCCCGGATGCCGACGATCGCCACGATGCCGAGGATCAGCACGATGGCGATGGCGCCGACGTTCACCGTGCTGCCCTCCTCGCCGAACCATCGGGTCGGCAGGTCGAGCAGCTCCGCGAGGTAGCCGGACCAACCTCGGGCCACCACCGCCGCGCCGAGCGCGAACTCCAGCAGCAGGTCCCAGCCGATGATCCAGGCGACGATCTCGCCCATCGTGGCGTACGCGTAGGTGTAGGCGCTGCCTGCCGTCGGCACGCTGGAGGCCAACTCGGCGTAGCAGAGGGCGGCGAGCAGGGCGACCACGCCGGCGATGGCGAAGGAGATCACCACGCCCGGTCCGGCGCTGTCCCGGGCTTCGATGCCGGTGAGGGTGAAGATGCCGGTGCCGATCACGATGCCGATGCCGAAGCCGGTGAGGTCGAGCGCGCCGAGTCGTCTCTTCAGGCCGAGCTTGCCGTCGCTGCCGTCCGCCTCACCTTGGGCTATCACGTCCTTGATTGGTTTCGTACGCAGCACGGACACCTGGTCACCCCTCCCACCGTGCGACCACCTCCGTGGCGGCCGGTGACCGGCGTTGCTACCCAGCGGCGCGATTGGTCAACCACGAACTCTTGCGGCGATGGCCAGACTGTGAAAATTTCCTACCAGCAACGCGGACATCGACGGCGAATCTTGCCGCAGGCCGCGGAAACATCCGGGAGCCCCAACGAAGGGACACACCGCATGAAAGCCACCCGACTCGGAGCCGCCGGGCTGGTCGCAGCCCTGCTTGGCACATTCGTCAGCGCCACCCCCGCGAGCGCCGCACCCAGCGCGGCCGCCACCACCAGCACCGCCACCTGCGCCACCGACCCGGCCACCCCGAAACGGCAGTTCCGGGCCATGTGGATCTCGTCCGTCGTCAACATCGACTGGCCCAGCAAGGCGTCCCAGACCAGCCCGGACCGGGTCGCCACCCAGCAGGCCGAATATCGGGAACTGCTCGACCTCGCCCAGCGACTGCACCACAACGCCGTCGTGGTGCAGGTCCGGCCCACCGCCGACGCGCTCTGGCCCTCGCCGTACGAGCCGTGGTCCGAGTACCTGACCGGCAGCCGTGGGCAGGACCCTGGTTGGGACCCGCTGGCCTTCCTCGTCGACGAGTCACACAAGCGCAACCTGGAGTTCCACGCCTGGTTCAACCCGTACCGCGTCTCCATGCCGGCCCCCGGCGGCGCCGGCGCCGACCTCACCCAACTCGCGCCCGGCCACCCGGCGCGGCAGCACCCGGACTGGACCTTCGCCTACCCGCCGGCCGGCGTGGCCGGCAGCCGGCTCTACTACAACCCCGGCATTCCCGAGGTACGCGAGTTCGTGCAGACCGCGATGATGGACGCGGTCAAGCGGTACGACATCGACGGCGTCCACTTCGACGACTACTTCTACCCCTACCCCAGCGGCACCTACCAGGTGCCCGACGACGCCACCTTCGCCGCGCACAACCGGGGCTTCACCGACCGGGCGGACTGGCGGCGGGACAACATCAACCTGCTGATCCAGGAGATGAACGGCAAGATCAAGGCGGCGAAGCCGTGGGTGAAGTTCGGCGTCAGCCCGTTCGGCATCTGGCGCAACAAGGCCGCCGACCCGCTCGGCTCGGACACCACCGGCAGCCAGTCGTACGACATCATCTCCGCCGACACCCGCACGTGGATCAAGCACGAGTGGATCGACTACGTGGTCCCGCAGCTCTACTGGTACATCGGCCAGTACCCGGCCGCCGACTACGCGCGACTCGTCCCGTGGTGGGCCGAGACGGTGCGCGGCACCCGCGTGCAGCTCTACATCGGCCAGGCCGACTACAAGAGCGGCGACCCGACGTACGGGCCGTACTGGCAGAACCCGCGTGAGCTGTCCGACCACCTGACGCTCAACCGGTCGTACCCGGAGGTGCAGGGCAACGTGCACTTCTCGGCCGTCCAGGTGCGGGCCAACCGGCTCGGCGCCACCGACATCTACGCCGCCGAGCACTACTCCCGGCCCGCGCTGGTGCCGGCCATGCCGCACCTGCCGGCCAGACCACTGCTCTTCCCGGTGGTCACCAGGGCGGTCCGACAGGCCGACGGAGTACGGCTGACCTGGCGTCAGCCGGCCGACGGTGTCCGGCCACTCGGCACCGCCACCTCGTACGCGATCTACCGGTTCGACGGCACCACCCTGCCCGGTCGGTGCGGCACGGCGGACGCCGCGCACCTGGTCGACACCGTCCGCGCCACACCCGGCGACGCGCAGTCCTGGGTGGACGCCTCGGCCGTGCCCGGTGAGCGCTACACCTACCAGCTGACCGCGCTGGACCGGTCGGCCAACGAGAGCCCGACCAGCCTGCCGGCATTCGTCAGGCGCTGACCCGCTCCCCCGAATGCCCCGGTCGCCCCAAGTGGCCGGGGCATTCGTCTGTTTGAGCCCCTGTCACCAATTGTTGGCGCGGCACATACCGAGCAGTTGATCAGTTGATCGAAACTTGTCGACATCCGGTGACCCGCCGGTAACTTCCCGTCCCACCCGCCCACCCCCGCGGAGGTAACAAGTGCCCCGACGTCTCACCACCCTGTTCGCCTCGGGCGCGCTCGCGCTGCTCGCCACCCTCGCCATCGCCTCCCCCGCCGCCGCAGTCACCCCCGCCCAGAAGCTGTCCGTGCTGTCGAGTTGGACGCAGACCAGCGCCTCCAGCTACAACTCCTGGAACAGCGCCCGGGTCAACCGGGCACCCTGGGCCGAGTACAACTTCACCTGGTCCACCGACTACTGCTCATCCAGCCCGGACAACCCGCTCGGCTTCACCTTCAGCCTCAGCTGCTACCGGCACGACTTCGGCTACCGCAACTACAAGGCGGTCAGCCAGTTCCCCGCCAACAAGTCCCGACTGGACAGCGCCTTCTACGCGGACCTGAAGCGCGTCTGCACCACGTACAACACGGTCGTCCGACCGGCCTGCTACAGCCTGGCCTGGACCTACTACCAGGCGGTCAAGACCTTCGGCTCGGTGGCAGCGGTCCAGCAGGCCGACATCGACCGCGCTGCCAAGATGAAGGCCGAAGCCGAAGCCGCCGCCCGCGCCTAACTCGGAAGTAGACCCACTTCCTCCCGATTAGGGCCGCTTCGCGCAGCGGAGCGACAGCGACTAACCCCACCCCCGCCCCCACCCGGCCCTGTCCCGCCCCCGACCCCGCCCCCCGACCCCGGATCCGTCCGTTGATCATGGAGTTATTGCCCGTCCCATCGGCGTGTCGCAGCAATAACCTCATGATCAACCACGGCGGGGGTGGGGGTGGTCTGGGCAGGGGTTGGGTTAGGCGCGTTCGGTGCGGGTTGCCGGGTGGCGGTCGGGGTCGGCGGGGCGGCGGGGAAGGGGCTGGGACAGGCCGGTGCTGAAGCGGGTCGAGTCGGCCGCCAGGTCCGGGTGTTCCACGTCCAGTGCCAGCGCGGCGGCCTCGTCCAGCCCCAACTCGGCACCCTCGCCGTACGCGTCGTCGAACACCGCGTCGCCCAACTGCGCGCGCAGCTCGGCCTGCTGTTCGGCCCAGTAGCCGCCGTAGATGCCCGGGGTCGCGCGCATGCTCGCCCGGGTGGCCTGCGCCGCCCCGAACAGGCGAGCCGCGGTCAACCGGTCCCCGCCGATCGCGCAGCGCACCGCGACCGCGTTCAACGTGTCACACGCCCGACCGTGGTAGCCGTGGCCCATCCGCGAACGCAGCGCCACCAGCAGGTGCTCGTGCGCGGCGATCACATCGCCCCGGGCCAACGCGACCATCCCGAGCAGCATGTCCACCGACCGCCGACCCCGCTCCACCGGGCGGGCCGCCTCCACCGGCCGGACCGCCCCGAGCAGATCCGCCGCCTCCCCCAGGGCGCCCCGCCGCCAGAGCAGCTCAGCCAGGCTGAACACCGCCAACAGCGCCTCGCCGACCACGTCCTGCCCGTGCGCCCAGTCGATGACCTCCCGGCACACCCGCTCGGCCTCGACGAGCTGCCCCATGTCCACCAACGGCGCGGCCCGGCCGGCGAGCACCCGGGCCAGCAGCCCGGCATCACCGGCCTGCCGGGCGGCCGCCTCCGCCCGCTGGGAGTAGCGCAACTCCTCGGCGAACTCACCGTCCGCGCCGGCGTGCAGCGAATGCATGTGGTAAACCGCCGCCAGCTCCGCCTCCGGGATCCGCTCACCCGTCTCGGCGATCCGCCCGTACAACCGGAACAGCCACAGCCGCCCCTCCCGGGCCAGGCCCCGCTCAAGCCACCACTGGTCCAGCCCACCAGCCAGACCGAGACCGGCACGGGCGCTGCCGCCCGTGGCGCACCACCGCAACGCGGCGCGTACCTCCCCGGCCAACGGGTCGAGGGCGTACAGCGACAGCGTCACGGGACGGCCGTCCTGACCCAGGTGTGCCCGGTCCACCGCATGGGCCGACCAGGCCACATGCCGATTCCGGGCGGCCTGTTCCTCACCCGCCTCGGCCAGCCGCCGCGCCGCGTACGCCCGGATCGGGTCGAGCATCCGGTAGGTGCTGCCGGTGGCCCGCGGCTCGGCCAACACCATCGATTTGTCCACCAGCACCGACAGTGGATCCAGCGGGTCGTCACCCAGCAGCCACTCCACCGTCGCCAGGTCCACCGGCCCGGCGAAGACCGACAGCCACCGCAGCAGGCGGGCGGCCCGAGGCCCGAGCGTCCGGTACGACCAGGTGACGGTGGCCTGCATCGTCAGGTGCCGTTCCGTGGCCGACCGCTGCACCGCCCTGCTCGCCGCGGTGGGTGGCGACGCCCCGGACGCCGCGGCGACCAGGTCCACGGTGTCCTGCTGGTTGCCGGACCAGCCGCGCTCCACCGGGGGCGGATCCGGGTCCTCCCGACCGGCGTCCAGAGTGCCGAGAACATCGTCGAGGCGCTCCGCGAGCTGGCCCACCGAGAGCACCCGCAGCCGAGCGGCGGCCAGCTCGATGGCGAGCGGCAACCCGTCCAGCCGCTGCACCACCCGGCGGAGATCGGCCGACTCGGCCGGGTCCGGCCGCCGGCCGCCACGCGCCGCCGCCGTACGGTCCAGCAGGAGCGCCACCGCATCGCTCTCCGCACCGTCCGCGCGGGGGTCGACCGAGAGCGGCGGGATCCGCCACACCACCTCACCCGGCAGACTGAACGACTCCCGGCTGGTCGCCAGCACCCGCACACCACCGCCGCCGGACAACAACCGCGCGATCACCTCCGCACAGGCGGCCGGCTGGGTGTCACAGGTGTCCAGGACGACAAGCATGCGGCGGGCGGCCGCGTACTCGACAAGGGTGTCCAGCATCGGCCGGCCCGGCTCGGGTCGCAGGCCGAGCACCGCGGCGATCGCGAACGCCACCAACCCCGGGTCGGTCACCGCGGCGATGTCGACGAACCACACCCCGTCCGGGTACGCCTCGACGACCCCGCTGGCCAACTCCACCGCGAGCCGGGTCTTGCCCGCCCCGCCCGCGCCGAGCACGGTGATCAGGCGGTGCTGCTTCACCAGCAGGCCCAACTCGACGCGCTCGGCCTGCCGACCGACGAACGACGTCACCTGGGTCGGCAGATTGTGCGCCACCGCGTCGGCGGTGCGGGGCCGCGGGAACTGCCGCTCCAAGCCCGGCGCGACCAGTTGGAAGAGCCGCTCCCGGTCGTCGAAGCCGCGCAGCCGGTGCAGGCCGAGGTCGAGCAGGGTCGCACCGGGCGGCAACGGTTCGGCCCGACGGGCGGTGGGCGCCGAACAGAGCACCTGCCCGCCGTGCGCCGCGGCGGCCACCCGGGCGGCCCGGTGCACCTCGGGGCTGGCGTAGTCGCCGTCGCGCGGCTCGGCGTAACCGGTGTGCAGGCCCATCCGCACCCGGGGTGCGGCTTCGGCGGTCGGCCAGTCGTGGTTGGACAGCGCCCGCTGAGCGGTCAGGCAGGCGGTGAGCGCCAATGCCGCGTCCTCGAAGGCCAGGAAGAACGAGTCGCCCTCGGTCAGCAGCTCCGCGCCGCCCGTGCTGGCCAGCGTCCGGCGCAACAGCCGTCGGTGCTCGGCGAGCACCGGACGGTAGTCGGGGCCGAGCAACTGGGCCAGCCGGGTCGAGCCCTCGATATCGGTGAACACGAAGGTCACCCAACCGCTCGGGAGCTGGATCCGTGGCGACATGCGTGGAACCTCCGCCCGTGACGTCGGGTTCATGCTGCCTGAGTCCGAGCGGTAACGCATCGTGAGAACGGTCGGGCAGATGCCGCCTCAAAGTGCCACTCGGACCCGGTCACGGCAAGACCAGCCCACCAGGTGGCGGGGAATTGGTCCGATCAGCAGCCGCAGGCGCCTCCGCAGCACCCACCACCGGAGGACGCCGGGGCGCCACCAACGGCCCCACCCCGGCCGGTGACCGCGACCGCGGAGAGCAGCTTCACCGTGTCGGCGTGACCCTGCGGGCAGGCGGCCGGGTCAGCGGCAGCCGCCATCGGACGGTTGACCTCGAAAGTGTCGCCGCAGGCGCGGCAACGGAACTCGTACCGGGGCATGCGCCCAGGGTACGGGAACTGACGTCCGGCGGAGGATGGGTGATACTCGACGGGTGGTGGACGGCGAGGACGACACGCGTGTGCAACCGTTACGACCGGCCGCGCCGCTGGACGGGCCACTCGAAGGCTCGGGGGCCGCGCCCGACCCGGTACGCGCGGTGCCCCGGCCCCGCCGGCCCTGGCTGAGCGGCCGGACCGCGAGTACGCCGGCCACACCTGCCACCACCTCCGGAGCGACCGACGCCCCCTCGGCCAGTCCGACCGGCGCCCCCAGGACCGGGCCGGGCGCGGCCGGCGCCGGATCTGAGGACCCGGTCGAGCCCGCTCCGGTCGCCGCCGACAGCGCTGACACGCGGGCAGCGGCCCCCAGGACCGAAGACCCGAAGACCGACGACACGAAGACCGACAGCCCGAAGACCGACGACACGAAGACCGACGCACCGGCCGACGACGCGAAGCCCGATGTGTCCGCTGACGAGACGAAGCCCGTCACCAAGGTCACCGCGGATGTGGCTAAGACCAGTGTGGACGAAATTCCCGTCGTACCGGCGTCCGGCGCCGCCCGGCGACGGCGGGTGCCGTTCGCGCACGCGGTACGGCTGCCGCCGCGCCAGGTGGCAGCCTCGGCCGCCCGTGCGACCCGGGCCTGGGCTCGTCGACCGAGTGGTCGGCTCACCCTGCCCGGCCTCTTCCTGCTGGCGCTTGTGTCCGCGACCGCGGCGGCGGGCGCCCTGCTCGTGCCGGCCACGATCCGCGCGCCCCGCCCGGTCGCGGCCGACGCCTCCGGTACGCCCACCGTGCCGCCGGGAGCGCCTGCCCGCCTGCCCACCGGCCCGGTGCCCGGAGGTGGCCTACCGGGTGGCGGACTACCCAGCGGTGGACTACCGAGCAATGGACTACCCAGCGGCGGACCACCCACCGGCGGGATGCCGAGCGGTGGACTGCCCACCAGCGGACCCGGCATCGGCGGGCGGCCGTCGGACGCCCTGGCTGGCTGGGCTCAACAGGTCGGTGCCAAGGTGAATATTCCGGCCGTCGCCGTGCAGGCGTACGGCTATGCCGAGCTGATGCTCGCCCAGACGAACCGCAGTTGCGCGCTGAGCTGGACCACGCTGGCCGCGATCGGGCAGGTCGAGTCGGGGCACGGGTCGGCCAACGGCGCGCGGTTGGGGCAGGACGGCAAGGCGCTACCGAAGATCATCGGACTGCCGTTGGACGGCAACGGCGGCCGGATGCGGATCATCGACACCGACCGTGGGGTGCTCGACGGGGACCTGACCCTCGACCGGGCGATCGGGCCGATGCAGTTCATCCCGACCACCTGGCAGGAGATCGGCGCGGACGCCGACAATGACGGGCTCAAGGACCCGCACGACCTGGACGACGCAGCACTGGCGGCGGGTAACTACCTCTGCAAGGGTGGTCGGAACCTGAGCATCCCGGGCGACTGGTGGAACGCGATCCTGTCCTACAACGATGTACGCCGGTACGCCCAGGACGTCTACGACACCGCCAACCGGTACGGACGGGCCAGCCGCCCGTGACGTGATCGTCTCGATACGTTGGAGAACTGGACACTTCCCCCCGGCCTCTGTTAGCGGCAAGCTAGACGGGTGATGGTGCGCGAGTGGGACCCGAGGACCGCGTCGTCCGCCGAGATCGCGTCGCTGCTGGTCACGCTGAACGCGGTGCTGGCGGCCGACCTGCCGCAGGATCCGCCGTGGCGGGAGACCTCATTGCGCGAATACCTCGCCGAGGTGATGCCCGGCGAGCGGCGGATCTCCTGGATCGCCCAGGCCGAGGCGACCGACCCCGGCGACCCGGGCGCGGTACTCGGCCAGGTGCACGTGCTGCTCCTCGGTGACATCGGCGTGCTCGAGGTGCTGGTGCACCCGTCGGTGCGGCGCAGCGGTCTCGGTCGTGACCTGGTGTTGCGTGCCGCCCGCCGGGTCTACCAGGAGGGCTTCCGTTCGATCGGGGTCGAGGTGGTCGGCGACACGCCCGCGGTCGGGTTCTACGAGTCGCTCGGCTTCACCCGGGAGTACGTGGAGACGCGCAGCGTGCTCGACCTCACCGCGGTCGACTGGGCCGAGCTGACGCAGATGGCCACCGGCATCGCGGCGGGCTACCACCTGGAGTTCTTCCCGGGTGGGCCACCGGACGACCTGATCGAGGCGTACGCGCGGGCGAAGGCCGAGGTGCGCGACGTCGACGACGGTGAGCTGCGCCCCAGCTCCTACGAGCCGGAGCGGCTGCGCGACAGCCTCGACACCCTGCACCGGCGGGGCATGAAACCGTACATCGTGCTCGCCCGACACGAGCAGAGCGGCGAGGTGGCCGGCCTGACCGAGGTGGTGGTGCCCGCGCAGCACCCGACCCGCGCCGACCAGTACGACACGATCGTCGCGCAGGACCACCGGGGCTACGGCATCGACCGGGCGATCAAGGCCCGGATGCTGTTGGAGCTGCGCTCCGCCGAGCCGGAGCTGATCGAGGTGCAGACCTGGAACGCGCAGGCCAACGAGGCGATGCTGAAGGTCAACGCCGAGCTGGGCTACCAGCCGGACCGCGACTGGTGCGAATACAGCGTCGACGTCGCTGAGCTGGTGCACCGGCTCGATCCCCCACGCTGAGGGAATTCACGCAACTGTCCACTAGGGGATGGACGGTGGACCACCGCGCACCTTAACGTGCGTTGACCCCCATCCACCCATCGTGGAGGCCCTATGCGCCCGCGCCGCTCATTCGCCGCGCTCGCGACCGCCACCGCCGCCGTGACCATCACGGCGCTCGGCGTCGCACCCACCGCGGCCAGCGCCGCGCCCACCGATCTGTTCATCTCGGAGTACGTCGAGGGTTCGTCGAACAACAAGGCGATCGAGCTGTTCAACGGCACCGGCGTCCCCGTCGACCTCGCCGCCGGCGGCTACCGGCTCCAGCTCTACTTCAACGGCTCCACCACGGCCACCACGATCGCGTTGACCGGGAACGTGGCCGCCGGCGACGTGTTCGTGTTCGCCAGCGCGTCGGCCGGGGCCGCCATCCTCGCCCAGGCCGACCAGACCACCGGGGCCAGTCTGTTCAACGGTGACGACGCGGTCGTACTGCTCCGGGGCACCACCGTGCTCGACTCGATCGGGCAGGTGGGCGTCGACCCGGGCACCGAGTGGGGTGCGGGCGCCACCAGCACCGCGGACGACACCCTGCGCCGACTGCCGACCGTGACCAGCGGGGACACCGAACCGACGGACGCGTTCGACCCCGCGGCCCAGTGGGCCGGCTTCCCGGTGGACACCTTCGACGGCCTCGGCGCGCACACCGCGGACGGCGGCGGACCGGTCGACGTCCCGGCCACGCTGACCTGCGGCGGCCCACTGGTCACCAGCGCGGGTACGGCGGCGAGCCGGGAGGTCACCGCCACCGACCCCGATGACACGATCGTCGACCTGGTGGTGACCTCGGTCAGCCCGACCCCGTCCGCGGGCTCGATCACCCGCACCGCGCTCACTCCCGCCGGGGGCGTCGGCGGCACCGCCCGTGCCACGATCGACGCGAGCGCCGACCTGGCCGCCGGGGCGTACACCGTCACCCTCACCGCGACCGACGCGGACGGCGGCACCGCGAGCTGCGCGCTGGCCGTGCAGGTGACCCGGGAGTTGACCGTCGGTGAGGTGCAGGGCCCGACCACCGACACCGAGTCCGGCCCCGCCGACCGGTCGCCGCTCGCACCGGCGAGCGGCAACGGCACGAGCAGCACGCTGTACGACGTACGCGGCGTCATCACCCAGTTGACCCTGGCCCGCACGTCGGCCGGCGCGGAGCAGCACGGCTTCTTCCTGCAGAGCCGTACCGGCGACACCGACGGCGACCCGAGCAGTTCCGACGGCATCTTCGTGTTCATGGGCGCGTTCACCTCGCTGATCGGCGGTTACGTGCCGGCGGTCGGCGACGAGGTCGTGCTGCGGGCCCGGGTGTCGGAGTACTACAACTTCACCCAGCTCTCCGGCGCGTCGCTGGTCCGCCGGATCGGCGGTGGGCTGGCCGTGGACACCGCGGTCGCGGTGGCCGACGCGGTGCCGCCGGCCGTGCTGACCGACGCGCAGCGCTTCTGGGAGCGGCACGAGGGCTCCCGGATGCGGGTTCGCGCGGGCAGCGGCGCGGTGAGCGGCCGGGACGTCTTCTCCTCCACGGCCGACGCGGAGCTGTGGGTGGTCGACCGCGACGACCCGCTGCTGGACCGCGCCGACCCGTACTCCCGGCGGGTCTTCCGGGACTCGCACCCGCTGGACAACGACCCGACCCGCCGCTTCGACGACGGCAACGGTCAGCGGACGCTGCTCGGCAGTATGGGCGTGAAGGCCACCGCCGGGGACAGCGCCGCGCTGCTCCCGCCGGCGCACACCTTCGACACGCTGCGGGCGGACGCGGTGGGCGGGGTCTACTACTCGTTCGAGAAGTACGGCGTCCAGGTCGAGCGGGCGGAGTTCGCCGCCGGGGCCGACCCGTCGAAGAACAACCCGCCGAAGCCGGCCGACCGGTCGCAGGAGGTGGCCGTCGCCACCTACAACGTGGAGAACCTGTACGACCACCGCGACGACCCGTTCGACGGCTGCGACTTCACCGGTAACACCGGCTGCCCAGGTGTCGACCCGCCGTTCGACTACGTGCCGGGCAGCGAGGCGGAGTACCGCGAGCAACTGGCCGCGCTCGCCGACCAGATCGTCAAGGACCTGCACGCGCCGGACCTGATCCTGGTGCAGGAGGCCGAGGACCAGGACATCTGCACGGTCTCCGGTGCGGCGCTGAGCTGCGGCGACACCAACAACGCGGACGGCGCTCCGGACAGCATCCAGGAGTTGGCGCTCGGGGTGGCGGCGGCCGGCGGACCGGCGTACGCCGCGGCCTATGACCGGACCGGCGCGGACGCCCGTGGGATCACCGCAGCGTTCCTGTACCGCACCGACCGGTTGTCGCTGACGGCCGCGACGGCCGACGACCCGCTGCTGGGCTCGGCACCGTCCGTCCAGTACCGCGCTGCCGGTCTGCCGGCCAACGCCGACGTGCAGAACCCGAAGGCCCTCAACGCGGTGCTGCCGGCGGATGTGGACACCTCGACCGGTCGGGACGGCACCAACGTCTTCACCCGCGCCCCTCAGCTCGGCAAGTTCAGCGTGGCCGCGTCGCCCGGTTCGACCGAGCGGTTCACCCTGTACGCGCTCAGCAACCACTACTCCTCCGGCCCGGACAGCCGGGTCGGGCAGCGGCGGGAGCAGGCGCGTTACGGCGCGGCGATCGTCACCGCGATCGAGGCGGCCGACCAGAGCGCCCGGGTGGTCTACGGCGGGGACCTGAACGTCTTCCCCCGCCCGGACGACCCCATTGCGACGGGCAGCGAGCCCACACCGTCGGACCAGCTCGCGCCGCTGTACGAGGTGGGTCTGCACAACCTGTGGGACAACCTGGTCGCGGACGTGCCGGCGTCGGCGTACTCGTACAGCTTCGAGGGGCACGCGCAGACCCTCGACCACCTGTTCGTCAACGACGCGTTCTACGGTGACCTGGTGCAGGTGCGCGCGGCGCACGTCAACGCCGACTGGCCGGCGGAGTTCACCGGCGACGGGTCACGGGGTTCCAGTGACCACGACCCGCAGGTGGCCCGGTTCCGGTCCCGCGCCTCGCTGACCGTCGCCGACACGACGGTGGTCGAGGGCAACCAGGGCACCCGGCAGCTCACCTTCACCGCGACCGTGTCCCGGCCGTTGTCCCAGCCGGTGCTGCTCTGTGCCACCACCGTCGGCCTCACCGCGCAGTCGGGTTCGGACTTCGACCCGTACGCCGGGTGCAAGGTGTTGGCCGCCGGGCAGACGTCGGTGGCGTTCCCGGTGACCGTGCGCGGCGACCGGAGGCGGGAATCGGACGAGAGGCTGACGCTGCTGGTGGCCGGCGTGCCCGGCCTGCGGTTGGCCGACCCGCTCGCGGTTGGCACGATCACCAACGACGACTGATCCGCCAGGTGCCGTCGGCGGCCCGCCGTCCGGGTTTCCCCCGGGCGGCGGGCCGCTCCTCGTTCGCCCGTCCGGTCAACGCGGGAGGTCAGTAGTACTCGTGGACCATTGGCGGGGGCGGGACGTTGCGGTGCTGCGCCACTCGCACCTCCCACTGGCTGCGCCGCCGTCGCGCCTCCCGATCGGCGGAGCTGCGATGGTAGGTCTCCGGAGGCCGGGCCAGCCCGTAGCGGTCCCCCCACCACTCCCCCGACTCAGGGTCGAGGATGGTGTCGAGGTGCGAGGGGTAACGCCGGCCCGCGCCGTCGTAGACGTCGTCCCAGTCGCCCATCGGCTGGACGATCCGGCCTTCCTGATCCACCACTACCAGGTAGAGGCCGCCAGCGCCGAGCAGGCGTTGCAGTACCGCCAGGCTTGGTGTCAGGCTGCCCGCTTCGACCCGTCCCACCGTCGAGGGCGCCACCTTGGCGAAGCGGGCCATCCGATGTTGGCTCAGCCCGACGATCCGGCGTGCGCGGCGAACCAGACCGGCGATGGGAAACCGCCCGACGGTAGGGCCAGGAGGAGGAGGAGATTCAAGCGCCGACGCCATTCCCCCACCGTCACCCGTGCCAGCACCTGGACTCAACCCCTGTGGATAAAGCTGTGGATAACACGAGAGTCAAGCAGGGCGGGACATAGTTGGCCGCCCTTTGCTCTGCTGCAGCGGGCGCAACAGTTGAAGCCAAAAATGTTGCGCCCGCTGAAGCAGAGCAAAGGGCGCGGAGGGGGGCGCCGGACCGGACCTCCTCGGGCGGGTCGCCCAGATGGGACGCCCTGATTGGGCTGTCGTCAGTGGCTACCCTCGCCCCCGACCCCATCGCACCGCCCTACCCCGGGGGCCGCTCGCCGAGCACTGGTGGCGGCGCTCGCGGATGTAACGCCGTATCGCCGCCGAACCAAGGAAGGGGTGTAAGGACGGCCAACGAGAGGACGGCCCGTGAGCAGCCCGAGCCCAGGCGGGGACGACCTAGCCGCCATCGGTACGGACCCCGCGGCGTTCGAGCGGTTCTACCGCCGACACGTCGAGACGATCGGGCGGTTCGTCGCCCGCCGCGTCGACGACCCACACACCGCCGCCGACCTCACGGCCGAGGTGTTCCTGGCTGTGATCAACTCCGCAGCCGGTTACCAGCCGGAGCGCGGTAACGAGCTGGCCTGGCTCTTCGGCGTGGCCCGCAACGTCATCGCGGCCGAACACCGCCGGGCGACCCGTCATCTGCGGGCCAGCGGTCTCGTGGCGGGACGACGGCTGTTGGACGCCGACGACATCGCCCGGATCGAGGAGCGCATCGACGCGGAATCGCTGGCGCGCCGCACCTATCGCGCTCTCGGCGGTCTGCCGGAGCACACGCGCGCCCTGCTCGAACTCGTCGCCGTCGACGGCCTGTCCCTGACGGACGCGGCCGCCGCGCTCGGGATCTCCCCGGTCGCCGCGCGGGTCCGAGTGCACCGGGCCCGCCGGGCAGTACGCCTCGCTCTCGCACAGTCCGAATCCGCGCTCGTCTGATCGGAGGGAAGGTCACCATGAGCAGAACCCCGCAACTGGGCAACTTCGAGGCACGGCTTCTCGCCGAGCTGAAGGAACACCTCGGCGCCCGAACCACCGAAAGCGCCCCGGCCGCCGACGCAGCCCCGACGACCGTCCGTGCGACACGGGGCGCACGGTGGCGTAGGCCGGGCTGGCGGCTGGCCGGGGTCGGTGGGCTTGTCGTCCTGCTGACCGCCGCCGGACTGGTGACCCAGACGGTCGGCGACACCCCACCGACGGCGAGCGCGGCCGAGATCCTGACCGAAGCCGCGGACACGGCCCGGCAGCAGCCCGACCTGGTGGCGCGTCCCGGCCAGTTCCTCTTCGTCGAACTGCGGCTGACCTCCCGGGAGGAGCCAGCGGCCGGCCCGTACGTCGATGAGCGGCTCCAACGCTGGGTGCCGGTCGGCGACGATCCGACCTGGCAGCAGCGGCGGCGGTTGGAGAGCCGCCCGGACGAGTGGCGAACCGACCACGTCTCGCACCTGCCGCCGCCGCCCGGCTATTTCCAGGGCCTGCCCACCGAGCCGGAGCAGATGGCGCAGCACCTGCGGGATCACCCGATCCCCCTGGATCTACCCGCCGGCGCGGACCTGGAGGCCATCCGGAACGACCCGACCACGATCTTCGGCGACGGGATGTGGATGCTGCAGGGCTACGTGCCGCCGCAGTCGCTCGGCGCGCTGTTCCAGGCGATGGCCCGAGTGCCGGGGGCGAGCGTGTTGCCCGGCGAGGTGCGGGACGCCGCCGGCCGACGGGGCGTGGCGCTGCGGACTCCCGGCGTGTTCGCCGCCCACGTCGACCTGATCTTCGACCGGGAGACCCACGTCTACCTCGGCACTCGCCAACTCACGGTGCGGGATGGCAAGGAGTCGCCGTACACGAGCACCGCCATCATGCGGATGGCGATCGTCGATCGGTCGGGGCAACTGCCCTGACCGATCGGCGCGGGTCGGTCAGTAGCGCTGGCGCAGCAGGCCGGCGGCCTCCACAGCCCAGTAGGTGAGGATGACCTGCGCGCCGGCCCGCTTGATCGAGGTGAGCGTCTCCAGCATCACCCGCTCCCGGTCGATCCAGCCGTTCGCGGCGGCCGCCTCGACCATCGCGTACTCGCCGGAGACCTGGTAGGCGGCGACCGGGACGTCCACCGCGGCCCGTACCGCCGCCACCACGTCGAGGTAGGGCAGCGCCGGCTTGACCATCACCAGGTCGGCGCCCTCGGCGACGTCGAGCGCCACCTCGCGCAGGGACTCCCGCAGATTGGCCGGGTCCTGCTGGTAGGTGCGCCGGTCGCCCTCCAGCGCCGACTCCACCGCCTCGCGGAACGGACCGTAGAACGCCGAGGCGTACTTCACGGCGTACGCCAGCACGGCCACGTCCTGGTGCCCGGCGGCGTCGAGCGCCTTGCGGACCACGCCGACCTGGCCGTCCATCATCCCGGACGGCCCGACCATGCCGACCCCGGCGGCGGCCTGGGCCACCGCCATCTCGGCGTACGCGGCCAGGGTGGAGTCGTTGTCGACCTCACCGTCTCCGGTGAGCAGCCCGCAGTGCCCGTGCGAGGTGAACTCGTCCAGGCACAGGTCGCTCATCACCACCGCGGCGTCGCCGACCTCGGCCACCACGTCGCGGATGGCGACGTTGAGGATGCCGTTCGGGTCGATGCCGCCGGAGCCGGTCGGGTCCCGCCGTTCCGGCACGCCGAAGAGCATGATCCCGCCGACGCCGGCCTGGACCGCCTCGGCCGCCGCCTTGCGCAGCGAGTCCCGGGAGTGCTGGAGCACCCCCGGGAGCGACCCGATGGCACGGGGCTCGCTCAGCCCCTCCTTGACGAACATCGGCACGACCAGCTCGGCCGGGTCGACCCGGGTCTCGGACACCAGCCGGCGGATCGCCGGGTTGCGGCGCAGCCGGCGGGGCCGGATCTCGGGGTACGACATGGCAGGCCTCCTCGAACGACTACCGGAAGCGCAGAGCGGTCGGGCCCTGCACCTTCGAGCCGCGGCGCTGCTTGGCCGGCATGGCGGCCAGCTTCTCGCGCAGCTCGACGGCGTAGGCGGCAAGCGCCTCCACCAGGTCGGGCACCGAGGCGTGCGGTGGCTGGACGTCGACCCGCAGGCCGAACTCCGTCGCGGTCTCCGCCGTCTTGGGCCCAATAACCGCAACCACGGTACGCGCGTGCGGCTTCCCGGCGATACCGACCAGGTTCCGCACGGTGGAGGATGACGTGAACAAGACAGCGTCGAACCCGCCCGACTTGATCGCGTCCCGGATCTCGGCGGGCGGCGGCGCGGCCCGCACCGTCCGGTACGCGGTCACGTCGTCGACCTCCCAGCCGCGCTCGGTGAGCCCGGCGGCGAGCGTCTCGGTGGCGATGTCGGCACGCGGCAGCAGCACCCGGCCCACCGGGTCGAGGATCTCGTCGTGCGGGGAGAACTCGGCGAGCAGCCCCTCGGAGGACTGCTCCCCGGCGGGGATCAGCTCCGGCTGGATACCGAACGCGCGCACCGCGTCGGCCGTCGCCTCACCGATGCAGGCGATCTTGACGCCGCCGAAGTGCCGGGCGTCCAGCCCGTGCTCGGCGAACTTCTCCCACACCGCGCGGACCGCGTTCACCGACGTGAAGATCACCCAGGCGTACCGGCCGTCGACCAGGCCCTTGACCGCCCGCTCCATCTGCGCCGGAGTACGCGGCGGCTCGACCGCGATGGTCGGCACCTCACACGGGATCGCCCCGTACGCGCGCAGCCGCGCGCTCATCGCGCCGGCCTGCTCCTTGGTCCGGGGTACGAGCACCTTCCAGCCGTACAGCGGGCGGTTCTCCCACCAGCTCAGCTTGTCGCGCTGGCCCACCCCGACACCGACGGTGAGCACCACCCGGCCGGTGAAGCCGAGCGCGGCAGCCACGAAGCTGTCCACCGTCGACGTGGTCGTGTACTGGGTCTCGCCGGTGCCGTCGCCGGTCACCCCGACGCCGGTGGTGCCGTCGACCCCGGCGGAGAGCAGCCCGTCCCGGACGGCGGCGAGGTCACCGGCGTCCACGGCGAGCGCGAGCGAACCCCGGCCGACGGCTGCGGCCAGCGCCTCGAAGTCCAGTGCGCTGACGTCCTCGACGTCGGCGGCGGTACGCACACCGGGCAGCGGAACACCCGCGTAGGTGGCCACACCCTCGGCCTGGCCGACACCGGGCACCACCTCGAAGTGGGCGGCGGTGCGGGCCACCGCCTGCACCTCCTTCACCACCGAGTCGTGGCCGAACGGGTCGCCGGCGACCAGGTGCACCGCGTTCAACCCGGATCGGGCCGCGGAGATCAGCACCTTCGCCACGTCCCCCGGCGCGCCTTCGGCGGGGGTGAACTCGGCATCGTCCCTGGCCTCGGCGCGAACGACGGCGAGCAACGACTCCGGGACTCCCCGGTCGTAGATCACCTGGTCAGCGTCGACCAGGGCGTCGTGGGCCCGACGGGTCAGCAGCCCAGGGTCACCGGGGCCAGCCCCGACGAACGCGATACGGCCGACGGGCTTACGGGTGCGGGTCATTCTGTGCTCCCAAATTGCTGGGTCCCCGGGCCGGTGTGTCCATCGTGGCCGAGGATCGAGTCGGCGCCGAGGTCGAGGAGTTCGGCGGCGAGTGCCTTACCGATCTCCGTCGCGTCGGCGGGCGTTCCGGTGCGGGACAGCCGGAGGTCACGAGTGCCGTCCGGGCTGATCACCGCCCCGCGCAGGTAGATCTCATCGCCGGTATCGCCCTCGGCGAGTTCCGCGTAGGCGGCGACGGGTGCGCTGCACCCAGCCTCCAGGGTTGCCAGAAACGCGCGTTCCGCGGTGACCGCGGCTCGCGACGGTGCGTGGTCGAGCACCGCGAGGAGCTCGACCAGGCTCTGGTCGTCGACCCGGCACTCCACCGCCAACGCTCCCTGGGCGGGGGCGGGCAGCATCAGCATCGGATCCAGCGTCTCGGTGATCTCGTCGGCCCGACCGATCCGGGCCAACCCGGCCCGGGCCAGGACGACGGCGTCGAGGTCGGCCTCGGGGCCGACCACCCGCGCCAGGCGGGTGTCGATGTTGCCGCGGATCGGGGTGACCTCGAGTTGCAGGCCGAGCGCGTGCAGTTGGGCGATCCGGCGCAGCGCGCCGGTGCCCACGGTTGCCCCGGGCGGTAGTTCGGCGAGCGTCCGGCCGCCCCGGGCGATCAGCGCGTCGCGCGGGTCCAGTCGGGCCGGCACCGCCGCGATGTGCAGCCCGGCGGCGGCAGC
Organism: Micromonospora sp. NPDC048839; assembly: GCF_040649915.1. Classification (NCBI taxonomy): domain Bacteria; kingdom Bacillati; phylum Actinomycetota; class Actinomycetes; order Micromonosporales; family Micromonosporaceae; genus Micromonospora; species Micromonospora sp. NPDC048839. The sequence goes on from NZ_JBEZGL010000003.1 coordinate 196,791, forward strand.
CGTGGGCAGATCCTTGTAGGAGTGCACCGCGAAGTCGATCGTCCCGGCGGTCAGTGCGTCGCGCAGCGCGGAGACGAACACCCCGACGCCGAGCCGGTGCACCGGCGCGTTGGAGCGATCGCCCGCGGTGACCACCTCGACCAGCTCGACCGGGCGGCCGGTGGCGGCGGTCACCGCCTCGGCGACCTGACCGGACTGGGCCATCGCCAGGGCGCTGCCACGCGTGCCGAGGCGTAGGGGGGCGGTCATCGCACACCTCCGGTGGGTGGGGTGGGCTCGGTGGCGTCGGCCCCGGACACCGGGTCGACACCGGGCAGCGCCATGCCGAGGTCGGGGGTCAGCACGTCCGGCACGGTGTCCACCGGAGAGGTCTGCGGCACCTCGAGGTCGAACAGTTCGCGCAGCAGGGCCGCGTACTGGTCGCCACCGGGCTCCGCGGCCAGCTGGCGGACCTTGACGGTGGGCTGGTGCAGCAGCCGCTGCACGACCCGGTGCACGGTGCGGGCGACCTCGGCGCGCAGGTCGTCGCCGAGGTCGGGACGACGTTGGGCGAGTCGGCGCAGCTCGGCGGTGACCACGTCGTCGGCCCGGCCGCGCAGCGCGGCCACGGTGGGCGCCACGTCGGCGCCGCGCAGCCAGGTGAGGAAGCTCTCCACCTCGCCGCGCACGATCCGTTCGACGGCGGCGGCGTCCGCGGCGGCCGGACCGTCGGCGAGCAGCGCCGCCATCCGGTCGATGTCGATCACCTCGACGCCGGCCAGCTCGGCGACACCGTCCTCGACGTCACGCGGGACGGCAAGGTCGAGCAGGACCAGCGGACCCCGGACCGGGTCCCGTTCGGCGAGCGCCGCGCTGACCACCGCCCGGGTGAGGACCGGTTCGGTGGACGCGGTGGCGGCCACTACGATGTCCACTGTGGAGAGGGTGTCGGCCAGCTCGGTCATCGGCGCGGCACTCGCCCCGTACGACTCGGCGAGCCGGACGGCCCGATCGGCGCCCCGGTTGCTGACGGTGAGCGGGCCGGCGCCCAGCCGGGACAGCGTGGCCACCCCCAGCGAGCCCATCGCGCCGGCGCCGACCACCAGGGCCGGGTGGCCGGCGAGATCGCCGTCGAGGTGCCCGGCGGCCAGCTCGAGCGCGGCGGTGACGACGCTCTGGCCGGCACGGTCGATGCCGGTCTCGGCGTGGGCGCGCTTGCCGACCCGCAGGGCCTGCTGCATCAACTCGTGCAGCAGGCGGCCGGCCGAGTCGGCGCCGGTGGCCCAGTGGTACGCGTCACGCAGCTGGCCGAGGATCTGCGCCTCGCCGACCACCATCGAGTCCAGACCGGTGGCGACCCGGAAGACGTGCTCCACGGCAGCGGTGTCGTAGTGCACGTACAGGTGGCTGGCGAGCGCCGCAGGCGAGCTGCCGGCCTGCTCCGCCAGGACGGCGCACACGTCGCCGAGCCCACCGTGGAAACCGGACACCGCGGCGTACACCTCCACCCGGTTGCAGGTGGAGACGATCACCGCCTCGGCCACGTAGGGCTGGGCGACCAGGCGGTCCAGGGTGCGGGTGAGGTCGGCGGGAGGCACGGCCAGTTGTTCCAGCGTGGCGACCGGGGCGGTCCGATAGGACGCGCCGACGACGAGCAGTTTCACGTGCCGATCGCCTCCTGGGTGTCGGTGGCCGCGAACCCGCCCGGCAGGGCCGTGAGAGCGGACCCGCCGGTGGCGGGCAGCGCGGTCAGCGACGCCTTGCGGTGCTCGTGGAAGGACAGAATCTGCAGCTCGATGGCGAGATCGACCTTGCGCACGTCGACCCCCTCCGGAACCGAGAGTACGCACGGCGCGAAGTTGAGGATGCTCGTCACGCCGACGGCGACCAGCTGGTCGGCGACCTGCTGGGCGGCTGCGGCCGGGGTGGCGATCACGCCGATCGCGAGGGATTCCTCCGCGGCGACCGTCGCCAGGTCGTCGACATGCCGGACCACCAGGCCATTGATCTCTTCGCCGACCCGGGAGGGATCGGCGTCGAGAAGTGCGGCGATCCGGAAGCCTCGGCCGGCGAAGCCGTCGTAGCCGGCCAGAGCGTGACCGAGATTACCCACGCCGACCAGGGCGACCGCCCGGCGTTGGGTGAGCCCGAGCACATTCTCGATCTGCTCGATCAGCAGCGTGACGTCGTAGCCGACGCCCCGGGTGCCGTACGAGCCGAGGTGCGAGAGGTCCTTGCGTAGCTTGGCGGAGTTGACGCCGGCGGCTGCGGACAGCTCCTCGCTGGAGACCGTCTCGTGCCCGGTGTCGGCGAGGTTGTGCAGCGCGCGCAGGTATTCCGGGAGCCGAGCGACGGTGGCCTCGGGCAGATCCGGGAGCGCTGGTACGGCACCGGCGCGGCCGGGCGCGCCTGGGTGACGGTGCTGACTCATGAGACTCCGTGCGGTGCGATCCTCGGCCAACTCCGCTGGTCGGCCGCTTATGGACTCCCGCTGGCGACCGAGGTTGCCGGCTGTGCTAGCAGGGCGCGTCGGAGTCACAGAGTAGGCGCTTGTGAAGACGTGCACAAATCGCGATCTTGTCGCTGCGTGCCGCGACTCCACCAACAGCTCCATTCCGCAAGATCGATTTAGCGACTTTCGTCCGCGCCGCCCGGGCAATTATTGCTCAATACCGACTTCTCTGACCAATCCCGCGCTGAGCCTCACCGGGGCCGTTCCGCAGGTGGTAGGGGCAGCACTACGGGGGAGAGGCAGGGCTTCGGGATGGGGACCGGAAGCCGGAATGCCTAGCCTTTGCCCATGACCGCCGTTGCCGCCACCAGCGACCCACCGACGCTGGCACCGAGCATTCCCCGCCAACTCTTCGTCGACTCCGGCTACGTGCTGCTCGGTCTGCCTCTGGCGGTGGCCAGTTTCGTCGTCCTCATCGTCGGCACCGCGGTCGGCATCGGCCTGGTGGTCACGGTGATCGGTCTGCCGATCCTCAGCGGCACCCTGTACGCCGCCCGCGGGCTGGCCGACATCGAACGGCTACGGCTGCCCGCGGTGCTCCGGCAGCCCCGGATCCGGCCGCACTACCGACTGCCCGAGGCGGGCGCGAACGCCTGGCGAAGGATCTTCGTGCCGATGCGGGACGCCCAGTCCTGGCTCGACCTGGCGCACGGCATCCTGCGGCTCATCGCGGCGGCCGGCACCTTCGTGGTCGCCGTGGTCTGGTGGGCCGGAGCAATCGCCGGTTCGCTGTACTGGGTCTACGACTGGGCCCTGCCCCGCCCCAGCGGTGAGGGTGACCAGGACCTCGCCCAACTGCTCGGCCTCGGCGACTCGACCACCGCCCGAATCGGCCTGAACACCGCGATCGGGGTGTTCTTCCTGATCACCCTGCCGATCGTGGTCCGGGGATGCGCCCTGCTGCAGGCCAGCTTCGCCAAGGCCATGCTGACCGGGGTGGCCGAGATGCGCGACCGGATCACCGTGCTGGAGGAGCAGAAACGGGCCGCCGTGTCCGCCGAGGCGTCCGCGCTGCGCCGGCTGGAACGCGACATCCACGACGGCCCCCAGCAGCGCCTGGTCCGCCTGGCCATGGACCTCAGTCGCGCCCGGATGCAGCTCGCCTCCGACCCGGAGGCCGCCGGCCGGACCATCGACGAGGCGGTCACCCAGACCCGGGACACGCTCGCCGAGCTGCGGGCACTGTCCCGGGGCATCGCCCCGCCGATCCTCGTCGACCGGGGCCTGCCCAGCGCCCTGGCCGCGATCGCGGGTCGCGGGCTGATCCCGATCGAGCTCCAGGTGGATCCGCAGCTCGGCACTCCCGGCGGGCGGCTCGACCCGGCGGTGGAGAACACCGCCTACTTCGTGGTGTCCGAGGCGTTGACGAACGTCGCCAAGCACGCGCGGGCCACCGAGGCCGTGGTGGCCGTCGCCCGGCAGGGCGCCCACCTCCAGGTACGGGTGGGCGACGACGGTCAGGGCGGCGCACACCTGGCCAAGGGCCACGGGCTGGCCGGCATCGCCGACCGGGTCCGGGCCGCCGGCGGTGAACTGGCGGTGGTGAGCCCGATCGGCGGCCCCACCGAGATCCGCGCCGAGCTACCGCTGTGAGCAGTCCCGCGCCGCCCCCGCACGACGGGCCGGACGTGGTAGACAACACAGCCATGCGCATCGTGATCGCCGACGACGGCGTCCTGCTCCGCGAGGGACTGGTCCGGCTGCTGACCGAGAGTGGCCACCAGGTGGTGGCCGCCGTCGGGGACGGTGACGCGCTCGTCGAGGCGGTGGTGGAGCACCAGCCGGACGTGTCGATCGTCGACGTGCGGATGCCGCCGTCGCACACCGACGAGGGGCTGCGGGCGGCGGTGGAGGCACGCCGGCTGGTGCCGCGTACCCCGATCCTGGTGCTCTCCCAGTACGTCGAGGTCTCGTACGCCGATGATCTGCTGGCCACCACCGGCGGCGCCGGCGGCGGCATCGGCTACCTGCTCAAGGATCGGGTCGCCGCGATCGACGAGTTCCTGGACGCCCTGCGCCGGGTGGCGGCCGGCGGCACGGTGCTCGACCCGGAGGTGGTCGGCCAGCTCTTCGCCCGACGCCGCCGCGACGACCCGCTGCGCGAGCTGACCCCCCGCGAACGTGAGGTGCTCGCGCTGATGGCCGAGGGACGCTCGAACACCGCCATCGCCCGTGCCCTGGTGGTCAGCGACGGCGCGGTGGAGAAGCACGTGCGCAACATCTTCACCAAACTCACGCTTCCGCCGGACACCGAGCAGCACCGGCGGGTGCTGGCCGTCCTCACCTACCTGCGGAACTGACCTCCCGCGCCAGGTTGACCGCGTCGAGGAGGGTGTCGGCCACCGGGTGACCGGCGGCGCGCAGCCGGGCCGGGTCCGTGAACCCGCCGGTGTAGAGCACCGCACGACCGCCCACCGCGAGCGCGGCGTCCGCGTCGTCGATGGAGTCCCCGATCAGCACCACCGAGGCGCCGTCCACGCCCAGCTCCGCCAGGTGCGACTGGAGCGACTCGGCCTTACGGCCGCCGCCGACGGTGGCCCGCAGGCCGTCGACCCGGGTGAAGTGGCCGGTCAACCCGTACGTGTGCACGGTCGGCACCAACTCCTCGTGGAACCACATGGAGAGCAGACTCTGACTGCCCGGCCAGGAGGCCATCGCGTCGCGCGCGTCGGCGGCCAGCTCACAGGTGGTCAGCCCGGTGCGGTACGCCTCGTGGAAGATCCGGTCCAGCCGGCCGAACTCGTCGTCGTCGACGGCCTGCCCGAGCACCTCGGCGTAGTACTCGGCGATCGGCCGCCGGAACCGCACCCGGTGCTCGTCCAGGGTGACCGTCGGCCCACCAAGGCTCGTGAACACGACGTTGGTGGCGGACACCACCAGGCTGAGGTCGTTGAGCAGGGTGCCGTTCCAGTCCCAGACGAGGTGTGGGGGTGCGGAGGTCATCAGAGCACCATAGGTACCGCTCAGAGCTGAGGTGTGGTCAGGTCCCGCAGCAGCCGGTCCTCCTCGACCCGCCAGTAGCCGTGCTCCTTGCCGTCGAGCAGCACCACCGGCAGTCGGTCTCCGTACTCCCGCTCCAGCCCCTCGTCGTCGGTGACGTCCCACTCGACCCACTTGTCGCCGGTCACCGCCACCACCCGGTCGAGTGCCGCCTTGGCGTCGTCGCACAGGTGGCAGCCGGGTCGGGTGATCAGGGCGAGCCGGGCGTCACTGGACATCGGTTACCTCCGTATGGGGTTTTCGGCGCTCGCCGGCAGTTGGGTCGGCATCGTCACCGGTCGCGCCGACGCCGCCACCACGTACGCCCGCACAGTCTCGCCGGTTCGTGGGTGCGGCACACCCGGTACCGCCGACTCGGCCGGCGCGGTGATCAAGTCTGGCACAGCGGCCGACGACCCGGGCACGACCGACGGTGCGAACGGGTGCCCGGGCGGCGCGGGGGGACCGTCCCGTACACGGGACTATCAGGTGTGCCATCGGTGATCCGATCAAGTCCCGCCGATGGGATGGTCGGCGTCGTCCACAGACGTTTCGGCCACGCCCGCGCGGCCACCCGCAGCGACCGCTTCGACCGAACGGCCGACCCGCCCCACCAGGGCATCCACCGAGGAACACCGGGGCGACGGAAAGTCAATCGCACACGACGGACAACCGGTCCGGCACTGCACCGAGAGAGCGGGAAATACTTCCGCCTTGTGTAACGGACTTGCCACGCGCGGGTGACGTTGGCCCTATTATCACTCGGGTCGGCTCACCCCATTTGCCGTGAGTCGACACCCCTCAGCCCGAGGAGGCCCCCGTGCCTGTTAGCGCATTGGACCAGCACCTCCAGGGGATTTGCCGCCCATCGGCAACCCCCGTGACCGTCCTGCCCGGCCGACTCCCCGGTCGGTCCGCCCCGACGACGCACAGACCGGCCCATCCGGCGACCGACGGGACGGGGGTAACCCGGTGACCACCTTCGGTTACGCGGAACGTCCAGTCGGCCTGACCGGCCAGCCGGCACGCTCGCACGTCAACGAGAGACCGACGGCCCGTGCCCCACTCGACGAACCACACGGCGCCGCCGTGCTCGGCGACGGCACAGCCCCACGCACCCGCAGCCGGCCACACCACAACGAGCCGCCGCCGCGGCCCGTGGTGCCCGGCGGGAACGCACGGCCGACCGGCGGCCGGGTCGCCGTTCCGGCCCGACCGACGATGCCGGCGCAGGGTCGACGGGTCAGCGACACACCGACGGTGACCACCGATCCGGCGGCGGGCGAGACGGCGGTGATCCCGGCGGTACCGGCCGCCACCGCCACGACCCCGACCGGCTTTCCGAGCCGCCCCGACCCGTCCGACCCGGCCACCGAGGTCTGGACGCTGATCGAGCGCGCCCAGGCTGGCGAGTCCGAGGCGTTCGGCCTGATCTACGACCGGTACGTGGACACCGTCTTCCGGTTCATCTACTTCCGGGTCGGCAACCGCCAACTCGCCGAGGATCTCACCTCGGACACCTTCCTGCGTGCGCTCAAGCGGATCGGCAGCTTCACCTGGCAGGGCCGCGACCTCGGGGCCTGGCTGGTGACGATCGCCCGCAACCTGGTCGCGGACCACTTCAAGTCGGGCCGGTACCGACTGGAGGTCACCACCGGTGACGTGCTCGACGCCGATCGGGAGGACCGGGGCCCGGAGGGCAGCCCGGAGGCGGCGGTGGTGGAGCACATCACGAACGTCGCGCTGCTCACCGCCGTGAAGCAGCTCAACCCGGAGCAGCAGGAGTGCATCGTGCTCCGCTTCCTCCAGGGCTTCTCGGTCGCCGAGACGGCCCGTGCGATGGGCAAGAACGAGGGCGCCATCAAGGCCCTCCAGTACCGGGCCGTACGCGCCCTGGCCCGGCTGCTCCCGGACGGCTTCCAGCCGTAGTTTGTGACGGCGGGACCGATGGGCGTCGATCGACGTCCGTGCAGCTCAGGGTCGGTCCCGCCCGGTGACGACGATCACTTTCTGTAATTTCCGCCCCGCCAGGCCCGTAACCCGTGAACGGTCCGCCGCGTTTCTCCGGGTGCGACCGGTGGTTGTCCCGGCAGGCCGGGTCACCGAGGTCCGACCGGCAAGCCGGCGGCGCCTCACCTCCGTGGTGTCACACTGCCGCCCGGTCTCCGGTAAGGACGGCGGCCGACCGGCCGTGACCAGCGAGAGGAGGTGCCTGCGGTGGACGACATCCTCATCTCCCGCCGGCGCGCCGAGCGCTTCGCGCAGCTTCTCGACGAGGCCAACGGCGCTCGGCGACACCACGTACGAGCCCGGGTGGACGGTCAACTCGCGCCCCTCGTCGCGGTGGGCCAACGGATCAGCACCGACCCCCCGACTGTCGAGGTGGACCAGGACTTCCGGACCGGCCTGCGGGCGATGCTGCTCGCCACCGCCGAACGGGAAGGGCTGGGCACCACACCGGCGGCCAGCGAACCGGCCGCCACCAAGCGTCCGGCCACGACCACCCGCGGGCGGCTACTGCCGGCGGTCACCGCCCGGCGGGCCCGAGCCCGGGGCGCGATCCTGGTCGGCATCGCCGCCGGCGCCATCGCCGTCTCCGGCATCTCCGCCGCCAGCGAGAACGCGGTGCCCGGTGACGCGCTGTACGGCATGAAGCGCTCCACCGAACGGGCTCAGCTCGCCCTGGCCAGCTCCGACATCAGCCGCGGTCAACTCTTCCTGGACTTCGCCCGGACCAGACTCGGCGAGGCCGCCGAGCTGCGCGGCGACCGGATCGGCTACAGCGCCGTCCTCGACGACATGGACGCCGACACCCGGCAGGGTGTTCGCCTGCTGACCACCGCCGCCGCACAACGGGCGGAGCCGGGCAGCCTGGACACGCTCAACGCGTTCGTCACCGGGCAGCGCCGGGCGGTGAGCGGTCTGCTCGACGGGAGCACCCGCGTCGACCGGGAACGGACCCAGCGGTCCTTGCGCCTACTGGACAGCATCCGGGAGCGCTCGGACTCGCTGCGCGCGGCGATCGCCTGCGGCCTGCCGGCCCCGACCGCCAGCGACACCCTCGGCCCCGACCCGAGCACCTGCCCCGGGGCTCGCTGACCTCCCACCCCCTATACCGCACGTCCGACCGGCCTCGCCACAGTTCGTTCTGTGCCCGGCCGGTCGACCGCGGGCGGCGGCTACCCTCGCTGGGGGGTATCCCGTCGTATCGGTGAGGGAGGGAGTCGCGTGGCGCGCAGCCGTAAGGTGACGGTCAGCACCGACGCCGAGGGGCACACCGCGGGCTGGGCCGAGACCGACCTGACCCCGGTCGTCGCCTCCGCACCGGACCCGACCGCTGCGGCCTTCTTCGACGTGGACAACACGATGATGCAGGGCGCGTCGATCTACTGGTTCGCCCGTGGGCTCGCCTCCCGCAACTATTTCACCTCCGCCGACCTGGCCCGCTTCGCCTGGCAGCAACTCCGGTTCCGGTTGTTGGCCCGCGAGCACGCCGGTGACATGTCGCTGGCCAAGGAGGCCGCGCTGGCCTTCGTCGAGGGCTGGCGCGTCGACGACGTGGAGCACCTCGCCGAGGAGATCTTCGACGAGATGATGGCGCCCCGGATCTGGGCCGGCACCCACCAACTCGCACAACGGCACCTGGCGGCCGGCCAACGGGTCTGGCTGGTCAGCGCCGCCCCGGTGGAGATCGGCCGCGTGATCGCCGCCCGGCTCGGCCTGACCGGTGCCATCGGCACGGTGGCCGAGGTGGTGGACGGGGCGTACACCGGGCGGTTGGTGGGTGACCTGATGCACGGGCCGGCGAAGGCCGAGGCGGTCACCCAGCTCGCCGCGGTGGAAGGGCTCGACCTGGCCCGCTGCGCGGCGTACAGCGACTCGGCCAACGACCTGCCGCTGCTCTCCGCCGTGGGCCGGGCGGTGGCGGTCAACCCGGACGGCGCCCTGCTGCGGCAGGCCCGCCAGCACGGCTGGGAGGTACGGGACTTCCGCACCGGTCGGCGGGCGGTCAAGATCGCCGTACCGTCCACCGCGGCAGCCGGGCTGGTCGTCGGCGCGGTCACCGCCGGGCTGGCGTTGCAGCGCCGCCGCCGCGCCGGCTAGGTGTGTCAGGGACCGAACGGATCGGGTCGACGCTCCAGCAGTGTGTGCAGGGTCTGCTGGATGGTCTCCCGCACCTGGTCGGCGAGGTTGAAGACCACCAGCGGGTCGTCCGCCGAGTCGGTCAGGTGCGCGGTGGGGATCGGCGGACAGAACTCGATGAGCCACTTGCTGGGCAGCGGCACCATGCCCAGCGGCCCGAGCCACGGGAAGGTCGGCGTGACCGGGAAGTAGGGCAGCTTGAGCAGCCGTGCCAGGGGCTTGATGTCGGCGAGCATCGGGTAGATCTCCTCGCCGCCGACGATGGCAACCGGCACGATCGGGGTGCCGGTGCGCAGCGCCGCCGAGACGAAACCGCCCCGCCCGAACCGTTGCAGCTTGTACCGGTCGGCGTACAGCTTGCCGATGCCCTTGAACCCCTCGGGGAACACCCCGACCAGGTCGCCACCGCTGAGCAGCCGCTCGGCGTCCGGGTTGCAGGCCACCGTGCCACCGGTCTTGCGGGCCAGCTCGGAGACCACCGGCATCCGGAAGACCAGATCGGCGCCGAGCAGCCGAAGGTAGCGATGGGCGGGATGCTTGTCGTGCAACGCCGCCGAGAGGATCAACGCGTCCAGCGCCACCGTCCCCGAATGGTTGCCGACCACCAGGGCTGGTCCGTCGACGGGCACGTGCTCGACGCCGCTGACCTCGGTGCGGAACCAGTCCCGGTAGAGCAGCCGCAGCAGGGGGTGGAAGACCGCGTCGGTCAACTCCGAGTCGAACCCGAACTCGTCGACCTCGTAGTCGCCGGAGAGACGCCGGCGCAGGAAGGCCAGGCCGTTCGCGACCCTGCGGTCCCAGTGGTCCCCCGGCCGGTCCGAAACCGCCGGTTCGGTGCCACCCGACGCCGGAACGTCGACCGGGTCCCTGGCGGGCTCGTCGGTGGCCGCGGTGTCGATCTCGTCGGTCGGCGTCGGGGTCGGCGCGACCTGAGCGGCCGGTCGATGCCCGTTCCGCCGCGCCGGCTCCACGTCCGCCGCCGGCGGCTGCGGTACGTCGAAACGCCCGACCCCCCGCGGATCGCGCCCCTCCCCCGGCCCGGTCATGCTGACACCTCGGTTCGCGACTGCGGGGCTCGCAAGACCGGCTCACTCCTCGCGCTCACGACGCCACCTCGGTTCGCGACTGCGGGGCTCGCAAAACCGGCTCACTCCTCGCGCTCACGACCGCTCCCGAACTGCGGAGCGGACCTGTCGGATGCCGTCCAGGACGAGTTGCTCGGCGGCCGCCAACTGCCCCCGGGTGACCACCACCCCACCGTGGTGGGCGCGAATGAAGTCGTCGAACGCCTCGGCGGTCGATCGGGGTGTGAAGCCGTACTCCTGCTCAAGCTGGCTGGTGTCGACCACCCGGCCGTGCACGAAGAGGTCGACCTGGTCCAGGCCGTAGCGGCCGAACCCCATGGTGCGGGCCAGCGCGGCGGCACCGGAGAGACCCGGCTCCAGCACCGGTACGGCGACCCGACCGGCCCGCCGGATCGCCTGCGACAGCGACAACACCCCCGGACCGGCGACGTTGTAGGTGCCGGGATGGTCCTCCACGATCGAGAGGTGCAGCACCTCCAACGCGTCGTCGAAGTGCAGGAACTGCAGACGGGGGTCCCGGCCGAAGACGGTGGGCACGAACGGCTGCGCGAAGTAGCGGGTCAACGTGGTGTCGGCGGTCGAGCCGATGAACGGGGCGAAACGCAGCACCGTCGCGGTGACGTCGGACCGGCGGCGGCGGAAACCCCGGACGTACCCCTCGAGGTCGAGAATGTCGCGGCCGAAACCGCCACGCGGCACCTCGCGGGGCTCGGTCTCCTCGGTGAAGACCGCCGGGTCCCGGAACGACACCCCGTACGCGGCGGTCGACGAGCGGACCACGAGCTTGCGCAGCCGGGGTGCCCGTTGGCAGGCGGCGAGCAGCTGCATCGTCCCGATGACGTTCTGGTCCTTCATCGCGGAACGGCCACCGTGCTGCTTGTCGGGGGAGCTGACCAGGGCGAGGTGCACGACGGCGTCGACGTCCAGGTCGGCGAGGAGGCCACCGAGCGAAGCCGGGTCGACGCGGATCCGTTCGACCCGGTCCAGCAGATCGGTGAACTCGGTGCCGGAGTCCGGTGCGTCGACCCCGATGACCCGCTCGATACGCGGGTCGGCGGCCAGTCGGGCCGCCACGTGCGCACCCAGGTAGCGACCCACCCCGGTGACGAGGACGACCCCCGGGGCACCTGAGGTGCCACCGAGGGTCATCTGACGCACCTACCCCGGCAGGAAGGACCGAGCCGGGACGACCACGGCCTGATCACCTGAGCCTCCGGGGGTCGACAGTTTGGCAAGTGCCGCCGAGTGCCGGGCTCAGCGCCCGGCGGCGATCACTTGCCGAGACGGCGACGCTGGACGCGGGTCTTACGCAGCAGCTTGCGGTGCTTCTTCTTAGCCATGCGCTTACGGCGCTTCTTGACCACCGAGCCCATACGACAGCCTTTCGATACAACGTGCGGGGCGGACCGGATGACACCACGCAGGTGGCGACGGCGACCGCTTGCGGACAACGGACCGGACCAGTCTGGGCGGCGGGGCGCACCGGTGGGGTCTCGGTCGGGCTCCAGGGTAGCCGGAGGGCCTCAGCCGGACCAACGCGCCCCCGTCGATGCCGGTTGGACGGCACCCGGGAAGCCGAACGACGGCTCAGGCGGTCTCTTGGAAAGCGCCCCGGAGATATTCGTGCACCGCGTGCTCGGGCACCCGGAACGACCGGCCGACCCGGACGGCGGTGAGCTCACCGCTGTGCACCAGGCGATAGACCGTCATCTTGGAGACCCGCATGACCGTCGCCACCTCCGCGACGGTCAGGAACCTGACCTCCGACAGTCGCCCGTCGGACTGTGACCCGGCCATGGCTCACCAACCCATCCCATGCCCGGCGCGTGCCAACCCGACGGATGCTCCGGGCCGGGCGGCGACGCGCGTGTTACCAGTACGGTAGCGGGGCGGCTGTGACCGGCGCGATCCCTTCGTACAACTGATCATGTTTCTTCTCGCCGTTCACCCGATCCACACTCCCGGAACCTCCCCGCCCGCGCCCGGCGTCCCGGTTGCTCCGACGCCGCCCGGCGTCCCGGGTTGCTCCGACGCTGTTCACTCGGCGCGTAGCGCGACCACCGGGTCGAGTCGGCCGGCGCGCTGCGCGGGGACGACCCCGAAGACGATGCCCACCACCGCGGACACGCCGAAGGCGAGCGCCAACGACCACCAGGTGATCGCGGCCGGGATCGGTGACAGCCCGTTGATCAGCAGGGCGGTGCCCACGCCCAACGCCATTCCGGTCACCCCACCGATCGTGGTGAGCAGCACCGCCTCCAGCAGGAACTGCACACCGATGTCGCGGGGGCGGGCCCCGACGGCCTTGCGCAGCCCGATCTCCCGGGTCCTCTCCCGAACGCTCACCAGCATGATGTTGGAGACTCCGACACCGCCGACGAGCAGGGAAATGCCGGCGATGGCCGCCAGTACGCCGGTGAGAACGCCGAGGATGTCGCCGAGCACACCGAGGATCTGCTGCTGGGTGACCGCACTGAACTCGGTGTCCGGGTGCCGGCGGTTCAGCTCCGCGACGATCCGTTCGCCCAGTTCGTCGATCCGTTCCCGGTCCGGGGCCTTCACGGCGATGCCGTCCACCCGCTGGGTGCCCCAGAGCCGCTGCGCGGCGGTCACCGGCACGTGCACCTCGTCGTCCCGGTCGACGCCCAGGCTCTGCCCGAGCGGCGCGAAGACGCCGATCACCCGGAACCGCACCCCGGCCAGCGTCACCTGCTGGCCGAGCGGGTCCCGGTCGGGGAAGAGCGTGCGGGCCACCGAGTCGCCGAGCACCGCCACCCGTCGGCTGGTGTCCACGTCGGTGCCGGTGAGGTAGCGGCCCCGGGCCAGCGACCGCGTGAACACCGTCGGGGTGGTCTCCAGCACCCCCTGCACGGTGGTGAAGTCGGAGCGGGCGCCGGCTCGCGCGGTCGCCCCGGAGGCGACGGTGACCGCCACCCGATCGGGGTCGCCGACCACCCGGGTGACGGCGTCGACGTCCTTCAGGGTCAGCGGCGAGACCACCGGCGCGTTGCCCACCTCGATCCGGCCGGGCACGACCAGCAGCAGGTTGGAGCCGAGGCCCTCGACCTGCTGCTCGACCTTCTGTTTGGTGCCGGTGCCGATGGCCACCAGCAGGACCACCGAGGCGACTCCGATGATCACCCCGAGCATGGTCAGCGCGCTGCGCAGCCGGTTGGCCCGCAGGGCGTCCAGCGCCACCCGCCACGCCTCGGCGACCCTCACGGCGCGCCCCCCGGCCGCTCGACCTCAGGCCGGCCCGGGTCTACCTCCTGCGGAAGGCGTCCGGTGGCTCCGGCGGCGCCACCGGAGCCACCGGACGGGTGCCCCGGACCGCTTCCGGACGCGGACCGGGGCTCCGCGCTGGGAGCGGAGACCAGTGTCGCAGGTCGACCGGGATCGACGGACGGCGGTCGATCATGAGGGTCGTCGCTGTCCGCCACGACCACTCCGTCGCGCATCGTGATCCGCCGCTGGGCCCGGGCCGCCACCTCCTGGTCGTGGGTGACCATCACCAGCGCCACCCCGGACTCCACGTTCAACTGTTCCAACAGCTCCAGCACCGCCGCACCGGTGACGCTGTCCAGGTTGCCCGTCGGTTCGTCGGCCAGCAGCACGGTCGGCTCGGTGACCAGCGCGCGGGCGATCGCCACCCGCTGCTGCTCCCCACCGGACATCTGGTTGGGCCGGTGGTCCAGGCGGTGCCCGAGGCCGACCCGGCCGAGCATCGCCGCCGCCCGCTCCCGACGCTGCCGCGCCGGCACGCCCCGGTAGACGAGCGGGAGGGCCACGTTCTCCACCGCCGAGGTGCGCGGCAACAGGTGGAACGCCTGGAAGACGAAGCCGATCGTCTCGTTGCGCAGGGCGGCCATCTCCGGCGGCGTGAGCGCGTTGACGTCCCGACCACCGATCACCAGGCGGCCACCGGTCGGCCGGTCCAGCCCTCCGAGGAGGTGCATGAGGGTGGACTTGCCCGAGCCGGACGGACCGACCAGGGCCACGTAGTCCCCCGCTCGCACGACCAGCGACACCCCACGCAGGGCCTCGACGGACACACCATCCAGTTGGTACGTCCGGGACACCTCCACCGCCTCGATCGCCGGCGGGGCGTCGGTCACCGCACCTCCTGGCCGTCGCGCACCTGGTCGGTGCCGCGCACCACGATCCGGTCGCCGGGCTGCACGCCGTTGAGGATCTGCACCAGATCCGACCCCTGGACGCCCACGGTGACCGCCGCCCGCCCGGCCCTGCCGTCGCGGACCACCCAGACCGCGTCCCGGCCGTCGGCGGAGAACACCGCCGAAGCGGGTACGGTCACCGCGTCGGCGGCCTCACGCACCCGCAGGTGGACGATCGCGTTCATGCCCGGGCGGGGCGTCGGGGCCGGCTCGTCCTCGGCCAGCTTTCCGGCGCCCAGCGCGAGGCGCACCCGGTAGGTCACCCCGCCCTGGGCGGAGTTGGTGGGCAGCACGTCCACCGAGCGCACCGTCGCGTCGTAGCTGGCGCCGCTGACGGCGTCCAACTCGACGGTGGCGGTCACCCCGGCCTTGACCAGCAGCACGTCGGTCTCGTCCACCTCGGCGAGCAGCCCCAACTGCCCGGTGTCCACCACGGTCAGCACCGGTGTGCCGGCGGTGACCTGGCCGCCGACCGCGACCGCGTCGTCCACCCCGGGGGGCGGTCCGCCCTGGCTGGACGTCAGCGCGGACGGGTCGAGACCGGCGGCCTGGGCGCCACCGGCCTGCTCCAACAGCCCCGCGAGGCCACCGGTCGCGCCACCGCCGGCCCGGGTGCCGCCCGGCTGCACGATGCCGGCGATCGGGGCGCGCAGGGTCAGCGCGTCGACTGTCGCCTTCGCCAGGTCGTACGCCTGCTGAGCCTGGAGCCGTTGCGCCGCGGAGAGCGCGCCGACGGCCGAGCTCAGCCCGTTGATCCCCCGCTGCACCGCGCGGACGGCCTGGTCCGCGCTGCGCGCGGCGGCGGCGTACTGCCGCTGCGCGGACGTCACCTGGGTCAGCAGGGCGTCTCGCAACTGCGGGTCGGCGATCTTCTCGGCGGCCTTGCGGGCGGCGTCGAACGCCTCGTCGGCCGCCTTGTCGGTGCCCCGTCGACTGCTTGTCAGGTTGCCCGTGGAGACACCCCGACCGGCGCGCTTGGCCGCGTCCAACGCCTCCTTCGCCTGGCGCAGCCGCTGTCGGGACGAGGGCGAGTCGACCACGGCGAGGACCTGGCCTGCTTTGACCCGCTGTCCGGGCTGGACACGCAGGCTCGCCAGCGAGCCGTCGGCGGGGGCGGTGAGGGTCGCGGCGGCGCGGGCGGTGACGGTCGCCGGGGCGTCGATCAGCTCGCTGACCGGGTTGCGGGCCGCCGACGCCAGCGCGAGGTCGGGGCCGTCATCGCCGCACGAGGCGGCGGTGGTGGCGGTGAGGACGGCGGCGGCGGTCAGGGCGACGAGCAGGCGGGGCCGGACGGTGCTGCCCGGCCGAGCTGACTGAGGGCGGCGCACGCATCGATGGTACGGCGGGCCGTCCCGGCACCCGCGAGCACGTCAGGCGGTGGCGGCGCGGACGTACGCGACGCACTCGTCGTGCAGCGTGGACCACTGCTCGCCGAACGCCTCCTCGGCAGCCACCTCGAGGGTCTTGCGCTCGTGCACCACGGCCTTGAAGAAGGTGAGCAACCGCTGCGGCCCGTACCTGTCGACGAGGTGCCGGACGGCCAGGTAGCCGACGCCGTAGCTGCCGGCGACCTGGTCGGCGGAGGCGTCGTCGGCCGGGTTGACGCCCGCCAACTTGCCATCCCAGCCGGCCCGGACCAGTTTGCGTACCTCGGCGAGCCCTTCGTACCTGTCGACCGCCTGCCCGCCGGCGCCCGCGAACTCGGCCAGTCCCTCCACCAGCCACCAGGTGGTCTTGCCCGGGTAGCCGCGTTCCGGGAGCGAGGCCGCGTGGGTCAACTCGTGCCGGAGCAGGTCGTCGGTGCCGCTGCTGGAGAGCCCGTCGGCGTTGAGCACCACCTCGTGATGGCCACCGCCCACGGTCACCGCGTAACCGCCGGTCCACCCTGGCCGGTCGCCGCCGTACCAGCGTTTCCACTCGGCACGGCCGGCGTAGAAGATCCGGTAGCGGTCCGGCGGCGAGCCGGCGACCGTGTACCCGTCGGCGACCTTGGCAGCCGCCTCGGCCTGGGCGAGCAGGCCGGGCAGCTTGCCGCGCAGCGCCGGGGTGGTGGCGACGATGGTCCGCGCGCCGATCGCCACGGCCAGGTCGCTGATCTCCCACGGTCGGGTGCCGGTCTCCACCGATTTGGATTCCTCCATGGCGACCAACCGGGGCTGGTCGCCGGACTCCCGCCACCGGGTGCCGATCAGCACCGGGCTGGGCCGGCAGTTCGGGGCGACGAAGCAGTACTGGAAGCGCACCAGGAGCCGCCACTCCCCCGGCTTGCCGACGATCGGCGCGGGCAGGCCGCTCGGTTCGGCCCGCCAGACGGTCACCTTCAGCCCGCGTAGTGCCGCGAAGCGTCGGCGCAGGTCGGCGTGCACGGCGGGTTCGGCGATCGCGAGGAAACCGGCGCGGTCGCCGCCGAGCAGCGCCGTGGACTGCCGGTCGAGCTGGGCGGTCATCCGGTCGGTCAGCTCGCGGGCCGCCGCGGTGGCGGGGTCGTCGGCCGTCGCCGCACCGGCCCGGCTGATCGTGGACCGCGCGCCACTCTCCCGGATCACACCCGCGACGAGCAGGGCCGGCAGGCCACAGCCCAGCAGCAGGACGACCACCACGAGCACCGTCCACAGCGGCCAGAGCCGCCGTGGTGCTGGCTGCTGCACCCCGTCAGTCACCCGCCGAAGGGTACGACCATTCGCCGGCCGGGGCGAAGCCGCCCCGGCCGATCGGTCCGGCCCGTCGGCCGGGGCGGAGGAACTACTTCTTGGAGATCAGGGCGCGGCCGAAGAAGACCAGGTTGGCCGGGCGCTCGGCGAGCCGGCGCATCAGGTAGCCGTACCACTCGTCGCCGTACGGGACGTAGGTGCGCACGGTGTAGCCCTCGCCGGCCAGCCGGGCCTGCTCCTCGGGGCGGATGCCGTAGAGCATCTGGAACTCGAAGCGCTCCGGTCCCCGGTCGAACCACCGGGCCCGGTCCTCGCCGATGGCGATCATCCGCGGGTCGTGGGTGGCCAGCATCGGGTACCCGTCGCCGGACATCAGGATGTTCATGCAGCGCACGTACGACTTGTCCACCTCACGGGCCGACTGGTACGCCACCGACTCCGGCTCCTTGTACGCGCCCTTGCAGAGCCGCACCCGCGAACCGGCCGAGGACAGCTCCCGGCAGTCCGACTCGGTCCGGCGCAGGTACGCCTGGAGCACGGCACCCGTGGACGGGAAGTCCTTGCGCAGCCGGCTCAGCACCTCCAACGTCGAGTCGGTGGTGGTGTGGTCCTCCATGTCCAGGGTGACGGTGGTGCCCGCCGCGTCCGCAGCCGCGCAGATCGCCCGCGCGTTGTCGTACGCCAACTGCTCGTCGAACATCTGGCCGAGAGCGGAGAGCTTCACGCTCACCTCGGCGGGCGGGGTGAGCCCGGCGCCACCGAGCATCTTCAGCAACTTCAGGTATTCGTCGCGGGTGGCGATGGCCTGCTCGGGGGTGACGGTGTCCTCACCGAGGTGGTCGAGGGTGACCGCGAGACCGTCGTCGACGAGCCCGCGGGTCGCGCGCAACGCGTCGTCGGTGGTGGCGCCGGCGACGAACCGGCGAACGACGTCCCGGGTGTACGGGGCGGTCGCGACGAGCCGCTCGACCTGGGATGACCGGGAGGCGGCGAGGATGACGGAACGGAGCATGAGCCGAGCGTATCGCCCCTGCCAGGAGCCCCGCCGGGGGGCGGGGAGAGCCGCCCCGGGTGGGGGCGGGGCGGCGGCGGTGGCGCCCATCGGCTACAACGATGCCGTGGACCAACGCCCCCGCCGCCGGCTACGGTCGGCCTCCGTGCAGCTCGGCGCGCTCACCGCTCTCGCGCTCGCCCTCTCCGGCTGCAACATGACCTCTGACGACGACGATGACGACGACTGCGCCCTCGGCCCGGTCGGCGGCGGCGACACTGTCGCGTTGGCGATGCGGGTCCCCGACCCGGCCACCGGCCGGGCCGCCCCGGAGCCGACCACTGCCGCCGTGCCCGACCGAGGCGGGTTCGGCACCCACCTCGCCTCCTGCGGCGGCTGAGGTGCGCCGCGAGAGGGTCACGCCCCGACCCGACTGGGACACCACGATCCGGGCGCAGGGACTGGTGTACGTCGACACCGAGCTGCCCGATGGCGACATGATGTCGTACTGGGACGAAACCGGCGCGTACGCCTTCGACCTCGACGAGGTGCTGCGGCTGGAGGAGGCCACCGAGGAGCTGCACCGGATGTCGGTGGCCGCCGCCGAGCACGTGGTGGCCACCCGCCGGTACGCCGAGTTCGGCATCCCGGAGTGGGCGGCCGAAGCCGTCGCCCGGTCGCTGCGGGAGGCCCCACCCACCCTCTACGGGCGCTTCGACCTGGCGTACGACGGCACCTGGCCGCCGAAGATGCTTGAGTACAACGCGGACACCCCCACCGCGCTCGTCGAGGCGAGCATCATCCAGTGGTACTGGCTGGAGCAGACCCGACCGGAGCTGGACCAGTGGAACAGCCTGCACGAGCGGCTGGTCGGCGCCTGGGCCAAGATCGGGGCCGGGCTGCACGAACGCCGGGTGCACGTGCTGTGGTCGAACGAGGAGGAGTCCGGCGAGGACCACATGACCGCCGGCTACCTCGCCGAGACCGCCCGTCAGGCCGGCCTGGACGTCGAGTTGCAGCCCATCCAGAAGATCGGCTGGGACGGCCGGCGCTTCGTCGACGCCGACGACCGCCCGGTGACCACCTGCTTCAAGCTCTACCCGTGGGAGTGGATGCTGGCGGAGCCGTACGGGCCGGCGGCGCTGGCCCCGGGCACCCCGACCACCTGGATCGAGCCGGCGTGGAAGCTGCTGCTGTCGAACAAGGCGCTGCTCGCCGTCCTGTGGGAGCTGTACCCCGACCACGACTATCTGCTGCCGGCGTATCTCGACTCGCCGCGCGGCATGACGGAGTACGTCGCCAAGCCCCTGCTCGGTCGGGAGGGCGGCTCGGTACGCATCGTCACCGCCGAGCAGGAGATCACCAACCCGGGGATCTACGGCGACGAGGGCTGGTGGTACCAGGAGTTCCGGGCGTTGCCGCAGTTCGACGGCAACCGGATGGTGCTGGGCAGCTGGATCGTCGACGGTGAGTCGGCCGGCGTGGGTGTGCGGGAGAGCGCCAGTCTGATCACCGATGGCTACGCGCGGTTCCTGCCGCACTACATCGACGCGCCGCGTACCGCATGAGTCGTCTACCGTTGGGGGCGTGAACTTCGACGCGTACGCCCGGACCGGCGTTGACCTGGTCAACGCCCGCCTGGACGACCTCGACGACCTGCGGGCCCTCTTCCCCGACGACAACGCCTGGATGCGCAACGAGGTCGCGGACCGGGACGTCGCGATCTTCCGGCGGGCCCAGAAACGGTTGCGCGACGTCTTCGAGTACGGCACCTCGGGGCGGGACGGCCAGGCGGTCACCGAGCTGAACGCGCTGCTCGAGGCGTTCCCGGTGCAGCCGCGCATCTCGGGGCACGACTCGAGTGACTGGCACATGCACGTGACCAGCCGGGGCGCCTCGGTCAGTGCCGAATACCTGGCCGGCGCGGTCTGGGGCCTGTCGGTCTGGCTCTGCGAGTACGGCAGCGCCCGGTTCGGGGTCTGCGCCGACGAGCGGTGCGGCAACGTCTACCTGGACACGTCGTCCAACTGCTGCCGGCGGTTCTGCTCGGAGCGCTGTGCCACCCGTTCACACGTGGCGGCGCACCGGGCCCGCAAGCGGGCGGCGGTCGGTGAGCAGGTGACTGTCGCCCCGCAGCCGACGAGCGCCGCGGACTCGCTCTCACCGGTCAGCTGACCCCGCTGCCGCCCGTCGCGGGCGGACGTGGTCAGGCGTCGACCGGGGACGACGCGGTCAGGTGCTGACGGGCAAACTCCAGCGCGGCACGCAGGTCCGCCTCGCGTACCGCGCGGCTCTTCGCGCCCCGGGTGGCGACCTCCACCGCCACCGCCCCGGTGAAACCCCGACCGGCCAGCGAGGAGAGCAGCTCACCGCAGGGCTGGGTGCCGCGCCCGGGCACCAGGTGCTCGTCGCGGCCCTCGCCGGTGCCGTCACCCAGGTGCACGTGCGCCAGCCCGGCGCCCATCCGGTCGGCCATCTCGAGGGGGTCGCTGTGCGACGCCGCGCAGTGCGACAGATCAAGGGTGTACGACGGGTAGCCGGTGTCGGTGGGATCCCACCCCGGCACGTACGGGACGAACTGCCGACCCGCCATCCGGACCGGGTACATGTTCTCCACCGCGAACCGCAGCCCGTTGAACCGGTCCGCGACGGTGGCCAACCCCTCGGTGAAGTTACGCGCGTAGTCACGCTGCCAGGTGAACGGTGGGTGCACCACCACCGTCGGCGCCCCCAGCGTCTCGGCCAGCTCGGCGGCCCTGCGCAGCCGCTCCCACGGGTCCGGGCTCCACACCCGCTGGGTGACCAGCAGGCAGGGCGCGTGCACCGAGAGCACCGGCATGCCGTAGTGCGTGGAGAGGCCGCGCAGCGCGCCCGCGTCCTGGCTGACCACGTCGGTCCAGACCATCACCTCCACCCCGTCGTAGCCGAGTGCCGCGGCCAGTTGGAACGCCGCGGCGGTCGGCTCGGGGAAGACCGAGGAGCTGGACAGGAGCACGGGAACGCGGGAGGTCACATCAGCCAGCGTAGCCCGGCAGCGCTGTCGTCATTGCGACGAGCGTCGGCAAATCGGCCGAAACCGGCTGCCGGGTCAGATCGGTTCGAGTTGATCGAGTCGACGGAGGATGACGCCCTCGCGCAGCGCCCACGGGCAGATGTCGAGCGAGTCCAGATCCAGGCGGCGCATCACCGCCTCGGCGACCACGGCGCCCGCCAGCAACTGGTGCGCACGACCCGCGCTGACCCCCTCCAGCTCCATCAACTGGGCCGGTGGGATGTGCCGGATGAACCCGATGACCTGCCGCAGGCCCGCCCGGGTCAGGCTGCGCCGCACCCAGAGCCCGGCACCGGAGGGCGCGGCCCCGGCCAGTCGGGCCAGGGTGCGGAACGTCTTCGAGGTGGCGACCGCCCGGTCCCAGCCCACCTCGGTCATCTGGTCGACGACCTTGTCCAGCCGCCCGTCCACGTACTCCCGGAGCTTCTCGACGGTCTCCGCCGACGGCGGGGCCGCGCTGGTCGGGTCGACCCGCAGCCGCTCCCGGGTCAGCCGGCCGGCCCCGAGCGGCAGCGAGACCGCGACGTCCGGGTCCTCGTCGATGCCGGCGGCGATCTCCAGCGAGCCGCCGCCGATGTCCAGCACCAGCAGCCGACCAGCCGACCAGCCGAACCACCGCCGGACGGCCAGGAACGTCGACCGTGCCTCGTCCGCGCCGGAGAGCACCGCGAGTCGTACGCCGGTCTGGTCCCGGACCCGGGTCAGCACCTCGGCCGCGTTGGTGGCGTCGCGCACCGCGGACGTGGCGAAGGCGATCAGGTCGTCGGCCGCCAGGCCGGTGGCCGCCGCCTTGGCCATGCCCACGGCCTTGACCAGGCCGTCGGCACCCGCCTCGGTCAGCGCGCCGTCGGGGCCGATCTGCTCGGCCAGCCGGAGCACCACCTTCTCGGAGTGCGCCGGCCACGGGTGCGCGCCGTGGTGCGCGTCCACCACCAGGAGGTGCACCGTGTTGGATCCGACGTCGAGAACACCCAGTCGCATGGTGAAGACCCTAGGTGCAACACGTTTGCGCGGCTCGCCGACCTGCGCCGCACACCGCGCGTACGCTGGGCCGGGTGACGATGGAGCTCCGTGTGCTGGTGGACGACCCAGGCGACCCGCGCAGCCGCGAGGTGCCACTGGACTTCCCGCGGGAGTGGATCGAGTTCACCGATCCGGCTGACGAGACGCACCTGATCCGCGCCGACCTGACCTGGCTGCTGTCCCGCTGGACCTGCATCTTCGGCAAGGGCTGCCACGGCATCATCGCCGGGCGGGCCGCCGACGGCTGCTGCTCGCACGGGGCGTTCTTCACCGACTCGGACGACGAGAAGCGGGTCCGCAACGCCGTCAAGCGGCTCACCCCGGCGACCTGGCAGCACTTCCGGCGCGGGTTCAAAAGCTGGACCGACGAGGACACCATCGACGGCAAGAACCCGGCCCGCCGCACCGCCACCCAGGGCGCCGACGGCCCCTGCGTGTTTCTCAACGACGCCGACTTCGCCGGCGGTGGGGGCTGCGCTCTGCACGGCCAGGCGTTGCGCGACGGGGTGCACCCGTTGGAATACAAGCCGGACGTGTGCTGGCAGCTACCGATCCGCCGCGATCAGGACTGGGTCAAGCGGCCGGACAACTCCAAGGTGCTGGTCTCCACCCTGTCCGAGTTCGATCGGCGCGGTTGGGGCGCCGGTGGGCACGACCTGGACTGGTGGTGCACCTCTTCGACGGACGCGCACGTCGGCACCGAGCCGATGTACCTGTCGTACGCCCCGGAGCTGACCGCACTGATCGGCGCTGCCGCGTACGAGCGGCTGGCCGAGCTGTGCGCGGCGCGGACGAAGCAGGGCATGGTCGCCCCCCACCCCGCCGACGAGGTTTAACCGATCTTGGTAGCAATCTTGCTACCATTTGCGGCATGGCCATGACGCTGCGACTTGACGACGACCGTGAACGGCGACTCCGTCTCGTTGCGGACGAAGAGGCACGGTCGATGCACGCCGTCGTCGTCACCGCGATCGACGACTACCTGGCTCGGCGGAACGCCAAGGAGTTCGGCGACCTCGCCGACGAGATCATCGAACGCCACGCCACCCTTCTCGCTCGCTTGGCGGAGTGATGACGGAGGTCCGCTACCCCACGCTCGCCGACGTGGCCAGTATCGCCCGCAAGATCGGCGTGGGGATCAGGGACGCCGGCCTGGTGGAGTCGGCCGTGGCCCGGCCGCAGACGAGCGTGTTCGGCGAAGACGCCTACCCCGACCTGTGGACCAAGGCCGCGGCGCTGCTGCACTCGTTGGTCAACAACCACCCGTTCGTGGACGGCAACAAGCGGATCGGCTGGATCGCGGCGATCGCCTTCCTGCTCCAGAATCACGCCGTGACCGTCGCTCAGCTCGACGAGGTCGACCAGGACCTCGCGTACGACCTGGTGATCAGCGTGACGGAGAGCCGGCTGACGGAGGTGGCCGACATCGCGGCCGCCTTGCAGAAGTTGTTCTGAGGGGCTCCCGACCGCGTCCACCTGGGTGCTTCGCGGGAGAACCAGACCGAGCGGGGCAACGTGCATGATCCACTCGCGTTCATGAAAGTCGGGGCATCCGGTATGCCCGGACGCCCCGACATCAAAGAGCCCGAGTCGATCACGAGCCCAGCAGCCACTCGAAGATGGTGCAGGGCGGGCAATATCAATCTTATTGGACAGGCCGGGCCAGCCGGACAGGCCGGGCCAGCCGGACACGCCGAAGGGGGCCTGCGTCGAGCGCGGACCCCCTTCGGGTACGCCGATCACGGCTCGAACTTGTAGCCCAGGCCCCGGACGGTGACGATGAAACGAGGCGCGGACGGCTCCGGCTCGATCTTGGAACGCAGCCGCTTCACGTGCACGTCCAAC
Organism: Micromonospora sp. NPDC048839; assembly: GCF_040649915.1. Taxonomy (NCBI): domain Bacteria; kingdom Bacillati; phylum Actinomycetota; class Actinomycetes; order Micromonosporales; family Micromonosporaceae; genus Micromonospora; species Micromonospora sp. NPDC048839. The sequence goes on from NZ_JBEZGL010000003.1 coordinate 221,226, forward strand.
GTCTTGGTGTCACCGACGTAGTCGGCGCCCCAGACCCGGTCGATGAGCTGGCCGCGGGTGAGCACCCGGCCCGCGTTACGCAGCAGCAGCTCCAGCAACTCGAATTCCTTCAGCGGCAGTTGCACGGCACCGCCCTCGACGGTCACCACGTGCCGTTCGATGTCCATGCGCACCGGGCCGGCGGCCAGCGTCGGCGCCCCCGCCTCGGCCACCTCCGGGCTCTGCCGGCGCAGGACCGCCCTGATCCGGGCAACCAGTTCCCGCGGCGAGTACGGCTTGGTGACGTAGTCGTCGGCGCCGATCTCCAGCCCGACCACCTTGTCGATCTCGCTGTCCCGAGCGGTGACCATGATGATCGGCACGGCCGACCGCTGCCGCAGTTGCCGGCAGACCTCGGTCCCCGACATCTCGGGCAACATCAGGTCGAGCAGCACGATGTCGGCGCCGGTCCGGTCGAACTCGGTGAGGGCGTCGGTGCCGGTCGCAGCGACCGAGACCTCGAAGCCCTCCTTACGGAGCATGTACGACAAGGCGTCGGAGAACGACTCCTCGTCCTCGACCACCAGAACGCGGCTCAACGGGGATTTCCTTTCATTGCTGTCAGACCTGCCGTAGCCCAGCCGGACCGGACTCGATCCCAACCGGCGGCAGTGTCGCCAGCAGGTCGTCCGGTGGGCTGGCGGGCAGCCGGAGGGTGAACGTCGATCCACCACCAAGAGTGCTCGACACCTCGACCCGTCCGCCATGGTTGCTCGCGATGTGTTTCACGATTGCCAGGCCGAGTCCGGTGCCGCCGGTGGCCCGCGAACGGGCCTGGTCGGCCCGGTAGAACCGCTCGAAGATCCGGGCCACGTCGGTGGGGGCTATCCCGATACCCTGGTCGGCGACGGCGATCTCGACGTGCTCGTCGTCGCCGCGCAGGGTTACCCGTACCGCTGTGTCCTCACCCGAGTAGTTGATGGCGTTCTCCACCAGATTCGCCACCGCCGTGGCGAGTTGGGAGTCGCTGCCGTACGCGGTGAGGCCCCGCTGACCGTCGACTGTCACCTCGACCCCTCGGGCGGAAGCCGTGGTGCGGGTGCGGTCGACCACCTCGGCGATCACCCAGTCCAGCGCGACCGGCTCGGGTGGCGGTTGCGGTTCGGCGCCCTGCAACCGGGTCAACTCCAGCAACTCCTGCACCAGCCGACCCAGCCGGGTCGACTCGTGCTGGATCCGCTCGGCGAACCGGCGCGCGGCCACCAGGTCCTCGGAGAGATCGGGCGCCGCCGCGTCGGCCGGCTCGGTGGCGTCGAGCAACGCCTCGGCGAGCAGTTGGAGCGCCCCGATCGGAGTCTTCAACTCGTGACTCACATTGGCCACGAAGTCGCGTCGTACGCGGGTCAGCCGGTGCGACTCGGTCACGTCGACCGCTTCCACCGCGATGAAGCCGTTGCCCAGACCCATCGCCCGCAGGTGCACGCCGAGCGGGTTCTCCCCCGCGCTGTCGCGACCCCGGGGCAGGTCCAGCTCGATCTCGCGCCGCACCCCGGTGCGTCGCACCTGGCCGGCAAGGGTACGGATCAGCGGGTGCGCGGCGATCGAGCCGGGGGTGCTGCCGGTACGCAGAAGCCCCATCGCGCGGGCGGCCGGGTTGATCAACACAGGGACGTCGTCGTTGTCCAGTACCACGACACCGGCCCGGAGAGAGTCGATCGTCCGGCGGCCGAGCCCGGCCTGCTGCTCGTCGGCTATCGCGGGCCTCCCCCTGCTTGAGCGGGAGTTGACACTCCCCGTCGACGTGGAGCGACCGTCCCGCGAGGGCAGGAACCGGGGCAGCAGGAGACCGGCGGCCAATCCGGCCACCAATGCCACGGCCACCACGACCGCCACCGTCCACTCCACCCGGCGATCGTAGGGTCATTGTTAACCTGGCTACCACACAGAACGGGACGAACCACCCTCACTTCCAGAAGTGTTCACCCCCACGTCCGGCGTCGTTCACCGTGGTTCATCCGAGGTCCGCCCACGCCCCATACCGTTGGCGTCGCACCTGCTCAACCCCCTGCGCCGGCACCCGTCGGCGGCGACCGACCACAGGACGTGATGATGCGCGACGAGTTTCGGGCCGACCTCCAGATCGTCAGCCAACTGCTGGTGGACATGGCGGAGGGCGTCCGCGCCGCCATGCGCCAGGCCACCCGGGCCCTGCTCACCGCCGACCGGCAGGCCGCCGAGACGGTCATCGAGCGGGACGGCGAGATCGACGACCTCTACCGACACGTCGAGGAGCGGGTCTGTGACCTGCTGGCCCGACAGGCGCCGGTCGCCTCCGACCTCCGGGCGATGATCACCGCGCTGCACGTGGCCGCTGATCTGGAGCGGATGGGCGACCTCGCCGAGCACGTGGCCAAGACGGCGCTACGCCGGCACCCCTCCCCCGCCGTCCCGGCCGAACTGCGGACGGTCTTCACCGAGATGTCCGAGATCGCCGACCGGATGGCCGTGAAGATCGGCTCGGTGCTGGCGAAGCCCGACGCCGACCTGGCCGGCGAACTGGACCGCGATGACGACGCCATGGACGAGCTGCACAAGAACCTTTTCGCGGTGCTGCTCGGCGACGACTGGCCGTACGGGGTGGAGACCGCGATCGACGCCACCCTGTTGGGCCGCTTCTACGAGCGCTTCGCCGACCACGCGGTCAACGCCGGCGAGCACGTGATCTACCTGATCACCGGGCAGAGCGGGCCCTCCGCGAGCTGAACCAGGCAGAACGAAGGCCCCCGGAATCCCGGGGGCCTTCGTCGTCGGCTCAGCGGCCCTGGTTGGCGACCGCGGCGGCGGCTTCCTTAGCTGCCGTGGGGTCGAGGTAGGTGCCGCCCAGGGTGAGTGGGCGCAACTGCGGGTCGAGGTCGTAGCGCAGCGGGATGCCGGTCGGGATGTTCAGCTTGGCGATCGCCTCGTCGGAGATCTGGTCGAGGTGCTTGACCAGGGCGCGCAGCGAGTTGCCGTGCGCGGCCACCAGCACCGTCCGGCCGGCCAGGATGTCCGGCACGATCGAGTCGTACCAGTAGGGCAGCATCCGCTCGACGACGTCCTTGAGGCACTCGGTACGCGGCATCAGCTCGGTCGGCAGCAGCGCGTAGCGGGGGTCACCCACCTGCGACCACTCGTCGTTGTCGTCGATCGGCGGCGGTGGCGTGTCGTACGACCGGCGCCAGAGCATGAACTGCTCCTCGCCGTACTCGTCGAGGGTCTGCTTCTTGTTCTTGCCCTGCAGGGCGCCGTAGTGGCGCTCGTTGAGCCGCCACGACCGGCGCACCGCGATCCAGTGCCGGTCGGCGGCGTTGAGCGCCAGTTCGGCGGTGCGGATCGCACGGCGCATCACGCTTGTGTGCACGACGTCCGGCAGCAGGCTGTGCTCGCGCATCAGCTCGCCGCCGCGCCGTGCCTCGCGCTCGCCCTTCTCGGTCAGGTCGACGTCCACCCAGCCGGTGAAGAGGTTCTTGGCATTCCAGTCGCTCTCACCGTGTCGCAGCAGGACCAGCGTCCCGACGGTGGGCCCTTCGCTCGCAGTCATGCGGATCATCCTGCCTCAACCGCCGAGGGGACACGCGGGCAGCCGTCGTGACGACCACCACGTGAAAACACGGATGACCTGCGGCTGCGGCCGCCGCTAGGGTTGTAAGGCACGACAGTCACATCGGTCATTACTTTGCAAGCGGGGCGCCATATGCGGACGATGCGGAGCTGGTTCCGGGACACCACCGGCGGCTTACCGACCACCTTCTGGTACCTGTGGTCGGGCACCCTGATCAACCGGCTCGGCTCGTTCGTCCTCGTGTTCCTCGCCATCTACCTGACCCAGGAACGCGGCTTCTCGGCCTCCCAGGCCGGGCTGGTGATCGGCCTGTGGGGCGTCGGCGGGGCATTCGGCACCACCGCCGGCGGCACCCTCGCGGACCGGTGGGGTCGCCGGCCGACACTGCTCACCGCCCACGTGGGCGCGGCCGCGATGATGCTCGGCCTCGGCCTGGCCCGCGACCTCTGGGCTGTCGCGCTGGGTGCCCTGCTGCTCGGCATGTTCGCCGAGGCGGCCCGGCCCGCGTTCGGGGCCATGATGATCGACGTGGTGCCGGCGAAGGACCGGCTGCGCGCCTTCTCGCTCAACTACTGGGCGATCAACCTGGGCTTCGCCTGCGCCGCCGTCCTCGCCGGCCTTGCCGCGCAGGCCGACTACCTGCTGCTCTTCGTGGTCGACGCCGGCACGATGCTGATCACCGCGCTGATCATCTTCATCAAGGTGCCGGAGACCCGGCAGTCCGGCAGCGCCGCCACCGCCGCGGCGAGCGCCCCGCGCGGCGCCCTACGCACGATCCTCACCGACCGCGTCTACCTCGGCTTCGTGGCTCTCAACCTGTTCGCCGCGCTGGTCTTCCTCCAGCACATCTCGATGCTGCCGATCGCCATGGGCGACGACGGTCTGAGCCCGGCCACCTACGGCTCGGTGATCGCGCTCAACGGGGTCCTCATCGTGGTCGGCCAACTCTTCGTACCCCGGTTGATCCGGGGTCGGAGCCGCTCCCACGTGCTCGCGCTGGCGTCCGTGGTGATGGGCGTCGGGTTCGGGCTGACCGCGTTCGCCGGCACCCCCTGGTTCTACGGGCTGACCGTGCTGATCTGGACGGTCGGCGAGATGCTCAACTCGCCGTCCAACTCCACGCTCATCGCCGAACTCTCCCCGGCCGAGCTGCGCGGCCGCTACCAGGGCGTCTTCTCCCTGTCCTGGCAGATCGCCGGGGCCAGCGCGCCGATCCTCGGCGGCCTGGTACGCGAGCACGTCGGCAACGACGCGCTCTGGTACGGCTGCGCTGCGCTCGGCGTCCTGACCGCCGTGGCCCACCTGATCTCGGGACCGGCACGGGAGCGGCGGGCCTCCGCGCTGCGCCGATCCGGCGAGGCCCTGGCGCCCGTCGACACCAGCCGGGCGCCGCAACCCGCCGAGGCAGCCGCCTGACGACTGGCGCCGGGGCGGCCCGATTTCCTACCCTGCACTCGGAACAGTTAAGAAAGCGAACTGTATGGAGGTCGGGTGCACGCCCTGCGGCGCTGGTGGCACGACACCGCGGGCGGGCTTCCCGCCACCTTCTGGTACCTCTGGGCCGGACTGCTGATCAACCGGGCCGGCGCGTTCGCCATGCTGTTCCTCTCGCTCTACCTCACCGACGTACGCGGAGCGAGCATCGGGCTGGCCGGCACCGTGGTCGGCGCGTACGGGGCCGGTGGTGCGGCCGGCGTGCTGCTCGGTGGCGTCCTCGCCGACCGGTGGGGCCGCCGGGCGACCCTGCTCGCCGCGCACCTGAGCACGGCCGCCCTGATGGTGGCACTCGCCTTCAGCCAGCACCTGCTTCTGATCGCGGTGCTCTCCGCGCTCGTCGGCGTCGTCCACTCGATGCCCAGTCCGGCGTTCGTCGCGGCGATCGTCGACGTGGTGCCCGCCGAGCGTCGCTCCCGCGCGTTCAACCTTCAGTTCTGGGCGTTCAACCTGGGCATGGCGGTCGCCTCGCTGCTCGCCGGGGTGCTGGCCGAGGCGAGCTTCACGGCGCTGTTCCTCGTCGACGCCGGTGCCACCCTGACGGCGGCCGCCGTGATCGCCTGGAAGGTGCCGGAGACCCTGCGGCTGGCCGCTCCGCCCGCCGACCCTGCGTCGGCCACCCGCGCGTCGGCCCAGCCCCGTCGGCAGGGCCTGCACACCGCGCTCACCGACCGCACCTTTCTGATCTTCGTCGGGCTCACCTTCGTGCTGGCCGTCCTCACCATGCAGACGTCCACGATCATGCCGCTGGCCATGCGCGCGGACGGTCTGGGTCCATCGGCGTACGGGCTGGTGGTGGCGCTCGGCGGCGCGCTGATCGTGATCGGGCAACTGTTCGTGCCAAGGCTGATCGACAGACACCGGAAGGACGTCGTACTGGCCGCGTCCACCGCGCTGCTCGCGCTCGGCTTCGGGGCGCTCGTCGTCGCCGACGAACTGGCCGTCTACCTGGGTGCCGCGGCGGTCTGGACGATCGGCTCGATGCTCGCCGCCCCGCCCAACGCGCAGATCAACGCCGACCTGGCGCCGCCGCAGCTCCGTGCCCGATATCAGGCGGTCTTCTACCTGACGTTCCCGGCGGCGGCGTTCGTCGCTCCCACCCTCGGCGGGGTGAGCCTGCAACACCTCGGCGACCGGCACTGGCTGCTCGTGGGTGGGCTGGGCATGGCCGCGGCGGTCGGGCACCTGGTCGCCGGACCACCCCGGGAACGGCACGTCGCCGCGCTACGGCGGGAGCAGGCATCGTCCGCCGACCGGGTGCCCGCCGCATGACCCTCGACACGGCAAAGCGCCCACCACGACCCTGAAGTCGTGACGGGCGCCCGCCGGTGGGGCCGGCGGCGGCGGGCAGACACTCACCCCCGTAAGCATCGCCCGCTCAGCCGCCGGTCCAAACAGGTGGGCCACCGTCCCCCAACGGTAAATCCACCCGTCCCCTCGCGCCTCGCCTGGTGCGCGGATCTGATCGATCCGCCGCTCCCCCGAACGTTTCCAAGCGTGGCGCGGTGCAATAAAGTTAGTTCGCCCGGATTCTGGATTCAACCCAGAACGCCTGTCTCGCCGGTCACAACTGACGAGTATCCGCTGCTCGGGCCTCAATCTCTGGCAACAGCCGCGTACCCGTCAGCCATTCCCGCAAACGCCTCAACCGTCCTCCCGATCGGGTGACTCGGTCCGGAAGAAGCTGCTCTGCCGACCGTTGCGCAACTGTTCCTGATAAATCAGGTTCAGTCGTCGCAGATCAAAGGTATAGAACCACTCATCCCAGGTGATCTCGCGAATTCGGCTACTTTCCCGGTAACCGGGGATGTTGAAGGTCAGAACGCCCGCCCGACCATCGCGCTCGGTGCCCGCGATGGTCGCCGGCTTGGCCCCACGCTCCCGGGCCCACCGCTGGATCACCTCGTGATTCGTGGTGATCAGACTCCGCCCTGGCCGCTCTGGCCGGTCCAGCACCGACGAGATCACCTGCGAGCTGCGAACCGACCGCCCGGTACCCCGCCCGGTCCGGATCCCACCGGCCGTCGTCCCGCCACCGCTCGACGGCGTCAGTGTGCGCTTCGCCGCCGCGCTCTTGGCCGGTGCCGTGCGCTTGGCTGTCGTGCGCTTGGCCGGTGCCGTGCGCTTGGCTGTCGCGCGCTTGGCTGTCGCGCGCTTGGCCGGTGCCGTGCGCTTGGCTGTCGCGCGCTTGGCTGTCGCGCTCTTGGCCGGTGCCGTGCGCTTCGCCGCCGGCCGGGCCGGCGCCTTCTTCGCCGGTGCCTTCCGCGCGGGCGCCGTACGCGCCGTCGCTGTCTTGCGGGCGGCCGTGGTCTTGCGGGCGGCCGTGGTCTTGCGGGCGGCCGTGGTCCGGCTCGCGGCGGTGGTCTTGCGGGCGGCCGTGGTCTTGCGGGCGGCCGTCGACGCCGCCGCTGTGGTCCGCTTCGCGGCGGTGGCCTTATTCGCTGCGGTGGCCTTCGTTGCGGCGGTGGCCTTCTTCGCCGGCGCCCTCTTCGCCGCCGCCGTCGACTTCCGCGTGGCGGTGGCCTTCGTTGCGGCGGCCCGCTTCGCGGGAGCGCTCTTGTTCGCCGGTGCGGCCTTCGCGCGGCTCGATGCCGGCCTGGCCGCCGACTTCTTCGTGGCGGCGGCACGACCCGCCGACGCCCGGGTGCCGGTGGCCCGGCCCGTCGGGCCGGTGCTGCTCCGACCCGCGCCGGCCCGCATCGAGCGCACCAGCTGTTTCACCAGGTCGGGCTTACGCAGCGCGGAGATCCCGGAGACCCCGCGTTTGCGCAGTTGCCCGCGGATGTCATCCACCCGCATCCGGGAGATCTCCGACTCGGAGACTCCCGGGGTACCCGGCGTCTGGTTGCCGGCCTGTCGCTTCGTCCTGGTCGCAGTCGCGCCGCGACCTGAGCTGTTCCGCTGAGCCATGGGACGCTCCGCTCCTTGACACTCCGTCCTCGGCGCGCGGGGGTCCCTCGCCGCACCGCGCGGAGCGGCATACCCGTCAGGAGCAGTCCGAACCACAGTCGGCTCGCCATGATCGTGCTCGATCCAGGATCGAGTGGCCTCGCCACGTCGACGACACCACTACATCCTGGTTCGAGCACGATCTTGCGAGAGAGGACGCAGGGCGCACGCGAGCGCAGGGCGCGCGGGGGACGCAGGGCGCACGCGAGCGCAGGGCGCGCGGGGGACGCAGGGCGCACGCGAGCGCAGGGCACGCACGCGAGCGCAGGGCGCGCGGGGGACGCAGGGCGCTCGCGGGGCGCAGGGTCAGGAGTGGTCTGGGCCGGAGCCGGAGGGCTCGAAGAGGTGGGCGAAAGCGGCCAGGTTGGCGGTCGACTCGCCGCGCTTGACCCGCCACTCGTACTCGCGGCGGATCGAACTGCCGAAACCGATCTCCAGCATCGTGTCGAACGACTCGTCGGCGTACGTGAGCACGGAGCCGAACAGCCGGTCCAACTCGTCGGCGTCCACGCCGGCCGGGTTGACCCGTCCGGTGAGGTACACGTCCCCGACGGCGTCGGTGGAGAAGGAGACGCCGTACATCCGGGCGTTGCGCTGCAACAGCCAGGCCCACAGCTCCTCGCGGCGCTCGTCCGGTTGGCGCATCACGAACGCCTCGACCCGCAGTGCGTGCTCCCCGATGATCAGGTTGCAGACCGTCTTGAGTTTGTGCGTGCCCGGCAGGGTCACCGCGTACGAGTCGGGGCCGGTCGACTCCCAGGCCAACTCCCGCTCGGCGCAGACCGACTCGATCAGGGTCGCAAGATCGCTCTTCGGGCTCACTGGACCCACTCTACGACCGACCCGCCCGGCGCACCCGTTGACGACTTCGCCCCTCGGTCACCAGGAGCAGGAGAGCGCCGGGTTGGCCGCCAGATCGGCCGCGAGCCGGGCGCGGTGTGCGGCGATGGCCTCGCCGTAGACGCCGAGCAGACCGGCGACCGTACGGTCCCAGGAGAAGTGCCGGGCGTGCTGCTCGGCTCCTCGGCCAAGGGCCGCCCGGAGGGCTCGGTCCGGCAGGAGGCGGCCCAGCGCCCTGGCCCAGTCGACCGGGTCGTGGCCGTCGATCAGTACGCCGCTGACCTGATCCCGCACGGCGGTGACCAGTCCTCCGACGGCGGCGGCCAGCACCGGCGTACCGCAGGCCTGTGCCTCCAGGGCGACCAGCCCGAACGATTCGTTGTGGGACGGCACCGCGACCAGATCCGCCGCCCGGTACAGGGCGGGGAGGTCGTCTCCGGTGAGCGGCGGCAGGAACCGCACCCCGTCGGTGACACCGAGGGTGCTGGCCAGTTCGATGAGCGCGGTGGGCCGATCCAGCCCGCTGCCGCTGGGTCCGCCGCAGATCACCACTGTCACCTGGTCGGCCAGCGCCGGGTCGCGTTCGCGCAGCGCGGCGATCGCGCGGATCAGCACGTCGGGGGCCTTCAGCGGCTGGATCCGACCGACGAAGGCGACGACGTACCCGTCGGACGGCAGCCCCAGCCGGCGGCGAGCCTCACGGGTGGCCGCGAGCCGGTTGCCCGGCGCGGGCCGGAACCGACCCAGGTCGACACCCGGCTGCACCACGCTGACCCGGTCCGGGTCGGCGTCGTAGCGGGTGAGGAGGTCGTTGGCCTCGACCCGGGTGTTGGCGACCAGCCGGTCCGCCTCGGCGACGACCTGCTCCTCGCCGATCACCCGGGCCTTGGGCTCGGGTCGGTCGCCGGCCGCGAGCTGGGCGTTCTTGACCTTCGCGAGGGTGTGCGCGGTGTGCACCAGCGGCACGCCCCAGCGTTCCTTGGCCAGCCAGCCGACCTGGCCGGAGAGCCAGTAGTGGGAGTGGATCAGGTCGTAGTGGCCGGGTGGGCGGGACGCCTCGGCGCGCAGCACCCCGGCGGTGAACGCGCAGAGCTGGCCGGGCAACTCTTCCTTGGTGAGGCCCTCCAGGGGGCCGGAGGTGATGTGCCGGACCTGCACGCCGGGCGCCATCTCGACCAGCGGGGGGAGGTCGCCGGAGGTGGCCCGGGTGAAGATCTCCACCTCCACGTTGGCCTCGGCGAGACGCCGGGCGACTTCGAGGATGTAGACGTTCATGCCGCCGGCGTCACCCGTGCCGGGCTGGTGCAGGGGGGAGGTGTGGACCGACAGGGTGGCGATACGGCGAGGCCGGGGCCACGGCTGGGCACCTCGCTGACGCCCGACACCGGTGTGCATTTCCGCCACATCCGCTCCTTTGTCACGGTTGATGCCGTCTCGCACGACCGGCGCTTCTCGGTCAACCTGTACGCCGGATGTCATCTTCCCCATCGGGCTTCGGAAATTCCCCGGCGCGGCCCCTCGGCGTGACGGACCTCATCACCCGACGCCCACCCACGGTCGCCGTACGCCCGGTCGGGGCGGGTCGTCCGCCCGGGGTGACAATGTCGGGATGACCTCAGTCGCCATCGTCACCGGAGCGTCCAGCGGGATCGGCGCGGCCACCGCCCGCCGGCTCGCCGCCGAAGGCTTCCACGTTCTCGCCGCCGCCCGCCGCGCCGAGCGGCTCGCCGACCTGGTCGCCGAGATCACCGCCGCTGGTGGGCACGCCACCGCGGTGACCTGCGACATCACCTCGGACGAGTCGGTGGCCGGGCTGGCCGAGGCCGCCGCCCAGGCACCCGGACCGGTCACTCTGCTGGTCAACAACGCCGGCGGAGCGCGTGGGCTGGACCCGGTGGAGTCCGGCTCGGTCGCCGACTGGCAGTGGATGTACGACGTCAACGTGCTCGGCACCCTGCGGGTCACCCAGGCGCTGCTGCCGGCGCTGGAGGCGTCCGGCTCCGGCACCATCGTGGTGGTCTCCTCCACCGCCGGCCTGACCGTCTACGAGGGCGGGGGCGGCTACACCGCCGCGAAGCACGCGCAGACCGCGATCGCCGGCACGCTCCGCCTGGAGCTGTGCGGCCGACCGCTGCGGGTGATCGAGATCGACCCGGGCATGGTGAAGACCGACGAGTTCGGGCTGGTCCGGTTCGAGGGCGACGCGGAACGGGCGGCCGCCGTCTACGCCGGGGTGCCGGGGCCGCTTGTCGCCGAGGACGTCGCCGACTGCATCGCCTGGTGCGCCACCCGCCCGGAGCACGTCAACATCGACCGGCTGGTGGTCCGGCCCCGGGCACAGGCCGCCCAGCACAAGGTGCACCGGGTCTAGCGAGAAGTGCGCCGGGTCTTCGAGCCCCGCGGTCGCGAACCGAGATTGGCCCGGAGGTCGACATGAGCCCTGTGGCGCGGCGCCGGCCGCTCGGCGTGGTCACCCGCGGGACGACGAACCCGAACCGACTCCGTCGGGTGGACAACTGGATCGTCGCCACCTGTGCCGACCGGCTCCTGGCGGCGGTGGACCCTCTGGTGGTCGACCTCGGCTACGGCGCCACCCCGGTGACCGCGGTGGAGCTGCGCGCTCGACTGGCGGCCGGGGTCCGTCCGGACGTACGGCTGGTCGGGTTGGAGATCGACGCGGCCCGGGTGGCGGCCGCGGCCCCGGCCGCCGACCCACCCGGGCTGACGTTCGCCCGGGGTGGGTTCGAGTTGGCCGGGCTCCGGCCGGTGCTGGTCCGTGCGTTCAACGTGCTGCGACAGTACGACGAGAGCGAGGTCCCGGACGCCTGGCGGACGATGACCGCCGCGCTCGCCCCGGGTGGGGTGCTCATCGAGGGCACGTGCGACGAGTTGGGTCGGCTCGCCAGCTGGCTGTTGGTCGACGCCGACGGCCCTCGGACGCTGACCCTGGCCGCGAAGCTCACCACGCTGGGCAGCCCCGCCGAGTTTGCCGAGCGGCTGCCCAAGGCGCTGATCCACCGCAACGTTCCCGGTGAGCCGGTGCACGAGCTGATCCGCGCCCTGGACGACGCCTGGCAGGCCGCCGCCCCGTACGCCACCTTCGGCCCCCGCCAGCGCTGGCTGAGAGCGGTGACCCGGCTCCGCGAGGTCGGCTGGCCCGTCCTGGGCGGCCGCACGCGCTGGCGCCAGGGCGAGGTGACCCTCCCCTGGCCCCTCCCTTAGTGCGGGGGTCAGAGGGCGCAGTTGATGAGGACTGGTTCGGGGTGCAGAGTCACGCCGAAGCGGTCGTGCACCGTGTCACGGATGTCGCGGGCCAGGGTGAGCAGGTCACCGGTGCTGGCGGTGCCGCTGTGGTTGGTCAGGGCCAGAGTGTGCTTGCTGGAGATCGACACTCCGCCCTCGCCGGGGTGGCCCTTGGTGAAGCCGGCCTTGTCGATCAGCCAGGCCGCGCTCACCTTGACCAGGCCGTCGGCTCCCGGCCAGGCGGGCGGGTCGCCCAGCTCGGCGGCGCGCTCCAGGAGCAGCTCGTACGTCGCCTGGTCCAGCACCGGGTTGGTGAAGAAGGAGCCGACCGAGCGAGTGTCCGGGTCGGTGGCGTCGAGCACCATGCCCTTGCCCGCGCGCAGCCGCAGCACCGCCGCGCGGGCGTCGGCCAACGGCACCTGGTCACCCACCTCGACACCGAGCGCACGAGCCAGCTCGGCGTAGCGCACCGGGCCGGAGAGCGGCGACCGGGTGAGCCGGAAGTCGACGGAGAGGACCACCCACCGGTCCCGGTACTTGAAGATGCTGCCTCGGTAGGCGAACCCGCAGTCGGCGGCGGGGATGCTGTGGCGGGTGCCCTCGGCCCGGTCGTACACCTCGACGGCGCTGATCGTCTCGGCGACCTCCTGGCCGTACGCGCCGACGTTCTGGATCGGGGTGGCGCCGGTCGAGCCGGGGATGCCGGAGAGACACTCCAGCCCGGCCCAGCCGTTGGCCACCGTGGCGGCGACCAGGTCGTCCCACGGCTCGCCGGCGTCGACCCGCACGGTGACCGATCCGGCGTCCTCGCCGAGGACGCGCAGCCCACGGGAGCGCACCAGCACGACGGTGCCGGGGAAGCCGGAGTCGCCGATCACCACGTTGCTGCCACCGGCCAGGACCAGGACCGACTCGTCCGCGGCGCGGACGGCGCGGATGATCTCGTCGGCACTGTCGGCGACCACGATCCGCTGGGCCGCCCCACCCATTCGTAGGGTGGTGTAGCTGGCCAGTGGACCAGGGATGGCACGATCGGCTTCGGTTGTCGGCTGGGCGGAGGCGTCTGGCACGCCCTTCACCTTAGGCTGACCGATAGCCGTGGCACCCACTGGTCGTCCGGCACCCCCGGGAGGATGGCGATGAGCAGACTGCAGGGCAGCAAGGATTTCTGGGTCGGGGCGCTCCGAACGGAGGGTCCCGCGTTCGCGGCGGCGGTGGCCGAGGCGCCGCCGGAGACACCGGTTCTGTCCTGTCCGGGCTGGACGGTCGGCGACCTCACACTGCACCTGGCGGGCATCTACCAGTGGGTTTCGTCGTTCGCCGGTGCCGGCCAGACCACTCAGCCGGCCCGCCGGGAGCCGCTTGAGGCGTCCCCGGGGGTGCCCCCGCTGCAGCTGTGGCAGCAGGGGTACGACCAGCTGATGACGGTCTTCGACGGGCTCGACCCGGAGGCGCCGGCGTGGAACTGGGCTCCGCAGCCGAAGAAGGCCGGCTTCTGGCCGCGTCGGATGGCGCACGAGACGGCTGTGCACCGTTGGGACGCCCAACTCGCCATCGCGGCCGGCGAGCCGGTGGAGGCGAAGCTCGCGGCCGACGGGGTGAGTGAGGTGCTGGACACCTGGCTGCCGGCGGGGCGGCGGCGGACGCCGGGCGACTGGCGCGGGGTGGTGCAGCTCACCGCGACCGACGCGGCGCAGGAGTGGTATTTGCGGCTGCGCGGCGAGGGCGTGGCGCTGCTGGACACGGCGACCATTCTCGACCACGACGATCATCACGCGCGGGCGCAGGTCAGCGGCACGGCGAGCGACCTGCTGCTGGCGCTCTGGGGTCGGGTGAGCTTCGAGACGCTTGACGTGGCTGGCGACCGCGCCCTGCTGGACGGCCTGCGGGCCAAGTGATTGTTCGGATCGACGAGGGCGTCACCCCGACGGGTGGCGCCCTCGCCCGTTACCGGGGCAACCCCGGGATGCCGAGAGAGCGCTCTCTTGACAGGGTGGAAAGCGCCGGTCACGCTGTCGTGACGCAGCGGCGCACACTGAAGGCCAGGTGCCGGCGTTGAGCGCCCGGTACGGGCGGTGACGAGCGTGAGGAAGGCGCGATGACGACGGTGCAACGGCCGACGCTCGAAGCGGTGGCGGCGCGGGCCGGGGTGTCCCGGGCCACCGTGTCCCGGGTTGTCAACGGCTCCACAACCGTCGCCGAGCCGATCCGGGAGGCGGTCACCCGGGCGGTCGCCGAGCTGGGCTACGTGCCGAACCTCGCCGCCCGCAGCCTGGTCACCCAACGCACCGACTCGATCGCCCTGGTCATGCCGGAGGCGGCCACCCGGGTCTTCTCCGACGACCAGGTCTTCCCCGGCATCATCCGTGGCGTCAGCCAGGAACTGGAGGCCGCCGACAAGCAACTGGTGCTGATGCTCGCCGGTTCACCGGCCGGACACCACCGGGTCGAGCGGTACACCACCGGCCGGCACGTCGACGGGGTGCTCTTCGCCTCGCTGCACGGTGCCGACCCGCTGCCCGGCACACTTGCCCGGCTCGGCATCCCGGTCGTGGTCAGCGGCCGGCCGCTCGGCGACGGACCCGTGCCGTACGTCGACGTCGACCACGTGGGCGGGGTGACCGCAGCCGTCCGACACCTCGTCGCCAGCGGTCGGCGGCGGATCGCCACCATCGCCGGCCCGCAGGACATGATCGCCGGAATCGAACGACTCACCGGTTACCGCAGCGCGGTCCACGACGCGGGGCTGCCCGAGTTGGTCGCCGTCGGCGACTTCACCAGGGAGTCCGGGTCGGCGGCGATGCACCGGCTGCTCACCGAACACCCCGACCTGGACGGTGTCTTCGCCGCCTCCGACCTGATGGCGCACGCCGCCCTGCGGACGCTGCGCGAAGCCGGCCGGCGGGTGCCGGAGGACGTCGCGGTCATCGGCTTCGACGACATCGAAACCGCCGCCTACACCGAGCCACCGCTGACCACCGTCCGGCAGCCGATCGTGGAACTCGGCCGGCGGATGACCCAGCAACTGCTCCGCCTCGCCGCCGGCGAAACGATCGAACAGTCGGTCATGCTCCCCACCGAACTGATCCGCCGCGCCTCCGCCTGACCGCGCGGGCGCGCCCGCACGCCCGCACGCCCCACGCCCGCACGCCGCGGCAAGATCCGCACAACTTCAGGGTTGTTGGTGCCTCACGGCGTCCCGAGGCACCAACAACCCTGAAGTTGCTGCCTCCTCGCCGTACGGGCGCGAGGTTAATTCCTCGCTTCGGCGGGCGATCGTGGTTAGCCTCGCCGGCATGCCGGATCATGTCGCGCTGCTGCACGTTCCCGCACTCTCCGACGTCGCCGAATACGCCTACGCGGCCACCGTCGAACCAGGCACGCGACTGGTCTTCACCGCTGGTGCCTGCCCGCTCGACGCCGAGGGACGCACCGTCGCGCCGGGCGATCACGCCGCACAGGCCCGGCAGGTGCTGGCGAACCTCAAGACCGCCCTCGCCGCGGCCGGCGCCACCCCCACCGACGTCGTCAAGACCACCGTGTATGTGGCGTCCTCCCGGCAGGCCGACCTGGTGACCGTCTGGGAGGTGGTGCGGGACTTCTTCGGCGACCATGATCCGCCCAGCACCCTGCTCGGTGTTGCCGTGCTCGGCTACTCCGACCAACTCGTCGAGGTCGAGGCCGTCGCCGCCGTACGGACGGGGGCCTGACATGCGGATTCGGGTGGCAACGCCGGACGACGCCCCGGCCGTGGTGGCCCTGCGGGCGACGGTCGTTCCGTACCTGGTGCGCGGTGTCGAGTCGACCCGGAAGATGATCGCCGAGCCGCCGCCCGAGGAGGACTGGACCGCCTTCGTGGCCGAGGTCGACGCGCGGGTGGTCGGCTGGGTGTCCGCCGAACGGATCACCTCGACATCGATGGCGAACGTCGGCGGCATCAACCTGCTGCACGTGCACCCGGAGCACCGGCGGAGCGGCGTCGGGACGGCCCTGCTGACCGCCGCGACCGACCACCTCCGCCCGTTGGGGATCCGCCGGGTGCGTGCCATGGCACAGCCGGAGGCGCTGCCGTTCGCCCGCCGACACGGTTACGAGCCGAGCCGAGAGGTGCGCTACTCGGCACTCGACCTGAATCCGGCGCCAGCGCTGCCCGAGCCGCCCCCGGGCGTACGGCTGCGCCCGATCGCCGACCTGGACCCCCACCTGCTGTACGTGGCCAACGTGGCCTCGGCAGCGGACGAACCGGGCGACGTGCCGGTCGACGCGATCAGCTACGAGAGCTGGCAGTACGACGTGTGGAACAACCTCGGGCTGGACAAGACGGCCAGCACCGCCGCCGAGATCGACGGTGAAGTGGTCGCCTTCAGCCTCGTGAAGCGGGACGGGGACCGGATGTGGTCGGACTACACGGGCAGCGTCCCGGCGTACCGGGGGCAGGGGCTGGCCCGGCTGGCCAAGACGGCGGCGCTGCACCGGGCCGCCGCCAACGGCGTACGGATCGCGTACACCTCGAACGACGAGACCAATGCCTCGATGCTGGCGATCAACGCCCGACTGGGCTACCGGCCGGTGGCGTCCCAGTGGTCCTGCCTGGCCGACCTGACCTGACCTGACCAATCAGCCTTGAGGCGAGGTCGAGCCCGTTCTCGCCTCAGCGGCGATTGTCTCGACGTGATCGACGGGCCAGGGACAGCCACCCCAGAAAGCGGCTGTGCATCACGGCAAGATCCGGGCACCCGCCCAGGCCGTACATGTCGTCGACAGCTTCTTGCATCGACGAGGCCAGGTAGAACGCCAGAGCGATCGAGTGACCGTAGAACTCGGCAACAAGGTCGAGTTGAGCCGGACCGCAGGGCCAAGGCGCAGCGCAGTTGCGACACAGCCATGCCGGGCGCATCGGCAGGTGCGGCCGAGGTTGGGCCTTCATGCAACCCTCACCGGTCCACGGCGGACCGGTCGACGGGTCGTAGGCCGGACGGCTGGCACCGGAGCGTCCCGCCAGATCAGCCCAGCCGTCTGCACGAAGAGCGACCGCCGTACGACCGCCTCGCCCCTCGGACCCAGCTCGTAGCCCTCGATCCAGAGCCAGCCGTCATACGTCACCCAGTCGGGAAGCCGGATCACGCGGACGAAGATCGGCCGCAGAACTGCACACTCGCCGCGCGGGTCAGGTGCAGGACATCGCCCGATTTCACCTTCCGCGCGGACCCGGGCTTGTTGTTGGGCACCCGTTCCCCCTTATCCCCAGATCCAGAGGGACCTTTCTGGCCGATTCGCCGGAGGCGGTCCTGTTCATGGAACTCTTCTCGGTAACCGCCTAACCTCGATAGCGAATCGGCCATGGTGGAGCGACATCGGCGGGACGCGTTGCCGTTGACGAGGGTCGCTGAGGGGACGGGTTGACATGTTGGGGGAGGGTTGGGGAACGTGAGCATCACTGCAGCGGAAATCCTGCTCGACGAGCTGCGCCATGCGCGGACCGCACGGGGAATGAACCAAGACGAATTCGGCAGGTTCATCAGCTACTCAGGCACTCATGTCAGCGCCGTCGAGACCGGCACCCGCCCGCCTACCAGCGACTACGTAGCAGCCATCGACAAGGCCCTGAAGACGGGCGGAATCTTCGTGCGGCTGCTCGAACGGCTCGTCGCACTCGACATGGCTCCCGTGTGGCTTCGGGAGTGGATCACCTTCGAAGATCAGGCGAAGGCCCTTAGGTGGTACGAGCCCGCCTTCGTGCCGGGGCTTCTACAGACCGAGACATACGCACGGGCGATACTTCAAGCCGGTGGGCTTCTCACCGTTGAACAGATCAGGCGACGGGTACGGTCGCGGATGGACCGGCAGGCGATACTCAATCGCGAGGAACCGCCTCACGTGGTGATCGTGCTTGATGCGGCAGTGCTCCGTCGAACCGTGAACGACGACCGCACACTAATACGTGAACAGCTCGAACACCTCGCAGTCGTCGCCGAGCTGCCGCACGTGCAAATTCATGTCGTGCCGGATGATGCCGGGCTCTACCCTGGCCTTCAAGGAGGGTTCATCCTCGCCACGATGCCCGACGACACAGTCGTCGGGCATACGGACTACCAGGTGCGATCGCAGACCGTCAGCGGCGCGGCCGAGATTGCTACTCTCCAAAAGACGTGGGAGGCCGTCCTGCGAGACGCACTCCCCCGCCGACCCTCTCTAGATCTGATCAAGGAAGCGGCGAAGACATGGACATGACCGACGCCCGTTGGCGCACGTCAACGAAGTCCGGGACGAACGGCGGCAACTGTGTCGAGGTCGCTGACAACCTGCCCGGCGTCGTGCTGGTCCGGGATTCCAAGGTCCGTGATGGCGGGACCCTGACCTTTGGGCCGGCAGCATGGCGCGCCTTCCTCGCGGAGTACTCCGGACGCGAGTGATCACGTCAAGCCGCTTGATTGACGCCTGTCCGACCTGATCGAGGCGGAGGCGGTGGCGCGCCGACGTCAGGCGGTGTCGAAGACCTGGCGGGCGATGGCGTGGGTGTCGGCGCCGAAGAGCACCAGGCGTGCCTCGGTGACGGCGACCGGCGTGGCCGAGCGCAGCACCGACAGTGCCTGCCGGACCGCGTCGTCGATCGGCCAGCCGTAGATGCCGGCGGAAATCAGTGGGAACGCCACAGTGGACGCGGCCAACTCGTCGGCCACCCGCAGGCTGTTGGCGTAACAGTCGCGCAGCAACGCCGACCGGTCCTCGCTCGCCGACCAGACCGGGCCGACGGTGTGGATCACCCAGCGAGCCGGTAGCTCTCCGGCGGTCGTCGCCACCGCCTGACCGGTGCGCAGGCCCTTGCCGTAGTGGGACGCCCGCAGCGCCCGGCACTCGGCCAGGATGGCCGGTCCACCGCGCCGGTGGATCGCGCCGTCGACGCCACCGCCGCCGAGCAGCGACGAGTTGGCGGCGTTCACGATGGCGTCCACCCGTTGGGTGGTGATGTCCCCCTCGACCAGGGTGATCTCCATGTCAGTCCTTCTCGATCGACTGGCCCATCGAGCGGCGGGCCAGCAGGGTGGCACCGGCGACCGCCGCCGGCATGATCAGCACCGCGCCGAGTGGGATGAGGAAGCAGAGGAAGACCGCCACCCCGAAGCCGAGCGAGGTGGCCCGGTCGGCCTTCAGGATCGTCCGGCGCTGCGGCAGCCGCATCCCGCGCCGGTAGAACGGCGCGCCGACCAGCTCCACGGCGAGGAACCACCCGCCCACCGCCGCCCCGATTACCGGGACGACCGTCTGACCAACCACCGGGATGAAGCCGGCGACGAACAGCGGAATCCCCACCAGCACCGTGAGTGCCACCAGCCGTACCGAGTCGGCGAGGCTGCGCCGCAGCGACGACCAGAACGGCACGTCGACCGCTCCGGGCGTGCCGCCGTACCGCTGCTCGACCCGCTCGGAGATCTTCTCGTAGAACGGGTCGCCGATGACCAGGGTCACCGCGGTGAAGGTGAGCACTCCGAGCAGGCCGCCAACGCCCAGGAAGGCCAGCCCGGCGATCACCCGGACCAGGCTGCGGGACGTGGTCGACCAGTCGTCGGCGAACGGGGTGACAAGCGCGGCGAGGTCGTCCACGAAGTACACCAGGGTGGCGAGCGCGGCCAGGAAGAGCGCGCCGGAGATCAACGCCGGCACGACGCCGAGCAGCATCAGCCCCGGGCTGCGGACGTAGAGACCCAGCCCGCGCAGGAGTAGCCCCGCTCCGGCGAAGAAGCGTCCGACGACCCCGGTGACCGGGCTGGCGACTCTGCTGACGTCCACGATCGAGCAGCCTAGCGAGCGGTGATCGAATCCGCCGGGCAGCGCGCTAGCAACGACCCGCACCGCACGCATCAACCGGTTGACGGACGGGAGCGATCAACCGGGGACACCGGCGATCATCGCCGACCGGTCGATTCGCCGCCGGGTCACCCCGACGACCCTTGAGGGGTACGAGGCCAGCGGCGGGAGGCGGCACGATGTCGGTCATCCAGGTGACCCACCTGAGGAAGCGGTACGGCGATCTGGTGGCCGTGGAGGACGTGTCGTTCGCGGTGGAGCCCGGCGAGATCTTCGGCGTGCTCGGCCCGAACGGCGCCGGCAAGACCACCACCGTGGAATGCGTCGCCGGGCTGCGTGTCCCGGACGGGGGCGAGGTGTCGGTCCTCGGGCTCGACCCTCGCCGGGACGCGGCCCAGCTACGCCAGCGGGTCGGGGTGCAACTCCAGGAGAGTCAACTGCCGGACCGGCTGCGGGTGGCCGAGGCACTGGAGTTGTACGCCTCGTTCTACCGCAACCCGGCCGACCCGGCCGCGTTGATCGACAAGCTGGGTCTCGGCGAGAAGCGGGACACCGCGTACAAGAAGCTCTCCGGTGGTCAGAAGCAGCGCCTCTCCATCGCGCTGGCCCTGGTGGGCAATCCGGAGATCGCCATCCTCGACGAGCTGACCACCGGGCTGGACCCGCAGGCCCGCCGGGACACCTGGGGCCTCATCGAACAGGTCCGCGACAGCGGGGTGACGATCGTGCTGGTCACCCACTTCATGGAGGAGGCCGAGCGGCTCTGCGACCGGGTCGCGGTGATCGACCGGGGCCGGGTCGTCGCGCTGGACAGCCCGGCGGGCCTGGTGTCGACGGTGGCGCCGGAGCAGCGGATCCGGTTCCGGCCGTCGGTCCCGGTCGACGACCGGCTCCTCACCGACCTGCCCGAGGTCACCGACGTGCACCGCACCGGCAGCCAGGTGGTGGTGACCGGCACCGGGGAGTTGCTGCACGCGGTCACCTCGGTGCTCGCCCGTCACCAGATCGTCGCCGCGGACCTGCGGTTGGAGCAGTCCACCCTCGACGACGCCTTCGTGGAGCTGACCGGGCACCGGTCCACCAACTGAGAAGGGAGCCACCATGCACGCCTTTCGCCAGATCCTGAGGATCGAGGCACGGCTCTACCTGCGGGACCGGCCGACGCTGCTCACCACCGTCGGGCTGCCCACCCTGATCCTGACGGTGTTGGGGCTGATCCCGGCGCTCCGCGAGCCGGATCCGAACTTCGACGGCCAGACCTTCGTCAGCTACTTCGCGCCGTCGCTGCTGGTGGTCACCCTCGCCATGGTGGGGGTGAACACCCTGCCCGCCGTGTTGGCCACCTACCGGGAACGCGGCGTGCTGCGCCGGCTGGCGACCACCCCCGCGCACCCGGCGGCTCTGCTCGCCGCCCAACTGGTGCTGGCCCTGGCCGGAATCCTGGCCAGCGCGCTGCTTCTCATCGTCGTCGCCCGGTTGGCCTTCGGGGTGCCGCTGCCCCGGCACCCGCTCGGCTTCGCGCTGGCGTTCGTGCTCGGTACGGCGGCGCTGCTGGCTCTCGGCCTGCTGGTCGCCGCCGTGGCCCGGACGACGAAGGCGGCCCAGGCCCTGGCCGTGCCGCTGTTCCTGGTCACCATGTTCTTCGGCGGCGTCTATCTCCCCCGATTCCTGCTCCCGGACGTCGTGGCGCGGATCGGCGACTACACGCCGCCCGGTGTGCAGGCGCTCTTCGACGCCTGGACCGGCACGCCGCCGCAGCCGCTGCACCTGGGGATAATGGCGGTGATCGCCGTGGTGGCCGGCGCCGGTGCGGCGAAACTGTTCCGCTGGGAGTGAGCGAAGATGCGATGACCTGCAGCGGTGAGCACGACCGTCTGACCAGTTGGCGGGAGCGCGAAGCGAGCCTCTATCGCGTGTTCCCCTTCGGCGGGCTGACTCTGGGCACCCTGCTGGCCCTCGTCGCGCCGGCACCCCGGGCCCTCGCCCCCGCGCCCACCCTCGCCATCGCCGTGGCGGCCGGATGCTGGGTCGCCTGGTTCGTCACCCTGCATCCCGGCTGGCAGAGCCGGCGCACGCTGATGGCGGTCTACTACGCCGGGCTGCTCGCGTTCGCCGCCGTGCTGGTGGCCGCCAGTCCGTGGTACGGCTTTTTCGCCTGGGTCGGTTACATCCATGCCTTTCCGGTGCTGCCCGGGCGCTGGCGGGTCGCCGGCGTGGTCACCACGGCAATCCTCGTCGCCACGTCGCAGGGCGGTGGCCTGTCGGTGGTGACATCGCGCCTGCCGCTCTGGCTGTTGCTGGTGCTCTTCAACCTGGTGGTGGCCGGTTCGGCGAGCTGGTTCGCGATTGTCGCCGAGCAGGAGGACGCCAAAC
This sequence comes from Micromonospora sp. NPDC048839, assembly GCF_040649915.1. Classification (NCBI taxonomy): domain Bacteria; kingdom Bacillati; phylum Actinomycetota; class Actinomycetes; order Micromonosporales; family Micromonosporaceae; genus Micromonospora; species Micromonospora sp. NPDC048839. Next base: position 243,511 of record NZ_JBEZGL010000003.1, read on the forward strand.
GGAGGCGGTTGGTGGCGGAACTCGGCGAGACCAACCGCCAACTCACCGAGACGGTCCGGGAGAACGCCGGGCTGCACGCCCAACTGCTCACCCAGGCCCGGGAGGCCGGGGTGCTGGACGAGCGGCAACGGATGGCGCGGGAGATCCACGACACCCTGGCGCAGGGGTTGACCGGCATCATCACCCAACTGGAGGCGGCCGAGCAGGGCCGCGACCGGTCCGCCGACTGGCGCCGGCACGTCGACAACGCGCTCGCGCTGGCCCGGGAGAGCCTCACCGAGGCCCGCCGCTCGGTACAGGCGGTGCGCCCGGAACCGTTGGAGACGGCCCGGCTGCCGGACGCCCTCGTCGAGCTGGGCGGACGCTGGTCGGCTCGGAACGGGGTACGGGCCGACGTGGCCACCACCGGCACGCCCCGCCCGCTGCACCCGGAGGTGGAGGTGACCCTGCTGCGGGCCGCCCAGGAGGCGCTGTCCAACGTGGCCCGACACGCCGACGCGTCGCGGGTCGGGCTGACCCTGTCGTACATGGCGGACGTGGTCACGCTCGATGTCCGGGGACGACGGGGCCGGCTTCGACGTCACCGACCGGCCGGCGCCCCGCGAGCCGGGCGGCGGGTACGGGCTGACCGCCATGCGGCAACGGGTGACCCGGGTCGGTGGCGAGTTGGCCGTCGAATCCGAGCCGGGCGGCGGCACCGCGATCTCGGCGTCCGTCCCCGCGCTACCCGGAGGTGCCGGTTGACCGCCCCGATACGACTGCTGATCGTCGACGACCATCCGGTCGTGCGGGACGGCCTGCGGGGGATGTTCACCGGCGACCCCGATTTCGAGGTGGTCGGCGAGGCCGCGGACGGTTCGGAGGCGCTGGCCCTGATCGCGACGCTGCGGCCGGACGTGGTGCTGATGGACCTACGGATGCCCGGGATGGACGGGGTGACCGCCATCGGCCGGCTGGCTCGCGCCGGGAGCACCGCCCGGGTGCTGGTGCTCACCACCTACGACACGGACGCGGACGTGCTGCCGGCGATCGAGGCCGGTGCGACCGGTTACCTGCTCAAGGACACCCCTCGGGAAGACCTGGTGCGCGCGGTCCGGGCGGCGGCCCGTGGTGAGCCGGTGCTCGCGCCGAGCGTCGCCGGGCGGCTGATGGGTCGGCTGCGCGCTCCCGCCGAGGAGCCGCTGAGTCAACGGGAGCTGGAGGTGCTCACCCTGGTGGCCCGGGGTGCCTCCAACCGGGAGGCGGCGACCCGCCTGTTCATCAGCGAGGCCACCGTCAAGACGCACCTGCTGCACGTGTACGCCAAGCTCGGGGTCAACGACCGCGCCGCCGCGGTGGCCACCGCGTACGACCGGGGGTTGCTGACGCCCGGCGGGCGGTGAGCGGGCACCGGGCAGGATGGGCGGGTGCGCGCGTCCCGACTGATCTCGTTGCTGTTGCTGTTGCAGGCGCGCGGGTCGATGACCGCGAGCGAGCTGGCGCGGGAGTTGGAGGTCTCCGAGCGGACCGTCTACCGGGACGTGCTGGCCCTCTCCGCCGCCGGGGTGCCGGTCTACGCCGACCGGGGTCGGGCCGGCGGTTACCGGCTGCTCGGCGGCTACCGCACCCGACTGACCGGGCTGACCCGGGACGAGGCGGAGGCGCTCTTCCTCAGCGGTCTGCCCGGGCCGGCCGGTGAGATGGGGCTCGCCGACGCGGTCGCGTCCGCCGAGCTGAAGGTGCTCGCCGCGCTGCCACCCGCCCTGCGCGACGCCCCGGCCCGTGCCGGGCAGCGGTTCCACCTGGACGTACCGGGCTGGTTTCGGGAGACCCCGCCACCGCTCTGGCTTCCCGAGCTGGCCCGGGCGGTCTGGGCGGACCGGGTGGTGGAGCTGCGCTACCGGCGCGGCGACCGGGAGGTGACCCGCCGGGTCCAGCCGTACGGCCTGGTGCTGAAGAGTGCGGTCTGGTATCTGGTCGGTTGGGCCGGCGACGACGTGCGCACCTACCGGGTGGACCGGGTCACCGGGGTCGAGGTGGGCGACGAGCAGTTCGACCGTGACGAGGGCTTCGACCTGGCCGGGCACTGGCGTGAGCAGGCCGGGTCGTTCCTGCGGACCATGCTGCGGGCCGAGGTCGTCGTCCGGCTGAGCCCCGCCGGCCTGCGCCAGCTCCGGCACCTGGTCGACGCCCCCTTCGTGTACGACGAGGTGGTCGCCGCCGCCGGTCCGCCCGACGGGCAGGGCTGGGTGGTGGCCCGGCTGCCGGTCGAGTCGGTCCCGGTGGCGTACCGCCAACTGCTGGGGCTCGGCCCCGAGGTGGAGGTGCTCGACCCCCCCGAGTTGCGGCAGTTGTTGGCCGACGCGGCCGACCGCCTCGGCGCGCTCTACCGGTAGCCGGTCACGTCCGCCGGCTTGCCCGCGTCGACCACCTCGGTGATGTAGCGGAACCCCTCGGGTTGGCTGCCGTCGAGGTCGGTGAAGCCGTACACCTTGGACAGCGTGCCGGCGTCGACGGACTGGCCGTTCCAGCGGGCCTTGTCCTCGTCGGCGGCGAGCGCGGCCACCGCGCGGCCGACGAAGGCCGGCGTCTCCGAGATGAGGAAGTTCGGGTCGGTGGCGGCGCCGTCACGCCAGTTGTCCTCGGTCACGCCGAAGTGCTCGAGCATCGCCTCGGAACGGATCCAACCGGGGGTGAGCGCCACGGCCGTGCAGCCGTGCGGCTTCAGCTCGTGCGCCTGACTGAAGGCGAGCCGGGTGACCGACACCTTGGCCAGGTCGTAGAAGACCGAGAGCCGGTAGTTCTCGTCGTTGTACGCCTTCGTGCCGTCGCCCATCTCCACCACCAGGCCGCCGGGCTTGCGGATCAGCAGCGGCAGGGCGAAGTGGCTGGTGATGATGTGCGTGTCGATGGCCAGCCGCAGGGTGCGGAAGCCGGCGTCCAGGGGCTGCTCCCAGACCGGCTTGTCCCAGGTGACCAACGGGTCGCCACCCCAGATGTCGTTGACCAGCACGTCGAGTTGGCCCTGCTCGGCGTCGATCCGGGCGACCAGGTCGCGGACCTGCTCCGGCACCAGATGGTCGACCCGAACGGCGATGCCGGTGCCACCGGCCGCGGTGACCGCCTCGGCGGTCTCCTCGATGGTCTCCGGCCGATTCATCTCCGAGCGGCCGGCACTGCTGCTGCGGCCGGTGGCGTAGACGGTGGCGCCAGCGGCACCGAGCTGGATCGCGATCTGCCGGCCGGCCCCCCGGGTGGCGCCGGCGACGAGCGCGATCTTTCCTGCGAGCGGTTGTGTCATGCCTGCGACGTTGCCAGCGATACCTGACAACCGGCGTCCGAATTCCCGGACCGCTCTGGCGAACCGCGGGAGACCTCGGCGCTCCCTGTAGAGCTGCCCCACAAATGGGGCGGCTCTCGCCGAATCTGCGGCAGCACCCGCCGTCCGCACCGCGCCCCATATCTGGGGCAGCTCTACAGGGCCACTGCGGGCATCTCGCCACCCGGCGACCTCTACCGCATCACGGCGAGGAGCTTCTCCACCCGTCTCAGTCCACCAACCGGACGCGGACCCGGCGATTGGCCCGGCCCTTGCTCTCCACCTTCACGACCTGCACCTTGCCGATCTGCGCGGTGGACGCGACGTGGGTGCCGCCGTCGGCCTGCACGTCCAGCCCGACGATGTCGACGATCCGGACCTCCTGCTCGTCCGGCGGGATGAGGTTGGACTGGGTACGGATGATGTCCGGCAGGGCCAGCGCCTCGGTACGCGGCAGCACCCGGGTGGCGACCGAGCGGTCGGCGGCCACCTCGGCGTTGACCAGCTCCTCGATGCGGCTCTTGAAGTCCGGGGGCACCTCGGGGAGGTTGAAGTCCATCCGGGCCTCACCCGGCTCCATGGAGTTGCCGGTCACCAGCGCGCCGAAGTCGCGGAACACCACACCGCAGAGCACGTGCAGGCCCGAGTGGGTACGCATCAGCCGGGTACGGCGTTCGTCCTCGACCGCGCCGACGACCTCGGTGCCGACCGGCGGCAGCGGGTCACCCTCGGCGGGAATCAGGTACGGGTCGTCGCCCTTGCGGGTGCCGACGATCCGGGTCTGCACCCCCTGCCACAGCAGCACTCCGTGGTCCGGTGGTTGGCCGCCGCCGCCCGGGTAGAACGCCGAGCGGTCCAGCACGATGCCCTGCTCGGCGTCGGCGTGCAGGACCGTGCACGTCCACTCCCGCAGGGTCGGGTCGGCGAGGTCGAGCCGGTGCGTGCGGCCATGTTGTGTGACGCCCATGACAGGGCAGGTTACTCGTTCAGGAAGCCGGCGATGCGGTCCCGCAGGTCTGCGCGTTCCGTCCAGAGGACGCCGGGCCTGTCGTACACGTGCAGGGTGGCCTGGGGCAGCGCGACGGCGAGCCGCTCGGCGACCTCGACCGGGTGCAGGTCGTCGCCCGCGCAGCCGATGACAAGCGCCGGCGCGGTGACCGCCGCCAGGTCGCCGATCTGGCGCAGCGACGTCTGCTCCGCCAGCGTGCCCAGCCCGTCGGCCAGACCGTCGCGCAGCAGCTGGTCGAGCCGCTGCCGCAGGTACGCCCAGCCGGCCGGTGTGTTGCGCACCGCCGCGGGCAGCTCCAGTGCGACGACGTCGGCGACCGCCGAGGCCTCCCCGCTCTGCACCGCCGCCAGCAGATCCGTGATCCGTTCGTGGGCGACCGGCCCGCGCGGCTCGTCGAGCACCGCCGGCAGGAAGAAGACCAGCTTCTCGAACCGCTCCGGGCTCTCCGCGAGCAGCCGGCAGAGGGCACCGGCGCCGAGGCTCGCGCCGAACGCCCGGCTGGCCCCGCCGAGGTCCGCGATCGCGCGTAGATCCCGGGCCAGGTCCAGGTAGTCCCACGGCCCGTCCGGGGCGTCGGAACGGCCGTGCCCGCGGAACTGGAAGAACACCTTGCGGCCGGTCACCCCACTGCCGAACGGGCGGGTGGTGGCGATGCCGTTGCCCAGCCCGTGGGCGAAGACGGTGACCGGATCACCGGTGCCGGTGACCAGCCGTTCCAGGCGTACGCCGTGCGGGGTGGCGACCAGCTCGGTCTCCGGCTCCGGCAGCGCCGGTCGGCCGGTACGCGGCCCACCCGGGCCGGGACCCCAGGTGCGGGGTCCACTGTCCGGTGGGGGTGGCCAGCGAAAACCTCTCACCAGAACCCTTTGCCGTCGCTCAGGTCGCGCAGACCGACCCGAACGTCGAGGAGGTAGATCAGGCCGGCGGCGATGCCGATCAGACCGAAGAGGCTGATCGGGCCGAAGCCCAGCAGGGTCAGCACGAGGCAGACGGCGAGGATGGCGATCCAGCCGCCCTTCGGGAGGGTGCCAATGGCGGGGAAGGCGTCGGAGCGCTGGGTGATCGCGTGCACCAGAGCGACGCCCTGGACGATCAGTGCGAAGACGAGCAGGATCAGCTCGATCACGTAGCGGACTTCGAACGCGAAGATCGGCGCGGCGTTGGCCATGCCGGCAAGCTTATGTCGAGGACCCCGGCTACGTCCGACAAGGACGCCGCCGGGGTCGTCGACCTGACGAACTATTCGGCCGCCGGGCGGGTCCGCTTGGTGGCCCCGGGAAGCTTCGCCGACGGGGTCGCGGCCGGCTTGGCAGCCTTCGGCGCACGGGCGGCCTTCTTGGCGGCGGCCGGCTTGGCCTCGACGATCTCGGCCACGTCGGCCGGGGTCGGCACGTCGGCGGTCGACACCTCGGCCGGGGTCGACACGTCGACGGGGGTCGGGGTGGCGGTGACGGGCGTCACTGCCTCGGTCGCCTCGATGTCGGCGTTGACCGTCTCGGCGGCCTCCACCACGCCGGCGCCGACGACCCGCTCGCCGCGGGCGACAAGCGCGCCGTACGCCGCGTAGGCCCGTTCCTGGGCGGCCTGCGCGCCCGCGAAGACCATGATGGCGTTGCGGGTCGCGGCAGCCCGCAGCTTGTCGAGGTCGGCGGCCTCGCGCAGCTTGGCCAGGTCGGCCGACTCGCGGAGCTTGGCCAGGTCCAGTTCGCGCAGCGTGCCGGCGGTCTCGTTGGCGGTACGCAGCGTCTCGGTGGCCTTCTGCCGCAACTCGAAGCCGGTCAGCACGGCCCGGCCGCCCAGGTCGGCGACGACCCGGGTGCCGAGGACGCCGACCACGGCCGGCAGCTTGCGCAGGTGCTCGATGGCCAACTCACCGGCGCCGGCGGCGGCGTAGATCGGGGCGGGGATGCGGTTGGTCTTCGGCTCGCTCATGAGGTCTCCTCTTCGGCCACCGTGGCGGCCTCGCGGGCCGCCGGACCGGCGGCCTTCTTCTCGGGGGTGCTGGTGCTGCCCGGGGCGGGTGCGGTGCCCGCCTCGGTGACGGCGACCGACTCGAGCACGGCCTCGGTCGGGGTGCCGCCTGCGGTGGTGGGGCCGGTGGCGGCCAGGTTGGCCACGTCGGCGGGCTGGTCGGCGACGTCGGTCGGAGTGGTCGCTCCGGTCGTGCCGGCGCCCTCGGCCTCGGCCGTGGCCTCGGCCAGCCGGGTGTTCTCCCGGCGGAACGTCTCGTAGATCTGGCTGAGCGACTGCTTCTGGGCCATCGTCAGGTCGGCGTCCACCGCGATGGCGGCCAGCACACCGTGGCCTTCCTTGTCGTCGAGCAGCCCGGCGCGCAGGTACATCGCCGGGGTGGAGACCCGCAGCGCGCTCGCCAGTTGCTGAAGCACCTCGGCGCTCGGCTTGCGCAGCCCGCGCTCGATCTGGCTCAGGTACGGGTTGCTGACCCCTGCCTGCTCGGCGAGTTGCCGCAGCGAGATCTTGGCGTTGCGCCGCAGATCGCGGATGAACCCGCCGACGTCGGGAAGGTCCTTGGGTGTGGCCATGCCAGCGACGCTAACCAATCGCGCTAGCTGTTGCAAGCAAAACGCTAGCCATAGTTAGCAACGTCTCAGCACCCGTTTGCGCACCGCTTCGCCGATCCGTACGGTCCGTTCGTGCACAAGATCACAGTCAACGGAGCAAGCATCGCGTACGACGAGGCCGGCACCGGTTCGCCGGTCGTGCTGCTGCACGCCGGCATCGCCGACCGGCGGATGTGGCGGGGGCAGGTGCCCGCGCTCGCCACTCGACACCGGGTGATCGTTCCGGACCTGCGCGGCTACGGAGACTCGGAGTTGCCCCCCACCCCGTTCACGCACCACGACGACGTGGCCGGGCTGCTGGACGCGCTCGACCTGCCCCGGGCCGCCCTGGTCGGCTGCTCCTTCGGCGGGTCGGTCGCCATCGACACCGCACTGGCCCACCCCGACCGGGTGAGCGCGCTCGCGCTGTTCGACACCGCGGTCTCCGGCAACGAGTGGTCCGAGGAGGCGAACGACCTCTGGGACGACCTGGTCGGAGAGGTCGACCCGGACGACTTCGTCGCCGGGGCGGCTGGCGAGGTGCGGTTCTGGGTGGTCGGCCCGGCCCGCCAGCCGGAGCACGTCGACCCGGAACTGCTCGCGTTCGCGCAGGAGATGGACCAGCGTGCCCTCGCCGCCGAACTGGCGCTCGGCGCGGTCGAGGTGGGCGAACTGATGCCACCGGCGATCGGCCGCCTCGGCGAGTTGAAGATCCCCGTCCTGGTCACCGCCGGCGCCGCGGACGTGCCGGACATCAGTCGACTCGCTGACCGGATCGCCGCCGAGGTCCCCGGCGCGGTACGACTGCCCGACGTGCCGGACGCCGCGCACCTGCTGCCGCTGGAGCGTCCGGAGCCGGTCAACGCCGCCCTGCTCGACTTCCTGAGTTAGCAGCACGCGCGGCGAGCCGCCCCGACGACGGTGGCGTCACCAGAGCGGGCGGACCGCGCCGACCGGGACGCCGCCGCCGAAGAGCGGCACCTCCGCGTACTGGGTCAGCACCGGGGCGTCCACACCTAGCCGGCGCAGCGCGGAGACCAGCACCGGCATCCGGGCCCGGTCGGCGCCGTCGTCGATCTTCAGTGCGACGGCGCCGACGCCCGGCAGGGCCACCGCGATCACACCCTCGGCACCGACCTTGGCCAGCAGGCCCGGGACCCCACGCATGAGCCGGGTGTCGTCGGCCCGGGTGCCACCGACGATCTCCGGGTACGCGCGCATGGCGTCGGCCACGGCGCGGGGCACCGAGCCGGGCTCGGAGTCGACAAGCCGGAGGAACGCCCCGGCCAGACCGGTCAGTGACACGGCGAGCACCGGGGCGCCGCAGCCGTCCACGCCCACCGCCGCCGCCTGCTCCCCGGTGAACTCCTCGATGGCCGCCCGCAGCCGCTGCTGCAACGGGTGCTCCGGCCGCCAGTAGCCATCCAGTGGCCAACCGGCGGCCTCGCAGGTCAGCAGCATCCCGCTGTGCTTGCCGGAGCAGTTCATCTGCACCCGGTTGGGTCCGCCACCGGCGCGCAGCACGGCCTCCCGGGCCGCCGCGCCCACCGGCAGGTCGGGTGGGCAGTGCAGGGCCGAGGCATCGAGCCCGGCGCGCTCCAGCAGCGCACCGACCCGGGCCAGGTGGAAGTCCTCACCCGCGTGGCTCGCCGACACCAGGGCCAGGTCGGCCGGGTCGGTCAACGACAGACCGGCCCGAAGCATCCCGATCGCCTGCATCGGCTTGCTGGCCGAGCGGGGGAAGATCGGCGACGTCACGTCCCCGGCGGCGGCCACCGGCGCCCCGGTGGAGTCCAGCACCACCACCGAGCCGCGGTGCGCACCCTCCACGAACCCGGACCGGACCACCTCGGCGAGCGGCGCGCCGCCCTCGTACGTCTTCGTCACGCGCTGGACGGTACCGACGGCCCCGGGGTGCCCGTCGGCGGGGTGACCAGGTGGTCCTCCACCCGGGTGACAGGAGCGCGGGACAGACCTGGCCTTACAGCCCGAGCAGCTCGCGGGCCTCGGTGGTGGTCAGCGGCGGGCGCTGGGCGAGCTGGGCGAAACCCACCGCGCGGGCGACCAGTTGCATGTTGGACTCCACCGGACGCCCCTTCGCGTACGTCACGGTGTCCTCCATGCCGACCCGCAGGTGCCCGCCCGTCGACAGCGCGGCCAACAGCACTGGAAGGGTGCTGCGGCCGACGCCGGTGGCCGAGAAGGTGGTGCCCTCGGGCAGGTCGCGCAGCATCCGGTGAGCGGCGACAAGGGTCTCGGTGGTGCCCGGCATGCCGCCGGGCACGCCCATCACGAAGTCGACGTGCACGTGCCCGCCGGCCGGCAGCCCGTACCTGCCGAGCAGTCGCTGCAACGCGGACAGGTGACCCAGGTCGAAGATCTCGTACTCCGGCACGATCCCGCGCTCCTGCATCCGGGTGTGCAGGTCGACGATGAACTCCCAGCGGTTGAGGAAGACGTCGTCGCCGAAGTTGACAGTGCCCATGGTGCAGGAGGCCATGTCCGGTCGGGCGTCGAGCACGGCGAGCCGGGCCGCCTCCGGGTCGGTCACCGCGCCGCCGGAGGAGAGCTGCACGATCAGATCGGTGCTGTCCCGCAGCGCCGCCACCGTGTCGGCCAGCCGCACCGGGTCGAGGGTCGGCCGGGCCTCGTCGTCGCGGATGTGGACGTGGATCACGGCGGCGCCGAGCGCCTCGCACTCCTTCGCGGTGAGCAGCAGCTCGTCGAGGGTCACCGGCAGTGCCGGCACCTCCGCCTTGGCCGACTCCGCGCCGGTCGGGGCCACCGTGATCAACGTCCCTGTCGTCATGCCGGCGATCCTAGACGCCCCGCTCAGGACGGGTCGATCGCCGCCGCCGTCTCCCCGATCCGCAGCGCGGCGTCGTCCGGGACGTTCCGCTTCAGCACCGCAAGAGCGACCTGCCCCAGCTCGTGGTGCAGCACGGCGCTGCCGACGAAGCCCACCGCCCGGCCGTCGAGGGTCACCGGCGTACCGGCCGCCGGCGGCTGGTCGGTGGTCACCCCGTCCAGGTGCAGCAGTACGAGGCGACGCGGCGGTCGTCCCATGTTGTGCACCCGGGCCACCGTCTCCTGCCCCCGGTAACAACCCTTGTCGAGATGCACCGCCGGGCCGATCAGATCCACCTCCGCCGGGATGGTCCGGTGGTCGGTGTCCACTCCGACCCGGGGCTGCCGGGCGGCCACCCGGATCGCCTCGTACGCCCACAGCCCCGCGACCGGCACGCCGGCGCCGCGCAGTTCCGCCACCACCTGGTCCATTGCCGAGCGGGGCACCAGCAGGTCCACCCCGAGCAGGCCGCGCCGCGCCCAGCCGCCGATCGGCAGGGGTTTGACGTCGTACCGGACACTCGCCCGCGGTGGCACGGCACCGGCGGCGAACTTCGGACCCGGCACCGCGACCAGGTCCGGTGCGGCCAGCCCGGTCACGCCGAGCGTGGCCAGCGCCTCGGTCGCCGCCGGCCCGACCAACGACAGCAACGCCCGTTCGGCGGTCGCGTCGCGCGGGTCGACCCGGCTGAAGAACCGCATCTTCTCCAGGTAGGTCAGGAGACCCTCGGTCGCCCCCGGCTCGGTGTCCAGCCAGGCGGTCTCGCCGTCCTCCGCAACAAGCGCGTGCTGCTCGACGTGGCCGTGCGGGGAGAGCACCAGCAGCTCGGTGCCCTCACCGGCGGCCAGCGTCGTCAGGTGCTGCGAGGTGATCGTGTGCAACCAGCCGGCGCGCTCCTCCCCGGGCACCGCGATGACCCCCCGGTGCGACCTGTCGACCAGGCCGACCTCGGTGTCGAGGGTGCGCTGCTCGCGCAGTGGGTCCCCGTAGTGCGCGGCCACTCCCCGCACCCCGGCCGCGACGTGCGCCGGATCCGGCTGGTCGCGGCTCGCCTCGTCGATGCTCTCGACGGCCACCGCACCCGCGATGTCGATCATTTGTTGTCCCCGTTCTCGCAGCGTACGCAGACGCCGAAGAGTGACACGTGCCCGATATCCACCCGGAACCCCCGCTGCGCGGCCAACTCGTCGGAGAGCGGCCGGAGCAGCCCCGGATCGATCTCGTCGATCGCCCCGCACTCCCGGCAGACCAGGTGGACGTGTTGGTGCTCACCTGCGGCGTGATAGGTCGGTGAGCCGTGCGACAGGTGCGTGTGGGTAACCAGGCCGAGCCGTTCCAGCAGCTCAAGCGTGCGATAGATGGTGGTGATGTTGACGCCGGCGGCGACCTCCCGGACGGCGGTGTGCACCTGCTCCGGGCTGGCGTGCCCCAGATCGAGCACCGCCTGGAGGACGAGCTGTCGCTGGGGCGTCAGCCGCAGCCCACGGGCTCGCAGCATTTCCGCGAGGGAGGATTCGGACACCGTCCGATCATAGTTCGGCCACCGTGCCGGTCCGGGCACCGCGATCGACCGCCGCTACGCTCGATGGTCATGGTGATGTCCCCCGCCGGAGAGATCGGGGCCGATCCGACCGCGCGGACTGTCGTCCTCGGGCGCGGCCCGGTGCCGACCGGTGACCCGATGCTCCGCGGTGACGACCTCGGCGTACTGCACGGCGACGGCCTCTTCGAGACCATGCACCTGCGTCAGGGCCGGCCGTGGCTGCGCGACGAACACCTCGCCCGGCTGGTCGCCGGGGCCGACGCCGTCGAACTGGCCGTGCCGCCCACCGCGGCGCTGATCGACCTGCTCGACGAGGTGTGTGCGGGCTGGCCAGCGGCTGTGGAAGGGGCACTGCGGTTGGTCTGCACCCGAGGCCCCGAGACCGGCGGCCCGCCCACGGTGTACGCCACGCTGGCCCCGGTACCGGCGGCCTCCCGAGCCGCCCGGCGGGCCGGGATCAGTGTGGCCACCCTGCCGCTGGGGGTGCCCGCCGACGCCCGCAGCGCACTGAGCTGGCTGCCCGCCGGGATCAAATCGACGTCGTACGCGCTCAGTAGCGCCGCCCGCCGCTGGGCCCGCCGGGCCGGCGTGGACGACGCGCTCTGGATCTCCTCCGACGGGTACGCGCTGGAGGGTCCCACCGCGAATGTGGTGTGGCTCACCGACGACACGCTCTGCACGGTGCCGGCCGCCACCACCGGAATCCTCGCCGGCACGACCGTGGCCTGGCTGCTCGCCCACGCCGCCGAGCTGGGCCTGCGCGCCGCCGAGCGGATGGTCACCCCCGCCGAGCTGCACGCGGCGGACGGCGTGTGGTTCACCTCCTCGGTCCGCGGGGCAGTCGAGGTCCACACGCTGGACGGGGTGCGTCGGGACCGTTGCCCGCGCACCCCCGCCCTACAGACCCTGCTGGGTTTTCCGAGCTGATCAGCCACCGACCCGGACGAGCCGGGCGGAGAGGTGCGGACTGAGCCCGTGCCCCACGGCGGCCAACTCCTGGGCGTAGAGCAACGCACCCTCGACGATGCCGAAGAGTCGGTGCCCGCCGGTGACCTCCTTGGCGGTCGGAGTCCGGATCACCGCGTCGGTGGCGAACTCCACCTGGGTGCCGGTGCGCTTGCCCAGGTGCAGCTCCATTATCCCGGTCGGGGTGGTCAGCAGCGCCTCCAGGTCATCGGTCGCCCGACCATCCACCAGCACCGGCCGCCACCAACCGACCTCACGACCGGCCGGACGGACCGGCTTGCTCTGCTCGTCAAGGATCCAGGCACGGGACTCGTAGTGCAGGAACGGCCGGCCGTCGTGGCTGATCCGGATCTCCTGCGCGTAGTCGAAATCCTCGATGGTGGGGAAACCACCCTTGCCCCGGCCACGCCAGAGGCCGATGTAGGGCAGCAGGCCATCCAACGCCGGGTGCAGCTTCGGCCCGACCCGCAGGTCGTGACTCTCCTCGAAGGGGTACTCCTCGACCGGCGGCGCGTTCAGCCACGGCGGCTGCAGGGGGTTCTCGCTCACAGTGCCACCTTCGTTCGCGACTGCGGGGCTCGCAGACCCGGCTCACTCCTCGCGCTCACAGTGCCACCTTCGTTCGCGACTGCGGGGCTCGCAGACCCGGCTCACTCCTCGCGCTCACCAGCGTCCTCTCGAAATCCGTACGGCAAGGTAGACCAGGCCGCCGGCAAGCCCGCCCAGGCCAGCGACCAACAGGCTGACAAACCCGATCTCGGTAACCATCCCGACCATCCTATGCTGGGCCACATGGCCCGCACTCTCGTCGTCAAGGCCACCGCTGGGGCGGACGCCCCGGAGCGGTGCGCACAGGCATTCACCGTCGCCGCGACGGCAGTCGCGGCCGGGGTGGACGTATCGCTCTGGCTGACCGGTGAGTCAACCTGGTTCGCCCTGCCCGGTCGCGCCCAGCAGTTCGAGCTGCCACACTCCGCGCCGCTGGCCGAGTTGCTGCACGTCATCCTGACCAGTGGCCGGGTGACCGCGTGCACCCAGTGCGCGGCCCGACGTGAGATCGGCCCGGACGACGTACTGCCCGGGGTCCGGATCGCGGGCGCCGCCGTCTTCGTCGAGGAGGCGATGACCGAGGGCGCGCAGGCGCTCGTCTACTGACCGACCGCCCCACGCGGTTCGTCGGTTCGAGCGGAGTGCGGATACCGGCCCGACATCCCGGACAGCTGCCTACGATTCGGATGTGACCCAGGCGACGGAGAGGTTCTTCGAAGCGCTGCCGTCCCGCGCCCCCGACATCCTGGGCGGCCTGGCCGACGGAACCCTTCAGATCGACCTCGGCGACGACCGCCAGACCGAGCACTGGCTGGTCCGGATGCGGCCCGGGTCGGTAGAGGTCAGCCGAGGGCGCGGGCCGGCCGACGCCATCTGGTACAGCAGCGCCGCCCTCTTCGACCGACTGATCGTCGGCGAGGCCCAGGGCGTCGCGGCGGTGCTGCGCAACGAGAGCACGTTCAGCGGCAACGTGGTGCTCTTCCTCGCCTTCCGCCGGTTCTTCCCGGACCCGCCCGGCACCCGCGACCCCCGGGAAACGGCGCGCAGGACAGCCGGACGGCCGGCGTGAAGGAACTCGTCAGCATCCTGGACGGCAACACCTTCCTGGTCAGCGACCGGCGGGGGGACATCGAGCCGTCCCTCGACTTCCCCACCGGGCTGTTCTCCTTCGACACCCGATTCCTGTCCACGTGGGTGCTCACCCTGGACGGCGAACGGCTGCACGCCCTCTCCGTCGACGACACCGACTCGTACCGCACCAAGTTCTTCCTCGCCCCCGGGGAACCCACGCACTATCTGGACGCGAAGGCATCGGTGATCCGCAGCCGGGCGATCGTGGGCAGCTTCGAGGAGGAGCTGACCGTGCTGAACCACCTCGGCGCGGAGGTCGAGTGCACCGTCCGGATCGAGATCGGGGCCGACTTCGCCGACCTGTTCGAGATCAAGAACTCGCGGCAGAAACGGGGCCGCACCACCGTCTCGGTCGCCGAGAACGAGCTGCGGCTGACCTACCGGCGGGAGGCGTTCCACCGGGAGATGGTGGTCAGCAGCAGTGCGCCGGCGCAGGTCGATGCCAGCGGGATGACCTTCCGGATCCGGATCGCCCGGAACAGCAGTTGGACCACCCGGCTGCACGTGTCAAGCGTCGTCTACGGCGCCCGTGGCGAGGACATCCGGGCCACCCTGCCGTACGGGGGCAGCCGCAGCGCGGACGTCATCCGGGCGGAGCAGCAGGAACTGATCGACCGGGCGCCGAAGCTCGGGTGCGACTGCGAACCACTGGCCGGGGCGTACCGGCGCAGCCTCAACGACCTGGCCGCCCTGCGCTACGAGTCGATCGCCCTGGGCGTGCGGCTGATCGCCGCGGGACTGCCCTGGTTCATGACCCTGTTCGGCCGGGACAGCATCATCACCTCACTGCAGGTGCTGCCGTTCCTGCCGGAGCTGGTCCCACCGACCATCCTGATGCTGGCCGGCCTCCAGGGGCACCGGGTGGACGACTTCCGGGACGAGGAGCCCGGCAAGATCCTGCACGAACTGCGGTACGGGGAGACCGCCGGCTTCGAGGAGCAGCCGCACTCGCCGTACTACGGGTCGGCCGACTCGACACCACTGTTCATCATCCTGATCGACGAGTACGAGCGTTGGACGGGCGACTCCGCGCTGGTGCGTCGGCTGGAGCCGCAGGTCCGCGCGGCGTTGGAGTGGATCGACACGTACGGCGACCTGCTCGGCACCGGCTACCTCTGGTACCAGACCCGCAACCCGGAGACCGGCCTGCAGAACCAGTGCTGGAAGGACTCGTGGGACGCCATCTCGTACGCCGACGGTCAGTTCCCCGGCTTTCCCCGGGCCACCTGCGAACTGCAGGGGTACGCGTACGACGCGAAGATCCGGGCCGCGCGGCTGGCCCGGACCTTCTGGAACGACCCGGAGTTCGCCGACCGACTGGAGGGGGAGGCCGCCGACCTCAAGCGGCGGTTCGACCGCGACTTCTGGATCGCC
Source organism: Micromonospora sp. NPDC048839 (assembly GCF_040649915.1). Classification (NCBI taxonomy): domain Bacteria; kingdom Bacillati; phylum Actinomycetota; class Actinomycetes; order Micromonosporales; family Micromonosporaceae; genus Micromonospora; species Micromonospora sp. NPDC048839. Next base: position 258,790 of record NZ_JBEZGL010000003.1, read on the forward strand.
GACCGCGAGCACTACGCGCTCGCGTTGGACGCCGACGGCCGGCAGGTGGACGCGCTGACCTCGAACATCGGGCACCTGCTGTGGAGCGGCATCGTGGACGAGTCCCGCGCCGGCAAGGTGGTCGAGCACCTGCTGGGGCCGCGGCTGTTCTCCGGCTGGGGGGTGCGGACGCTCGCCGCCGACGAGGGACGGTACAACCCGATCGGCTACCACGTGGGTACGGTCTGGCCGTTCGACAACTCGATCATCGCCTGGGGGTTGTGGCGGTACGGCTTCCGGGAGGAGGCCGGGCTGCTCTGCGACACGATGCTGGCAGCGTCCCGGTACTTCGAGGGGCGACTCCCGGAGGCGTTCGCCGGCTACGACCGGGATCTCACCGACTACCCGGTGGAGTATCCGACGGCGTGCAGCCCGCAGGCCTGGTCGACAGGCACCCCGCTGCTGCTGCTGCGGGTGATGCTGGGGTTGGAGCCGCAGGGCGAGCACCTGATCATCGACCCGGCCGTGCCACCGGGGATGGGCCGGGTCGAGCTGCTGGACATCCCGGGCCGGTGGGGCATGGTCGACGCGTTGGGGCGCAGCCGGGAACAGTCGGATCCACCGGGTGAGGGCTGACCCGAGGACCTGCCCGGTTCAGCTCGGGCAGCCGACGGTGGCGGCCAGCCGGGTGTCGTCCGGAACGAGCTCGGCGAGCACCGTGACCGGGCCGGTGCGGTACGCGTACACCGGGGGGTTGTCCAGCAGTGGGGCGGCGTCGGCCAGCGGGGCGAGGGCGGCCGGCGACGCCGCCGGGCCGGGACCGCCCGCGGACCGTGCGGTGCGAGCCGACCCGCCGCCCGGGCAGGGTGCGGTGACCAGCTCCGGCGCGGTGTCACCGGGCCGGCCGAGGGCCGCCAGCGCGGCGGTCAGTGCGGCGGCTTCCGGACCGGCGGCGGTCGGCTGGGCTGGTCGGTAGCCGGAGCCGACCGGCCGGCAACCGGTGTCGACGAGCAACAGCACCCGGCCGTCCACGGTCGGCCGCCCCTCGACGGCCACGAACTCACCCGCGTCGGCGTGCAGCTCGGGGCCGTCCAGCCCGGAGCCGACACCGGCCCGCCAGGTCGCCGGCAGCCGATCGGCGATGCCGTCCAACACGGCCTTCCCGGTGCCGACGGGCGCGAGTACGCCGACCTCACGTCGCAGCCTCGCCCCCTCCGCGAACGGGGTGACCCGGCAGCCGGCCGCGATCCGCGGCGGGCTCAGCTCCAGCAGGCCGGCGGCACCGGCGGCCCGCGCCAGCTCACCGATCGCCCGATCGACCACCGGCCCGGCCTGGTCGAGGGAACGCTGCTCGCGAACGGTCGGCGGGTCGGTGCGGACCGACATGTTGGTGAGCACGGCCAGCAACACGGCCCACACCACGGTCGCGGCCAGCAACCAACGCCGCCGCCGGGCGGGTGCCGGCACGGTGGAACCGGCCGAAGAGGCCCAACCCGTCTGGACAGCACCGCTCACCCGGTCATGGTGTCACGCGCCCGCCGCCGGCCCGGCGGCGGAGGCGGTTGGCGGTACGGTCAGTGGTCGTTCAGCCGGGGCGGCGGGTCGAGTCGATAGCCGACCCCGCGCACGGCGTGCACCTGCGGTCCGCCCGGCAGGCCTCGTAACCTGCGCCGGAGCCGCTTGATCGTGGACTGCAGCGCCGCGGTGTCGGCGCCGCCCAGCGCGAAGGCGCAGAGCTGTTCGTAGCTCCACACCACCAGCGGCGGGCCGATGAGCCGGGCCAGCAGTTCCCGTTCGGTGCGGGAGAGCGGCAGCGGGTCGCCCCGCCAGGTCACCAGGTGTGCAGTCTGGTCGACGACCAGCTCACCCCAGCGGACGGGTCCCTGCGGCGTCGCCGGCGCGGTGACCGGCCCGACGACCGACGTCGAGCCACCCGGCGACGGGGACAGCAGCGCCCGCAGCTGGGTCAGGTCGGCGCAGTTCACCACCGAGCCGACCCCGTCGAGCCGGCGCAGCACCCGACCGAGCACCCCGGCGTCCGCGCTGACGCAGACGACGATCGGAACCTCCGCGCCGGACTCGCCGCCACCCTGCGCACCAATCGTGATTTCCACCAGTAGATAGTGACGTACGCCTATGAGCTTGATTGGCCATCCACACTCCTGGCGCCACTGAATTCCCCCAACCACCACATCGCCCACCTGCTCGCGCCCCGCCCAACCGCACCACTCGCAAGCACTGTCGTGAAGCCGACACCAACGCGACCAAAGAGCCGGTGCCATCGATTGACGGTGGGTAGTGGACTAGTGACGCGAGAATCCGCAACGCGGTCCGCGTCGTCGGAGGGAGGCACTAGGGTGACGCCAACAGCGACGTCGTCGACGGCGAGAGGACCAGCAATGGGCACCGCCATCGTCAAGACCCCGCAGGAGCTGCGCGAGTGGCGAGTTCGGCTCCTGGAGCGCGTCCACATGAGCAAAGAGACGCTGTACGACCTGGGGCGCGACTTCGAGCTCCGCGCCGACGAACGCAGCGTCTACGAGATGGTCCGCTCGATCGACTACCTGCTCGGCGATGACGACTGACGGGACTCCCGTCTCTCCGGACCTGATCGCCCGAGCCAGCGCCTTCGCCGACGACATCACCAGCCGGGTGCAACGAGTCGTGCGGACAGACAAGCACCTGTCCGCGCTGCTGATGCCCGGCAGGAACGGCGGTCGCGTCATGGTGGGCATCGTCGAGGGAGACGATTTCGGAACGTTTCCGCTGTACATCGACAACAAGCACCGCCTTGACCTGCTAATCAAGTTCAACTGCTGCATGGATTCGAGCGGCAGGCACCTGGCCACGGACGCCTCCTGGCTCCATGTCACACCCAAGGGCGAAAAGGCACCCTTGTTCCGCTACGAGTACGTCCGGGAGTTCCAACCCGGCGTGCCTTGCGCCCACCTCCACGTACACGGCCACCGTGACGAATTCGCCTTTGTCATGCAGGACGGGCCGAGCGGGCGCCCAAGAGCCCGTAAGCGCAGGCACGAGGTCCCACGGCTTGCCAAGTTCCACTTCCCGCTCGGCGGACACCGCTTTCGGCCTTGCGTTGAGGACGTCCTGCAGGCCGTGGTGGAGGAGTTTTCCGTCGACACCGTCGAGGGATGGCGGAACGCCGTCGCGGAGGGTCGGGAGGAGTGGCGCAAGCTCCAGTTACTGGCCGCGGTGCGTGACGCTCCGGGCATCGCCGCTCGGGCCTTGGAGGAACTCCAATACAAGGTGGTTCCGCCCGACTCAGCCCCCGCCGACAACCAGAGCAGGATGCGAGCTTACTGACTCTGCCAACGAACGACCGGGGCCGGCCACCCGCGTGGGTGTCCGGCCCCGGTCGATCAGAGCAGTGGGTCAGGCGACGGTGACGCCAACCTCGTTGACGCCCCGACCGGCGGTGACGGCGGTGTCGCCGTTGCCGTGCCGGGACAGTGCCCGCAGCGTCCAGGAGCCCGGCGCGGCGAAGAACCGGAACTGGCCGGCCGCCGAGGTCACCACCTCGGCGGTGAACTCGCCCGTCGAGTCGAGCAGCCGGACGTACGCGCCCGGCACCGGCTCGTCCTCAGCGGAGCGGACGATCCCGGTGATGACGGTTTCCTTCTCCAGGTCCAGGCTGGCCGGCAGCGGCGCGGCCTGGTCGGGTGCGGCGCAACCCGCGGCGATGGGGAGGGACATGATCAGGCCTCCCCGGGTTCGTCGCCGAGCGCGACCGGCACGCCGACCAGCGAGCCGTACTCGGTCCAGGAGCCGTCGTAGTTCTTGACGTTGCGGTGGCCCAGCAGCTCCTGCAGCACGAACCAGGTGTGCGAGGAGCGCTCACCGATGCGGCAGTAGGCGATGGTCTCCCTGCCGTCGTCGAGGCCCGCGTCGCCGTAGATCCGGCGCAGCTCGTCGTCGGAGCGGAAGGTGCCGTCCTCGTTGGCCGCCTTGGACCACGGGACACTGATCGCGGTGGGGATGTGGCCGCCCCGCTGCGCCTGCTCCTGGGGCAGGTGGGCGGGGGCGAGCAGCCGGCCGGCGAACTCGTCGGGGCTGCGCACGTCGACCAGGTTCTTGGTGCCGATCGCCGCCACGACCTCGTCCCGGAACGCCCGGATCGAGGTGTCCGGCTCCTGCGCGACGTACTGCGTCGCAGGGCGGGTCACCGAGTCGGTGACCAGCGGGCGGGCATCCAGCTCCCACTTCTTGCGACCGCCGTCGAGCAGCTTCACGTCGCCGTGGCCGTAGAGCTTGAAGTACCAGTAGGCGTACGCGGCGAACCAGTTGTTGTTGCCGCCGTAGAGGATGACGGTGTCGTCGTTGCTGATGCCCCGCTCGGAGAGCAACGCCTCAAACTGCGTCTTGTTGACGAAGTCCCGGCGGACCTGGTCCTGCAGGTCGGTCTTCCAGTCAATCTTGATGGCGCCGGCGATGTGGCCGGTGTCGTAGGCCGAGGTGTCCTCGTCGACCTCGACGAAGACGACGCCCGGGGCGTCGAGGTTCTTCTCGGCCCACTCGGCCGAAACGAGTGCGGTGTCGCGACTCATCGAATCACTCCCTGGTGAGGATGGATGGTGAGCCAACGCGCGAGCATTGATGGGTGTAACTGTCGCACCACGCGCGGGACCCAGCGGAAGGACGGGATCACGGGTTCGTGCGACGGCGCCGCTGCCGGGCATTCGGTGGGATCACCGGAGGGTGCGAGAACCCTGTGCCGGTGGCCGCCGTCAGGCGGCCGGAGACAGCCCCGCCGTCAGATGACGGGGCGACACAGGCAGGTGGCCACGCGACACAGGTCGACCGCGCGCCGTTTGGTGAGGTGGGTCCCCATGAGCAGGGAGCCTACCAGCCGGTGACCGTGCTGCCACTGGGCCGACCACCATCCGGGAACGACCCGGGCCGTCGTCCGGCCCGGGTCGTCACTCAGCTGACGGAATTGATGGGCACGTTCTTCGCGTCGGCGGTGACCGCCAAGCCTTCCGGCAGCGGACGGACCTCCCGGACGGCGAGTTGGAACGGCAGCTCCGGCAGGGGCACGTCGATGGAGATGCTCTTGGCGAAGTTGTTCAGGAAGGTGCGGGCCAGCGGCAGGTTCGGCAGACCCGCGGCGTCCAGGTCGTTGAACCGCAGGGCGACCGCGCCGTTGTCCGCGACGGTGACGTCGGCGGTGCCGCTGATCGTGATCTTCTGACCGAGGATGTCGGCCGGACCCGTGACGGCGAGCTTGCCGTTCTGCTCGCCGAGGACGAGCCCCGGGCGCTTCAGCAGCGCGGTCAGACTCTCGTAGCTGATCGTGCCGGTGCCGTTGACGGTGTCCGCCACGACATCACCCTGGCCGGTGCGCAGGGTGTCCAGCGACGCCCGCACATTGCGAGCGTCCACGTTGAGCACCGGCAACCGCACGGTGTCGCCCTCGACCGGGGCCTGCACGTCCCGCAGTTTGATCGAGATCCGCTCGTAGCGGCCGTCGAGCACCTGGGTGAGGAACGGGACTCCGGCGACCTCCACGTCCGGCTTGGTGGACTGCCCGCCCTGCTTGGCGACCTCCTGCTGGACGCGCTCGCCGATCATCCGCTCGGCGACCCCGACGGCCACCCGGTCGGCGACGACCAGCAACCCGGCCAGCAGCAGGAGCAGCACGAACAGCCCGATGAGCAGCTTGCGGCCACGCCGTCGGGGTCGCGCCTCGTCCACCGGATAGTCCTGCGCCACGCCGCCTCCTGTCTCCGCCCGTCGCATCGCGACGGGTCGTTCACACCGACGCCGCAGGGCGGCGCACCCGTTGGTACCCGAGCGGCTCCGTGCTCAACCGTGACTCAGAGGAAGAGCATGCACATGGCGTACGCGGCCGGCGCCGCGAGGGCGAAGCCGCCGAGCGGACCCTGCATGTGCCGGGCCACCCACATCGTGGGCGTCTCGCCGGCCATCAGCCGCCCCGCCTCCGCGTACCCCACGGCGAGATCGGAGAGGACGGCGGTGACCGCCGCGACCAGGCCGATCACGGCGGCCCGGGTCGGCGTGAAGGGGGCCACCAGGTAGCTGCCCAGGAGTGCGCTGGTGAGCGTGCCGACCATCGCGCCGGCCACCACGCCGGCGGCGCCCCGCGGCACCTGCGGAGCCAGTCGGGGCCAGGGCAGCACGGCGTCGGTCAACCGGGCGACGGTCAGCGCGACGCCGCTGGCGGACAGGCAGACGGTGATCGCCTGAGTGCCGGCCGGGATCCGGCTGAGCACGATCAGGGTGCCGAAGGCCACCACCCCGACCAGGATGAGCAGCGTGGCGCCGAGTGAGTCGGTGACCCGGACCCGGTCGACCCGACGGACCAGCTGGCCGAGCACCGCGGCGAGGAACCCGCCGGCCGCCAGGTAACCCAGCGGCGCCAGGCCGGCGACGTCGGTCTGCACCGCGGCGATGTCGACGAGCGCCGCGACCACAGCGCTGATCCCGGCGACCACCAGCAGCGCGGGCGGTCGCATGGCCATGGTCCAGGCCAGCACGAACAGCAACTGGACGCCGAAGATGATGAAGGCAAACGGCAGGCGATGACCGGGACCCGAGGTCTGTGCGCCGAGCACCAGACCGAGTCCGAGCAGCGCGGCGAAGCCGGCGATGGTCACCGCCAACTGGCGGCGCACCTCGACCGGGGGTACGACCTCCTCCTCCGGCTCGTCGACCTCGTCCTCGGATCGGCGGGCCGGCTCACCCGCCCGCCGGGCCCGACGAGGCCCACCCCGTCCGCGGCGACCGCCGTCGGTGGTGGTGGCCGGGCCGGTACGCGGCGCGGGCGGTTGGTCGCGGGTCGGTGTGGCGGCCGGACCCGGGTGGGGCCCGGCGGGCCACGATTCGCGGCCGGCCTCGGGCGACGTGGAGGGAAACACGACCCGATCGTGCCAGACCGACGGCCCGAAGCGGCGGTCACGGGTTTCAGCAACGTTAAAACCTGGGCCACGATCAGGGGCAAGGTAGACAAACGGGAAATGGCCTGACGGCGCGGCCAAGGCGATCGGTTACGCTCAACCCGTTACCCCGCCCGTCAGCGACGCCGGGACCACGCAATTTCTCAGCGCGCTCCTCCGTGAGTGTGTCTGGTCGCGTGCGGCCGTGCGCCGCCGGGACGGAGGTGATCGTGGAAATCCTGCTTCTGGTGACTGCGCGCGCAGGCGAACCGTCGGCTGTGCTGCCGGCACTCGACCTGCTGCCGCATTCGGTTCGCACCGCGCCGCGCGACGTTCGCACCCTGGTCGCGGGCCCCAGCCCGGACGCGGTGATGGTGGACGCCCGATCGGAGTTGAGCGAGGCCCGCGCGACGTGCCGCATGTTGCACGCCACCGGGCTCGGCGTGCCGCTCGTCGCGGTGGTGACCGAGGCCGGCCTGATCGCGCTGAACGCGGACTGGGGCGTCGACGACGTCATCCTCGCCTCGGCCGGGCCCGCCGAGGTCGAGGCACGGTTACGGCTGGCGGTGGGCCGGCTGAGCAACGCGACGGCCGGCGCGGGCGGCTCGATCCGGGCCGGCGAGCTGAACATCGACCCGGACACGTACGCGGCCAAGCTCAAGGGTCGGCCGCTCGACCTCACCTACAAGGAGTTCGAGCTGTTGAAGTTCCTGGCCCAGCACCCGGGTCGGGTGTTCACCAGGGACCAGCTCCTGCGCGAGGTCTGGGGCTACGACTACTTCGGCGGCACCCGCACGGTGGACGTGCACGTCCGGCGGCTGCGCGCCAAGCTCGGCTCGGAGTACGAGTCGATGATCGGCACCGTTCGCCAGGTCGGCTACAAGTTCGTCGTGCCGCCGTCGCGTTCGCTGCCCGAGGCGGAGCACGTGCCACTGCCGGTCTGATCCGCGAGTCGCCCCGACCGATTTCCCATATGCCCCTTTTGCGCAGCTTGGCAGTCCTATTCTGACTGCCGGGTTTGTCGGAAAAGGGGGGCGGCTGTGCGCGCAGTGACCACGGGGGCGACGGGCCGGCGTGACCGGCCAGGCGGGCAGAGGCCGTGACGCGGGGCAACTCGACCGCGAAGGCGGCCGGGATCGTGACGGTGGTGGTGGCGGCACTGCTCGGCTCGGCGTACGCGCTGGGCCGCAGTCTCGTGCCCGACCAGGTTCCGGGGCTCTCCACCGGGGCCACGACAAGTGCCGACGGGCCGCACTACGCCGACCAGCCCAGCGGTGGCGAGCCCAGCGGCACCCCGGGCGCCAGCACCGGCCCCGCCGAGACCGGTCAGGACGGGTCGGCTCCGGAGGCGAGCACCGACAACCTGTTCGGCGCGCACGCCACCTCCGGCTCCCCACGTCTCGCGCTGACCTTCGACGACGGCCCCGACCCGCGCTACACCCCACAGGTCCTCGCCCTCCTACGCGAGTACGACGTGCACGCCACGTTCTGCGTGGTCGGCGAGAACGCGCAGAACCACCCCGACCTGATCCAGGCGATCGTCAACGAGGGACACACGCTGTGCAACCACTCGTGGCACCACGACGTCGGCCTGGGTGCCCGCTCGGCCGACGCGATCCGCTCCGACCTGCTGCGCACCAACGCGGCGATCCGGGCAGCGGTACCGAACGCGCCGATCGTCTGGTACCGCCAGCCGGGCGGTGCGTGGACGTACCCCGTGGTGTCGGTGGCTCGGCAACTCGGCATGACCCCGTTGCACTGGTCGGTGGACCCGTCGGACTGGGAACTGCCCGGCGCCGGCAAGATCACCGCGACCGTGTTGACGCAGGCCGAACCGGGCTCGGTGGTGCTGCTGCACGACGCCGGCGGGAACCGGCAGGGCACCGTTGACGCGCTGCGCCGGATCCTGCCCGACCTGACCGCCAGGTTCGAGTTGGAAGCGCTGCCCACCGACCCGACGTGAGGCGCGGCGTCCGGGTCCGCGCCGATGCTGGCGTGAGCGACCGCGAGCGGTCATGCCTCTGGCCGGCCTGCGGCGCGCCCGGACGACGACCCGCCGCGTTAAAGATTCGTCCGGACACGCAGCGGATACGGTGGCGGAATGAGCAGCGCGGAGCCGACCAGCGACCAGGTGACCCGGACCGACCGACTGGCGCCGGCGGAGATCGGCGAGATACTGGCCCTCGCCAGCGTCGCCGGCGACACCGACGGCGCGGACCCGCTGGACGAGCACGTCCTGCTCCGCCTCCGTGACCCGGACGCCCCGGCCCTGCACCTGATCGCCCGCGCCGACGACGGCACCCTCACCGGGTACGCGCACCTGGACACCACCGACCCGGTCGGCGGGATCGGGGTCGAGTTGGTGGTGCACCCCGGGTACCGACGCCGGGGCACCGGTCGCGCGTTGGCCCGGGGCGTACTCGCCTCGGCCACCGGGCCGCTGCGGGCGTGGGCGCACGGCGACCACCCGTCGGCCGCGGCGCTCGGCGTCGACCTCGGGTTCACCCGGGCGCGGGTGCTCTGGCAGTTGCGCCGCCCCCTGGCCGCTCCGCTGGGTGAGCCGCGCCTGCCCGACGGAGTGGCGCTGCGCGCGTTCCGGCCCGGGGCGGACGACGCGGCCTGGCTGATCCTCAACTCACACGCCTTCGCCGAGCACCCCGAGCAGGGGCGGTGGACCTCGGACGACCTGCGCGTCCGCCTCGGCGAGCCGTGGTTCGACCCGGCCGGCTTCCTGCTCGCCGAGGAGACCGCCACCGGTCGGCTGCTCGGCTTCCACTGGACCAAGGTGCACGAACGCCCGGGGTCGGCCCGGATCGGCGAGGTGTACGTGCTGGGCGTGGAGCCGACCGCGCACGGCGGCGGGCTCGGCCGGGCCCTGACCACCGCCGGGCTGGCGTACCTGCGGGACAAGCGGGGCCTGGACCGGGTGATGCTCTACGTGGACGAGTCGAACGCCGGCGCCGTCGCGCTCTACGAGCGGCTGGGCTTCGCCCGCTGGTCCGCGCACATCAACTACCACCTGGGCTGACCGCCCGACCGTCGCGGTGGGCGGGTCACCGGTGGGTAACGGCCGGGCGTCGGCAACATAACGACGAACCGGAAATATGCCCATACTTTCTGACAGGTGCATCCGGGTTCACTTAACGGACAACTCGCCCTCAGCAAGCGGTCATCTCGACGGCCGTACGTGTTCACCTCGCGTTCACTTGCGACCGGCGAACCGGCTACCTGGCACTTCTAACTTTCGTGTCAGCCGGTCAGTGCCGGTCCTCGGGCCCCGGGATCGGGGCGCCAAGTCAGACGCGAAGGGAAACCCCTCAGGTGAAGCTCCAGCGGTACGGCACTATTGCCTGCCTCGCTCTTGCCGCGACGCTCGGCCTCAGTGCATGCGGCTCGGACAACAACGAGCCCGCCTCCGGCGCGAACGCTTCGGGCTCGGCCGCCGCGGTCGACTGCGCTACCGGCACGCTGAACGCCCAGGGCTCGTCGGCGCAGAAGAACGCCATGGCCGAGTGGATCAAGGCGTACCAGCAGAAGTGCCAGGGCACCACGATCAACTACGAGGCTTCCGGCTCGGGCGCCGGCATCCAGGCGTTCATCGCCGGGACCGCCGACTTCGCCGGTTCCGACTCCGCGCTCAAGCCGGAGGAGCAGCCGCAGGCGGACGCCAAGTGCGTCGGTGGCAAGGCCATCCACCTGCCGATGGTGATCGGCCCCGTTGCCGTCGCCTACAACGTCAGCGGCGTGGACAACCTCCAGCTCAAGCCGGCCACCCTGGCGAAGATCTTCGCCGGCAAGGTCACCAAGTGGGACGACGCCACGATCAAGGCCGACAACCCGGAGGCCAAGCTCCCGGCGACCACGATCCAGACCATCCACCGCTCGGACGAGTCGGGCACCACCGACAACTTCACCAAGTACCTCTCGAAGACCGCTGAGAGCGACTGGACCCTGGGCAACGCCAAGGCGTGGAAGGCCCCGGGCGGCACCGGCGCCAAGGGCTCGGACGGCGTGGCCAGCAAGGTCAAGGCTGCCGACGGCTCCATCGGCTACATGGAGTGGTCGTTCGCCGACAACGCCGGTCTGAAGATGTCGAAGATCGGCAACGGCAACGGCGAGTTCGCCGCGCTGACCGCCGAGGCGGCCGGCAAGACCATCGCCGGCGCTGGCATCGAGGGTCAGGGCGACGACCTCAAGCTGAAGATCGACTACAACACCAAGGAGGCCGGGGCCTACCCGATCGTCCTGGCGACGTACGAGATCGTCTGCAGCAAGGGCCTCGCGGCCGACAAGTTGAAGCTGGTCAAGGGCCTGCTGGGCCACGCTGCCAGCGCCGAGGGCCAGGCCTCTCTCACCGAGCTGGGCTACGCCCCGCTGCCGGAGACGGTCCGTACCAAGGTCGAGACCGCGGTCAAGAACCTCTCCTGACCCGATTCCACACCTCCGCAACCGAATCGAGCGAGCAGATGGGTGAAACCCCTCACCGCTCGGCCGACGCCGGCACCGGTGGGACGCGCGTGACCCAGAGTCACGAGTGGTCCGCCGGTGCCTCGGCGCGTGTGGCCGAGGCACCAGTCAGCACCCGATCCCCGGGCGGCACCGGGCTGGGCGGCGGCGGCGCGCTGCCGCGCAGCCGCAAGTTCGGCGCCGAGCGGGCCTTCCGCGGTCTCACCCTGGCCGCCGGCACCGCCGTTCTGGTCATCATCGCCGCCATCGCGATCTTCCTGGTCGCCAAGGCGGTGCCGGCCCTACGCGCCAACACCGAGAACTTCTGGTCCTACGAGGGCTGGTCCCCCAACGAAACCCAGCCGAAGTTCGGCATCGGCGCGCTCGCCTTCGGCACCGTGCTCAGCTCGGCGCTCGCACTGCTCATCGCGGTGCCGGTGGCGCTCGGTATCGCGCTCTACCTCTCGCACTACGCGCCGCGCCGGTTGGGCACCGCGCTCGGCTTCCTGGTCGACCTGCTGGCCGCCGTACCGAGCGTGGTCTTCGGCCTCTGGGGACGAGACGTCTTCAGCAGCCCGGTGCGGGACTTCTCGGTCTGGCTGAACCAGCACTTCGGCTGGATCCCGCTCTTCGGCGGTGACGGCCCCTTCGGGGCGTCCGTCATGCTGGGCGCCCTGGTGCTCGCGATCATGGTGCTGCCGATCATCACCTCGCTCTCCCGTGAGGTGTTCCTCCAGACGCCGACCGCGAACGAGGAGGCCGCCCTCGCCCTGGGCGCCACCCGCTGGGAGATGCTCCGCACCGCGGTGCTCCCGTACGGCCGCCCCGGCATCATCGCCGCGATGATGCTCGGCCTCGGCCGGGCGCTCGGCGAGACCATCGCCCTGGCGCTGACCCTCGGCATCACCTTCAACATCTCGTTCAACCTGATCCAGAACGGCGGCAACACCATCGCCGCCAACATCGCCAACGCGTTCGGCGAGGCGAACGAGACCGGCCGGGGCGCGTTGATCGCCTCCGGCCTGGTGCTGTTCGCCATCACGCTGATCGTCAACATCACGGCGCGGGCGATCATCTACCGCCGCCGGGAGTTCACGGAGTCGGCCGCATGACCACAACCGTCACCTCCCACCGCACCCGGCCACCGGCCCAGCCCGACTCGCTGCGGGCCAAGCGACTGCCCTGGTACGCCGCCCCGGCCATCGCCGTGGCGGCCCTGGCGCTCTCCGCCGTGCTCGTCTACGGCACCGACATCGGCGGCCCGGTCCTCGTGGTCGTCCTCGGCGCTGTGCTCTACCTGGTCGGGCTCTTCGCCGCGGCCAACGCGGTCGAGGGGCGCCGGTCGGCCCGCAACCGCACCTGGAGCGCGCTGATCCACTCCGCGTTCGTGTTGGCGGTGCTGCCGCTGGTGTCGGTGGTCTGGACGCTGGTCAGCAAGGGCACCGAGCGGCTGGACGGCAACTTCTTCCAGACCTCGATGAACAACATCGGGGCCCGGGACGCCAACGGCGGCGCGTACCACGCGATCGTCGGCACGCTGGAGCAGGTCGGCATCGCCACCCTGATCACCGTCCCGCTCGGCGTTCTCTGCGCCATCTACATCGTCGAGTACGGCCGGGGCAAGTTCGCCTTCGCGATCCGGTTCTTCGTGGACGTGATGACCGGCATCCCGTCGATCGTCTCCGGCCTCTTCGTGCTGGCGTTCTGGGTGCTTGTCGTGTCGCCGTGGTTCAACGACGGCCGGCCCAGCTTCTCCGGCTTCGCCGCCGCGCTCGCGCTGAGCGTGCTCATGCTGCCCACCATCGTCCGGTCCACCGAGGAGATGCTCCGCCTCGTCCCGGCGCCACTGCGCGAGGGCGCCTACGCGCTCGGCGTACCCAAGTGGAAGACCATCCTGCGGGTGGTGGTGCCGACGGCGCTGCCCGGCATCGTCACCGGCGTCATGCTCGCCATCGCCCGTGCGGCCGGCGAGACCGCGCCGGTGCTGCTGGTCGCCGGCGGCGGCGCCGCGATCAACACGAACCCCTTCGAGAACAGCCAGTCGTCGCTGTCCCTCTTCGTCTACCAGCAGGCCGGTGACGCGTCGAAGTACGCACCGGCACGGGCGTGGACCGCGGCACTCACCCTGGTCGCCCTCGTGCTCATCCTGACGATCGCGGCGAAGCTGCTGGCCCGTCGCAACCGGCTCAGCCGATGAACCCCGGAGGTACCACCATGGCCAAGCGCGTCTCCGCCTCGAACGTCACCGCGTACTACGGCAGTTTCAAGGCGATCGAGAACATCAACCTGACCGTCGAGCCGAAGACCGTCACCGCCCTGATCGGGCCGTCCGGTTGCGGCAAGTCCACGTTCCTGCGGTCGATCAACCGCATGCACGAGGTGCTGCCGGGCGCCCGGGTCGAGGGCAGCCTGACCATCGACGACCAGGACATCTACGACCGGGACGTGGACGTCACCGCGGTCCGGCGCACGATCGGCATGGTCTTCCAGCGACCGAACCCGTTCCCCACCATGAGCATCTTCGAGAACGTGGTGGCCGGGCTGAAGCTCAACGGGGTCCGCAAGAAGTCGATCCTGGAGGACGCGGCCGAGAAGGCGCTGCGCGCCGCGAACCTGTGGGACGAGGTCAAGGACCGGCTGGGCAAGCCCGGCGCGGGCCTCTCCGGCGGTCAGCAGCAGCGGCTCTGCATCGCCCGGACCATCGCCGTCGAACCGCAGGTCGTCCTGATGGACGAGCCGTGCTCGGCGCTGGACCCGATCTCCACCCTGGCGATCGAGGACCTGATGTTCCAGCTCAAGGACAAGTTCACGATCATCATCGTGACGCACAACATGCAGCAGGCCGCGCGGGTGTCGGACCGGACCGCCTTCTTCTCGATCGAGAAGACCGGCGACCCGGGCCGGCTGATCGAGTACGACAACACCCAGAAGATCTTCAGCAACCCCAGCGTGAAGAAGACCGAGGACTACATCACCGGCCGCTTCGGCTGAGCCGCCGACCCCTACCCAGGATCGCGCTCGATCAGGGATGTGGTGGCCTCACCGCGCAACGGAGGCCACCACTTCCACGTTCGAGCGCGATCTTTCGGTAGGAGCGAGCCCAGCGGGCATCGGTCAGCTCCGGGTCAGCCCAGGACGAAGCGGGGTTCGCCGTTCGGGGGCAGGTCCAGGCGCGGGGTGACCGGGGTCGCTGCGTCCCGATGAGCCGCCGCGCGGGCCACGCCGGCCAGCTCGCCGGCCGCCGCCACCTGGGCCAGCGTGACCAGGGTCGGTGGCAGCATGGTCAGCTCGCCGGCCCGAGCCCGGGCCAGCGCGTCCGCCGGGCGGATCCAGAGCGTGTGGTCGGCCTCGCCGGAGACGTCGCGGGTCCGCTGGCCCGCCGGCAGCAGGGCCACGAAGAAGTACGTGTCGAAGCGGCGCGGCTCGAACTCCGGGGTGATCCACCGGCTCCACGGCAGCAGCAGGTCCGACCGCAGGGTGAGCTGTCGGTTGGCGAGCAGCTCGGCGAAGCCCAGCCGGCGCCCCTCCAGGTCCTGCCGGGCGGCCTCCCAGTCGTCGCCGCTGACGTCGCCCACCACGGTCGCCGGGTCCGGACCGGCGAGCAGCACGCCCGCCTCCTCGAAGACCTCCCGAGCGGCGGCACAGACCACCGCCTGCGCGGCCTGTGCGGCCACCCCGAGCCGGCCCGCCCACTCGCCCGGCGTCGGGCCGGCCCAGTCCAGGTGCGCCTCCGAGTCGGAGCGGTCCACCCCACCGCCGGGGAAGGCGTACATCCCGCCGAAGGTCATGGCGGCGACCCGGCGGATGACGTACACCTCGAAGTCGACGTCGGTCGGACGCAGCAGCAGCACGGTGGCGGCGACCCGCGGCGTCACCGGGGTGCCGCCCTCGGCCTGGAACCGGCGGGCGTGCTCGACCAGGGCGGCCGGGGCGGCGAAGCCGTCACTGTCGATCGTCATGCCCGCGAGCCTAGTTCCCCGACCGGCTGGCGCTGGCTCGCCGGCGACGCCCACGCCTCCTTTGCTCTGCTTCAATCCAGGCAACAAGAATGTCCGCTCACTGTTGCGTCGGTTGAAGCAGAGCAAAGGGCGCGGGTACGTGTGGTCGGCCGGCGGACCGCGAGGTTCGGCGCGCGCTGCGGAGCGGTCCGGAGCGCACCGGGGTCCCGCCGGATGAACTGGCCGGCGGCCGGGCAGTGGGCGGTTCACCCGGCTCGGCTAGCGTTCCGGCATGACTCGTTGGGGCATCCTGGCCACCGGCCACATCGCCAGCCGTTTCGCCGAAGACCTCCGGCTGGTGCCGGACGCCGAGCTGGTCGCGGTCGGCTCGCGCGCCGTCGAGAGTGCGCGACGGTTCGCCGACACGTACGGCGCGAAGCGCGCGTACGGCTCCTGGGTGGAGTTGGCCGCCGACCCGGAGGTGGACGCGATCTACGTGGCGACTCCGCACTCCGCGCACCACGAGGCGGCGATGACCTGCCTGACCGCCGGCCGCGCGGTGCTGTTGGAGAAGCCGTTCACCCTCGATCTGGCCACCAGCACCGAACTGGTGGACACCGCCCGCGCCGCCGGAGTCTTCCTGATGGAGGCCATGTGGATGCGGCTGAATCCGCTGATCCTGCGTGTGGTCGACCTGATCGCGGACGGCGCGATCGGCACGGTGACCGGCGTCCGGGCCGACTTCGGGGTGGCCGGGCCGTTCCCGCCGGAGCACCGGATGCGCAACGCGGCGCTGGGCGGGGGCGCCCTGCTCGACCTGGGGATCTACCCGATCAGCCTGGCCCACCTGTTGCTCGGCGTGCCGCAGCACATCCGGTCCTGGGCGCAGCTCGGCCCGGAGGGGACGGACGAGAACACCGGCATGCTGTTCGGCTACGACAGCGGAGCGCTGGCAACGCTGAGCTGCGGCATGGTCGGGCTGAGCGGGCAGACCGCCTCGATCACGGGTACCACCGGGCGAATCGACCTCCCGGAGCCGTTCTTCCGGCCGGGTGCCGTGGTCCTGCACCGGGCCGGCGCGGAGCCGGAGACGATCGTCGCCGACGGGGCCGGCAACGGCTACCAGTACGAGGCGATCGAGGTGCAGCGCTGCCTGGCCGCCGGGCTGACCGAGAGCCCGGTGGTGCCGCACACCACGACCCTTGAGGTGATGGCGCTGCTGGACACGGTCCGCGAGCAGATCGGCGTCCGGTACGAGTGACACGAACGGCCCCGGTCGCGGTGACCGGGGCCGTCGAGGTGCCGGGTCCGGTCAGCCGAAGAGCGGCCGGACCAGCAGGTAGGTGACGCAGGCGATCAGCGCTGCGGCCGGGAACGTGATGATCCAGGCGAGCACGATGTTGCCGGCGACGTTCCAGCGGACCGCGGAGAGCCGCTTCGTCGCGCCGACACCCATGATCGCCGAGGTGATCGTGTGGGTGGTGGAGATCGGGGCCTTCAGTACCAGGGCGTTGAAGTAGAGCACCGCGCTGGCGACCGTCTCGGCGGCGAAGCCCTCCGGCGGCCCCAGGTCGATGATCTTACGACCGAGGGTGCGGATGATCCGCCAACCACCGGCGTACGTGCCCAGGGCCAGCATCGTCGCCGAGGTCCAGAACACCCAGCCCGGGATGTGCGTCTTGCTCTCCTGGAAGCCGCCGGTGTAGAGCGCCAGCACGACGATGCCCATGGTCTTGGCGGCGTCCTGCATGCCGTGACCGACCGACATGGCGGCCGCCGAGGCGGTCTGCGCCCAACGGAAGCCCCGGTTGAGCTTGCCCGGCTGCCCCTTCCGGAACAGCCAGAGGATGGCAAGCATCAGCAGGTAGCCGAGGGTCAGGCCGACGATCGGCGAGAGCACCATCGGCAGCAGCACCTTCTCGCCGATGTTGCCCCACTGCACGATGCCGCCGGTGGACAGCAGGGTCGCGCCGACCAGGCCGCCGAAGAGCGCGTGCGAGGACGACGAGGGCAGACCGAAGTACCAGGTGATCAGGTTCCAGGCGATCGCCCCGAGCACCCCGGCGAAGACCACGCCGAGACTGTTCACCCCGGTCGGGAGGGTGACCAGGCCGTCGCCGACGGTCTTGGCGACGCCGGCGCCGAAGTGCGCGCCGACGAAGTTGCCGACCGCGGCGAGGCCGAGGGCGATCCTGGGGGTCAGCGCCCGGGTGGAGACGCTTGTCGCGATCGCGTTGGCGGCGTCGTGGAAGCCGTTGGTGTAGTCGAACGCCAGGGCTACCCCGATCACCGCCAGGACGGCGATGAGTTCGGGTGTGAAGGTCACCGGCTCAGGACTCCTTGACCGCGATGGTCTCGACCGTGTTGGCCACGTGCTCGAAGGCGTCGCAGGCGGCCTCCAACTCGTCGGCGACCTCCTTCATCTTCAGCACCGTCAACGCGTCGTACTCACCGGAGAAGAGGCGGACGAGCAACTGCCGGTTGATCCGGTCGCCCTCGTTCTCCAGCCGGTTGCACTCGATCCAGTAGTCCTCAAGATCCTTCATCGACTTCAGCCGGGGCATCGCGTCGGCGGTCAGCTTGGCCTGCTGGTCGAGCACGTTGACCATCTCGTGCAGCTCGCGGGGCAGCGCCGGCAGCTCGGTCAGCCCGTACAGGTAGAGCAGGTCGCCCACCGCTTCCAGGTGGTCCATCACGTCGTCGAGCAGCGAGCCGAGCCGGTAGATGTCCTCCCGGTCGAACGGCGTGATGAACGTCGAGTTGATCTTCTTGTACAGGTCATGGGTGATCTGGTCGCTGTCGTGCTCGACCTCGGTCAGCCGCTCGCTGACGGACTGCACGTCCACACCCGGCAGGGCCAGCTCGTTGAGCAGCGCGGTGCCCCGGACCAGGTTCTGCGCGGCCCTGGTGAAGAGCTCGTAGAAGGCGCCCTCGGTGGGGCGGAAGGAAAACTTCACAGCACAGACCTCGTCGCGTCGGTGGAAGGGTGGCGGCGCCCGAAGAACGTCCGCTCGGTGAATGCTAGGAGCCGGTAGAACCGCGAATTCGCCGGCCCACCCCTGGCCAAGCCTCATTCACCGCTCGTTCACCTGCTGTTCATCTCGGCCGTCCCACCTGCAACCACTCCCCCAGCAACCAATCGCTCCCGCTCACGATCGACGTCGAAATCGGCAGCCGGATACCCCAGGTCGAGGGTGTCGAACGTCTCACGCAGCAGATGAGCCACCGCCCAGTCCCGGTACCACTTACGGTCCGCCGGCACCATGAACCAGGGCGCGGCGTCCGTGCCGCACCGGCTGAGGGCCTCGGCGTACGCGGCCTGGTAGTCGTCCCAGTGCGACCGGGAGTCGACGTCGGAGGGGTTGTACTTCCAGTGCTTGCGTGGGTCGGTGAGCCGTTCCAGCAGGCGCTTGCCCTGCTCGGCGTACGAGATGTGCAACATCACCTTGAGCACGGTCAGCCGCCCCTCGGTCAGCTCCCGCTCGAACGAGTTGATCTCGTCATAGCGGGCTCGCCAGGTCGCCTCCGGCACCAGCGAGCCGACCCGGGCGATCAACACGTCCTCGTAGTGCGAGCGGTTGAACATCCCCACGTACCCCGGCGGCGGCAACTCCCGCCGGATCCGCCACAGGAAGTCGTGCCGCAACTCCTGGCGGGTCGGCGGCCCGAACGAGCGGATGTGCAGGCCCAGCGGGTTCATCGCGCCGGCCACCCGCTTGATCGTCCCGTCCTTGCCACCGCAGTCCATCGCCTGGAGCACCAGCAGCACCCGGCGCGCCGGGCGGTCCGACCCGGTCTTGGCCATCGCGTAGAGCATTTCCTGCTGCCGGGCCAGTTCGCCGCCGACCAGCTCCACCTGCTCCCGTGCCCAGGCCTTCCGGTGCTCGCCGCGCCCCGCCGTACCCGGCACGCCGGGCGTGGACCGCGGGTCGACCGCGCCCAGATCCACGGGTGCGGTGACCCGCAGCAACTCCCGCACGGAACCGCCGTCCGGTGCCACGATCTGCCCTTGCCGGGGTGCGCTCATCCACGGATCATCGCCCAATCGCAGGCGATCCGCCCGCCGAGGCCCACCCGGCCCCACCACCGGTCGGCACGGTCCGCGGGTCCGACCCGCCGTCGGGTACGGGACCGGCGGCGCGGCCGGTCCGCGGGTCCGACCCACCGTCGGGCGCGGGGCTGCCGGCGCGCACGGTCGGCGGGAGGATGGACGCCTGGACGGTGCCGGCGGGGAGGGTGGTGGGTCGTGCGGGATCTGGCGACGGAGTTCGAGGCCGAGCGGGGGCGGCTGCTCTCGGTGGCCCGCCGGATGCTGGGCAGCCGCAGTGAGGCGGAGGACGCCGTGCAGGAGACCTGGCTGCGCTACGCCGGGGCTCTCGCCGACCCGAGCGCCCGCGCCGAGATCCGCGAGCTGTCCGCGTGGCTGACCACCACCTGCGCCCGGATCTGCCTGGACGTGCTCCGCTCGGCGCGGGTCCGCCGGGAGGCGTACCCCGGGCAGTGGCTGCCGGAGCCGGTGGTGAGCCCGTTGGGCGCGGCGACGACCACGGACGGGTACGCGCCGGACCCGGCCGAACGGGCGGTCCGCACCGACCAGGTCGGCACGGCGCTGCTCGTCGTGCTGGAGCGACTCGCGCCGGAGCAGCGGGTCGCGCTCGTGCTGCACGACGTGTTCGCGGTGCCGTTCGCCCGGGTCGCCGACGTGCTCGGCACCACCGAGGTGGCGGCCCGGCAGCTCGCCCACCGGGCACGCCGGGCGGTCACCGCGCCGGACGTGCCCCGGCACACCGCGGACCTGGCCGAGCAGCGCCGGGTGCTCGAAGCGTTCGTCGCCGCCACCGAGTCCGGCGAGCTGGACCAACTGCTCCAGGTGCTCGCGCCGGACGTGGTCTTCGTCGGTGACTCCGGCGGGCACTACCCCTCGGCCCGCCAGCCGGTCGTCGGCGCGGACGCCGTGGGTCGCTTCACGCTCGGCCTGTTCGGCCGGACCGGTCGCTACGCCGGACGGGTGCTGGCCCGGCTCGTGCTCGTCGATGGCGCGCTCGGCCTGCAGATGGAGACCGTGCACAGTGACGGACGGCCGATCCGCCTGGTCACCGTGTTCGCCGTGGACCAGGGTCGGATCACCGCCATCTACAACCAGATCAACCCGGAGAAACTGGCCGACCTGCCCTCGCTCGGCGACGACGACCGCTGGCCACCGCGCTGGTAGACGGCCGGGCGCGCGGCGTCAGACCACCAGGCCCAACCACTTGCGGTACGAGGTGGCGAACGGCTCGGTGCCGTCGCCGAGCGCTCCGAAGAGTCGTTGCGCCGCGGCCTCGGCCTCGGCCACCACGTCGTCCGGGTAGCCGAAGCGCGCCCGGTGCTCGGCGAACTCGTCCTCGTCCAGCAGCTCCACCAGGCCGGTGGCCCGACGCCGGACGACGTCCAGGTCCAGGTCGATCAGGTGGACGGTGTCGTCGGACTCCCAGCGGGCCGGGGTGGTGATGTCGCAGTAGACCTCGCTGGTGCGGGGCGGGGGGTTGAACATGGCTGTCCACCAGGCGCGGTGTGGCACCAGCAGAACGAACGGGATCTTCTCCACCGACGGCCGGCCGTGGTAGACCGACTCGGTGCCCTGGGGCACGCCGAGCCAGATGCCGAGGTCGTCCTCGGTGAGCCGGCGGGCCGGGTAGTCGCGGTGGGCGCTGCCGTCGTACTTGCGGTAGATCACACGGACCATGTCGCTCGGCATGATTCGCACCCTAACCGATACTGCCCACCCGTCGTAGTGCGGCGGTAACCGGGCGGCGCGACCTGGACAACAAGCGTGGCCGGTCGCGCGCCACGCGGCGGAGGGGCACGGCCGGTGTCGGCGGCGGCGGGTACCGTCGCACGGTGACTCCGCCCCGCAGCACCACCGGTTCCGCCACTCCGTCGGCCCGCGCCAAGGGCCGGCGGCGGGGTGCCCGGCCCAGCGGCACGGAGCTGCTGGCGGCGGCGGTCGGCGCGGTGCCCGGCGGCGCGGAACGCCCCGGCCAGCTGCAGATGACCACGGCGATCGAGGAGTGCGTGGCCGGCGGCGAGCACCTGCTCGTGCAGGCCGGCACCGGCACCGGCAAGTCGCTTGCCTACCTTGCGCCGGCGCTCACCGTGGACGGCCCGGTGGTGGTCTCCACCGCCACCCTGGCGTTGCAGTCGCAGCTTGTCGACCACGACCTGCCCCGGCTGGCCGACGCGGTCGAGCCGGTGCTGGGACGCCGGCCCACCTTCGCGGTCCTCAAGGGTCGCCACCACTACCTGTGCCTCGCCCGACTGGACAACTCCACCGAGGAGGAACCGGAGGACACCCTCTTCGACGCCCCCGCGGCCCGTCCGGGGGGCGGCACGAAGTGGCTCGGTGAGGCGGGCCGGTTGGGCAAGCAGGTCGAGCGGCTGCGCGACTGGGCCGAGAAGACCGCCACCGGCGACCGCGACGAGCTGGACCCCGGCGTCGACGACCAGGCCTGGCGGCTGGTGTCCATGCCGGCCCGCGAGTGCGTCGGCGCGACCCGTTGCCCGTTCGGGCAGGAGTGCTTCGCCGAGGCGTCCCGCGCCCGTGCCCGCGAGGCCGACATCGTGGTGACCAACCACAGCCTGCTCGCTGTCGACATGCTCGCCGACCGGCACATCGTGCCGCCACACAAGCTGCTCATCGTCGACGAGGCGCACGAGCTGGCCGACCGGGTCTCCTCCGCGGCCCAGGCGGAGCTGGTGCCGGAGCTGATCGACCGGACCACCCGGCGGGCCCGTACGCTGCTGCGGCCGGAGACCGCCGAGGCGCTCACCGCCGCCGGTGACGCCCTCGCGGTCGGGCTGGCCGAGGCGCCGGCCGGGCGACTCACCGCCGGGCTGCCGACGCCGCTGCGGGAGGCGTGCACGCTGCTCGACGCGGCGACCCGCTCCGCGCTGGACGCGATCGGCGACATCAAGTCCGACGATCCCGACCCGGTCCGCAAGCAGCAGGCCAAGGCCGCCCTGGACGAACTCTCCACCACCGCCCAGCGGCTGCTGGAGGAGGGCGACCACGACGTGGCCTGGGTGGAGAAGAACGACAGCGGCAGCCGTCGGGCGCTCGTCGTCGCGCCGCTGTCGGTGGCCGGCACCCTCGCCACCCACCTGTACGACGAGCGCACCGTCGTCGCCACCTCCGCGACCCTGGCGTTGGGCGGTCGGTTCGACACGGTGGCCCGCGCCCTCGGGTTGGACGCGCCGCCGCCCGCCCCGCCGACCCCCGCCGCTGCCGCACAGGCTGCCCGCACCGGCCCGGGTCGCCCGGTCGCCGAGTCACCGGGCCGTCGGCTTGCCGGCGACGCCGCCCCGAGTGCTGTCGTACCGGCGAGCGAGGGTCCCGGTTGGCGCTCACTCGACGTTGGTTCGCCGTTCGACTACGCCCGGCAGGGCATCCTGTACGTCGCCGCGCACCTGCCCCGCCCGAGCGTCTCCGGGCTTCCCGACGCCGCCGGGGAGGAGTTGTTGGGGCTGGTCGAGGCGCTCGGTGGTCGTACTCTCGGGCTTTTCTCCTCTCGGCGGGCGGCGCAGCAGGCGGCGGAGCTGCTGCGCGCGCGGACCGACCTGCCGGTGCTGTTGCAGGGCGAGGAGGCGCTGCCGTTGCTGGTCCGCCGATTCCGGGAGGAACGGGCCAGCTGCCTGTTCGGCGTGATGTCGCTCTGGCAGGGCGTGGATGTGCCGGGTGACGCCTGCCAGCTCGTCGTCATCGACCGACTGCCCTTCCCACGCCCGGACGAGCCGTTGGCGGCGGCCCGTGCCGCGGCCGTGGACGCGGGCGGTGGTTCCGGCTTCTCGGCGGTCAGCGTGCCGATCGCGGCGGTCCGGCTGGCTCAGGGTGTGGGCCGGCTGATCCGGGCGACCGGCGACCGGGGCGTGGTCGCGGTGCTCGACTCCCGGCTGGAGACGGCCCGTGGCTACGGGCCGTTCCTGCGCCGCTCGCTGCCGCCGTTCTGGTACACGACCCGCCCCGAGGTGGCCCGGGGCGCCCTGCAACGCCTCGCCAAGTCCTGACCCAGCCCCGCCGCGCGACGGCCCGGCGGGTCAGGGGGCCTGGGAGGCGACGACCACCGCGTCGGGTGGGGTGTCCGGGACCCTCCGGGCGGCGAGCCGGCGGACCCCGGTGTTCAGCACCGCGATGAGCGGCACGGAGACCAGCGCTCCGGTGATGCCGGCGAGTACGACACCCGCGGCGATGCCGATGATCACCGCGAGCGGGTGGAGGGCGACCGCTCGTCCCATGATCAGCGGTTGGAGGATGTGGCCCTCCACCTGCTGCACGAGGATCACTGCTCCGAGGATGATCAACGCGATACCCGGGCCGCTGTCGACGAGTGCCACCAGCACCGCCACGCCACCGGAGAGCGCCGCGCCGACGATCGGGATGAACGCGCCGAGGAAGACGAGCGCGGCCAGCGGGAAGGCGAACGGGATGTCGAAGACGACGAGGAAGATGCCGATGCCGACCGCGTCGATGAAGGCCACCAGGACTGTCGCGCGGACGTAGGCGCCGAGCGTGTGCCAGGAGGCGCGGCCCGCGTCGTCGACCTTCCACCGGGCGGCCACCGGCAGCAGCCGGACCAGGAAGCGCCAGATCCGGTTGCCGTCGCGCAGGAAGAAGAACGTCGCGAAGAGCACCAGGAGCGTGCCGGTCAGCACCTCGGCCAGGGTGGCGGCGGTGCTCAGTGCGCCGCTGGTGAACTTCGAGGTGTTGTCGTTGATCCAGGCCTGCGCCTCGTCGATGTAGCGGTCGAGCTGGGTGTCGGACAGGTGCAGTGGACCCGTCTTCAGCCAGTTCTGGATCTGCCGGACGCCCTCCGAGGACTTCTCACTCAGCTCGGGCACACCTCGGATGAACTCGTTCACCACGAGCGTCAGCGTGCCGATCACCGCGGCGAGACCGCCGACCAGCACCACCGCCGTCGCCAGCGACCGGGGCAACCGAGCCCGCAGCAGCCAGCCCACCGCCGGCGCGAGCAGCGCGGAGAGCAGCAGCGCGATGGCCAGCGGAATGATCACAATCTTGACGGTGCTGACGATCCTGAGCAGGGCCCAGGCGACCACACCGATCACGATCAGCCGCCAGCACCAGGCCGCGGCGATCCGCAGCCCGTGCGGGACGTCGGCGTCGTCCCGGCTGGAGGTCGAGCTGTGCAGGTCCACCGGAGGTTCCGCGCCGAAGACCGAGGCCGTCGGCGGTGCGGTCGGCCCCGGCACGGCGGGCGACGCCACCCGTGCGGCGTCCGACACGTCGCCCAACTCGTCGGGCGAAATGCCCTCGTCGGCGCGCGCCGGCTCCTGTCGTGACTGGTAGGCGCGACGAAGCCGCCCGCGTACCCGCTCGAAGCGGCTCAAGCGCACCTCCTGGCAGTTGTACCGGCCCGCCCACAGCGACAGGTCGGACAGCATACGTCCGTTCCGGACACCGTAGGGCAGTTCCGCCACACAATGCCCCGACCACCACCGGCGTAACCACCGGCGGACCCGCCGTCGGCCACACGGTAGCGTCTGCGGCGTGACCGCCGACAATGATCTGGACGCCGGCCTGCCGATCCGCCTGTTGCACGATCGAGTGCTGGTGCGGATGGAGGGCAGCGAGGGCGAGCGCCGTTCCACCGCCGGCATCGTCATCCCGGCGACGGCCCAGGTCGGTAAGCGCCTCGCCTGGGCCACGGCGGTCGGGGTGGGGCCGAACGTGCGCGCCATCGTGTCCGGCGACCGGGTGCTCTTCGACCCCGACGACCGCTCCGAGGTCGAGCTGCACGGCCGCGGGTACGTGCTGCTGCGGGAGCGCGACGTGCACGCGGTGGCCGCCGAGCGGATCGAGAACGACCCCACCGGCCTCTACCTCTGACGCACCTCCCCCGGCCAGCAGGCCGGGCCGCGCATCGTTTGCCCGGCCGCACGACGGGAAGCCATCCGGCGACCGTGGCCCTGGGGAGGGACGATGCCAGTATTCGTGAAGAAGCTGTTGACCTGGGGCAGTGTCGCGTTCCTGATCTACTTCATGGCCTTCCGGCCGGACGGCGCCGCGCAGATCTTCAAGGCCATCGGTGGTGCGCTGATGGCGATGTTCCAGGGCTTCGGTGACTTCCTCACCTCGCTGATGACGTGAGGCCGCCGGCCGGGGGCGCCCGCCGTCAGGGGTGACCCGGGGGCCACGGCGCCGCCGGGCGCGGGCCGGGCCAACCGGGCGGGGCGTAGCCCACCGGAGGCTGCGGCGCGGGGGCCAGCACCACCGGGATCGGCACCACCGGGTCGTCCGGCGCTTCCACCGGCCGCTGCGTACCGTCCGGGAAGCGCAGGTGGTAGCGGCTGCCGTCCCAGACCCCCGTCGGGGTCTGCGGGTCCCGACCGACGAAGAACGACCGGTACGCGTTCATCGCGTCCAGCAGCTCCCGCTCCTCCCGCGCGGTCCGTTCCTGGTCGGCGGGCTTGCGGTCCAGGCCGCGCACCGAGCCGTCGCGCAGCAGGGCCAGTCGGGTGGCGGTGGACTGGTAACCGCGCATCGCCCGCACCCCGGCGTCGCCGGCCACCCGCCGCGCCCAACTGCGGGCCGCGTGCCGCCGGCCGAGGCTGCTCAGCGCTGCCACCTCGGGTGGGCTCAGCCAACCGGCGCGGACGTAGTCCGGCAGGGTCCGCTCGGTGAGCCGCCCCTCCCAGGCGCGCAGCCACACCGCGAGACCCACCATGCCGAAGAAGACCGGCACCATCAGGCCCAGGAAGCCGTACAGCATGATCAACGCCTCGCCGGTGACCTGGGTCAGCGTGGGCAGCAGGTTCCACGTGCCGTGCAACATCATCGCCAGCAGCAGGCCGCCGATCGGGGCGAGCACCCGGACCCGCCGGTCGGCCGTCCGCGCCGCGATGCCCAGCCCCACACCGGTCATCGAGGTGAAGAGCGGATGGGCGAACCCGAACAGCAGGATCCGCAGGATGAAGATCGAGATGACCTGGTTGACGCCGGTCACCGGGCCGTACCGGTCGGCTCCGGACGCGTAACCCAGCCCACCCAGGTAGAGGATGTTCTCCACCATGGCGAAGCCGACCGCGGACAGCCCGCAGTAGACCAGGCCGTCGGTGATCCCGGACCACTCCCGTCGCCGGAACACCAGCAGCAGGATCGGTCCCAGCGCCTTGGTCAACTCCTCGATGAACGGCGCCACCAGCACGCCGGTGAGCGCGTCGGGCAGCCCCCAGGCGGCGAACCGGTTGGCGGCGAATTCGTTGACCGTGAGCGAGGCGGCGGTGGAGACGAATGCTCCCCAGCCGAAGCAGAAGATCAGATACTTCAACGGCTCCGGTTCGTACCGGTCCAGCCAGAGGAAGCAGGCGACCAGCACCGGCACCGGCAGGATGGCGGCGGCCACCCCGATCAGCAGTGCCTGCACGCCGAGCGACTGGCCGAGCCTGAAGACGATGAACACCGCGCAGGCGGCGATGAGCAGCACCACCCCGGCCAACACCAAAAACCGCCGCCAGCCCAGCCGGCGCAGCGGCATCCGGGGCGCTCCACCGACGGACGGGGCCGCGGGCGCGGGCGGCGACGGCAGGGGCGTACCGGGCGGGGTGTCGGCCATGCGGTCAGCGTAGCCATCCGCCGCCGGCTGGTCCGGTCGCATCGGTTGCCGCTATGCTGCCCGCAGGTCACGAGTGCCAGCGTTCAGCCCCGGCTTGCTGGCCGGCAACCCTCGTCGAGTTCGCGGTGGGGTGCCCCGGGTGATGACCGGGCCCAGCCCGATCGGTGTGCTGGGCAAGCGCGGACCCCGTCCCGATGCCGCACCCGGGGTCCCTGACCCCGGAGGTTCCGGCATGCCCGTCACCCTCGTTCCCTCGCTGCCCACTTTGCCCACCATCGCGCCCGCGTCGGTGCCGCTGGACGTCCTCGGCGTGCCCGGTGAGATCAACCTGGACTACGCGGCGAGCGCACCGTGCGCGCGGGCCGCCGCCGACGCGGTGGCCGAGCTGCTGCCCTGGTACGCCAGCGTGCATCGCGGCGCGGGAGCGCTGTCGCGGCGCTGCACCCTCGCGTACGAGCAGGCGCGGCAGACGATCGGTGACTTCTTCGGCGTCCGGGCGGACGATCACGTGATCTTCACCCGCAACACCACTGACGCGCTCAACCTGCTGGCGCGGTCGCTGCCGGCCGGCACGACGGTGGTCACCTTCGCCTCCGAGCACCACGCCAACCTGCTGCCCTGGCCCCGCGGTTCGGTACGGCTGCCGGTGCCGGCCGATCCCGCCGGGGCGGTACGCGACCTCGCCGCCGCCCTCACCGAGCTGCGCCGGGGCAGCAGTCCGGCGCTGCCGGTGCTGGTCGCGGTGACGGGTGCGAGCAACGTGACAGGTGAGCGGTGGCCGGTCGCCGAGTTGGCCCGGGTGGCGCACCGGCACGGTGCCCGGATCGTGCTCGATGCCGCACAACTCGCCCCGCACGCCCCGGTCGACCTGTTGGCGCTCGACGTCGACTACCTGGCCGTGTCCGGCCACAAGCTGTACGCGCCGTTCGGTGCGGGCGTGCTGATCGGCCGGGCGGACTGGCTGGACGCCGCCCCGCCGTACCTGGCGGGTGGGGGCGCCACCAGCCACGTCGGCCCGGCCACCCACGACGTGACCTGGGCAACCGGTCCGGCCCGGCATGAGGGTGGCACCCCGAACCTGCTCGGCGCGGTCGCGCTGGCGGCCGTGTGCGCGGCGCTCGGCGCGGCCGACCGGGACGCGCTGGCCGCCCACGAGCAGGCGCTGCTGGCACGACTGCGGACCGGCATCGAGGCGCTGCCGCACGTGGTGGAGCTGCGCACCTTCGGCCCCGACGCGCCGCGGGTCGGCATCGTCTCGTTCCTGGTCGCCGGCTGGGACTCCGCCGACGTGGCCGCGCGGCTGGCCAGCACGCACCGGATCGGCGTACGGGACGGGTTGTTCTGTGCCCACCCGCTGGCCCGGCGGCTGCTCGCCGAGGCGGCGGGGCGTACCGGCCGACGGGACCTGCCGCCCACGGCGTTGCGCGCCAGCCTCGGCCTGGGCAGCACCGTCGAGCAGGTGGACCGGCTGCTCGCGGCGCTCGCCGAGTTGGGCTGAGGAGCGCGGCGCGGTCAGCCGACGGGCGGGGCGGTCGGCGGTTTCGGCGCCTCGCCCGGCTCGGCCGGCTCACCGACCGGCCGCTCCTGCTCCCCGAAGGCGGTGCGGATCCACCGGTTCGCCTCCTCCTGCTCGATTCCGGAGGCCACCAGCAGGTCGCTGGCGGTGGTCCGGATCTGGGCGACGACCACGCTGCCGGAGAAGCCGACGCCGGCGCCGTACGCCCGACCCGCCTCGCTGACCGCCCGCAGCGACCGCTCCCGGGCCTTCTCCGGTTCCTCGCCGGCGGCGAACTCGTGTTTGAGCAGCCGGACCGACTCGGCGAGGTGGCCCATCGCGTCCGGCATCGGATCCGGTACCGGCTCGTCGTCCTCGATCAACGTGACGGACCGGCGGATCAGCGTGCCGGTGTTGCGCATCGCCCGGTCGATCGGGTCGGCCGCCTCCGCGTAGTGGATCAGCTCGCTGCGGCGGTGCCAGCGGGCCGGGGAGAGGGTGGCGGTCTCCTTCGCCCCCTCGATCGCCTCGGCCAACGTGGCCAGTTCCTCCTTGTTGTTGCGCAGCCGGTCCAGGGCCCGTTGGACGCCGGCGCGGTCCCGGTTGCGCAACCCGTCCGCGGTGGCGTCGAGCTGGGCGGCGAGCAGGTCCAGCGCCGGCCGGGCGGCCCGGTTGATCACCCGGAGCGGGTTCAGCGGCAGCAGCACGGCGGTCACCAGGAGCGCGACGCCGCCACCGAGGAAGGCGTCCACGAAGCGAGGGATCTCCAGATTCTGGGTTGATGGGCTCAGCGTCACGATCAGTACCGCCGTGGCCGCCGCCTGGATGACGATGGCGACGCTCGCCCCGGCGAAGATCGTGAACAGGATCGCGACGGTGACCACCAGGCCGAGCTGCCAGGCCCCGGTGCCGAGCAGGTAGATCAGGAAGTCGCCGATGGCCACCCCGATCCCCACCCCGGCGATCAGCTCGATGGTCCGGCGGAACCGCTGACCGACCGACGCGGCGAGGGTGCCGACCGCGGAGATCGGCGCGAAGACCGGTTGCGGGTTGCCGAGCACCTTGTGCGAGATCAGGTACGCCAGCCCGGCGGCAAGCCCCGCCTGCACGGCCAGCCCGCCGGCCATCCGTACCCGGTGCAGCCGGTCGTGCAGGGTGGCCCGGCCGCGATCGCGCAGTTGCTCGGTGGCCTCGGCGATCCGTGCGCCGTCGACGTCCACCAGCCCGTCGCGCAGCGCGGTACGTCGCACCATTGGTGGTCGCTTGTCCCGGGCCACGGCCATGGGCGCGACTACCCGGGACAGCCCCGCTGAATCCTTCCGCGTCGCGCGCCGTGCCCGGATGCGGCAGACTCGGCCGGTGGTCGATCTGCTGGAGCGGTGGCGGGCGGCAGCCCGGGGTGCTGGTACGACGCCGGACGCGGGGTGGACCCGGGCCGGCGAACGGCTGCTCGACAGGTGGCGGGAGCCGCACCGGCACTACCACACGGTGGCCCACCTGACGGCGGTGCTCGATGTGGTGGACGAGCACGCCGGGCTGGCCGACCGGGCCGACCTGGTCCGGCTGGCGGCCTGGTGGCACGACGCGGTCTACGATCCGCGGGCCGGCGGTGACGCCAACGAACAGGACAGCGCCGCGCTGGCCGAGAGCGTGCTCGGCGGGCTCGGGATGCCGGGGCCCACGGCGGCCGAGGTACGTCGGCTGGTGCTGCTCACCGCCGGGCACGTCGTGGGTCCGGACGATCGGGACGGCGCGCTGCTCTGCGACGCGGACCTCGCCGTGCTGGCCGCGCCCCCTGCGACCTACGACAGGTACGCGACGGCGATCCGACGGGAGTACGCGCACGTGCCGGAGCCGGCCTTCCGGGCTGGGCGGGCGGCGGTGCTCGGCGGCCTGCTGGCGCTGCCCGCGCTGTTTCGTCTGCCGCCGCTGGCGGCCCGCTGGGAGGAGCCCGCCCGGGGCAACGTACGCCGGGAGTTGGCCACCCTCACCGCTGCGGGGCCGCCGACGGGCGCGGGCTGACCAGGTGCTTCGGGCGGCGCAGGTCGGCGGCGCGGAGCAACCGGACCAATTCCCGGCTCGGCACCACCTGGGCGCCGAGCCACACCGCCGCCGCGAACCGGTCGGCGGGGATGTCGTAGTGGTCCCGGTCGAAGCCGCGGCGGGGCGCGCCGAGGGCCTCGGCGAAGGCGTGCAGCTCGGCGTACGAGACGTCACTGATCAGGTGCGACCAGAGCCGACCGCGCCACGGCCAGGCCGGCCGGTCCAGGTAGAGCATGACGTCCAAGCTATCCCGCGTAGTTGATCACGTTGATGATCGCCGGCTGGCGACCTAGCCTCGGCTGCATGGCCCCCACCACGCTCCTGGACGATCTCCGCGCCGCGCTCGGTGCCGACGCCGTGCTCACCGACCCGGACCTGCTGCGCATGCACCAGCGGGACGAGGCCGACCTGTGCGCGGCCGGCACCCCGCTCGTGGTGACCCGTCCGCGCAGCACCGAACAGGTGGTCGCGGTGGTCCGGGCGGCGGCGCGACACGGCGTACCTGTGGTGCCGCAGGGCGCGCGGACCGGGCTGGCCGGCGCGGCGAACGCGGTGGACGGCGCGGTGGTGCTGAGCACCGTCGCGATGGACGAGATCCGGGAGATCGACCCGGTGAGCCGGATCGCGGTGGTCCAGCCGGGGGTGGTCAACGCGGCGCTGGCCGGCGCAGTGGCCAGGCAGGGGCTCTGGTACCCGCCGGACCCCGGCTCCTGGGAGTCGTCCACGATCGGCGGCAACGTGGCCACCAACGCCGGCGGCATGTGCTGCGTGAAGTACGGGGTGACCACCGAGTACGTGCTCGGCCTGGAGGTGGTGCTCGCCTCGGGTGAGGTGCTGCGCACCGGTCGGCGGACGGCCAAGGGGGTGGCCGGCTACGACCTGACCCGGCTCTTCGTCGGGTCGGAGGGCACCCTCGGCGTGATCACCGAGGTGACTGTGGCGCTGCGGCCCGCCCCGGCCGACTCGCTGACCCTGGTGGCGGTCTTCGGATCGACAGCAGCGGCCGGCGCGGCGGTGGCCGAGATCGCGGCCCGTGGGCTCACCCCCAGCCTGTTGGAACTGTTGGACCAGACCCACCTGCGGGCGATCGAGGCGTACCAGCCGATGGGGCTGCGGACCGACGCCCAGGCCCTGCTGCTGGCCGCCGCGGACACCGGCCCCCGGGCCGCCGACGACCTGGCCAGCCTGGCCGAGGTCTGCACGGCGGCCGGCGCCGACGAGGTCTACGCGGCCACCGACGCGGTGGAGGCGGCGGCGCTGTTGCAGGCGCGGCGACTGGCCCACCCGGCGATGGAGAAGTTCGCGGCCGACGCCTACCCGGGCGGCAACGGCGGTCTGGTGATCGACGACGTGGCGGTACCGCGCGGCTCGCTCGCCGCGCTGCTGGACGGGGTGGCCCGGATCGCCGTGGAGTGCGAGGTGCCGATCGGCGTGGTGGGGCACGCCGGGGACGGCAACATGCACCCGAACATCGTGGTCGACCGGGCCGACCCGGCGAGCGTGGAGCGGGGCCGGCGGGCCTTCGACGAGATCATGCGGCTCGGTCTGGACCTGGGCGGCACCTGCACCGGAGAGCACGGGGTGGGGCTGCTCAAGCGGGAGTGGCTGGCCCGGGAGATCGGGCCGGTCGGCGTCCGGGTGCACCAGGCGATCAAGTCGGCACTGGACCCGGCCGGTCTGCTCAACCCGGGCAAGGTGCTCTGAGCTGCCCGGGTCAGCCGTTGATCTGAGCTGGCCCGGGGAACAGCCGTTGATCTGAGCTGTCCCGCGGTCAGCCCTTGATCTCGGCCGGGGTCGCCTGGGTGAGCAGCAGCAGGATCTCCCCGGCGACCGGCGTGCGCTCCTCGCCGGGGCAGTCCTGCGAGGTGACCAGCCCGGTCGAGGTGAGCAGGCTGGACGTGAGCGCGTCGATGCAGGTGGAGCGGTATCTCCGGGCCTGATCGGTCTCGTCGGCAAGTGCCGGGTTGGCGAGCAGCACCTGGAGCCGTTCGGTCAGCTCCGGGGCGAGGGTGCCCCGGGACGTGACCCCGTCACCGGCGCAGTCGAGGCACTGCCACGCGCCGTCGCGTTCGACGCTCAGGGTCCGCAGGGGGCCGTCCTCGCCGAGCCGCTGAATCAGGCTGACCTGGCCGACCGCGACCGTGGTGGGGATCTCCAGCTGCGCGCCGCCACCCGCCGAGGCCGTCGGTTGTGCCACCGGAGTGCCCCGTGGCTCCCGGTCGAACATCGAGCACCCGGCCAGGGCGCCGCCGAGGACGGCGGCGACGACCGGTAGTAGCAGACGTGGGTGCGCGCGGGGAAGCACGCGCGGAAACCTACCCCACCGTAGGTAGCGTTCGAAACCACCATCCGGGCCGGTATCGATGGTTACCCATCGGTAACGTTACAATTCGTCACCGAGCGGACGGCCGCAACTCAACCTGATCATCGCCGCCACCCCGATCGGCCGCATAACCCCGAACGTCCGGAGCGCCGAGCCGGGCCGCGTCCGCCGCGGCGTCGTCCGGCATCAGCTGCGACTGCCGCTCCGCCTCCACCCGGGCGCGGTAGTGCTCGACCTCCCGAGCCCGGGTGGCCGCATCCCAGCCGAGCACCGCGCCCATCAACTCGGCGGCGTGCTCCGCCGACTCCAACCCCCGGTGGCTGGTCTCGAACGAGATCCGGGTCCGCCGGGTCAGCACGTCCTCCAGGTGCAGCGCACCCTCGGCCCGCGCCGCATAGGTGACCTCCGCCGCCAGGTACTCCGGAGCACCGGCCAGCGGAGACGCGAGCAGTGGATCGGCGTCGACAAGCGCCAGCAGGTCCAGGGTCAGGGTGCCGTACCGCTCCAGCAGGTGCTCCACCACGCCCACCGGCACACCGTGCCGGCGCGCCAGATCGGCCCGGTCCCGCCACATCGCCGGGAAGCCGTCCGCCCCGAGCAACGGCAGATCGGCCGTACGCGACGAGCGCGCGCCACCGAGCCGCCGGGCGGCCCGGTCGACCACGTCGGACGCCATCACCCGGTACGTCGTGTACTTACCACCGGCGACCAGCAGCAGCCCGAGCATCGGCTCGAAGACCGCGTGCTCACGGGAGAGCTTCGAGGTCGAATCGGCCTCGCCGGCCAGCAGTGGCCGCAGGCCGGCGTACACCCCCTCGATGTCGGCGGTGGTCAACGGCCGGTCCAGCACCGTGTTGACCTGCTCCAGCAGGTAGTCGATGTCGCGGGCCGAGGCGGCCGGGTGGGACCTGTCCAGTCGCCAGTCGGTGTCCGTCGTACCGATGATCCAGTGCCCGCCCCACGGGATGACGAAGAGCACCGACTTCGCCGTCCGCAGGATGAGCCCCGTCTCACCGGTGATCGCCGAGCGGGGCACCACCAGGTGCACCCCCTTGGAGGCGCGCACCCGGACGCCGGGCCGCAGGCCCACGTCGTTGAGCATCCGCGACATGTCGTCGCTCCACACCCCGGTGGCGGCGATGACGGTACGGGCGTGCACCTCGAACTCCGCGTCGGGTGAGCCGGCCGGCGCCTCCAGGTCCCGGACGCGTACGCCGGTGACCTCGCGTGCCTGCCGGATCAGCCCGACGGCGCGAGCGCTGCTCACCACCGTGGCGCCGAGGCTGGCCGCGGTGCGGGCCAGGGTGACGACCAGCCGGGCGTCGTCGACCTGCCCGTCGTAGTAGCGGATCGCCCCGGACACCGCGTCGGCCCGGAGGCTCGGGAAGATCCTCCGGGCACCCTCCCGGGTCAGGTGCCGGTGCAGCGGCATGCCTCGGCCACCGCCGAAGACTCCGGCGAAGACGTCGTACGCGGCCACCCCGGCGCCGTAGTACGAGCGGCGGAAGATCCGGGCCGGCAGGTCCCGCAGGCCCCGCCCGGCCGGCAGCGGCACCATGATCGGCACCGGGCGCACCAGATGCGGCGCGAGCCGGGTGGCCAGCAGGCCACGCTCGGTGAGCGCCTCGTGGACCAGGTGGAACTCCAACTGCTCCAGGTAGCGCAGGCCACCGTGGATCAGTTTGCTGGACCTGCTGGAGGTGCCGGCGGCCAGATCGCGCGCCTCGACCAGGGCCACCTTCAGGCCTCGGGACGCCGCGTCCAGTGCGGCACCCGCACCGGTCACCCCGCCACCGATGACCAGCACGTCGAAGCGCTCGGCGCGCAGCCGCCGCAGGTCGGACGCACGGCGGATCGGCGAGAGCTGACCGGCGACGGATCGGGAGATACTGGGGTCACGCACCCGTCCACCGTAACCGCCGCGCCGGCATGTCGACATTCGCCGCCCGCTGGCCGGGCTCGACTTCGGTCCGCCCACAAAGCGACGGCCGGGTCGAAATCCTTCGTGGTGGTCGTAAGGTTCTCGGATGCACGGTCACCCTGCGTACCCCGGAGTCAGCAACCGCAGTTCCCCGTGGCCGGTGGTCGCGGCCGTGTTCGTCGGCTGCTGGACGGTTGCGGTCACCGTGGCCACCCAGACCGGTGGTTGGCTCACCGATCAGGTGCTGCTGGGCTTCGGACGGGACCGGATCGCCTGGCTCTGGCCGGTGCTCGCCCTGGCCACCGTCGTGCTGGCGGGCACGCCCGCCCTGCTGCTGGCCAAGCTGCCCAGGTCGGCCACTGTCCGGGCCACCGGGCGGGTCTGGTTGATCGGCACACTCGTCCTCGGGGTGCTGACGCTGCTGCGGGTCGTTCCGCCGGTGCACCACGAGGCGTACCTCGCCGCGCTGGCCGGTGTGGCGCTGCTCAGCGCACTCGTCGTGCGCTGGTCGGCGCGCCGGCGGGCGTACCCCGGACCGGCCGCCTCGGTCGGCGGCCCGGCACCCGCCGACGACGGCGACACGACACGGCCCGAGACCGTCGCGAACGGCGATGCCGGGCGGCCCGACGCCACCGGAGACCGCGGCGCCGCGCGGCCCGATACCACCGCGAACCGCGACGCCACACGGCGAGAGACCGTCGGGAGCGCGGGGCCGGTCGGGCGGTTGCGGCCACCCGGCCCCATTCCGCTGCTCGCGGTCGCCGCCGGGGTGGCGCTGCTGTTGCCGTGGGCCTGGCTGGGCGCGCTCGGCGGGCTCCTGGAGACCGCGCTCGCGCTGCTGGCGGCGGCCACGCTCGGGGTGCTTGCCGCGACGCTGCTGGACGCCACCTTCTGGTCGCGGTTCGCGGTCGGCCGGCCACCCCGGCCGGCTCGGCTGGTGCTGGTCGGCGGCCTGGTCGCCGGGGTGGCGCTGCTGCTGCTCGCGGCCGGCACCGGCCAGTCCGGCGCGCAGTTGCCCGCGTTGCTGACCCTGCCACCCGTGGGTTTCGCCCTGGCCGCGCTCTGGGCGGCGACGTGGCGGCCCACCGCCGACCCGGCCGACGCCGCGCGCGCCGGCCGGTCGGCGACCGGCTGGCTGGTGGGCCTGGCCGCACTCGGTCCGCTGGCCTTCACCGACCCGGAAGAGATCACCCTGCTGCTGGTGGGCACCCGCGACGTCCCGTTCTGGGTGGCGGCCGCCGCCGCTGCCGGGCTCGCCGTCGCCATCCTGGTCGCCATCGGGTACGCGGTGCTGCTCGCCCGGCCGACGGCACGCACCCCGAGCCGTCGGGTCGCGGCGGTGGCAGCCGTGGTGCTGCTCGTGGCGTTCGGCGTGGTCGACCTCGGCCCCGGCCAACCGGGCCTGTACGGCGAGCGGCTGTTCGTGGTGCTGCGCGCGCAGGCGGACCTGACGGGTCTGCCGGCCGGGCAGCCGGGTCGGGCCGGGCGGGACGCCCGCGCGGCGGAGGTCTACCGGCGGTTGGTGGCGACCGCAGAGCAGAGCCAGGCCGACCTGCTCCGGGGGCTGAGTCGACTACGACTCGACCCGATCTCGTACTACCTGGTGAACGCGGTCGAGGTAGACGGCGGCCCGGCGGTGCGGGCCTGGCTCGCCCGTCGCCCGGAGGTGGCCCGGGTGCTGGTCAGCCAACGCCTGCGGCCGCTGCCGGCCCCGGCGGGGCAGAGTCGGGGTACCGCGCCCAAGCCCAGCGGACCAGAGTGGAACATCCGCCAGATCGGCGCCGACCGGGTGTGGTCCCAGCTCGGGGTGACCGGCACCGGCATCGTGGTCGGCAGCTCGGACTCGGGCGTGGACGGCACCCATCCGGCGCTGCGCGCCGGGTTCCGCGGTGGGGACGACTCCTGGTACGACCCGTGGGACGGCACCCGGAGCCCCACCGACCAGGGCGGGCACGGCACCCACACGGTGGGCAGCGCCGTCGGGCGGGACGGCATCGGGGTGGCGCCGGACGCGCAGTGGGTGGGCTGCGTCAACCTGGACCGCAACCTCGGCAGCCCCGCGCACTACCTGGACTGTCTCCAGTTCATGCTGGCGCCCTTCCCGGTCGGCGGCGACCCGTTCACCGACGGCCGTCCGGAGCGTGCCCCGCAGGTGCTCACCAACTCGTGGGGCTGCCCGCCGATCGAGGGCTGCGACAGGGGTGTGCTGCGGCCGGCCACCGCCGCGCTGGACGCCGCCGGGATCTTCGTGGTCGCCGCCGCCGGTAACACCGGGCCGTGGTGCGCGTCGATCGACGACCCGCCGGCACCGTACGCGGACGTGTTGACCGTGGGCGCGGTGGACGAGCAGCGCCGGGTCGCGGAGTTCTCCTCGCGCGGGCCGGCGCCGGGTGGCCCGGGTAAGCCGGACGTGCTGGCCCCGGGCGTGCGTGTGGTGTCGGCGATGCCGGGCGGCACATACGCGGCGCTGGACGGCACCTCGATGGCGACTCCGCAGGTGGCAGGGGTGGTCGCGCTGATGTGGTCGGCGAACCCGGCGCTGGTCGGCGACGTGGACCGTACCCGGCAGATCCTGCGGGACACCGCGACGGCGGCGACACCCACCTACCGCTCCGACCACCCGGCCGACGCCTGCGGGGGTCCGTCCAACGTCACCGGCTCGGGCCAGGTCGACGCGTACGCGGCCGTCCAGGCCGCCCGGCGATGAGGTACCCGGACCGGCACCCGGTGATCTAGGGTCGGCGACCATGGACGCCGAGATCACCGTCACCGAACTGACCCCCGACCTGGCCCCCGCCGTGGCGCGGCTCTGCGAGCAGGCCCTCGATCTGCCCGAGGACGCCGCCGAGGCGGCCGGAATCGTGGACGTTCTCTGGCCCCGGGCCGCCGCCGACCGTCCGGTGGTGGGGCTGGGCGCGTACCGGGGTGTGGACCTGGTCGGGGTGCTGCTCTGCTCGGTGTCGGCGACCGAGCCGGGTGCCGGGCACGTGGACCTGGTCGCGGTCCTGCCGGAGCACCGCCGCCAAGGCGTCGGTCGGGCGCTGCTGCGGCGGGCCGAGCAGGTGCTGGCCGAGCGCGGAGCGACCGAGGTGTTGCTGGCCGGGAACCCGCCGTACTACGCGTGGCCCGGCATCGACGTCCGCTACACCCCTGCGGTCTGCGCCGCCCTCGCGCTCGGCTACCAGCAGGACCGGACCGCCTGGAACATGACCGCGGACCTGTCGTACGACGGGTCGCCGGCGCTGCGATCCACCGAGGCGGCGGAGCGGCGGCTGGCCGGTCAGGGCGTCACCGTACGCCGGGCGGAGCCGGCGGACCTGCCGGCGTTGACCGCGTTCGCCAGGTCCACCTTCGGCGGTACGTGGGACGGTGAGCTGGCCGGGTCGGTGGGGCGCGACGGCGCCGGTTGTCACCTGGCGGAGCGGGACGGCGAGGTGCTCGGCTTCGCCGCGTACGGGTCGTCGCGGCCGAGCTGGTTCGGGCCGATGGGCACCGCGCCGGCGGCCGAGGGGTCGGGCATCGGCGGTGTGCTGCTGCGACGGTGCCTGCGAGATCAGCAGGCGACGGGGCTGACCCGGGCGGAGATCGGCTGGGTGGGGCCGGTGCCGTTCTACTCGGGCAGCGCGGGTGCCCGGATCGAGCGGGTCTTCTTCCTGTACCGGCGAACCCTGTCGGCGGCATAACCAGGGCAAAAGGGGCATTGATTCATTCGCCCGCGTCGGCCATCCACGCCCCCTACCGTTTTGGTAGAGGAGGCAGCCATGACCACGGATGACGACCAGACCGAGGACGGCCCGCCGATCACCTGGAAACCGGTAGACGAGCTCCCCGGTCACGTGCCGTTCGATCGGCTCGACTACGGCGACGCCGAGCAACTGGCCGAGATGACCACCGACGGCGAGTCGGCGGTCGTCGAGGAGCCACGGGAGATGGTGGACGCGCCGATCAAACTGCTTCCGCCGTACAACCG
The DNA here is from genome assembly GCF_040649915.1 of Micromonospora sp. NPDC048839. Classification (NCBI taxonomy): domain Bacteria; kingdom Bacillati; phylum Actinomycetota; class Actinomycetes; order Micromonosporales; family Micromonosporaceae; genus Micromonospora; species Micromonospora sp. NPDC048839. Next base: position 297,428 of record NZ_JBEZGL010000003.1, read on the forward strand.
GGCACAGAAGCGGCGCAATCAGCGCCCACTGCCGACCTGACGACGAACGGGGCGGACCGCGTCAGCGGCCCGCCCCGTTCGGTGTCGGAACTGGACTCAGAAGTCCATGTCCCCGCCACCCGGGCCAGCCGGGGCAGCCGGGGACTTCTCCGGCTTGTCCGCGACAACGGCCTCGGTGGTGAGGAAGAGCGCCGCGATGGACGCGGCGTTCTGCAGCGCCGAGCGCGTCACCTTGGCCGGGTCGATGATGCCCGCGGCCAGCAGGTCGACGTACTCGCCGTTGGCGGCGTTGAGGCCGTGACCCGCTTCGAGGTTACGGACCTTCTCCACCACGACGCCGCCCTCAAGGCCGGCGTTGACGGCGATCTGCCGCAGCGGGGCGTCCAGCGCCACCTTGACGATGTTCGCACCGGTGGCCTCGTCGCCAACCAGGTCGAGCTTGTCGAAGGCGGTCTTGCCGGCCTGGACCAGCGCGACGCCACCACCCGGGACGATGCCCTCCTCGACGGCGGCCTTCGCGTTGCGAACGGCGTCCTCGATGCGGTGCTTGCGCTCCTTGAGCTCGACCTCGGTGGCCGCGCCGACCTTGATGACCGCAACGCCGCCGGCCAGCTTGGCCAGCCGCTCCTGCAGCTTCTCCCGGTCGTAGTCGGAGTCGCTCTTGTCGATCTCGGCCCGGATCTGGTTGACCCGGCCCTGGATCTGCTCGGCGTCACCGGCACCGTCGACGATGGTGGTCTCGTCCTTGGTCACCACGACCTTGCGGGCGCGGCCCAGCATGTCGAGGCTGGCGGCGTCGAGCTTGAGGCCGACCTCCTCGCTGATGACCTGGCCACCGGCGAGGATGGCGATGTCGGTCAGCATGGCCTTGCGGCGGTCACCGAAGCCCGGCGCCTTGACGGCGACCGACTTGAAGGTGCCACGGACCTTGTTGACCACCAGGGTGGCGAGGGCCTCGCCCTCCAGGTCCTCGGCGATGATCAGCAGCGGCTTGCCCGACTGCATGACCTTCTCCAGGATCGGGAGCAGGTCCTTCACCGACGAGATCTTGCTGTTGGCGATCAGGATGTACGGGTCGTCGAAGACGGCCTCCATACGCTCCGGGTCGGTCATGAAGTAGGCCGAGATGTAGCCCTTGTCGAAGCGCATACCCTCGGTGAGCTCCAGCTCCAGCCCGAAGGTGTTGCTCTCCTCGACGGTGATGACGCCTTCCTTGCCGACCTTGTCCATCGCCTCGGCGATGATCTCGCCGACGGTGCTGTCGCCAGCGGAGATGGAGGCGGTGGAGGCGATCTGCTCCTTGGTCTCGACGTCCTTGGCGAGCTTGGACAGCTCCTCCGAGACGCTCGCGACGGCGGCCTCGATGCCCCGCTTCAGGGCCATCGGGTTGGCGCCAGCGGCCACGTTGCGCAGGCCCTCGCGAACCAGGGCCTGGGCCAGGACGGTCGCCGTCGTCGTGCCGTCACCGGCAACGTCGTCGGTCTTCTTGGCGACCTCCTTGACCAGCTCAGCGCCGATCTTCTCGTACGGGTCCTCGAGCTCGATCTCCTTGGCGATGCTCACACCATCGTTGGTGATGGTGGGGGCACCCCACTTCTTCTCGAGCACGACGTTGCGGCCCTTCGGGCCGAGGGTCACCTTTACGGCGTCGGCGAGCTGGTTCATGCCCCGCTCGAGGCCGCGGCGCGCCTCTTCGTCGAAAGCGATCATCTTGGCCATACGGCGTTGTCCTCCTGGACACTCACGGGCCACCCGAGTTGTGTGCCCCGGATGGGCCGCCTGGTGTACGCACCTTGGGACGTCGCCACCTGGCGACGACGACGTCCTTCGGCCGGGCCGGATAGCCCGCGACGACCGGCCATGTGTCGCCCCGGCGTCTCCACGCCGGTGCAACCTGGCCCCACCGTCCCGACCGCTGGCACTCGCGGTATGCGAGTGCCAATGACTTGTTTAGCACTCTCCCCTGGCGAGTGCAAGCACGATGGGGCCGCTCAGCCGAGTTCCGCGGCCAGTCCGGCAGTGTTCACCGGCGCCTCGTGGGCGCGCTGCTCGACGTACGTCACCAGCAGACCGATCAACTGGGCCAGGTGGGCCGGCAGGGCGAGCACGGCGGTGACCCCGATCACCGCCACCGCCCCGACCGCGGTGCCCGGCGACGTGAAGGGATCCGTGCCGAGCGCGGCGATGCCCACCTCCTCCAGGCCACCGGTGAGCACGTTGACGACGATGACCGCCAGGGCCACCAGGGCCACCCGACCGAGCAGCAGGCCAAGCCGGTCGTGGAACATCCGGAACGACCGACCGATCGGGTTGTGGCGTTCGAAGAGATAGACCGGACCGGCCATGCTCAGCGCGAACGTCAGGTAGATACCCGGCAGCACGCAGCAACAGAAGCCGATCCCGGCGATCACACCGATCAACAGCGTCCAACCCCAGAGCCTCAGTGCCCGGCGGACCCCGTAGCGCAGCGCGGAATCCAGACTCCCCGGCTGACCGGACGCCTGCTGCGCGATCACCCAACTGCCGGCGGCCCACCCGACGGCCTGCACCAGTCCGACCAACAGACTGCCGCCGATCGCCACCGCGAGAAGACCCGCCAGATCGGCGGCGAAGGTGTCCCGCAGCACGGGAGTCGGATCAGCCCCGATCTGGGCGTCCCACGTCGCCGTCGGGGTGAGGCCCAGGGCGATCACCGAGAGCACGGCCGCCGGCAGCACCTGGGTGAGCAGCATGATGGGCACGAGTTGCCGCCAACCCCGGCGGAACGCTCCCCCACACCTGGTGAACCAGCCGGCCAGACCGGCGCCGGGCGGAGTGACCAGGGGGTCGTTCGGGTCGAATCCGTAACCCGGCGGGTACCAGCCGACCGGCGCCCCCGGATACCACGGCAGCGCACCGTGGGGACCCGACCCGGGCGGGTGGCCGCCGGCGGCCGGGAAGGTCCAACCCGGCGGTGGCGGACCCCAGGCATCTTGCGCCGGATCCCAGCCGGGCGGCGGGCCAGCCGGCGGTACGCCCGGCCGCAACTCGGATGGCGTGTCCCCAGCCGCGCCGGAACTGCGGTACTGCACGGTCGGATCGGACGGATCCGAACCGCCCGGCCCAGAGGGTGGGGTGGGCGCGGGCGGCTGGTCAGTCATGAACGCTCCTCAGCATCGGCTGGAACGGCCACGATCTTCCCGGTTGTGCCCCCCGCGTCGCAGCTCCGACGCGCGGGGCCGATCGAGGAGGGAAACTCAGGCGATGACGCGCACGTGCTCGGCCTGCGGGCCCTTCTGGCCCTGGGCGATCTCGAACTCCACCCGCTGGCCATCGTCCAGCGCCTTGTAGCCGTCCATCTCGATCGCGGAGAAGTGGACGAAAACGTCCTGACCGCCGTCGACGGCAATGAAGCCATAGCCCTTTTCGGCGTTGAACCACTTCACGGAGCCCTGTGCCACGGTGCACTTCCCTCACTATGCGCGGTGTTGCCTGACCTGGCGCACGGCACGGCCGGACGCCGACAGACCACCACCTCAGCGATCGATGGTGACCATTGAAAAAGGTGACCGAAATCGCACGCTACACGAGGAGTCAGCGCCGCGCACGGCCACAAATCGGGCACACTCCGGGGCGCTCCGATTGCGCTGGTCGGTCGAGTTTCGAGCTACCGGATCCGGGGCGGCGACCGCCGTACACGGCTCGGCCGTAACGGCCACCGACCCTGTGATAGGCATGCGGGCATGACCACCGATACGGGCGCGACCGCCCTCCGGCAGGCGGAGATCCGCCGGGTCCGGCCGGAGGACGCCGCCCGGATGCGGGCACTGCGTCTGGAGATGCTCGCCGACGCACCGTTGGCCTTCCTGGAGACCCTGGCGGACGCGGCGGCCCGGCCGCACACCGAGTTCACCGCCCGGGTCGCGTACACCTCGACCGGCCCCGGTAACGCGCAGTTCATCGCCGACCCGGGTGGCCGGCTCGTCGGACACGCCGGTGGCACGGTCTCCCCGAGCGAACCCGGGCTCACCGTGATCTACGCGGTCTACGTCACGCCGGCCTGGCGGGGGCACGGGCTGCTCGGCGAGTTGATCGACGGGGTGGCCGCCTGGTCGCGCGCCTGCGGCCGACGGGAGTTGCTGCTGGAGGTGGTGGTCGGCAACGACCGCGCCTACCGCGCCTACCAACGGCTGGGCTTCAAAGACACCGGGGTACGCGTCCCCCACCCCACCATCCCAGCCCTGACCGAGCTGCAAATGCGCCGCCCCGCCTAAACCCGGAAACCGGAAACCCATCCCAAGGCAAGACCACTGAGCTGCCCTTAAAAGCCGGCAGCGAGCCACCGTCGTGCCCACAACGGGTTTCCGGGGCAGCCCGCCCCGCGCAGGGATCAAGCCTGACCGCCCGGAGCGGGGCGGGCTGCCCCGGAAACCCCAACCGCAAGGAACGGGCAGCCCGGAAACCCAACCGCGAGGAACGGGCTGCCCCGAAAACCCCAACCGCAACTACAGATCAGACATGACGCCGCGACTGCACGATCCGGAACCGGTTGGCCACGTACGCCCCGTCGGTCAGCGCGGCGTTGGCCGCCGCGTTGGCGCCACTGCCGTGGAAGTCGGAGAACGCCGCCGACTGGTTCACGAAGACCCCACCGGTGAGGTTGCAGGACAGGTGCACGCCGACCTCGACCGCGACCGCCTCGGTGGCGTCCAGCACGGCCTCGTCGGTGGAGTAGACCCCCGCGGTGAGCGCGCCCTTCTCGCCGACCGTACGGCGCAGCAACTCCAGACTGTGCGCGGTGGAGTCGGTGGCGATGGCGAACGAGATCGGCCCGAACCACTCCCGACCGTACGTCTCCGCGTCGTCCGGGGTCAGCTTCACGATCGTCGGGGTACGCACCACCGCGTCGGCGTACGACGGGTGGGCCACGGCCCGTGACTCCAGCACCGGCTCGCCCACCTTGCTGACCTCGGCCAGCCGTTCCAGCACCCCGTCGTTGACGATGGCGCCGGTCAGCTCGACGCCCCGGGCCGGGTCGGCGGTGAGCTTGCCGATCGCGGCGGCGATCCCGCCGGCCACCTCGTCGAAGCTCTTGTGCCCCTGGTCGGTCTCGATGCCGCCGGCCGGGATGAGGATGTTCTGCGAGGTGGTGCACATCTGACCGCTGTACAGGGTCAGCGTGAAGCCCAGGTTGCGGCACATGCCGGCGAAGTCGTCGGTGGAGTCGATGACGACCGTGTTCAGGCCGGCCTTCTCGGTGTAGACCGACGCCTGCCGGGCGTGCGTCTCCAGCCAGTCGCCGTACTCGGTGGAGCCGGTGAAGTCGACGATCTTCACGGCGCGGTGCAGGGCCAGGTCGCTGGCGAGCTTCTCACCGGGCGCCTCGGCCGCCAGCATGATCAGGTTCGGGTCGAACCCGGCCTCGGCGAGCACCTCCCGGGCGTACTTCACGGTGATGGCCAGCGGCAGCACCGCGCGCGGGTGCGGCTTGACGACCACCGGGTTGCCGGTGACCAGCGAGGCGAACAGCCCCGGGTACGAGTTCCAGGTCGGGAAGGTGTTGCACCCGATCACCAGCGCCACCCCACGCGGCACCACGTGGAACGTCTTGGTCATCCGCAGCGGGTCGCCCTTGCCGGCGGCCTTCTCCCAGCCGGCCGTGCCCGGGTGCCGGGTCATCTCGGCGTACGCGTACGCCAGCGCCTCCAGCGCCCGGTCCAGCGCGTGCGCGCCGCCGGCCTGAAAGGCCATCACGAACGCCTGCCCGCTGGTGAACTGCACCGCGTTGGCCAGCTCGAAGATGTGCTTGTGCAGCCGGTCGAGGATCTCCAGGCACACCCCCACGCGGGCCTGCGGGCCGGCGTCGCGCCAGGCCGGCAGCGCGGCGGAAGCGGCGTCGATCAGCTCGCCGGGGCCGGCGTGCGGGTAACGCACCGCCAACTCCACCCCGAACGGGCTCGTCTCGGTGGCGACCCGGGCGCCGGCGCCCGGCTGGTCGAGCGGGAAGTCACCACCGAGGTACGCCTCGAAGGCGGCCTTGCCGTCGGCGGCGGCGGTCTCGCCGTACACCCGAGGGCTGGGAGATTCGGGATAGGCGGACCAGTAGCCCCGCTCCGTGATCGCGGTCAGCGCACGGTTGAGGGTGTCGGCGTGCCTGTCGTACAGGGGCTGCGGGGTCTCCGTCATGCCCGCCATCATGCCTGAGCCCGGTCCGCGAGCAGTAGCGCGAATGCCCGACAGCGGCTCATGCCTGAGCCCGGTCCGCGAGCAGTAGCGCGAATGCCCGACAGCGGCTCATGCCTGAGCCGAATTTGGCAGCAGAAGCGCCAATGGTCGCGGGTCAGAGCGTGAGCTGCCAGTCGGTCCAGGAGTCCACCGGGCGGAAACCCAACTGCTCGTTGATCGCCACCATGTAGCCGTTGCTGGCCGCGTTCCAGGTGTCGATCACCCGGACCGCCGGCTCGTGGGTCAGCAGGTGGTGCAGGTTCTCGGCCTTGGCGATGAGGCCGAGCCGGTGCCCACGGTGGGCCGGGTCGACGATGGTGATCTGCTGGTACGCGTGCCAGTCGGCGGAGGCGCCCACGTCCAGCAGGGTCCAGGCGACCAGCCGACCGGTCGCCTCGTGGCGCATCCCGAGGTGGTAGCGCCGCCGGCCCCGGGCGACCAACGCCCGCTCGTTGCCGCGGATGCGCTCGGCGTCCACCTGCTCCGGCTCCCACTGCACGTCACCCATGGGCGCGTCCATCAACAGCCGGCCGTCGAGGTAGGCGATGTCCGCGACGTACTCCTGCGGGGTCGCTCCCTGCCAGCAGACCGACCGGTAGCCCTCGGCCCGCGGTTGGGCCTCGGCCAGCGCCGCCCGCAGCGCGATCCGGTCGATCTCGTCGACAACGAGCCGGCGGCGCACCTCGGCGAGGGCGGGCTGGGCACCGGTGGCGGCAGCGAACGCGTCGCCCGCCCCGCTTCGGGCCGGCCCGCCGGGCAGTGCGGAGACGGCCATCGCGACCATCCGCTTGCGGCCGCGCTCGCGGAGCAGGCGCACCCCGTACTCGTGCAGCGCCCGACCGACGCCGTGCCGCCGCAGCTCGGGATGCACGGTCAGCTCCGCGATGGCGTTGTCGGTGTTGTCGAGGTAGGGCAGGTCCAGTTGGAGGTGACCGGCCGGCACCCCGTCGAGCCGGGCCAGCGCCCAGAGCGACTCGAAACCGGGCATCGGCGTGTGGAAGATCGCGTCGAAGCGGCGCCGGCAGAAGGGTGGAAGGTCCGGCAGATCGGCGTCGTTGGCCGCCGCGCCGATCCGGTACGCCTCGTCGACGGCGGCTCGGTCGGTGCCGTCGAACGACGTGATCGTGATGCTCATGCCGCTGAGCGTGCGCCCCGGGAAAGCGATCGGGCCAGCGAATTAATCGCTGGCCCGATCGAACGTGGTCGGGAGGGACACTCGCACAACGCCTCCGGCGTTGGGTCGCAAGAACTTCAAAAGTCTTCGGCGAAATGCCCTCCCGCACGGAGCATCTTGCGCCGTCCGGTTCCTGCCGTCAAGTCCGCAGCGGCGGGTTTTCCACACTCACAGCGAAATCTCAGTCACAGAGTGATCCACTCGGGTTTCCTGAGAACGGGGTGTCCGGGCCGGGCGGACACCGCGTCTTCCGGGAACCCGAGTGGATCAATCCCGACCGACCGACAGCGGCCGGCGAGCAGCCACGGCCCGGCCCGCGAACGGGTGGCGGGTGGGGTCAGCCGAGGAGGCCGGCGTCGCGGGCGGCGCGCATCGAGGGCTTGATGTGATGGGTCGGGCCGACCTCGCCGGCCACCGCGTCGACGGTCTTCAGACCCTCGCCGGTGTTGAACACGACGGTCTCCGCGGTCGGATCGAGCCGACCGGATTCGACGAGCTTGCGGAGCACCGCCACGGTCACCCCGCCCGCGGTTTCGGCGAAGACGCCCGTGGTGCGGGCCAGATCGCGGATGCCGGCGCGGATCTCGTCGTCGTCGGCGTACTCCATCCAGCCGCCGGTGCGGCGGACCGCCTCCAGGGCGTAGACGCCGGCGGCCGGGTCGCCGATGTTGAGCGACTTGGCGATGCCGGTGGGCTTGACCGGGATGATCGTGTCGGTGTCCGCGTGCAGCGCGGTGGCGATCGGGTTGCAACCGGCGGACTGGGCGCCGAAGACCTTCCAGCCGCCGGCCGGCGCCTCGACCAGGCCGATCTCCACCAGCTCGGAGAACGCCTTGTCGATCTTGGTGAGCAGCTCGCCGCTGGCCATCGGGATGACCACCTGCGCCGGGATGCGCCAGCCGAGCTGCTCGGCCACCTCGTAGCCGAGGGTCTTGGAGCCCTCCGCGTAGTACGGCCGGACGTTCACGTTGACGAACGCGGTGTCCTCGAACTCGTCGGTCTCCACCAACTCGCCGCAGAGCCGGTTGACGTCGTCGTACGAGCCGTCGATCGCGACCAGCTCGCCGCCGTAGACGGCGGTGGTGATGACCTTGCCCTGCTCGAGGTCACTGGGGATGAAGACCACCGAGGGCACCCCGGCACGGGCGGCGTGCGCGGCCACCGAGTTGGCCAGGTTGCCGGTCGACGCACAGGCGAACCGGGTGAAGCCGAGCGCCTTCGCGGCGGTGAGCGCCACCGAGACGACCCGGTCCTTGAACGAGTGGGTCGGGTTGGCGCTGTCGTCCTTGACCCACAGCGGCGCGCTGATGCCCAGCTCTGCGGCGAGGTGCGGGGCCGCCACCAGCGGGGTCAGCCCCGGGTCGAGGGTGACCCGACTGGCCGGGTCCTGACCGGCGGGGAGCAGCGCGGCGTAGCGCCAGATGTTCTCCGGGCCGGCCTCGATCTGCTCGCGGGTGACGGTGGCCAGGGCGGCGGGGTCGTAGTCGACTTCGAGAGGGCCGAAACACTCGTAGCAGGCGTGCTGGGCGACGAGCGGGTAACTGGCCGAGCAGGCCCGACAGACCAGGGCGCGGGCAGGGCTGGCGGAGGTGTCGATGCCGGAGGCGGCGAGCGTCGACGTCATGTCGAGGGTCCTCTCATCTTTCCCCACATCGCACCCTGCGGCGGGGACGGAATTGGCACCTGCCCCGCGGGTCGCTCAGCGGTGAGCGCGCAGGGTGGTTGCCGGGGCGTCGTCGGGCCGTATCCCTCAGCCCCTCTGGATGAGGTATGCAGTTGTGCCGTCGAGTCTAGGCAACTATGTCCGTGGCCTCTACCGCGGATCCCACGCTGTGAGCCGAACAACTCAGTGAGTTACCGGCGGCGACGCTTCCCGAGGTAGATCGCCACGGCACCGAAGGCGGCCAGCACGGCCACCAGAGTCCAGCCGGCGATCAGGATGTCGCTGCCGGTGGGCCGACTGCTGGGCCTGGGGGCGCCGGCAGGTGGGTCAGCGGGCGCTCACCGCGACCGGGTCGACCACGGCGATCTGATCCGTGGTCGCGGTCGGCTGCGGCGGCGACGAGGGCCGGATCCGAGACCGGGTGGCGAGGTTCGCGGCGACCAGAGCGCCGATCGTGATGGCGGCCCCGACCAGCTCGATGGGCTCCGGGCGGTAGCCGCGGGCGATCTGCACCGCGAAGGTGGTGACCGGGACCAGGTTCATGTACAGCGCCGCGTTGGCGGCGCCGAGCCGCTGCACACCGGTGTTCCAGGCCAGGACCGCGATCACCGCGCCGACGACCACGGCGTACGCCAACTGTGGGGTGACCGCCGCGAGGTCGGCGGCGGCCGGCGCGTGCTGCCAGCCGACGGCGTCCGCGCCGATGCTCGTGACCAGCATGGCCGCCGTGCCGGCGAGCGCCGTCAGGGTGGTGAAGCGCAGCGGGGACCAGTCGCCGAACCGGCTGGCACCGTGCGTGTAGATGCCCCAGCCGAGGACCGCGCCGATCATCATCAGCCCACCGAGACCGAACTGGCCGAGCCCGGCCAGGCTCCCGCGGGTGATCACCAGGCCGACTCCGAGGAGCGCCACCAGGGAGAGGGCCAGCAGGAGCGGCTTCGGCCGTACGCCGTCGCGCGCCCAGCGGACCAACTGGGTGATCAACGGGGTGGTGGCCACGAACAGAGCGATCTGCTGCGGGGCGGCGTGTTCGAGCGCCAGGTTGGTGAGCACGTTGAAGCCGGCGAAGCCGACCACGCCGAGCAGCACGATCTCGCCGGTACGGCCGCCGTGCCGCAGTGCGCCGGAACCTTCGCGGAGCAGCAGGATCGCGACCAGGATGGCGCTGGCGAGCAGGTAGCGGGCGGTGGTGAGGTTGAGCGGGTCGACCCGGGTCAGCGCACTGGCCAGGACCGGGAACATCACGCCCCAACCGAGCACGGCGAGCAGCGGGTAGGCGGCGGCACGGGGTCGCATCGTCAGCTCCAATGTTCGAGTATCGTCGAACCAACGACACCGACCATAGGGCGTTGTTCGAGAGTTGTCGAACAAGGGTTACACTGGTCACATGGAGCCGCACGAACCCGACCTGACCGACGTACCGGTCACCACCGTGCTGGCCGCACTCGCCGACGACGTGCGGCTACAGATCGTGCGAGCGCTTGTCGAGAATGGCGAGGCGGCCTGCGGCAGCTTCGACTTCGGCGTCTCCAAGGCGACCCGCAGCCACCACCTCAAGGTGCTGCGCGAGGCCGGCCTGACCCGCACCCGGGCCGCCGGCACCAGCCGCCTGGTCCGGCTCCGCCGCGACGAGCTGGACCGCCTCTACCCGGGCCTCCTGGACGCGGTGCTCAGCACGCGCACCTCGGCCTGACGGACAAGCGGTGCGTGCACTGGGTACAGCATCACCAAACGGTCAGTGTCGGTACGGGTGAGACACGCTCGGATGGAGAAAACTGCTGTGCATGGGGAGCCAGTGGCCATCGTTGAAGGCGAGAGCCTTGTTGAGATTGCTCATGGGCGAGCTCGGCTACCGGGTCGAACGGCAGTCCGGCTCTCACCGCCGCCTCGTTGCCAACGGCCGCCCGCCGATCACCTTTGCCTTCCACGACAAGTCCACGGTCTCGCCACGCGCGGTCGGCGTCATACTGGTACAACAGGTCGGGCTCACCCCCGAGGAAGCCAGGGAGGTGCTGAAGAGTGCGTGAAAACGTCATCGATCTGATCGTGATCAGCCCGAACACGGATGACGAGGACTGGACCTTCCACAGCCCTCAGATAACGGGGCTGGTGGGCGGGCGCAGCAGCCTGCTTCAACTGCGCGCAGACCTGCCGGAAATCCTCCGCTTCGCCGATGTCCCACTGCCAGCACAGATTCGTTTCCACGTGGAGGACGTGTACGACTCGGATGGCACGAGTTACATCATCCGCCAGAGTCAGGACGGGCACCGGGCTGAGCGTTCTGCCACCGCACAGCGCCTACGTGCTGCTCTCACCGTGGCGGAGCAGCGGGAGCAGTTGCTTTCGTCGCCGCGCACCAGGACGGGCGAGGTCCTTTTCATCGCTGCGGTGCCCTCGGACACACTGCACGACATCTCCGCTCAGCTTCATCCCTCCGGCGACGCGGCGGTGGTGGTCTGCAACGTAGCTGACGAGCTGCTCTGGTCGTTCCATCTCACCAACGCCGAGGATCTCGATGCTGCCGCCAGACCGCTGAGGGACCTCGGGCTCTCAGGCGGAACGACGATCGCGGAGGTCATGCGCCAACGCCCCGTGGGCTCGCCGGCACCGGCCTTGCTGGCCAGCTGAACGGCCAATGGTCGGCAGCGCATCGAGTCCGCGAGATTTTCAGCCCCGCAACCCGGACCGGGCGCGTCGCCGGAGCCGCCTCGTCGAGGCTCCGGCGAAGCGCGGTACGGGTGCGGTCAGATGACCATCGAGCTGGGCTCGGTCGCCGGCACCGCAGGCGCGGGGCGGACGTCGCGGCCACGGGCGAGCAGCGCGTCGAGCGCCCAGGAACCCGGGCCGAGGGCCGCGACCAGCAGGAACGACCAGCAGAAGAGCGCCGACAGCTCACCACCGTTGTGCAACGGCAGCAGATCGTCCGGCTGGTGCACAACGAAGTAGGCGTATGCCATCGAGCCGGATGCGAGGAGTGCGGCGGGCCGGGTGAAGAGCCCGGCCAGCACCAGTACGCCGCACACCAGTTGAATCAGTGCGGCCCACCAGCCCGGCCAGGTGCCGAGGGGTATCGCCGTACCGGTCATCGGGTTGCCGCCGAACAACCCGAAGACCGAGGTCAGGCCGTGCAACGTGAACAGCAGGCCGATCACGATGCGGAACAGGGACAGGGTCGGCCCGCCGAGCCGAGAAGCGTTCATCGGTACCTCCATCGAAGGATTCGGATCTCTTCAATGTGAGGCATGAAACTATCGAAGCTTATAAATTCCTTGCTAGTGGGAAAGTCCCCGGTCGGAATGTACCGGTGTCCACAGCCCCGCGTCGAGCACCCACAGCACCCAAGGCGCGTCGCCAGAGCTCCTGACCTGCGACTACGCCCGAATTTCGGCCGAATAGCCGGATGTGGGCGCGCTCCCATACTGTGGGTACGTACCGCCTGTCGAGCTGCCCCAGATACGGGGCAGACACCGGCTTCCACTCCCTTAGATCGCCTACTGACGCACAGGGACACTCGGGCCGGTCGAGGCGTCCGGCCGAACCTAGGTGAGACCTCGTCCGGTCACGCGACCTCGCTCGCCGAGATGGCGTTGTGCTTGATCGAGCGCAGGATCGAGACCATGCGATCGGCGTCGTCGTTGGAGAACAGCGCCTCCGGGCCGCGCGGGGCGAGACCGTTGAACGGAGACTCGTAGAGACGCGCCGGCTCCATGACGCCGTTCATCGTCAGGTCGTTGATGATCAGGTTGATGAAGTCGAGTTGGGCGCCGTTGAGCGTCCGGTCGGTCAGGAACTCGCTGAACGCCTCCTGAGCCGCCGCCCGGTCCAGCCCAACCAGGGTGCGGATGAACAGGCCCAGGCCCTCGGAGGCGCGCCGGGCCTGGTCGATGTCCTGCTTGTCACCGACACCACTCTCGCCGAGCATCCGCTCCAACTCGGCGAGATCTGTGCCGGAGAGCTGCCGGTTTCGGCGCAACTTCTGCACCGCGACGTGGTCCTCGTGCGTACGCAGGTAGACGCGCATCTTTTCGCGGAATCGGTCCAGATCCGTGCCGACGGTCACCCCAGCGAATCGCATCTCGACGATCTGGTCGATCTCGTCGGCGAAGTTGGTGTAGACCACGGCCCGTCGGGCCTTGGGCACCAATCGGACCAAGCCACGGATCCGCCGCCGGGCCAGCTCCAGCATCGGTAGGGTGACGTCCTGCCACCACTCGTCGCCGGCCACCTCCTCTAGGAGTTGCTCCTGGGCTCGGATCACCGGAATGGTGGTCTGCTCCAGCAAAACCGAAGCGATCTCCTGCACCTCGGTACGGTGCCGGTTATACCGGCTGCTGGGCGTGAGCAGGCCAAGCTGCAATCGCAGGATCAGCAGGTCGAACCGCTTGGCTTCCTCGGCGTCGTCACGCACCTCGCTGGGCAGACCGGCCAGCCCGGCAGCGAGTTCCGCCGAGGCTTCCGGGGAGAGCCGGTGCCAGTTTTCGAACTCGACGAAGTGTTGGACCCAACGGCGGTGCGGGCGTACCACGATGTTGTCCAGGCGCATGCCGCTAACCCTGTTGTGCAGATCGCGGGCGGTGTCCCAGCGCAGGCCGGCGATGCTGCGCGTACCGTCGGTGGCGTTGCTGTCGGTGGCATCTGCGGCCTGGCGCTGGTCGAGCTGGTTGATCAACTCGACCTTGGCCTTGAACAGTCGCTCGGTGAGTGACGGGCTGAGCGAGCCCTCGGTGGTGGGTGGGTTCTGGCCGAAGTACTCGAAGTTGCCGCAGAAGTCGAAGACGAAGAAGTCCTTCTTGTTGACCCCCGGAGCGAACAGGTCGGGCCGCAGGCGGGTGCCCCGGCCGAGCATCTGCGCGAACTTGGTCTTGGACCGCACGATCTTAAAGAAAACCAGGTTGACGACGTCGGGCACATCGATGCCGGTGTCCAGCATGTCGACGGAGATGGCGATGTGCGGCTGTCGCTCCGTGATGGAGAACGAGTCGATAAGGCCCTGGGCGCCCTCGATCCGGTGGGTGATGATCCGGGCGAAATCACCGCGGTAGTGCGGGTAGTTTGCGTCGAACCGCTCAGCGATCACCTGCGCATGGCGGTTGTTCTTGGCGAAGATGATCGTCTTGCCGATCCGGTCGCCCCCGGCGACCCGATGGCCACGGGTCATCAGGAATTCAAGCGCCTTATCAATCGTGTCGCTGTTGAAGAACCAGGTGTTGACCGCCTCGGGGGCGACTTCGTCGGGGATGTCGCCGTCGTCGCCCCACTCCAGCGCGTCCCACTCGTCCTTCTGCTCCTGGGTCAACTCGTTGTAGCGCAGGCCGGAGCGCTGAATCCGCAGATCGACCGCGACGGCACGCGGTGGCACAAGGTACTTCTCCGCAACGGCCTCTTCGAGGGTGTAGGCGTCGGTGGGAACGCCGTCCTCCAGATCGAACAGGCCGTAGGTGTTGCGGTCGACCTCATCCTTGGGAGTGGCGGTCAGCCCGACGAGGAGCGAGTCGAAGTAGGAGAAGATCGTCCGGTACTTCTGGTAGACCGACCGGTGGGCCTCGTCGACGACGACCAGGTCGAAGTAGCCCGGCCCGAACCGGCGTAGGTCGCCGTCGGTCTGGTTGATCAGGCCCAGCATGGTCGGGTACGTCGACACGTACACCCGGCCCTCACCCACCTTGTCGCCCGTGAGGTTGACGGTGACCACGTCGGGCAAGTGCTCGGTGAAAGCCGCCGCCGCCTGCTTGACCAGCGCGAGGCGGTCGGCCAGGAAGAGCACCCGCTTGACCCAGTTGGCCTTCATCAGCAGCTCGACCAGGGCGATGACGGTCCGGGTCTTGCCCGCCCCGGTGGCCATCACCACAAGCGCCTTACGCTGGTGGTCGACCTCGAAGGACTGCGAGATCAGCCGGATGGCCCGCTGCTGGTAGTGCCGCTCGACGATGTCGCTGTTGATGGTCAGGTCGGCGAGCCGTTGGCGACTGGTCCGACGATGCACCAGCAACTGCAGCTCGTCCTTGGTGTAGAAACCCTGCACCGGCCGAGGCGGATACTGGGCGTCGTCCCAGAGGGCAATCTCGTACCCGTTGGTGTAGAAGATGACCGGGCGCTGCCCATAGGCCGCCTCCAACGCGTCGGCATAGAGCTTCGCCTGCTGCTGACCGCTGATCGCATCCCGCCGCGCCCGCTTGGCCTCGACCACGGCCAGGGGCTTGTCATCGTCGCCCCACAGCACGTAATCCACCCGACCGTTGCCGGAACCGTGCGGCAGTCCGGTGACCGGGAACTCGCGGTCCCGCTCCTGGTCCAGCCGCCAGCCGGCCTCGCCGAGCAGCAGGTCGATGAAACGGTCGCGAGTCTCCTGCTCGTTGTAGTCGTGGTCGTCCGGCCGGGCCGCGTTGGCGGCCTTCGCCGCCGCTATCTGCTCGCGCAGGGCGGCGATCTGGGCGTCCAGGCTGGCGTTCTTGCCCTCCGCCTCGGCCAACTTCGCGTCACGGGCCGCGAGCTGCGCGTCCAGCGCCTGGACCTCCGCCCGGCTCTGCGCCCGCACGTCCGCCGGGCGCGGCACGAGAGCCGGGTTAAAGGCAAGAGCGCTCGGGGGTACGGCGGCAGGGTCGCGGGTGTAGTGGCGAGCAATCCAGTACGTCAGTTCGAACAGCTCACCGACCACCGACGCCGCATCTCGAGCGGCTACGTTGCCCCGCTCATGTACGGCCTTGTTCCCCTGTAGGCGAATAACCTGCATCTTCGCGATGATCGCCGGCCCGATCACGTGCTTGAACTTCTCATCGGCGATCATCGCCGAAAGCGACCCCTTGTATGGCTTGGTGATGGCGGGGTCGAAGCGGTAGAGCCACCGCACTGCGTGTTCCAGACAGCGACGAGCGTAGAAGCAGGCGGTACGCGGATTGACCGCGGCGTTCAGCTCCGCCTGCTCGGCCTCAGCGAACAGCTCAGGCCACTCGGCGCGCAGAAACACGAAGTTGCTCATCGACGAAGATCCTCCCGGCGCGTGGACAGCCCTCGATCATCACACATCAAAGCTCCCCGCGAAAGGCCTTATCCTGAAGCGACGCGAACAGGTTGTTCAACTCGCCTAGGTGCGTACGGTATGCCACCTTCAGCCGATCGAGACGAGCAATTCGATTAGCGAACTCCTCTTGAAGCTCCATCGGTGGGATCGGCACCGGGATCGA
The DNA here is from genome assembly GCF_040649915.1 of Micromonospora sp. NPDC048839. Taxonomy (NCBI): domain Bacteria; kingdom Bacillati; phylum Actinomycetota; class Actinomycetes; order Micromonosporales; family Micromonosporaceae; genus Micromonospora; species Micromonospora sp. NPDC048839. The sequence continues at coordinate 313,650 of NZ_JBEZGL010000003.1, forward strand.
TCCAAGACTCTCGACATTAAGATTATATTGCCCGGCCGATGTTTTGCATCGCTCGCGTAGAGCCATCCGACCTGCCGAGCTCCGCATATACTCTTGGATAAAAATCGGATGCGCAGTCTCGCGGCGAAGTCGCGCTCTAATCAAGTAAGAGGCGTATATATATTCGTCGGCCCGGAAACCTGCCGGACGAACTAGGCCCTCCTCGAATACCGCACAACGCCCCACATAGTTGGGATTGCCATTCGTCCGAACGAAAAGTAGATCGCCGTTTACAAGTTTCAGGCGATCAAATTCTTTCGGGAGTACCGACACTAGCTTCAAATCCGTTAGATCGAGTGAACCGCCAACCACATTAGGTATGCGGAGGGCTGGCCGCCCCTCCGCACCAGACTTATTCGACGTGCCGTAACGGAACTCCATAACGATGCTGCCAAGCCGGTCTATACGCCAGCCGTTAGGGTTCGATCGCGGATCACCGAACACGTCCGAGAAAATTGACGCAGCAAGACTATTAAGACCATCGAGGGCACTCACCCTCTTGGAGCGCAGCTCACCCACAAGATCCAGTACCGCCGCAACTTCCCGCTGCTTACTAACTTCAGGTAGCGGGAGCTCCAGTCCTGCAATAAATGCCTCGGGAACACGACGCTGCCCCCCGCTCCCGGTCATTCTCCTTATACCCAATTGCCGAATAACCGGTCGGCGCAGAAAGTGAAGGAGATACCGGTCGTCAAGTCGATCTGGATCAGGTCTGATGACATGAAACTCGGTCGAACCGGCACCGACCTGATGATCCACTGACGCCTGGGCTATTTTCCCATTTTCGAAACACGGAGTAATCTTCGCAAGAAGCAGGTCACCATTCTCGAAGAGAGTGTACCCCTTCCGAACCTCACCAAAAATTCTTGATTCGCAAGACACGGTGGCCGTTTCAGCGCTTACGCCCGCCATGGGAACGAAAGAAACTAGCTCCTCTACATCAGGGCGTTTTGTCACCCCCGGGTTGATAAGGGCCACCTCGGTGAGCCTAACGAACTTCGACAAGTTCATCCGAGCATCACCTTCAGGTCGGACACACCCTGATGAATCTCAGACTCGAGGCGTTCGAGGTCCGCAATAATCTCCAATGGCGGACGGTACTCGACATCCTCATGTACTACTTCTTTGTAGCGATTAAGACTGAGGTCATAGCCCTGGGCGATAATCTCGTCTTTGTGCACACAGAAACTCTGATCGGTCCGCCCTCGCTCTAGCTCGACACTGCTGCGTTGCGCCCAACGCGCCAGCACGTCAGGCAAGTTGTTCTTGTCATGGTCGGCTTCAGTGAAACTAGCCGATGGCATCGCGCCAAGTTTTACGTCAGGCAGCAGCGCAGTCCGCTTGTCATCCAAGCTCCAGCCATCGGCGGTGACCTCGTAAAACCACACATTATCTGTGCCGCCGCTATTAGTCTTCGTGAAGAATAGAATCGCGGCTGATACGTTTGTGTACGGCCTGAATACTCCGCTCGGCAGCTTGACCACGGCTTCGAGTTTGTGATCATCAACAATCATTCGACGAATTTCCTTGTGCGCCTTACTCGACCCAAAGAGCACCCCGTCCGGCACGATTACCGCCGCCTGGCCGCCCGGCTTCAGTAGCCGCAAAAACAGCACCAAGAAGAGTAGTTCGGTCTTCTTGGTCCTGACGACCTGTGTCAGATCCATCGCAGTGCTGTCGTAGTCGATGCTACCGGCGAAAGGTGGGTTGGCCAGAATGACCGAGTACTTTTCGGCCTCGTCGGCGACGCTCTGCGCAAGGGAGTCACGGTACTCAATGACTGGGTTCTCCACACCGTGCAGCAGCATGTTCATGCTGCCCACTCGCAGCATCGTGCTATCGAAGTCGAAGCCATGAAACATGTCGCGGTGGAAATGCCGGTCGCGCTTGGCATCGTGGAAGAGGTCGGAGTGCTCGCGGCGCACATACTCGCTAGCCTCCATGAGGAAGCCGGCGCTACCGCACGCCGGATCGCAGATGACGTCATCGGGACCGGGCGCGACCATCTCCACCATCAGCCGGATGATGTGTCGGGGCGTGCGGAACTGTCCGTTGTGGCCGGCCGTCGCAATCTTGCTGAGCAGATATTCGTACAGGTCGCCCTTGGTGTCCCGGTCTTCCATCGGCACGTCGTTGAGCATGTCGACTACCCGGGACAGCAACGCCGGATTAGGGATGGTGAAACGGGCATCCTTCATATGGGTGGCGTAAGTCGAGCCGTCGCCACCGAGCGTGCGCAGAAACGGAAAGACGTGCTCTCCGACCGTCTCGTACATCTCGCGCGGCTCGGCGTCCTTGAAGCGCGACCAACGCAGCTTCCCGTACGGCTTGCCCTTGGGGTCGTTGCCCTCGGGGTAAATCGATCGCTGTATCGGCTGGCCGGTGCGGTTGGCCTTGCGCTCTGCCAGTGTGTGCAGCTCGTCCAGCCGCCGAATGAACAGCAGATAGGTAATCTGCTCGATCACTTCGAGCGGGTTCGAGATGCCGCCTGACCAGAAGGCGTCCCAGATCCGATCGATCCTGCTCTTCAGCTCACCAGTAATCACGAAACGTCGTCCCCCAGCGTGTATGCGTCCGTCCGAACCGGTAAGGCTACGACGCCGGCAGGCGTGGAGGGAACCCGCAGACGCGACGTCAGCAGCAATGTCAACTTGCCGACTCGATCTGACGCGCGGGACTGCGGCAGCGCAAGGATGTCGGATAGTGTCCGGCCCGACACGGGGCGCGAGATCGCTTCGCATCGAGGCTGGGGGCACGGATGGCGAGCATCGAGGAAGTCAAGGCTGCACTCGCGCAGGCTGCGGAGCAGGGCAACGCCACCCAACAGCAGATCCGCGCGACTGTCGAGGCTACTGAGCAGACCCTGGTGCGACTGCGAGCTGTGGCTGCCGGAACCGGGCACCCGATGCTCGCCGAGGCGATCTCCCGAGCTGAGCAGAGCAAGCAACGCCTCGTGGAGGCGATGGCCCTGCTCCAGGGCAGCTCACAGGCCGCCCGCAACTACATGAATGTCCTCGGCTGAACGACGGTTGCAATGCTGCGGCATCTCCGCCCGATTGCCTGTGCCGATCGCGCACGGTGTGCGGCCTCCGCCGCAGGTCCTCGTCAGTCTCGCGAGGCGAGGTCGGCTGCCTCTGAGAGCAGGGCCTCTAGCTCGGCGTCTGCAAGATCTTCGTCAGTGAAGACCTTCTGGACCGTCGCGGCCTGGACCCGCCCGATCATCTCCTGGCTGACGGCGTAGTCAAGCGAGGGGTCGATGGTCGAGAGGATCAACGATTCAGCGTCGTCGGCGCGGATTTCAGGTCCACCCTCGTACTCGGCCCGCAGGTCGGCGACAAACTTGATCACTCCGGCCCGGTCTGCGGTCTCGCCAAATCGCCGGTCGACCGCCACGAAGAACAGCGCGGCAAGGAACCTGGGGAAGCCGTCCCAGCCCTCGGCATCGAGGCGGGCCCCGACGGACTCGTTGGCAGCGTAGTCACTCCGGATCATCGTCCGGATGTACTCGATCAGGTCAGGCTTGATCATCGCTGTCCCGTCTCCTCGTGCGTCGAGTGTGGCCATAGTTCCACATCGCTTTGGCGATCACCGCCAAGGCACCCGCCGCCATCACCACCGCCGTCACGGGGTTGTCGATTTGGGGAGACTCTTGAGCTGGTTCGTGCGAGGCGGTGCCCGTGCTTGATCCGCCGCGATTGTCCTGCCTGAGGAACTTGTAGAACTGGTTCGCGCCGCTTTCACTGCTCTTCAGGGCGTCTTCGGTGTCGTCCGCCTTCTGGACCTGCCGTCGCCACAGGATGTCGGCTTTGCTGCCGCGGGCTTCCGCCTCGGTGACCAGACGCTCCCCCGAGGGCGCGGACGCGTCGACGGACGGGTCAATTGGTGCGGCCCCGGGGGCGATGACGTTCACGTAGGCGCTGATGTGCCGGGCGGCATCCGCCAACAGTCGCGCGTAACGACCCGCCTTGTCTCTGGCGACTTCGGCATCTGCGGCAGCAGCCGCCAGCAGTTGATTGTTGCCACCCCGGCGGACCTCGGCTAGATGCGCAAGCGCCTGTTCGGCGTCTGCCTGCGCACGAGATGCGGTCACAGCAGCGCTGTCGAGGTTTGCTCGTATCGCTACGAGGTGCGCAACCACCTCGCCAACGCTGGTCATCCGAGCTGGGAGCGGTAGTCGCCCACCTTCTCGGCAACGGCATCGAAGCGGCGGCGGGTCGGTTCGACCTCAGATTGGGCGGACCTGAGCGCGCTTTGAGTGCGGGTCGCCTCGGCATGCTGGCTGCCTCGGAGGACTCGGGCAGCTTCACCGGTCGCTGATTCGGCCTGAGCAATCGCCCGATCGAGGGTTCGGCGGCCCTGGCGGGCCGACTCGATGGCGGCATTGAGGGTCGCCTTCAGCTCGGCGATGCTCATCCGGCCACCCGTCCTCCGTCGAAGTACACGGAGTGACGGTAGCGAGTATCGATGATTATCGCAGTCCCGCACCGGACGACGCTATTCAGCCACGAAGACCCCGAGCCCTTGGTGGCCATACAACTCGCCGGTTTCGATCAGGATCGTGATGGCCTGCCGGACGGTCGACTGGCTGCCCACGTCGTAGAGGTCCGCCAGCTCCTTGGTCGAGGGCAGCTTGTGGCCGGGCGGCCACTCGCCGTCGGCGATGCGCCTTCTGATGTCGGCGATGATCCGCCGGTAGTGCGGCTCGAACTTCCGCGGTGAGGGCATGCGAGGTACTCCCAGCTAGGCATGCCCATCTGATCACGACAACAGGAGCCACCTCAAGCGCATCGTTGACTTTACCGGCATTACCGGTAAAGCTGTGGAGAGGACCTTCCAGCTAGGCACTGGGCGGTTCCCCCTGCTGGGGCAGCGCACATGGTGGCTCAGATGTCCCCCATCTGGGCTGGTTGCCGCGCTGCCCCGGCACCCCACCAACCCACGAGGAGGCCGACATGACGGTGTCCGAGGCGAGCGCCGCCTGGGAGGTCGGGCAGGTGGCCGGTGAGTTGCGCGAGACCTACCTCGCCGTGGCCGCCGCGACCGTCCTGCTGGAGCGGACCAGCGCGGGCTGCGCCCACCCGGCGATCCGCCAGGCCCGGCGGCGCGGGGACGACGCGCTCGACCTGGCCGCCGAGGCGGAGCGCCAGCTCACCGATGGCGTACGCCGACTGCACACCGACGCGGGCCAGCCCAGCATCGGTGATCTGGTCGAGGTGTTGCACACCGCCCGCGACCAGTTGGGTGCCACCGCGGAGCGGGTCGCGCGCTTCCCCGCGCGGATCAGCGCCGCCGGCCGGCAGCTCGTCGACGCCGGCCAGCCCGACCCGGTGACCGAGGCGGCGAGCGGGCAGTGGACTCGGGCCGCCGAGCAGCTCGACCTGATGTCGGAGAGCCTCACCGCCGCCGTCGAGGCGCTGACCTCGTACACCGAGGGGTTGTCCGGACCGACCACCTGAAGCTGGCCCGGGGCGGGTGCCGGGCTCCGGCCGGCGGAGGTCCGGACAGTCGCCGGCCGACCCCGCCCGCCTCGGCGCCGCCCCACAAAGGAAACCCATGACGGAGTACGAGACACAACCCCGCTGGATCGTGCACCTGCCCACCACCCTGACCAGCGTCGATGGCGCACGGGCGCTGGTGGAGGCGCTGCGTGACTCCCTCGGTCACGTCACCGCCATCGACTTCGGCGAGACGACGCTGAGCGAGGAGGACCGTCAGTTCGTGCGTACCCGCGTCTGGTGCGACAGTCGCCTCCCCGGCGGCGCGCGCTGCGCCCTGCCGACCGACCACCCCGGCGGGTCGTGTCAGTCCGGCCCCAGCAGCCGTGGAAACATGCTCGGATGAGTCCCGAGAGCCGCCGTCGTAAGCGCGCCAAGTCCAGCCGGTCCGGCCAGCAGGTCGTGCGTCGCGCCCGGCCCGCCGAGGTGGAGCAGTGCGACTGCCCGGCGTGCTCAGACGCTGACTTCGATTCGGAGAACTTCATCGGCGACCTGGTCGCCGAGGGTGCCGACCTGGTCAAGGCGGACGATCCCGTCGAGGCCGAGTTGTTTGCCGCGACGTTCCTGTCCGCCGGTGACCTGGCCGGTGCGGGCTTCGCCGAGGCGCTCAACGAGGGCCTGCTGCCGTCCGTCGCCGACATCGGTACGCCCGAAGCGCTCGCGGTGCTCCTCGCGATCGACGCCGTCCGGGAGGGCACCGTCGCCGCAGAGGCTGCCCAGCGTCTGGTGGACGCGGGCGTGACACCGCCGAGTTGGGCCGGCGAGTTGCGCCAACCCGTGCGGGTCGGCGCATGTCGACGCTTCGCCGACCCGGCGGGCAGCGCGTCCATGCTCGTCTGCTACTTCGAGCGAGCCGGGCGTTCGTACGGGTTCGTCGTCAACGTCGACCACCTCGACTGTGACGCGGCCGCCGACATCGTGTTCTTTCCCGCTGACGCCATGAACGAGGTTGTCAGCACCATCCAGCAGAACACCCGTCGTGCCGGCGTGAAGATCGCCGAAGAGTTGTTGGACCCGGCCGAGTTTCGGTGGCAGGTCGAACGGGCCCTCGACGCCCGTGCCGACCACGACCAGGAACGTGACCCCTCGGAATTCGACGTCGAGTTCGACGACGAGGACGGGCCGGGCTACCACATGCTGGCGGTGCTGCTGCGAGCCCGGATCCGTACGCTGCCCGAGCCGACGCGCCCGCCAGCCGAGCACGACGCCCCCCAAAACCCCCTCGAACTGCTGGACATGCTGACCCAGCTCGCCGGCCAGGCGCCGCAGATCCAAGGCCGCGCGGTACGGCGTACCGCCGGGCGGAAGTTGCCAGCCAAGCGGAAGAAGTCCGGCCCCGCCGCACCGATATACCAGCTCAAGGTGGGTTTGCGGGGGGCGAAGCCGCCGATCTGGCGGCGTCTGGAACTGCCCGCCGACACCAGCCTTGCCGACCTGCACCACACCATCCAGGTGGCCTTCGACTGGTACGACTCCCACCTGCACGTATTCGAGACCGCGTACGGCGACTTCGGGGTCGCCAACCGGGAGTTGGGCTATCGTGCCGAAGCCCCGGTGGCCCTCGAACAGGTCGCGCCCAGCGTCGGTGACCGGTTCACGTACACGTACGACTTCGGCGACGACTGGACACACGACATCGTCGTGGAGAAGGTGCTGCCTCGCCAGCCCATCGCGTACCCACGCTGCACCGGTGGGCGGCGCGCGGCCCCTCCGGAAGACTGCGGCGGCATCTGGGGCTACGCCGAACTTGTCGAGGTGCTGAGCGATCCCAGCCACCCCGAACACGGCGACCGGCTGGAATGGTTCGGGCTGGCCTCGGCCGCCGACTTCCAGCCCGCCCGGTTCGACGCCACCGAGATCACCCAAGCCCTCACCGAAGGGGGCAATGGGTGACTGATCCTGCTGGCGAGCTGATCCTCTACCGCGCCGACGACGGCGGCTCCGTCGTCCAGTTGCGGGCGGCCAAGGGGACGGTCTGGCTGACTCAGGCTCAGATGGCCGAGCTGTACGGGACCTCGGTCCCCAACATCGTGCAGATTATGCGCCGAGTACTGACCGACGAGGAGGTGACCGAAGCAACTATTAACTCTGAGTTAGTAGTTCGCGCCGAGGGTGGCCGGCAGGTGCGGCGTGAGGTCAAGGTCTACAACCTGGACATGATCCTGGCTGTTGGCTACCGGGTGACCACGCCCCGCGCGGTGCAGTTCCGGCAGTGGGCGACGACAGTCCTGACTGAGTACCTGGTCAAGGGTTTCGCCATGCAGGACGAGCGGCTCAAGGACGTCGCAGCGGCGGACTACTTCGACGAACTTCTGGAACGCATCCGCGACATCCGGGCGTCGGAGAAGCGCTTCTACCAGAAGATTCGTGACATCTTCGCCACCACCAGTGCCGACTACTCCGGAGCCAGTGACACCGCCAAGACTTTCTTCGCCACGATTCAGAACAAGCTGCTGTACGCCGTCACCGGCCACACCGCGGGCGAGCTGATGGTGAAGCGGGCCGATTCGGGGTCGCCGACCATGGGTTTGACCAACTGGCGCGGTCAGCAGGTCCGCAAGGCGGACGTCGCCATCTCCAAGAACTATCTGACTGCGGACGAGATCAGCGAGTTGAACCGCCTGACGACGATGTTCCTCGACTTCGCCGAAGATCGGGCACGCCGTCGGCAACAGATCCTGATGGCGGAGTGGGTTCAGCGCGCCGACGCGTTCCTGACCTTCAACGAACGGCAGGTGCTGGCCGGCGCTGGCGGGATTTCGTCGGCCGCCGCCGAGGCACGGGTCGGGCAGGTGTACGCCGAATACGACAACCGGCGCCGCGCTGTGCAGGCTGAGGAGGCGCGCCGGCAGGAGGAACAGGACCTCGCCGAGCTTCTGGACATCGAGCGCCGTGACCGACACGGCGGAGATTAGCTGGACCAGATGCGTCAGCAGGCTCGACAGGGCACCCAACTGTCGGGGCCGCGCGGCGGCCGCTCGCCCACGTGGGCGAGGATCAACGGATGGTCTCGCGCGACACGACAGCACGGCGGCTCACCGGCGCGACGTTCGCGATGGCTCTTGCGCTCGGCGGCTGCACCACCACCGACGACCACCGGGGCCAGGGTGGGGATCCGCCAGGCCCACCGCCGACCGCGCCGAGCCCGTCCGCGAGCACCGACCCGCTGGCCGGCTGCCCGGCCACCGGCGTCCGGATCCGCTCGACCGGTGGGGACGCCGCGATGGGCCTACGCGCCCTCGGCCTGGAGTTGGTCAACTGCGGCGACCGCCCGTACCAGCTCAACGGATACCCGGTGCTGCACGTGTTCGACGAGCAGCGCGAGCCGGTCCTGCTGCGCGTGGTCAACGGTGGCAGGGAGATCACCTCGGGCTTCGACCAACCGCCCCGGGAGGTCACCCTCGCCCCGAACGAACGGGCCACGGCAGTGCTGCTCTGGCGCAACCTCGTCACCGACTCGACGGTGGTGGCCACCAACGGCGAGTACCTGACGGTGGCACCCGCGGCCGGGCAGCCGGCCGAGGAGGTCGATCCGGACGGACCGATCGACCTGGGCAACACCGGCCGGATCGGCGTCAGCGCCTGGAAGAAGGCCGACTCGTCCGCGCCGGTGCCGACCCGGCCGGGCCGGCCGGGCCGGCCGCCGGCGCCCACCGCGGTGCCGACTTCGGTGAGCCCGCCCGACGGCCGGCTGTGAGCCCCGCCGCTACGACGTGATGTCCTTGCGGGTGAAGCGCCAGAACGCGAGCCCCCAGAACAGCGTCGCGTAACTGATCGCCGAGATGCAGCCGCGCACCACGTCGTCGGTCTGCACCGGGGTCGAGAGCAACCCCAGCCAGGCGGTGCTGAAGTGGGTGGGCAGGAAGTCGCGCAACGCGCCCAGGGCGGTGATCTGGTCCAGGATGCTGGACAGGATCCAGAGCAGCACCGCGCCGCCGACCGCACCGAGCGCGGCGTCCGTGGTCACCGACAGCAGGAACGCCAACCCGGCCACCACCAGCAGTACGACCGCCAGGTAGCCGAGCACGGCCAGCAACCGGAGCAGCCCCTCGGTGGGTTCCAGTTCGGCGGCGACCGTGCTGCGCAGCGGCGACCAGCCGTAGCGCAGGGTGCCGGCCAGCAACGCGGTGCCGGCCAACAACACAAGAGCCAGTCCCGAGTACGCGAGCGCGACCACCAGCTTCACCGTCAACAACCTGGCCCGGGGCACCGGGATCGCCAGCAGGTACCGCAGGCTGCCCCAGCTCGCCTCACTGGCCACCGTGTCGCCACAGAACAGCGCGACGACGACCACGAGCAGGAACGACGCCGACACGAAGATCGAGAAGAGGGTGAAGTTGAGCCCGCCGGAGGTGGCCAGGTCCACCAGACTGGCGAACTCGTTGTTGCCGTTGTCGTCGTCGCCACCGGAGTTGAACTGGAACGCGATCAGGATGATCAGCGGCAGCAGCACCATGAACCCGAGTGCCAGCTGGGTACGCCGCCGGGACGCCTGCCGCCGGAACTCCGCCCCGAACGGCATGGTGGCCGACGGCCGGTAGCCCTGGGCCGCTCCCGCGCCAGTAACAGCCATCACCGGTCACCGCTTCCCCGAGAGTTGTCGCCCACCAGGGCGAGGAACGCGTCCTCCAGGCGGCGTCGCGGCACCACCCGGTCCACCCCGATGCCGGCGCGCACCAGCTCGGCCACCACCTCGCTGCGGGCCGTGCCGTTGGTGTCGACCACCAGCTGGCCGTCGCTCTCCGGCAGCACCCGCACCCCGTGCAGCCGGTCCAGCACCACCCGCGCCGCCACCGGGTCGCTCACGTCGAACAGCACACTCGGCGACTCGCCCACGATCTCCTCCACCGGGCCGGACGCCACGATCCGGCCCTTGTTCACCACCACCGCGTGGGTGCACGTCTGCTCCACCTCGGCCAACAGGTGGCTGGAGACCAGCACCGCCCGCCCGTCCGTGGCGTACCGCTGGAGCACCCGACGCATCTCGGCGATCTGCGGCGGGTCGAGCCCGTCCGTCGGCTCGTCCAACACCAGCAGCTCGGGCAGCCCGAGCATGGCCTGGGCGATGGCCAGCCGCTGGCGCATGCCGTGGCTGTAGTTCTTGATCTTCCGCTGTACGGAGTCACCCAGCCCGGCGATCTCCAGGGCCGCGTCGAACTGGGCGTCCTCCCACGGCCGGCCGGTGGCCCGCCAGTACGCCTTCAGGTTCTCCAAGCCGGACAGGTGCGGCAGGAAACCGGGTCCCTCGACCAGCGCGCCGATCCGGGACAGCACCGGCGAGCCGGGCACCAGCCGGCGACCGAAGACGTAGATCTCCCCGGCGGTCGGCTGGGTCAACCCCATCAGCACCCGCAGGGTGGTGGTCTTACCGGCGCCGTTGGGTCCGAGCAGACCCACCACCTGACCGGGGTGCACCTCGAAGTCGACGTTCGACACCGCCACGAAGCCGTCCGCGTACTCCTTGCGCAGCGCGCGCACGGCCAACGGCGTGTCCGCGTACTCCGGATGCACCGACCGGTCCTGGCGGCGATGCCGGCGGCGCAGCACGGCGACGACCACGACGAGGCCGATCGCGATGGCGGCGAGCAGACCGGCGAGCACCCAGCGCCACAGCGTCGCGGCGGTGGGGATCGGCTCGCCGTCGACCGTGGGCAGGCTGACCGCGCCGTCCGCCGACACCGTGTAGACGGTCGGCTCGGCGGGCGTCGTGTACGCCTGGTCCGAGGTGGCCACCACCAGCCGCAGCCGGTGCCCGGCCTCCACCCGGCGGACGATCCCGGGCAGCGTCACGGTGACCGGGGTGGCGTCCTGCACACGCTGCGGCAGGCCGGTGAGTCGGATCGGGGCGACCAGCCCGTTCGGCAGGGTCGCCGCGCCGTCCTTGTCGACGTCGTAGAGCTTGACGAAGAGCACCGCCGAACCGGTCGGCGACGCGGCCCGGAGCGTGACGGTGGGCGCACCTGCCACGTCCACCGCCTCGGTCAGCGGCGTCGACTCGAACCGGGCGTGCTGGCCGGGCACGTCACCGGCCACGCCGTCCAGCAGGGAGGTGAGTCCACCGGCGAACGGGATCGAGGAGATGGCGGCCGGGTTGCCGTTCGGCGGGTTCGCGATCGGCTGGGCCGGACCGGCGACCGTGACCTCCCGGCGGGCGTTGCCGGTCAGACCCGGGTAGTCGGCGCGGCGGAATCCGGTGGCGACCAGACCCCGGTCGAGCGCGTCGAAACCGGCGATCCGCGACCAGGTGAAGTCGTCACCGGGAGCGTCGCCCTCGCCCTTGACGTAGTGGTCGAGCCACTGGACGGTCAGGAACTTCACCCGGTCCTCGTCCGACCGGGGTCCGCTGCCACCGTCGTGCCCGCCGGTGAACCAGGCGACCCGTACCGGGGTGCCCGCGGCGGCGATGCCCTTCGCGTTCGCGTCCGCCTCGCCGAGACCGAAGAGCGTGTCCGCCTCGCCCTGCACCAGCAGGGTGGGCGCCTTGATCCGGTCCAGTACGGCCGCCGGGCTGGAGCGGCGCAGCAGGTCCACGGCTGCCTGATCGGCCCGCCCGGTGGTGGCGATCCGCAGGTACGCGGCGCACACGTCGGCCGCGAACCGGCCGCAGGACGGGTCGGCCGCACCGGCCGGGGCACCACCGGGACCGCTGCCCGGACCGGCGCCCGGCTCCGGGCTGGGCGGGCCGGCCGACGCCGGTGCGCCCTGCGGCTGGGCGGCGGTCCCGCCGGAGAGTCCCGCCGGGCCGGAACCCACGTTGCCGCCGCCGCCGAAGAAGAGACCGGCCCAGCCCTTCTTGAACACACCCTCGGTCGGCGCCCCGCCGGTGCTCTCCGGCAGGAAGGCACGGGACAGGTCGTTCCAGGTGATCATGGGGACGATCGCGTCGACCCGACGGTCCTGGGCGGCAAGCAACAGCGCCAACCCACCGCCGTACGAGCCGCCGACCACACCGACCTTCGGGTCACCGGCGGCGTCGGTGCGGACCTCCGGTCGGGCGGCCAGCCAGTCCAGCAGCCGAGACGCGTCGCGCACCTCGTAGTCCGGGTTGTCCAGATGGATCTCGCCACCACTGCGGCCGAAACCCCGCGCGGTCCAGGTGAGCACGGCGTAACCGCGCCCGGCGAACTCCTCCGCGTCGGAGCGCACCGACTCCTTCGTGCCGCCGAATCCGTGCGCCAACAGCACCGCCGGGACCTTCCGCGCGGACGAGGCGTCGGCGGGCAGGTAGAAGGTCGTGTCCAGGTCCACCGGCTGGTCGTCGGACGGTCCGGAGCGGACGGTGAGCATCTCGCTCGTGCTGCGTACGCCGGGTCCGTGCGGCCACACCGCCCAGGTCACGGCGGCGGCCAGCAGCACGACGGCCGCCGCCGCGGCGATCGCGCGGCGGCGGGTGGGCAGGGCACGCCGGAACCACGCGGCCGGCGACGGCGATGTCATGCGGCACACGGTACGGCCCGCAGCCTGAGCGTTGGCTGAGATCCGCCGTACGTCCGTCCGGTTGCCCCGATCGGTGCGCGGGCGGCAGCGAGCGCGCCATGTCCGACGCGGCACAGTGAGTTGAGTTCGGATCCCGTGAATTCCGATCTTTCACGGATATCGGCCTGCATCCCTCCATGTCACACCCACTGCCGAAACAGAGCGTGTCGGGAACGCGGGCGAATGGTGACATTGCTCGAACTGACGCGAACCTGACTCGTCCACCGAGGCCTGACCAGCAAGGGGGTCGGTTAGTTTTCCGGTCCGGTGCACGGGACTTGTCGGGGTCACCCGACACCGCGCCGATCCGCGCCCCATGCCGGAGGAGACACAACCATGACAGTCCCCGCGCCGCGGGCCCGTCGACGTCCGTCCACCCTGGGCCGACTGCTGCCGTCGCTGCTTGTCGGGGCACTCCTGGCGCCTGTGGGTCTGCTCGTCACGTCCGCCTGGCAGCAGACCACCGACGACCGGGACCTCGCCGTCCGGGAGCGACTCGGCGTGCAGTACCTCACCGCGCTGGGCTCGGTCACCGACGCCCTCGTGGAGACCCAGTCCGCCGCGATCAGCAATCGACCCGTGTCCGGCGACGCGCTGAACCGGGCGGTCGAGGAGGCCGCCGCGGTGGACGCCCGCGTCGGCGCCGAGCTGCTCAGCCAGGAACGCTGGGCCGGGGTACGCGCCAAGGTGGAGGCACTGCGCGGCCGCAGCCCCGCCGACCCGGAGGCCGCCTACACCGCGTACAGCGAGGTCTCGGACCTGCTGCTGGCACTGCACCGCAAGGTCCGGGAGAGTTCCGGGCTGGTCCGTGATCCCGTCGCTGACTCCTTCTTCCTCCAGGACAGCGCGGGTCAGGAACTGCCCGAGGCGGTGGTGGCCGCCGGCCGGCTCGCCGACCTGGGCATGCTGGTCTCCCGCCGGCCGGCCGCCGAGCAACCACGCGGCATGATGGAGCTGGCCGGTCTGCGGGTGGCCGCCCTGGCACCCGCCGGTAACGTCGTCGACAACCTGCGCTCCGCCGTGGACGGCTCGGAGAGCACCGATCTCGGTGCCAACGTCCTCACCCCACTGGACACCTACCAACGCTCGGTGGAGGCGCTGGCCGGGTACTCCACTCCGGCCAACGGCACGGGCGTGGTGGACCCCGGTCATCTGAGCGCCGCCGGGCTCAACACGCACCGGGCGGCCCGCCAACTTCAGCCGGTCATCCTCGCCGAACTGGACGCCCTGCTGGTCGAACGCATCGACGGCTTCAACCGGGACCGCTGGCTGATCGGCGCAGCCGGCGTACTCGCGGTGCTGTTGCTGAGCTGGCTCGCCGCGCTGCAGGTCGCCGCCGGCGGCCGGGCGCGGCGTCGGGCGGCCCTGGCGGTGACCCACGCGGAGAGCGCCGACACCCCTGCGCCGGCAGACTCGTGGCAACCCGTGCCCAACGACCCGCGCGGACTGCAACCGGCCGGCGCGGCGCGCGACGCGGAGCCCGCGCAGTGGGGGGCCTTCGATGCTGCTCGGTAGGCTCCGGATCCGCGGCAAGCTCGCGCTGCTCGTGGTGATCCCACTGCTCAGCATGGTCGGCCTGGCCGTGCCCGTGATGCTCGACCGGGTGGGCGCGGCCCAGCGGGCCAGCGACACCGCCGAGCGGGTACGGCTCGCCAGCCGGGTCGGCAGCCTCGTCCAGGACCTCCAGCAGGAACGCATCCTCTCGGTCGGTTTCCTGCTCGGCCGGGTCGAGCGCGGCGAGGTGGTCCGCAAGTCCGCCGACGTGGACGACCGGGTGGCCGACCTGCGGGCCGGGCGCAGCGGCGCGCTCACCGACCGGGTCGACCGCGCCCTGGACGGCGTGTCCAGCCTCGTCGACCTGCGCACGTCCGTGCTGGCCCGGGTCGCGAACCCGGGCCAGGTCATGGATGCGTTCGGCCCGGTCAACAAGGGATTGATCGACTCGTTGCGGCTGGTGTTCGGGGTGGACACCGACACGTTGCCGGGCCGTCAGGTGCTCGCCCTCGACGGGCTGCTCCGCGCCGACGAGGGGCTGGGCGCCTGCGCCACCCTGAGCCTGCTGGTCAAGGCGATCGGCAACTCGGACACCATCAACGGGTACGTGGCGTGCATCGCCGCGCTCCTGGTCGACAACCAGCGCTTCCGCAGCCTGATCACGCCCGAGCAGCTCAAGGTGGCCCAGCTCAACGACGCGGCCGTGGCCGCGCGTACCAGCTCGGACTTCCTGGCCACCAGCGCCCGCGACCCGGCCACCGCCGTCCGCGACGTGCCGATGGAGGCGCTCTTCCCGGCCGTCCGCACCATGATCCGGCTCGGTCAGTTCGTGGAGAAGAAGCTGATCGCCGACGTACTCACCGAGGTGACCACCGAGCAGCGGCGCGCGCTGACGGCCGCGTACCTGGTCGGGGCCACCACGGCGCTGATCCTGGCGTTGGTGGTGCTGCTCAGCGCGGCGGTCGCGCGGACGGTGGCCCGACCACTGACCCGACTCACCCGCTCGGCCGACCGGGTCGCCCGGGTCGCCGAGGCGGAGCTGGTCCGGGTCACCGACGACGAGGGGGAGAGCCCCCAGCCGATCCGGCTGGAACCGGTGGACATCCGAGCCAACGACGAGATCGGCGACCTGGCGCGGGCCTTCGACCGGGTGCAGAGCACCGCCGCACGGCTGGTCGAGCGGCAGGTCGCCGGCCGGCGCAACGTGGCGCAGATGTTCGGCCACGTCGGGCGGCGTACCCAGAACCTGGTGGGCAGGCAGATCGCGCTGATCGACCGGTTGGAGAAGCAGGAGGCCGACCCGGGCCGGTTGGAGCACCTGTACCGGCTCGACCACATCTCCAGCCGGTTGCGGCGCAACGCCGGCAGCCTGGTGGTGCTCTCCGGTTCGGCCGGCGCCGATGCCCACACCGCGCCGGTGCCGCTGGCCGACGTGGTCCGGTTGGGGCTCGGCGAGATCGAGGACTACACCCGGGTGGAGGTGCGGGTGCCGGCGGGCATCTCGGCCGCGCCGGCGGTGGTCGGTGACCTCATCCTGGCGCTGGCGGAGCTCATGGAGAACGCCACCGCCTTCTCCCCACCGCACACCCGGGTGCTGGTGACCGCCGACAAGTCCGGCCTCGGCGCGCGGATCACCGTCGTGGACCACGGCATCGGCATGGGTGAGCAACGGCTGGCCGAGGAGAACGCCCGGCTCACCCGCCGGGAACGACTCGACCTGGCACCGACCGAGGTGCTCGGCCTCTTCGTGGTGGGCCGGTTGGCCCGCCGCCACGGCTGGGAGGTGGGCCTGGCCGCGACCACCGGCGGTGGAGTGACGGCATACCTGGAGATCCCGTCGACGTCACTTGTGCTGCGCCGAGCCGACCCGGCCGGGAGCACCGTCGCCCGGGCCTCGGTGCCGGAGCGGGACCGGCGTACGGCGGCTGCGTCCGAACGCGCCACGCGGTCCATCACGGCGGCCGTCGACGAGCCAACCCGCTTCGACTCGGACCTGCTCAGCCGGGCCACCCGCAGCCTGGAGGCCAGCCCGTCCTGGAACGCGTTCGGCCCCGGCCAACCATCGCAGCAGCCCGTCCCCGCCGCCGCGGAGCCGGAACCGTCGGGCGCACCGAGCACTCCCCGGGTTCGGCAGCGGGTGCCCGGGGCCAGCCTGCACGCCGCCGCCGCACCAACCCGGCCGGTGGACGCCACCGGTGCGGACCCCGCCGCCGCGCGGGCCCTGGTCGAGGCGTTCCAGGCCGGTGTACGCCGGGCCGAACTGAACACCGTCGACCTGCCGAGCACACCGGGCGGCGTCGGCCCTACGGTGGCCGGTGGCGCCGGTCCGTCCGACACCACCCCGGGTCGGCCCCGACTGAGCCGACGGGTGCCGGGGGCGAACCTCACTGTCGTCCCGGCCTGTCAGCCACCCAGTACGCACCTCGGCGACCCGGCCGAGGTCCGCAAGCAGATCAGCGAGTTCGAGGAGGGCGTCGCCCGCGCGCTCCGCGAAGTCGGCCCTGACCGCCGGAACGAAGAAGGATCATCACGGTGACCAGTCCCTTCCTGCACGAAAACGTCGACCAGAGCCAGTCCGGCGCGAGCGGGGACCTCAGCCCGGAGGCCCGCACGTTCAACTGGTTGCTGGACTCCTTCACCTCCGGCACGGCCGGGGTCCTGGAGGCGATCGCGGTCTCCTCGGACGGCCTGCTGATGGCCATGTCGGCGATCAAGGACCGGTCCAACGCGGAGCGGTTGGCCGCGGTGGTCTCCGGGATGACGAGTCTCGCCGGTGGGGCGGCCAGTTGGTACGCCCTCGGTGGCCTGAACCGGGTGATCGTCGACATGGCCGACGGCTACCTGCTGATCAGCGCGATCAGCAGCGGTTCCGTGCTCGGTGTGGTCGCCGACCGGTCAGCCAACCTGGGCACCGTCGCGTACGAGATGACGCTCTTCGCCGGGCGGGCCGGTGGTGCCCTGACCCCGCGGCTGATCGTCGAGTTGAAGAACGCCGTTCAGCAGTGACCCCCGACGTCGCCGGCGAGGATCCGGACCCGGAACCGAGGACCCGGATCCGCCCGTACCTGCACACGCCTCGCCCGACCGACGCGGGCGAGGTCGTGGCGCAGGTGTTGCCGGAGCCGGAGGATGGTGGACCGGCCGGTCCCCGTCCGTTCGTGCTCACCTCCGGACGGGTGGCGGGTGCCGACCCGGCGATCGGGCTGGAGACGCAGGTGACCGCCCGGATGGACGGCGGCTGGCCGACCGGCGCTCCCGACGCCCTGCTGGCACCGGAGTCCCAGGCGATCATCGCGCTCTGCGCCGCACCGATCTCGGTTGCCGAGATCTCGGCCCGCGCCCGGTTGCACCTGGGCGTGACGCGGGTGCTGGTCGGCGACCTACGGGCGGCCGGGCACCTGGACGTGCACGTCACCGACACCAACGACGCCGCCGACCCCGACCTCATCCTGCGAGTGATTGATGGACTTCGTGCGATCTCCTGAATGGCCGGTCGCCCCGCTCGGCGGGGCCGCCGGAAACAGCGCCGCCGCCCGTTACGCCGTGCCGGGCGCCGGGCCGGCAGTCGGACGCGCCGGCCCACCGCCGCCGCCGTACCAGCCTCCGTCCGGCGCGGGGACGCCCGCGCCGCCGGTCGGTAGGCCGGCGGCACCGCCGATCCCGGTCAAGATCCTGGTGGCTGGTGGGTTCGGGGTGGGCAAGACCACCACCGTGGGTGCGATCTCCGAGATCGCTCCCCTGACCACCGAGGCCGAGATGACGAGCGCCGGGATCGGCGTGGACGATCCGGGTATCCGTTCCACCAAGACCACCACGACGGTGGCGATGGACTTCGGCTGCGTGACCATCGACCGGAGTCTGAAGCTCTACCTGTTCGGCACGCCGGGGCAGGCCCGGTTCGGCTTCATGTGGGACGACCTCGCCCGCGGGGCGCTCGGCGCGCTGGTCGTGGTGGACAGCGCCCGGCTGGACGACTGCTTCCCCGCGATCGACTTCTTCGAACGGGCCGGGCTGCCGTTCGTGGTCGGGGTCAACGCCTTCGACGGGCGGCTGGCCCTGGAACTCGGCGAGATCCGCTGGGCACTGGCCATCGGCGACCACGTGCCCCTAGTGCAGTTCGACGCCCGGGACCGGCTCTCGGTGCGGGACGCCCTGCTTGTCGTCCTGGACCGTGCGCTGGAACGTGCCACCCGGGACAGGCAAGCCTGAGCCGACCGGCTCCGGCCGTGCGGGAAGAGGTGATCTGGTGAGGGGCGACCTGGACGAGACGCTGGCCCGACTGGCCCGGCGCGAGGAGGCGCGGCGCCGGCGGACCAACGACCGTGACGACAGCATGCCGCCGCCGGGCCTTCCCGGGCCGGGTCCGGACGACGTCCGCGGCGCCGGGCCGGGACGGCACGACCCACGGCACGCGGGGGCGGACTCACCGAGCGAGGTCCCCGGGTGGGGTCCGGTCGAGGAGGTGGCCGAGGCGGTCCGTCAGGTCGTCGGCGGCCATCCCGGGCTGGTGGTGACCGTGCAGGTGCAGCACGAGGGTCGGACGTACCCCATGCGGGTCTCCTGGGACGGGCCGGACGTCACGGTCGGGCCGGTGCCCCCGCCGGCGCCGGTGGAACCCCCGCCGGCGTGGCCGCTGTCCGGCCGGACGGTCCCCGAGTGGGCGCCCGGCCCGGACGGGCTGACCCCGGACCCGGCGGCCCGGTTGGCCGAGCTGATCCGGCGGGATCCGTCGTTGTTGGACGAGTTGGATCCGCGGCGCTGACCGGCGGGGCTGGCCTGCGGCGGCTACGGTCGGGCGGTGGCGCAACCCGACCTGACCCTGACGGCGAGCCTACGGCCGGCCGCGCTGGACGCCCGACGGGGCATCGTACGGCTGCATCCGGAGGCGCTGACCGCGCTGGGACTGCGGCCCGGCGACCCGGTCCGGCTTGCCGGCCGCCGCGAGACGGCGGGAATCGTGGCGACCGCCGCGCCGGGCGCGAGCAGCTCCCTGCTGTACGCCGACGACCTGACCCTGGGCAACCTGGGTGTGCGCGACGGTGCCCAGGTGCGGGTCAGCCCGGTGCCGCTGGTGCCGGCGGCCCGGGTCGTCCTGGCCGGGCCGGTGGAGGTGGTCGCGGCGGTCAGCCCGGAGATGCTCCGGCTGGCCCTGTTGGGCAAGGTGCTCACCGGCGGCGACGACGTGTCGTTGCTGCCCCAGGACGTGCTGCCGGACGCCTCGGTGCGCAGCCTGGTCGAGGCGGCTCGGCGCAGCCTCGCCAACACTGTCGGTTTCGCCTGGACCAGCACCCTGCTCACCGTGCGCACGGTCGAGCCGGCCGCCGGCGCGCTGGTCACCATGGACACGATGATCGGCTGGGAGCACGGCCCCGCCACCCACGGCGGACCCGCCCCGGTCGACGCCGGGTGGGCGCGGCCGCTCCGGACGACCGACGCGGCGCCGGAGGTGGACCAGCCGGACGACACACCTGACGTGGACGAGCTTCCCGGGCTGCGTACCCAGGCCGAGGAGCTGACCGAGCTGCTCGACCTCGGGTTCCACCACCGGGAGGTGTTGGGCCGGCTGGGCACCACCATCTCGCTGGGGGTGCTGCTCGTCGGTCCGGCCGGCTCCGGGAAGTCGGCGCTGGTCCGGGCCGTCGCCGCCCGGGTGGGTGCCCGCGTCCACCCGTTGTGGGCACCCGAGGTGGCCGCGTCGACGAACCAGGCCGCCGCCGACCGGTTGCGTGCCGCGGCGACAGCGGCCCGAGCCGGCGGGCCGGCGGTGCTGCTGGTCAGCGACGTCGAGGCGCTCGCACCGGCGGACGAGCCCGGCCCGGTGGCGACGGTGTTCCGCCAGGTGCTCGCGGAGTGCGTCCGGGCCGGCGTCGCAGTCGTCTGCACCACCGGCCGACCCGAGGCGGTCGACCCGGCGCTGCGCGCACCCGACCTGCTGTCGCTGCGGATCAGCATTCCGCTTCCCGACCAGGCGTTGCGCCGCGAACAGCTCACCGTGCTGACCCGGCAGGTGCCGCTGGCCGACGACGTCCGGCTGGACGAGGTGGCCGCGCGTACCCCCGGGTTCGTCGCGGCGGACCTGGCGGCGCTGGTCCGGGAGGCCGGGGTACGCGCGGCACTGCGGCAGAAGTCCGCCGAGACGCCGACGGTGTCGATGGCGGACTTCACGGCCGCCCGGGAGGTGGTCCGGCCGACCACGATGGCGGCCTCGACCCTGGAGCTGGCCTCGGTGACCCTCGACGACGTGGGTGGCCTGGACGACGTCAAGCAGACGCTCACCGAGTCGGTGCTGTGGCCGTTGACCTACCCGGACACCTTCGCCCGGCTCGGGGTGCAGCCGCCCCGCGGTGTGCTGCTCTACGGGCCACCGGGCTGCGGTAAGACCTACCTGGTCACCGCGCTCGCCGGTTCGGGGCGGGCCAATGTGCTGTCGGTGAAGGGCGCGGAACTGCTCTCCAAGTGGGTGGGCGAGAGCGAGCGCGCGGTCCGCGAGCTGTTCCGCCGTGCCCGGGAGGCGGCCCCCACCCTGATCTTCCTGGACGAGGTGGACGCCCTGGCGCCGGTACGCGGGCAGGCCACCGACGGGGGCACCACGGACCGGGTGGTCGCCGCGCTGCTCACCGAACTGGACGGGGTGGAGACGCTGCGCAACGTGGTGGTGGTCGGCGCGACCAACCGGCCCGACCTGGTCGACCCTGCGCTGCTGCGGCCGGGTCGGTTGGAGCGGCTGGTCTACGTGCCACCGCCGGACGGGCCGGCCCGCGCGGAGATCCTGCGAGCCACGTCCCGGCAGGTGCCGCTGGCGCCCGACGTCGACCTCGCCGCCCTCGGCGACGAGCTGACCGGCTTCTCCGCGGCGGACTGCGCGGCGCTGGTCCGGGAGGCGGCGCTGGCCGCGATGCGGGAGTCTCTCACCGCCGCCACGGTCACCGCCGGGCACGTCTCGACGGCACGGGCACGGGTGCGCCCCTCGCTGGACCCGGCCCAGGTCGCCGCGCTGGCCGCGTACGCCGCCCGGCGGGACTGAGCACCGCACCCAACCTTTTGGTGCATCCGGAGTGTTATTAGGGCGTCACATTCCTCTGTGGAGTCCTCCACCTGGACGTCAGGCGGTGTTCCTTGCGCAAGCTACTGTCCCTTCTTCTCGTCCCCCTGGCCGCGGCGGCGACCCTGGCCACGGTCGGCACGACGGCGACCGCCCATCCAGCGAAGCCGTTCCCAGCCCGGATCGCCCTGCCCGACGGGTTCACCCCGGAAGGGTTGACCATCGGTCGGGGCACGACGGTGTACGTCGGGTCCGTGCTGGACGGCGCGGTGTGGCGGGGTGATCTCCGGACCGGGCGCGGCTCGGTGCTGATCCCGGGCACACCCGGCACCGCCAAGGCAGGGATGAAGATCGACTCGCGGGGCCGGCTCTGGACCGCCGACTTCACCGGCGGCGGTGCCAGCGTGTACGACCCGGACAGCGGCGTCAGGCTGGCCCACTACCCGTTCACCACCGACCCCGACACCCTGGTCAACGACCTGGTGATCACCGACCGGGCGGTCTACTTCACCGACTCCACCCGACCGGTGCTGTACGTGGTGCCGCTGGGTCCGGGTGGCCGCCTGCCCGCCACCGCCGCCGTCCGGGTGCTGCCGCTCACCGGTCCGGGCGCGACACCTGACGCGTTCAACAACGGGATCGTGGCGCTTCCGGACGGCGACCTGCTTGTCGCGCAGATGCTGACCGGCCAACTCGTCCGCGTCGACCCACGCACCGGCGGCAGCCGCGTCTTCAACCTCGGCGGCTACTCCGTGGATCGGGCCGACGGGCTGGTACTGCGCGGTCGCACCCTCTACGTGATCCGGAACCTGAGCAACGTCATCGCGGTGGTCCGGCTGAACGCCGGCCACACCGCCGGGACCGTGCAGCGGGAGATCACCGGTCCGCAGCTACGTTCGCCGGCCACCGGTGACCTGCTCGGCTCGGCGCTGTACGTGGTGAACGGGCGGTTCGACGTGGAGTCGACGCCGACCACCGACTACGACATCGTCCGGGTGCCGGCCTGATCCAGGCGGTCGGCGGTGGCCCCTGCGGTCGCCGCCGACCGGCCGGGGCGGGTTCAGAGGGCCGGCGGGGTCGAGTCCAGGCAGATCTCGGCACGCACCTTGCCGTCCTCCTCGTACAGTTTGGCGCCGGAGCGGTGCAGCACGGCAACCGCGCCGATGTTGTCCGGGGTCGTCTCGGCGACCACCACCCGCATGCCCGCCCGCGCGGCGGCGTTCAGCAACTCCCGCAGGGCGGCCGCGCCGATCCCCTGCCCGCGTGCCGAGCGACCGAGCCACATGCCGGCCTCCACCGTGCCGGGCTCGTCACAGCGCGTCATCCGGACCATGCCCAGCACCTCGCCGCCGACGAGGATCGCGTACATCTGCGAGCGGGTGGGGCCGTCCAGTCCGCCGAAGCTGGCCCGATGGAACTCCCGGAACGCCTCGCGACGGGCGAGCGACCAGCCGGCGGGGGCCTCGACCGGAGGCATCACATCGCTGGGCTCCGCCTCGGCAGCCGCTACGGAGAGCAACGGCTCCAGGTTCTGTTCGTCCACCGGCTCCAGCCGGACCGCACCCGCCACGTGCCGCAGTCTGCCGCGCTCATCGGCCGAAGTCCACCCCATTGGCCATCCACTGGCGGTCCGGACAGCGGTACCGGCCGGTCGGGCGGGCGGGGTGTTCCACATCACGCTCTGTTGTCACCCGACCGGGTGTAAGGGGCTCAAACCGCCGGCGCGAACTCGCAGAACACCACCGACGCGTCGTCGGTGGGCTTGTGCCGGCGCAGCCGGTCCGGGTGGTCGCGCTCGGCCGTCCGGACCCGGTCGAGCAACGCGCCCGGCCCGTCGACGCTCAACAGGTCCAGCAGTCCGGCCCAGTCGGTGAGTTCGAACTGCTCCACCGCACTGGACGCGCCGTCACTGAGCAGCGCGGCCCGGCGGATCGCCGTCGGACCTCGCCGAGGCATCGACCCGGTCACCGCGTGGAAGGCCGCGTCCGGGTCGGCGGCCGCCACCCAGTAGCCGTGGGTACGGTTCATCCGCTCCCGCTGCACGCTCACGGCGTGCCGGAACTGGGTGACCGGATCCGCCGCGCCGCCGGGCAGGACGGCCACCGTCTCCCGCAGCTCGGCCATCGCCGCGTCCAGTCGGTTGTCGGTGACCACGCTGACCTGACCGCCGGCGTCCAGGACCAGGGGGCTGTCGCAGAGCACCAGGTAGTCCACCTGGTCGCCGCAGTCCCGCAGCAGGCACACGGTGCTGGACGGGGTGCCGGGATGGTCGAGGTCGCACTGCCCTCCGTGGTCGGCGCGCACGGCGAGGATGGCCGCCGCCAGGTTGCTGGTCAGCCGTGCCGCCGGGCGTACCGCTTCGGCGACGCCGAGGCGGGCGGCCAGGTGCCGGACGTACCACTCCGGCCCGTGCACGCAGCCGGTGTCGAAGCCCTCCGGCACGGTCGCGCCGTCCAGGACACCGACCAGCGGACCGATCTGGAAGACCAGATCCTCGTTGACCGGCCGGCCGGGGGCCGGTGCGGACGCGGAGCGTACCCGCATCACCGGCACTCCCACGTCGGATTGGTGCCCGCCATCGCCCGCCCCCTCCGTCAACCTCCGGCCACCCGCCCAGCGGCGGCCCCGAAGCGCTCCCCGCGTACCCCGTGGACCCGGCTACATTCCTGCCGGACGGTGGCGCTCAGCGGCGCCGGTTGCGGGCGCGCGACGAGCGCAACCGGCGGAGCCGGGCGATCAGCACGGGGTCCGCGGCCAACGCGGCCGGGTTGTCGAGCAGCCCGTTGAGCAACTGGTAGTAGCGGGTCGACGAGAGCCCGAAGGTGTCCCGGACGGCCTGTTCCTTGGCACCGGCGTGCCGCCACCACTGCTGCTCGAAGGCCAGGATGGCCCGTTCCCGTTCGGTCAGCCCGACGGCTGTCGGCGCGCTCGGCGCAACGGCGACCCCGTCGCCCGGGTCGGGATCATCGGTGCTCTCGATGGGCGGCACCGGCCGCGGAGTCGGAACCGACGGCGCGACCCCACCCGCGACGTCACCCCGACGAGCGTCAGTGGACGGCTCGGGGGTGGCCGGGGTGGCGTCGGCGGACATGGTCCTCAGCCTAGCCAGGGACGACCTGGGTCGCACCAGCCGGCGCGGCCGACCCTGCGCCGCCGGGAATCCCGACGGCCGGGCCGGCCGCGCCGCGTCAGACCGGTCGGATCAGGAGATGTCGCGGCGACGCATCGCCCAGAGCGCCGCTCCGAGGATCACCACCACCGCGACCGAGAGCAGCACCGAGGACTGCTGCCAGGTGATGACCAGGGTCGACGGTTCACACGACCCGTTGAAGGTCGCCTCGCAGGAGTCCCAGTCCTGCAACTTGACCCTCTTGTACACCCAGGCCAGCAGGTACGTGGGCAGCAGGTACGCCTCGGGCCAGCGCACGTTCGCCAACCCCAGCAGGATGCCCAGGCCGAACTGGCCGACCACCATCAGCGCCACCACGCCACCCAGGGCCATCGCGGTGTGCCGACCCAGCGACGCCAGGGCGAAGCCGATGGTGGTGAGCACCAGCACCAGGACCACACCCCGCACTCCGGTCAGCACGAACGACTGCCAGGCGCCGGAGGTCATCTTCTCGGTGCTGCCACGGAACGTGGCGACCCCCCAGAACCCGGCGAACCAGAGCACCGCGGCGGGCAGCGTCACCGCCAGCATGCCGGTGAGCAGGGCGGCCAGCTTGGTGAGCAGTACGGTGAGTCGCTTCGGACGCCAGAGCAGCAGGTTCATCATCCCGCCGGTGCTCCACTCGGCACCGATGAAGGACGCGCCGACCACGAACCCGACAAGCGCGAGGATCGCCGCGAACGGAATCAGCGTCTCGTCGAACGTATCCCGGAAGTCGAACGTCGAGGGCAGGAACCACTGCGCCTGGATCTGGTCCCGGGGCGGCGGCGTGATCTGCGAGCAGTCCTCGGGGTAGCGGTCATCGTTCGTCGTACCGGCCGCCTTGGCCCGCTCGCAGTCGGCCCGCGCCTGCTCGCTCCAGCGCACCTGTTTCTGGTAATCCTGCTCGGCCTGCCGCTCGGCCTTCGCGTACTGTTCGGCGCCGATCTTCTGGTTGGTGAAGAACACCCCGACCATCATCGCGGCCAGCACCAGCAGGCCGAGCAGCGTCATGTACCTGGTGAAGCGCCGCTTGGTGAGTCGGCGCAGCTCCGTACGAAAGAGGCTCACGCGCCCCACCCTCCCCCGGCGGTGCCGGGCTGACCCGTGCCACCGACCTTCATGGACTCGTCGACCTGCCGGTGCTGACCGGGGACCGGTGCGGTGGACGTCAGTTCGAGGAAGACGCTCTCCAGATCGACGGCGATCGGCGCCAACTCGCTGACGTAGAGGTTGCGCTCGGCGAGCAGGCGGGTCACCGAGGCGGGCTTGTCGACGCCTGTCAACATCAGGTGGTCGGGGTGACCGGTGACCCCGATACCGGCCGCGGTGAGCGCCTCGGTGGCTGCCGGCAGGTCGCTCACCGCTTCCAGCCGGACTCGGACCGCGCCGGACGAGTGCTGCGCGAGCACCTCGTCGACCGGGCCGAACGCGACCCGCCGGCCCAGCGAGATGATGGTGACCGAGTCGCAGATCAACTGGATCTCGCCGAGGATGTGACTGGACAGCAGCACCGTCATCCCGGATTCGGCGAGACCGCGCATCAGCGTGCGCATCTCCCGGATGCCGCCCGGGTCGAGGCCGTTGGCCGGCTCGTCGAGGATGAGCAGCTTCGGGTTCTTCAACAGGGCCGAGGCCACGGCGAGCCGCTGCTTCATGCCCAACGAGTACGTCTTGACCCGCTCGTCGGCCCGGTCGCGCAGCCCGACGAGTTCCAGCACCTCGTCGACCCGGACGGCCGGCACCCCGCCCGCCCCGGCCAGCAGGGACAGCGTGTCCCGTGCCGTGAAGTGCGGGAAGAACTGCGGGCTCTCCACGATCGCGCCGACCTGGCCGGCGACGGTGGGCAGCGCGTCGGGGACCTCGTGCCCGAGCAGCGACATCCGGCCGCCGTCGGGTCGGATCAGGCCGAGCAGGGTACGCAGCGTGGTCGTCTTGCCGGACCCGTTGGGGCCCAGGAAGCCGTGCACCTGCCCTGCGTCGACCCGCATGTCGAAGCCGTCGAGCGCGTTGCGGGAACCGCGTCGACGACTCTTGTACGTCTTACGTAGACCTTCGATCTCCAGGACAGCTGGCAAGCTGCACCTCCCCCGATGGGTGGGCGTGACAGCCGACACCATACGCGGTATGCAGAGACGTTCAATACGGGGTATGCATCGACGCGCCGAATGGGTCACCTCATCGACGGAGCGTCACCGCTCAGGCGCAGATGACCTGTACGCCGACGGCACGGAACGCCTCCACGACCTCCGGGGCGGCGCCGGAGTCGGTCACCAGGGTCTCGACCCGCTCGACCGGACAGATCCGGGCGAAGGCGTGACCGCCCAGCTTGGACGAGTCCGCGATGATCACCACGCGTTTGGCCCGGGCCACCATCAGGTTGTTCATCGCGGCCTCCCCCTCGTGGTGGGCGGCCGCGCCGAGCTGCGGGTCGATGGCGTCCACGCCGAGCAGGGCGACGTCCAGAGTGACCTCGCGCAGCAGCGCCCCACCCAGCGGGCCGACGAGTTCGAACGACTTCGGGCGCACCACCCCGCCGGCCACCACGACCTTCATCCGCGATCGGACCAGCAGCTCGTTGGCGATGTTCAGCGCGTTGGTCACCACGGTGAGCTGGGCGCCCTCGGCGCTGGTGTTCAGGTCCGGACGCACGGCCAGCGCCCTCGCCACCTCGGTGCTCGTGGTGCCGCCGTTCAGACCGACAACGGTGCCCGGCGTCACGAGCGCGGCGGCGGCAGCGCCGATCCGCTGCTTCTCCGCCGAGTGCTTGGCCGTCTTGTAGCGCAGCGGCAGGTCGTACGACACGCCGTTGGCGACCGCGCCGCCCCGGGTCCTGGTGATCATCTGCTGCTGGGCGAGCTGGTCGAAGTCACGCCGGATGGTGGCCTGGGAGACGTCCAGCCGCTCGGCTGCCGCCTCGACGCTGACCCGGCCGTTGTCGGTCAGCATCTCGAGCAGGGCGTTCCATCTGGCGTACCGGTCCACCGCGGGGGTCCTCCCAGTGACAGCACGGACGGTGATTGATTGCGTGCACACTAGTGCGCGAAACTAGGCTTACGCAAAAGGCTGATCTGCGCGATCGGTCGGCCAGTTGCCACGACCACCGCCGTTCGCGCAGAATGACGCGCGAAATGCGTGCCTAACGAGCCGTATTGCGCACCGGCGAGGAGTTCCCATGGCGTACGTGGACGCGGAGATCGCGAGCCAGCCCGACTGCTGGCGGGAGGCAGCCGTACTGGCCGGCGTCGTCCACGGTGACCTGCCCCGCCCCGGCGAGCGGGTGGCCGTCGTCGGTTGCGGCACGTCGTGGTTCATGGCGATGGCGTACGCGGGCCGCCGCGAGCAGGCCGGCCAGGGCGAGACCGACGCGTTCCAGGCGTCCGAGTTCCCCGCCGGGCGCCGCTACGACCGGTTGATCGCGATCACCCGTTCCGGCACCACCACGGAGGTGCTGGAGCTTCTCGCCGCGCTGCGCGGGCAGACCCCCACCACGGTCATCGTCGGCGACCCGGCGTCCCCGGCGGTCGAGCTGGCCACCGCCGCGGTGACCATGCCCTTCGCCGACGAGCGGTCGGTGGTGCAGACCCGCTTCGCGACCACCGCACTCGCCCTGCTCCGGGCTCACCTCGGCGACCCGGTGACCGCGCTCGCCGCCGACGCCGAGGTGGCGGTGCGATCCCCACTGCCGATCGACCCGGCCACCATCGGGCAGGCCACCTTCCTCGGTCGGGGGTGGACGATCGGTCTGGCGCAGGAGGCAGCGCTGAAGTGCCGTGAGGCGGCCACCTTCTGGGCCGAGGCGTACCCGGCGATGGACTACCGGCACGGCCCCATCTCGATCGGTGCGCCCGGCAGACTGGTCTGGGCGTTCGGCGAGCTACCCGACGGACTACCCGAGGATGTGGCCGCCACCGGGGCGGCCTTCGTGCACAGCCGCACGCACGGTTGGCGCACGGTGCTGGGCAGTTGGTCCGCCGGTCGTACCCCGGTCGACCCGATGGCCGACCTGATCCTGGCGCAACGCTTCGCGGTCGCGCTGGCGACCAGCCGAGGCCTCGACCCGGACGCGCCCCGACACCTGACCCGGTCGGTGGTGCTGGCGTGACCAGCGGCGACGCCGGGGCCACCGGCCAGGTCGTCGTCGCGTTGGATGTGGGCGGCACCGGCATGAAGTGCGCCCTGGTCCGACCGGACGGCGTCGCGGTACGCACCGAGCGGCACCCCACCCAGGCCGCGCGCGGCCCGGCGGCCGTGGTCGACACGATCCTGGACGTGGCTGCCGGGCTGGCCGACAAGGCCCGCGCCGACGGGCTCACGCCGATCGCGGTCGGCATCGCCGTACCCGGGGTGGTGGACGAGGCGCGCGGCGTCGCGGTCTGGTCGGCGAACGTGGGCTTCCGGGACGTACCCCTGCGGGACCTGGCGATGACACGGCTCGGACTGCCCACGGCACTCGGTCACGACGTGCGCGTCGGTGGCCTCGCCGAAGCACGGCTCGGTGCCGGGCGCGGCACCGGGCACGTGCTGTTCGTGGCGATCGGCACCGGCATCGCCGCCGCCCACGTGGTCGACGGCTCGGCGTCCGTCGGCGCGCACGGCGCCGCCGGGGAGATCGGCCACATCCTGGTCCGGCCGGACGGCCCGCGCTGCGGCTGCGGTCGGCCCGGCTGCCTGGAAACGGTCGCCTCGGCCGCCGCCATCGGCCGCCGCTACGCCGAACTGGCGGGCGAGGCAGCGGGCGCTCCCGTGTCGGCGGCCGATGTCGCCGAACGGGCCGCAGCCGGCGAACAACTCGCCGGCCAGGTCTGGCAGGAGGCGGTCGAGGCGCTCGCCGACGGCCTCGCCACCGGGCAGGCTCTGTTCGACGTGGCGACGATCGTGCTCGGCGGCGGTCTGGCCCAGGCCGGGGACCGGCTGCTTGTCCCACTGCGGGCGGCGCTGCACGAGCGGATGACCTTCCACCGGGAGCCGCGGCTGGTCGCGGCAGCCCTCGGCGACGAGGCCGGCTGCCTCGGCGCCGCCCTGCTCGCCCTGGACGCGCTACGCGTCCGTGACCATGACGCGCTACGCGTCCGTGACCATGACGCCGTACGCGTCCGTGACAATCAGGAGGAGCGATGACCGTGCGGGTGGACGGCCGAGTGGTGACCCCGAACGGTGTCATCCGACAGGGTTGCGTCGAGTGGGACGGCGATCGGATCACCGCGGTCGCCGAATATCCGTCGGTCCGGGACGGCAACTGGATCCTGCCCGGCTTCGTCGACATGCACACCCACGGCGGTGGTGGGCACACCTTCACCACCGGGGACGCCGACGAGGCCCGAGCGGCGGCCGGGTTCCACCTCGCACACGGCACGACCACCCTGTTGGCGAGCCTGGTCAGCGCGCCCTTCCCGCTGATGCGCACGGCCACTGAGGCGTTCGCCCCGCTGGTCGACGAGGGTGTGCTGGCCGGAGTCCACTTCGAAGGCCCCTACCTCTCCGCGGCCCGGTGTGGGGCGCAGAACCCGGAGTACCTCCGCGACCCGTCGACCGACGAGTTGACCGAGCTGATCGAGCTGGGCCGGGGCGCTGTCCGGATGGTCACCCTCGCACCGGAACGCGACGGCGCGCTGGAGGCGATCAAGTTGCTCACCGCACAGGGGGTGGTGGCGGCGGTAGGGCACACCGACGCGACGTACGAACAGACCCGCGCCGCGGTCGCCGCCGGCGCGAGTGTCGGCACCCATCTGTTCAACGGGATGCGCCCGGTGCACCACCGCGAGCCGGGGCCGGTGGTGGCCCTGCTCGACGCGCCCACCGTCATCTGCGAGATGGTCGCCGACGGGGTGCACCTGCACGACGGCATGCTGACCTTCGTGGCCGCGACCGCGGGTCCGGACCGTGCGGCACTGATCACCGACGCGATGGCCGCCGCCGGAATGCCCGACGGCGAGTACGAGTTGGGCGGCCAGGCCGTCACCGTGACCGACGGGGTGGCCCGACTCGCCCGGGACGGTGCCATCGCCGGCAGCACGCTGACCATGGACGCCGCGCTGCGGCACGCGGTGAGTGCCGGAATCCCGATCGCCGACGCGACGCGGATGGTGGCCACCACCCCGGCACGCGCTATCGGCCTGGGCAACCGGGTGGGCTCCCTCCAGGTTGGCCTCCGCGCCGACCTGGTGGTGCTGGACGCCGACCTGAACGTGGTCCGGGTCCTCCGCGGCGGCACCTGGGTGGAGTGAGCGCGAGCCCTTCTTGCGCGCTTGCCGCCATCGGTTGCGTGACAGCGCTCGACGGCAGTCTGCCGCTGGAGGCCGTGCCTGACCGCCGCAACGCCACAGGCCATGCCCGGCCGCCGCGACGCCACGGGCCATGCCCGGCCGCCGCGACGCCGGAAGCCATGCCTGTTTGGCGGCCTGTAGAGCTGCCCCATATCTGGGGCAGCTCTACAGGGGCCACCAACCACACTGGTCACCCCAGCCTGCCCGGCGATCCAGCCCGTTTTAACGAAGGCAGGTCGGACCGCCCGAGGCGGAGGGCCAGCGGAGGATCAGCTCAAAGCCGGGACGTCGACGCCGAGGACGGCCTGCTCGTCGGGGCGGTGCACAAGCACGTCGGCCAGGTAGGACTGAACCGCGTGGCGCATCCCGACGTCCCGACCGGCCTGCTCGGACAGCAGCCACTTGTGCTCGATGATCTGCGCGAACAGCTCCTGCGGTTCCAACTTGCGGCGCAGGTGCGCGGGAACGGCCCGGACCACCGGCTCGAAGACCTCGGTGAGCCAGCGGTGCGCGGCCTGCTGCTCGTCGATCAGGTCGCTCTCCGCCCGGTAGGCGTCCAGGTCGTTGAGCAGCTTGCGCGCCTGGTTCTCCTCGGCGTCGAGACCGGTCAGCCGCAGCAGCCGCCGGGTGTGGTAGCCGGCGTCGACGACCTTCGGCCGGACCAGGTAACGCCCGTCGTCGATGGAGGACATGGCCACCTCGGCCACGTCGAAGCCCAACTCGTTGAGGCGGCGGATCCGACCCTCGATGTCGTGGCGGGCCTCCCGCTCGACCGCCTGCTCGTAGGTGATCTCGTGCCAGAGCCGCTCGTAGCGCTGCACGACCTCCTCGCAGACCACCTCGGGGTCGATGGACTCGTGCAGCAGTCCGGCGGCCTGCAGGTCCAACGCCTCGCCGAAGATGTTCACCCGGGCGATCTCCAGGTCCTCACCGCGCTGACCGTTGGAGAGCGAGTTGTGCAACGCGCCCGTCTCCGCGTCCACCAGGTAGGCGGCGAACGCGCCAGCGTCCCGCCGGAACAGCGTGTTCGACAGCGAGCAGTCACCCCAGAAGAAGCCGGTGAGGTGCATCCGCACGATCAGCGCGGCCAGCGCGTCGAGCAGGCGGCTCATCGTCTCCGGCCGCAGGGTGTGCGAGAACAGCGCCCGGTACGGCAGGGAGAACTGCAGGTGCCGGGTGATCAGCACCGATTCGAGGGGTTCCCCGTCCTCGGCCTGCCGGTCGGCGACGACGGCCACCGCCTCGACCGACGGGAAGTCGATCCGTTCCAGGGCCCGGAGCAGGTCGTACTCCCGCTCGGCGATCCGTTCGCGGGTCTCCTTGAACGCGTAGACGTAGTCGCCAAGCCGGACGAACCGGACGATGTGTCGGGAGATGCCCTGCGGCAGAGCCACCAGGTGTTGGGCAGGCCACTCCTCCAGCGGTGTCGACCAGGGCAGGTCGAGCAGCGCCGGGTCCACGAGGGCAGACGTGATCCGCACGGGCACAAGCATGACGCCTCGCCCCCCACATCCGCCTCACATCGTGGTTGGGCACACAGCGCCGAACACCCCGGCCTCGCGCCGGGCCGGTAGCGTGGTCGCGTGCTCAAACCCACGGCGGTACGACGTGACCTGCGGCTACGGCCCGTCCGCCCGGCCGGCTGGTGGTTCGACGCCCTGCTGCTGGTCGGATTCGGTGCGGTGACCGTGGCCCTCGCCACAGGTGCGTTGCTCGGGCTGGACCTGGCGGTCCGGGAATGGGCGTATGCCCACCACCCGGCACCGATCTACTGGACGGCACGGGCGTTCAACCTCATCGGCCAGGGGGGCTGGCTGTTGACGCCCCTCGCCGGAGCGCTCGCCGTGGCGGTGGCCTGGCGGGGCCGCACCGTGCGGCCGCTGCTGCTGGTGGCGGGAGCCTTCGTGCTGCTCTACCTGACGGTCGGGCCACTCAAGGTCCTGACCGACCGGGCCGCGCCCAGCTCCGATCTGCCGCCGACCCAGTCGGTTCGGATCTTCAACGACCTGCCGCCCACCGAGTACGACCTGTCCTACCCGTCCGGGCACGTCGTCAACGCGATCCTCTGGTACGGGGTGATAGCCGTCCTGCTGACCGCGCTGACGGCTGGGCGACTGCACCCGAGGGTGCACCGGCTGATCCGGTTCGCCCCGCCGGCCATCCTGCTGGTCACCACCACCTACCTGAACTTCCACTGGCTCACCGACGGCGTGGCAGCCCTGCTGATCGGGCTGTTCCTGGACCGGCTGCTGCACCGGGTGCCGTGGGACGACGTGCCGCTCCCCGGCCGGCTACGCGCCTGGGACCGGCCGTTCACCTCGTACCCCTAGGTTTCGGGCTGTGGATCAACTGTCGCGGCGGCTCGGCGTACCCGATGCGGTTGTCATCGGGTTGGGCTCGATGCTCGGCGCGGGCGTCTTCGTGGTCTTCGGCCCGGCCACGGCGGCGGCAGGGGGCGCCGGACTGCTGCCCGCGCTGGTGCTGGCGGGGTTCATCGCCTTCTGCAACGCGACCAGCTCGGCGCGGCTCGCGGCCCGCTACCCGGAGTCCGGCGGCACCTACGTCTACGGCCGGGAGCGCCTCGGGCCGTTCGCCGGCTTCCTGGCCGGCTGGGGCTTCGTGGTCGGCAAGACGGCGAGCTGTGCGGCGATGGCGTTGACCATCGGGGCGTACCTGTGGCCGGGGCAGGCCCGACTGGTCGCCGTCGGCGCGGTGCTCGCGGTGACCGCGGTGAACCTGCGGGGCATCGGCAAGACGGCCACCGTGACCCGAGCCCTGGTCGCGCTGGTACTCGCGGTGCTGGCCCTGGTCGCGGCGGTCGGCCTGGTGGGCGGGCCGGTGCACCTGGAACGGCTCGGCGAGCCCGGCGGCTCCGCCCGGGGCGTGGTCACCGCCGCCGGGCTGCTGTTCTTCGCGTTCGCCGGGTACGCGCGGATCGCCACGCTCGGCGAGGAGGTCCGCGACCCGCAGCGGACCATCCCCCGGGCGGTGCCGCTGGCGCTCGGGGTGGTGCTCGCGAGCTACCTGGTGCTGGCCGTGATCGCACTCGGTGTGCTCGGCGCCGACCGGCTGGCCGGTTCCGCGGCGCCCCTGGTCGACGTGGTGACCGCCGCCGGGCTGCCCGGCCTGGCCTGGGTGGTCCGCGCCGGGGCCACCATCGCGGTCGTCGGTGTCCTGCTCTCCCTGGTCGCCGGGGTCGGCCGGACCACCCTGGCGATGGCCCGCCGTCGTGACCTGCCCGGCGCGCTGGCCGCCGTGCACCAGGTGCACCGGGTGCCGCACCGGGCCGAGTTGGCGGTCGCCGCCGTGGTGATCGTGGTGGTGCTGCTCGGCGACGTGCGCGGTGCCATCGGCTTCTCCAGTTGCACCGTGCTGGTCTACTACGCGATCACCAACGCGGCGGCGCTGACACTGGGCCGGGAGCCGGGCCGGCGGCTGCCCGTACAGGTACTCGCCGGGGTGGGGCTGCTCGGGTGTCTGCTGCTCGCGGTCAACCTGCCGACCGGCAGCGTCCTCGCCGGCTTCGGCGTGCTGGCCGCCGGTGCCGCCTGGTACGCGCTGCGCCCCGCCCGCCGGTGACCTGAGCAGGCCACCGGCGGCCAGGGGTCAGCGGCTCAGCCGCCGGTACCGTCCCACCGCGAGCGGCGCGAACGTCGCGATCAGCAGCACCGGCCACAGCACCGCCAACAGCACGGCGTGCTCCGCCGGCCAGGAGTCGCCACCCAGGCCCGGGTTGCCGAACAGCTCGCGGATCGCCGCGACGGTGGCCGACAACGGGTTCCACTCCGAGATCGTCCCGATGAACGACGGCATCAACTCGGGCGACACGAAGACATTCGAGATCGCGCTCAACGGAAACGCCGCCGGGAAGACGATCACGCCGACCGTGTCCGGGTTGCGAACCAGCAGCGCCAGGTAGATCCCGACCCAGGTGATCGCGATCCGGAGCAGCAGGAGAAGCCCGACCGCGAGCAACGCCTTGCCGACACCCTGCCGCCACTGCCACCCGACGAGCAGGCCGCAAACCAGCAGGGTGGACATCTCCAGCAGGGCGCGGAGCAGGTCGGCGGCACTGCGGCCGGTCATCAGGGCGGACCGGGCCATCGGCATCGACCGGAACCGGTCGACGACACCCCGGCTGAGATCCAGCGCCACGCCGGTCGCGGTGGCGCCGAGGCCGTACAGCATCGTCATCACGAAGACCCCGGGCAGCAGGAACTCGCGGTAGTTGCCACCACCCGCCACCTGCATGCCGCTGCCGAACACGTACCCGAAGACCAGCACGAACATGATCGGCAGCGAGAAGTAGAGGATCAGCTCCTCCGGTGCGCGGATCACGTGGATCATGTTCCGCCTGGTCATCGTCCAGCCGTCGGTCACCGCAGCCGTCATGCCACGTCCGCCTTTCCGCCAACGCCGACGGGCTCGCGGGCCTCGTCCGGTCGGTGCCCGGTCAGATACAGGAACGCCTCATCCAACGTCGCGCGCCGCAGGCCGATGTCCTCCACCGCGACACCGGCCTCGTCCAACGCCCGCACCACGTCGATGAGCCCGGCGACCCGGTCGGCCACCGGCACGCTGAGCCGCCGCACCTCCGGATCGCGCTCCGGCTCCGCGGCACAGATCGACGCGACGATGCGGGCAGCCCGGGTCAGGTCGGCCGCATCCCGCACCACCACCTCGATCCGGTCGCCGCCGGTCATCGACTTCAGCTCGTCCGGCGACCCCTCGGCGACGACCCGACCGGCGTCGATCACCGAGATCCGGTCGGCGAGCTGGTCGGCCTCCTCCAGGTACTGCGTGGTGAGCAGGACCGTGGTCCCGTCCGCGACCAGGCCACGGACCAGGTCCCACACCTGGTTGCGGCTACGCGGGTCCAGGCCGGTGGTCGGCTCGTCGAGGAAGAGCACCCGCGGTGTACGGATCAGGCTGGCCGCGAGGTCCAACCGGCGGCGCATCCCACCCGAGTACTCACCGGCCGACCGACTCGCCGCCTCGTCCAGCCCGAACCGTTCCAGCAGTTCGTCGGCGCGTTGGCGGGCCGCCCGCCGACCCAGCCGGAACAGCCGGCCGAACAACTCCAGGTTCTGCCGGCCACTGAGGATCTCGTCGACCGCGGCGTACTGACCGGTCAACGCGATCCGGGCACGCACCTCGTCCGGCTGACGCCGCACGTCGAACCCCGCCACGGTGGCCCGGCCGGCGTCGAAGCGCAGCAGCGTGGTCAGGATCCGTACGGCAGTCGTCTTCCCGGCGCCGTTCGGCCCCAGCAGTCCGTACACCGTGCCGGTCGGTACGGCCAGGTCGAAGGTGTCCAGTGCCCGCGTTGGGCCGTACCGCTTGCCCAGCCCCTCGGCTGTCACGTCGAATGTCGTCATGCCGCCAGGGTGCGGTCGGGCGCTGACGGATCACGCACCGTCCGCTGACGGCGGCGCACCGGGCCGGCCCGCCGCTCCGGCCCGCTCCGCCTTGGTGATCTCGTCGAGGGCCAAGATGATCTCCGCTCGGGTGGCCTCGCCGACGTACCACCCGGTGAGCCCACCCACCAGGGCCTCCTCGCAGAACCGTCTCGCCTCGACCAGGTCGCCGCGCAGCCGGGCCACCTGGGCGAGGCCGAGACGGGCACTGGCCACGAACTCGGGAGCGCCGCTGCGCTGCGCCAGGAGCAGCGCACCGGCGAAGTCGTCCCGCGCCCCGGTGAGGTCACCGGCCCGCAGCCGGATCTCGCCCCTGGTCCGCAGCATGTCGGCCTGGTCGACGGCCGACCCGAGCTCCTCGACCAGTCCCATGGCCTCGTCCATGTGGGCGCCCGCCGTCTCCGGGTCACCCTGCCAGGCAGCCAGTTCACCGAGCGCACCGAGCGTGATCATGCAGCCCCACCGGTCCCCGGTGCTCCGGAAGTCGTCGAGCGCGGTGTTCAGCGCGGCCCTGGCCCGGTCCCACTCGCCACTCCACATCAGCGCCGAGCCGTTCCCCATCGCGCCGAGCGCGTTGATCCACACGTCCGGGCCGACCAGCTGCCGCAGCTCCCGCATCAGCTCCTCGACGTGGTCGGCGCCGCCGGGAGGCGGCCCGGTCGAGATCCCCGACAGGTACAGCAGGAACGGTTGTCGAGGTGGCCGGTCGAGGCTGCGGATCACGGACCGCTGGGTGCCGAGCGACGGCAGGTGGCCGGCGCCGGCGAGCGAGGTGTTGTAGACGCAGAGCGCGAACTCCTCGTGCAGCCCGGACGGCGCTTCGTCCCCCAGCAGGTCGAGGACGGCGGCGGCCAACCGGGCCGCTTCCCCCCGCATGCCACGCAGCCACCAGTAGAACGACAGGGCCGCGACCAGCCCGGCCGCCTCGGGCGCGTCACCGGCCGCGGTGGAACGGCGCAGCGCCGCGTGCAGGTTGTCCCGCTCGGCGTCGAGCCGCCGCAGCCAGTGCAACTGCTCGACCTGCCGGAGGTGGTCGCTGGCGGTCCAGGCGAACTCCAGGAAGTACGCGGTGTGCGCACGGCGTAGCTGGTCGGCCTCGCCGGCTTCGGCGAGACGTTCGGCGCAGAAGGCGCGCACCGTTTCGAGCATCCGGTAACGGCCGCCGCTCAACTCCACGAAGGACTTGTCGGCCAGACCGCTGAGCGCGTCGACGAACTCGGCGCTGGGAACGCCCGTGACGCTCCCGGCGGCCTCCAGCGTCGCGCCTCCCGCGAAGACGGTCAGTCGGCGGGCCAGTCTCCGTTCGGCGTCGTCGAGCAGGTCCCAGCTCCACTCGACCACGGCCCGGAGGGTGCGGTGTCGGGGCGACGCGGCCCGGCTGCCCATGGACAACAACCGGAACCGGTCGTCGAGACGGGCGGCCACCTCGGCGACGGGCAACGCCCGCAGCCGCGCGGCGGCCAACTCGATCGCCAACGGCAGGCCGTCGAGGGTACGGCAGATCCGCAGCACCACGTCGACGTTGGCCGGTGTGACGGTGAAGTCGGGTGCGACGTCAGCCGCCCGTTGCACGAAGAGGCTGACCGCCGCGTAGTCGTCCGCATCCTCCGTCGACGTGTCCGTTGGCGGCAGGGTCAGCCCGGACAACTGGCACAACGCCTCGCCGGCCAGCCCGAGCGGCTCGCGACTCGTGGCGAGCACCCGCAGCGCCGGGCACGCGCCCAGCAGTCGTGCGGCGAGCCGGGCCGCGTCCGCGATGACGTGCTCGCAGTTGTCGAGCACCAGCAGCAGCCGCCGCTCGGCAAGCGCCTCGACCAGCCGGTCGGTGG
The DNA here is from genome assembly GCF_040649915.1 of Micromonospora sp. NPDC048839. Classification (NCBI taxonomy): domain Bacteria; kingdom Bacillati; phylum Actinomycetota; class Actinomycetes; order Micromonosporales; family Micromonosporaceae; genus Micromonospora; species Micromonospora sp. NPDC048839. Next base: position 351,856 of record NZ_JBEZGL010000003.1, read on the forward strand.
ACTGTCGGCCCGGCTCAGCCGGGGCCCGCAGACCCGCGTCCCGCAGACCGAGCGCGCTCAGCACCGCCTGCGGTACGTCCGACCCGTCGGCCAGCCCGGCCAGCTCGACGAAACAGACCTCGCCGTCCGCGCGGCCCGCCGCCTCGATGGCCAGCCGGGTCTTGCCCGCTCCCCCGGGGCCGGTGAGGGTGACCAGTCTGCGCTCGCCGAGCAACTCCCCAACGCGCTTGAGCTCCTCCTCCCGCCCGACGAACGTGGTGAGCTGGCTCGGCAGCGCCCGCTCGGTCGTCGGACGCACGGCGGAACTCTCGTCGCCGCGCAGCACGGCAGAGCTGTCGTCGCCGCGCAGCACGGCCAGGTGGATCGCGGCCAGCGCCGCCGACGGGTCGACCCCGAGCTGCTCGGCCAGGCTGCGTCTGGCGTCCTCGAACTCGGCCAGCGCCTCGGCCGGCCTGCCCTGCGCGGACAGGGCGCGCATGAGTTGGCCTCGCGGTCGCTCCCGCAGCGGTTGCGCCACGACGAGCTGCCGCAGCTCCGGGACCAGCTCGGCGTGCCCGCCCAGCGCCAACTCCGCCTCGATCCGGTCTTCGGTGGCGGCCAGCCGCAGCTCGTCCAGCCGGGCCGCCTGCGCGGGTACGCCAGCCACGTCGATGACGTCGGCCAGGGCGGGACCGCGCCACAGCTCCAGCGCCTCGCGCAACACGGCCGCCGCGCGCGGCTGGTCACCGCCGGCGAGCGCGCGACGCCCAGCCTCGGTGAGCCGCTCGAACCGGTACGCGTCGACGTCCGCGGGATCCACGGCGAGCCGGTAACCGGCCGGGTGGAACTCGACGGGGGTGTGCTCGGCGGGCAGCGCCTGACGCAGGCGCGACACCAGGGACTGGAGCGCGTTGGCGGCCCCCCGCGGCGGGTGCTCGCCGTACAGACCGTCGATCAGCCGCTCGGCGGACACCACCCGGCCCGCGTCGAGCAGCAGCAGCGCCAGTAGCGCGCGCAGCCGCGGACCGCCGACGGGAATCTCACGCCCGTCGGCCAGCAACACCTGGGTCGGCCCCAGGACGCGGAAACGCATGGCACTGATTGTCACTCAGTGGCAACGACCGACGAAGCCGCTGGCCGTCGAAGCTCGCTCGCCGCCGAGAGCGGTCGAAGTCCCGCACCACGTGCCCCCGGGCAAGCCGGCGCGGCCAACTGGCCCGCCATCGTGCCGGCCCGCGTTCGTGCTGCTGAGCGGTATACCTGTGAGTCATAGTTATGACTCACAGGTATACCGCTCGACCAGGTAACTGGGGCGCTGGTCGAGTCGTCCCTGCCGCTGTCGCTCTGGCCGTAGTTGCTGGTTACTACGATTCGCTCGGTCGGTGCTCCGCCCCCGCGCCTCGGGCCGGAGGCACCGGGCCATCGTCCGCCGGCGACGGCGAGGTCGGCACCGGGTGGGCAGCGCCGGGTGCCGAGGCGGCGACCTCCTGATCGGTAGGCGCCGCCGGCGTTCCGGAAAACACCGCGGGCGCGGACGACTCCCCGCCGACGGCGCGACCAGCCGAAATGGCACCGGACGGGGTGGGTACACCGCGCGGCATCGACCCGACGTGACCCGATGGCACGGGCACCCTGCCCGGGGCGGGCGGGGCGCACTGCCTGGTCAGCCAGTCCAGGCCGCGCCGACGGGCAACCACCGTCAACCGGTCACCCGCGAAGATCACCTGTCGGGGGTCGAGGTCCTTCCACCAGATCGTCTTGGTGCCGCCCGCCGGGGTGCGGGCGATCAGCCGGACCTGCCCGTCCCGGTTGGCCACACCCAGCGGTCGGCCGTCCAGCTCGGAGCCGGCGGCGACCGGCACCTCGGCGACCGGCAGCGCGTGCCGGTCGACGGGGATCGTGGTGATCACCGCGCGTTCGGTGAGCGCCCCGATGAAGGCCGGGGCGGCCAGGTAGGAGACCGAGCGGGACACCCCGAGGGCGAAGGTCTCCTCCACCCGTTCGGCGAAGTCACCGTCGAAGAGCCGCAGCACCACGCGCAGGTCGGCGCGGAGGTCGCGGGCAGCGAGCGCAGCCTCCAGGTTGGCCACGTCGTCGGTGGACGCCACCACAAGCGCCTGACAGTCGACAACCGACGCGGCGGCCAGCGTCTCCGGCAGCGCGGCGTCACCGACGATCAGCGGCACCCCCAGCTGACGTGCCAGGGCACCACCGCGCGGCTCCGGATCCTTGTCGATCGCCACCACCTCGACGTCGTACTCGCGGAGCTGCGCCATGACGCGGGTGCCGACGTTGCCCAGGCCGACCAGTACGACGTGCCCGGCCCGCGCGGGCTGCACCCGGCCGGTGTGCAGGGCCAGCCGGGCGTTGACGATGCCGTCCACCACGACGGCGGTGATCAGCGGGATCAGCGCCAAGCCGGCCAGGTTGAGCACCACCTGCATGATCTGCGCGCCGGCTGACTTGGTGGTGTCCGGGTCGGCGCCGCTGAGCGTGGTGACCAGGGTCAGGTACAGGGCTTCCAGTGGGGAGGCTTCCTCGGTGCGGGAGATCAGCGCCCCCAGCACCGCGATCACCGCGAGCACCAACATCACCGCGACGCCGATCTTGCGGGTGGCGAAGCCGCGTACCGCTCCCAGCAGCACCGTGACCGGACGACGTCGCTGGCGGGCCCGGACCAGCCGACGGGCGGCGACCTCGGTGCCCGGCGGCTGACCGGTCGCCTCGGCGAGCACCAGGTCCGCGCCGGCCTGTTCGGCCGGCAGCAGCTCCACCCCCTGCGCCTCGGTGAGGTGGGCCAGGGCGCAGACCACGTCCTGCGGGCGGACGTCGGCGCGCCGCGCCACCCGGAGCGTCTTGTCCCGATGTTGGAAGGAACTGGGGTCGACCTCGCCGAGCGCGGCGGCCACGAAGGCCGGCGCGGCCATCTCGGCGTCGGAGAGCACCTCGACCGGGGCCCTGATCAGCTTGCGCACACCGTCGGCGAGGGTGCCGTTGAACATCCGCAGCACCTGGCGGACCTGCTGATCGACGGCCTGCGCGCAGAGCGCCGCGTGCAGGTTGCCGACGTCGTCCTGGTGCAGCAGGGCCAGCCCGGTCGCCCCGGCCAGGCCGGCGGCCTCGAAGGTGGCCACGTCCAGCCGATCCGAGCGGACCACCCGAAGACCGCGCAACCCCGCCACGTCCGGGCCGTTGCTGCGGTAACGCTCCGGCACCACGACCGTCACCCGCGCCCCGCCGGCCGGCAGCTCGGATTCGAGCATCGCCCGGGCCACGTAGTAGGCGAGCGCGTCCTTCCCGCAGATCACGTAGTGCGGGCGCGGATCACCTACCGACCGTAGCCGCCAGTTCCACTCGACCGCCCGTCGCGCCCGGTCCCGCCACGGCTCCGCCATGCCCGGATCGTAATCAGCACGGCCACGGTGGGCGACCCCGTCCGGATCATCCCGCGCCCAGGCATGCCGGCTCCCGCGACGGGTAGTGCAGCCGCATGCAGACGTTCCTCCCGTACCCGGACTTCCTGGCCAGCGCCCGCACGCTGGACCAGAAGCGGCTGGGCAAACAGCGGGTGGAGGCCATCCAGGTGCTGCGGGGGCTCACCCGACCCGGGTACGGCTGGCGTAACCACCCGGCGGTGAAGATGTGGGCCGGGTACGAGGAGGCGCTGACCCGCTACGGGCTGGACATGTGCGCCGTGTGGACCGAGCCGGGGCGGGCGGACACCTGCGCCACCACGATGACCGTGGACCTCGCGGCCGCCTGTGGGGCCGGCGTCGTACGGACCCAGGACGAGCTGGCCGAGGCTGGTGAGCTGCCGCCGTGGCTGGGTCGCGACGACCTGCACCTGAGCCACCGCTCGTCGCTGGTCCGCAAGGATCCCGAGCACTACCGGCCCCTCTTCGGTGACGACGTTCCGCCGGACCTGGAGTACGTCTGGCCCGCCTCGGACCGCGCGCGCCGCTGCCTCGCGTAGAGGAGACTGGGCAGAGAGAGGTAGGTGTCCATGGCGCTGTCGCAAGTGGCGGGTCGGCTCATCGGCGTACGCCAACATCTGGTGGACCCGGGCGGCGGTGGCGCGGACCGCGTGCCGCGACCGAGCGCGGCGGTGGTGGTGGGTGGCGGCATCGCCGGCATGTCGGCGGCGGTGGTGCTCGCCGAGCGGGGCGTGGCGGTCACGGTGCTGGAGGCGGCACCGACGCTCGGCGGCCGACTGGGCGCCTGGCCGGAGGCGCTGGCCGAGGGCAGCCAGCAGAACGAGCACGGTTTCCACGCGTTCTTCCGGCAGTACTACAACTGGCGGTCCATCCTCCGCCGGATCGATCCCGACCTGGGCTTCCTCAAGCCCATTCCGGGTTACCCGATCCTCAGTGCGCAGTGGCCGACCGAGGAGTTCGGCAGGCTGCCGCCCGCACCGCCGGCGAACCTGCTCGCGCTGCTGTTGCGCAGCCCCAGCCTGCGCCTGGGCGACCTGCGCCTGATGGACCGGGACGCCGCGCTGCCGCTGCTCACCTACGACCCGGTGCGCACCTACGCCGAGTTGGACGACACCACGGCCGACGAACTGTTGGCGTCGCTGCGGCTACCGGACCGGGCGAGGGCGATGCTGTTCGAGGTCTTCTCGCACTCGTTCTTCAACCACGAGGCGGAGATGTCGGCCGCCGAGATGGTCGCCCAGTTCCACTTCTATCTGCTCGGCAACCCGGAGGGGTTGGCGTTCGACTGCCCGGACGAGGACTACGCCACGGCGATCTGGGAGCCGCTGACCCGGCACGTCGAGAAGCACGGCGGTCGGGTCCGCACCGGTTGCGCCGCGACCGGGGTGCACCGGGACGCCGAGGGCTGGCGGGTGACGACCACCGACGGCGGCAGTCATCCGGCGGGTCACGTCGTGCTGGCCGTCGACCCGCCGGCGCTCGCGGCGCTTGTCGCGGCCTCCCCCGACCTGGTCGAGCAGGCACCGGAGCTGGCCGCCCGGATGCCCGCCTTCGGCCGCCCCGGCCCGCCGTACGCGGTGGCCCGGTACTGGTGCGACGGGGACGTGGCCGCCGAGCGGGCGGTGTTCAGCGGCGTGTCCCGCCAGCCCACGCTGGATTCGGTGACGCTCTACCACCGGCTGGAGAACGAGTCGCGGCGCTGGGCGCGACAGACCGGTGGGTCGATCATCGAGCTGCACGCGTACGCCTGCGAGCCGGGGGTGCCGGCCGAGGAGTTGGCCGAGCGGATGCGCTGCGAGCTGGTCGCGCTCTGGCCGGAGGCCGGCGACCTGCGGGTCCGCGAGCTGCGGGCCCGGGTGGAGGCGCAGGCGCCGGCGTTCACGCCGGGCAGCCACGCGTGGCGACCGGGGGTACGCACCGACGCGTCCGGCCTCTACCTGGCCGGTGACGGCATCGCCACGGACTTCCCGAGCGCGTTGATGGAACGCTCCGCGGCGACGGGCATCGTCGCCGCGAACCACATCCTGCGTGCGGAGGGCGGCGCGGCGGAGCCGGTGCGGTCGATCCGGCCTCGGGGGTTGCTGGCCGGTCGCGGCACCCCAAACCGACAAAACACAACATAAGCATCGGTGCGCTGTCGTACGCTTGGTTGATCAACCGTCGATCGACCGGGCGGGAGGGCAGCGGGGGATGTCGCCACTGCACCGCGCCGGCGCGGAGAACCGCCCACCAATCGGCGAGATCGGCCGCGACGACGCGTACCCACTGATCCGCGACGAACGCGCCTGCATCGTCACCGCACTGCGCCTGGGCTGGTGGATGGCGGACGCCTACCACCACGGGCAGCACACCGAGTTCGGCGCCCCCGTCGAGGCCCGACCATCCGTACCGCCGGCCAAGCTCTCCAACCTCACCGAGATGTCCGCCCACCGGCGGATGCGCATGTACCTCGACGGGGTGGACGTCGCGCTGGCCCAGATCGCCGAACTCACCCGGCACACCGGGGCGGTGCCCGACACGTCCGCCGCCCGGACCCTGCTGCCCGACCCGGGTCGGCCCGACCCGGCCGATCCGGTACCACTGCTGCTCGCCCTCGACGACCTCAACGTCGAGGTGCTGCGCTGGGCGATGGCCACCAACCACCGGGTCGGGCTGGCCTACCGGCTGGGCCGATCAGTGGCCGACACCGTCCGAGCCGGCGACGCCGCCCAGTTGCTGAAGCAGTTCGGGGGGCGGCAGATCCAGATCAGCCGCTGGCTGGACGAGTTGGCCAGCGTGCTGCCGCCGTACTCGGCCGCAGTGGTGCGCCGGTCGCTGGCCGCCTGGGCGACCGCGGTGGACCGGGCCGGCCACGGGGACCCGGCCGAACCGGCGCCCGCCGAGCTGAGCCGGGCCCTGCGGGGCCAGGGTGACCTCTGGCGGGACGTGCTCACCGGCGGCCTGCACCCCCGCGACCTGCTCGACGAGGAGGACTACGCGGTGATCGCCCGGAACCTGATCATCCGGGATCGGCGGCTGGTGGCGCAGGCGGCGCGGGGCATCTTCTGGCCCGTGCTCGTACCCCTGCTGCTGGTGCTCTTCGCGGTGGTCGGCGTGAGCGCCGCCGCGGCCGCCGGCTCACCCACCACCCGGGCCACCGTAGCCCTGGTGGGTCTCGGCGCCGGCCTGGCCGCGATCTGGCGGTCGGTCTCCGGGCCGGCGCTGGCGGTCGCCGGCGAGGTCAACCGGCCCCTGCTGGACAGCGAACTCACCGCGCGCATGGCCCTGCGGCTGGACCGGCCGCTGACCGCCGCCCGGCGCACGGCGGTCGTCGCACCCCGGACCCGCCGTCCCCGCCGCCCGGAGGAGCCGGGCGGCCGATCGAAATACGTTGCCCCCCTCACCCGCCCGGACCTACCGTGATCAGGCAAGGTCAACCACCGCCGCGGGAGCAGATCATGACGATGTCGCACGTCAGCACCGTGCCGTCGACGCTGCCCGGCGACGGCTGCCGAGCGGAAGGTCCCCGGGCGGGCCGGCCCGACTGACGCGTACCCGTACGCGCCGAGCCGCCCCGTCCACCAACCGGACCGGGCGGCTCTTCGCTGTCCGTCACCATCGTGAAAGGAGCCCCGGTGGACGCCGTCCTCGTCATCAACGCCGACCTCGGCCCGCTGCACCGGGTCACCGTTCAACATGCCGTCCGGATGCTCTGCCGCCGGGTCGCCGAGATCCACGAGGCCGAGCCGGACCAGGTAATCGGCGTCTTCCCGATGCCCCGGGTGGTGCGGCTGGTCCGCTACGTCGTCACCAGGTGGAGGTTCAGCGCCGGGCCGGCCTGGTCCCGCGCCGGGGTCATGCGCCGCGACGACCGCTGCTGCGCGTACTGCGGTGGGGCGGCCTCCACCATCGACCACATCCTGCCCCGCTCGCGCGGCGGCCGGAACACCTGGCGGAACACCACCGCCGCCTGCTACGGGTGCAACCAGCGCAAGGGTGACCGGACGCCGGCGGAGGCGGGCATGCCGCTGCGCCGGGAGCCGGTGAACCCGGGCTGGGGAGCGCTCGCCGGGCGGTGACGGACCGGCCGGCGGGAACGGGGGGCCGCGTCCCGGGCACGTCCCGGAGCGCGGCACCCGTCGGCCCCCGGGTCAGGCGGCGCGTTCCTTCACCTGCGGGTTCGGGCGGCCGTCGGGGCAGTTCACCCGGATCTCGCTGCGGTGCTCGGTGGAGGTCAACTCGACCCGGATCTGCTTCGCCGGGCCCGGGTCGTAGGCCTCCGCCCGAAATCCGGGCGCGAGTGCCACCGCGAGCACCTCGGCGGACTTCCCCACGCAGCGGACGGTGATCGTCCCTCCTTGCGCCTGCACGGGCACGTCCGCGGAAAGGGTGGGCGTCGACGCGGCCGGGCCGGGCGTGGTCGGCGTGGGGCCGGGCGCGGTGGCGGTCGGGGCCGCTGTCGGGGCGGGGGTCGCCGTCGGGCCCGGACCGGTCGGGGGGCCGGTCCGGGCAGCAGCCGCGGTGTCCTGGGCCGGCGGGACGGCGGACGGCCCGGTCGTGATCTCGTCGGCCGGCTCCGGGGCGCGTGACATCCCCACGGCGGTGGTGCCCGGGCCCCGGCCGGTCGGGGGAGGACCCTCCCCCGGTCGACGATTGCCGAAGTCGCCGAGCGACCCGGCCATCGTGATCGCGGTGAGCACCGCGCCGCCGACCGCCAGGATGGCCCGACGACGACGCCGACGCCACGACAGGCGTCTCGTCGGAGCGGCCGAGTCGGCGGTCGCGGTGTCGGTCGGCTCGGCTGAGCCGGCCTCCGGCGCCGCCGTTACGCCCGTTTCCTCTGAGCCGACCCCCGGTGCCGCGGTGACGCCCGTTTCCTCGGACGTCGCTCCGGTCATGGCGGCGAGCAGGATGCGGGCCGCCTCGGCCGCCGGCGGCCGGTCGGCGGGGTCGCGGGCCAGACACCAGCGGTAGAGCCGGTGGACCTCGGGCGGCACGCCGTCGATCTCCGGCAGCGGGTCCGGCTCGACGTGCGTGTGCGCGCGGAGCATCCCGGTCTGCGTCTCGGCCGACCACGGCAGCCCGCCGGTGAGCACCCGGTGCAGCAGCAGGCCCAGGGCGTACACGTCGCAGGCCGGCAGCACCTCGCCGGCCTCCAGTCGCTCCGGGGCGAGATAGGCCGGAGTGCCCAGCAGCCGCCCCTCGAAGTCGATCTCCGACTCGCCGGCGACGGCCGCGATGCCGAAGTCGAGCACCTTCGCGCCGGTCGGCGTGAGCATCACGTTGCTCGGCTTGATGTCCCGGTGCACCAACCCCTGTACGTGCGCGGCCGTGAGAGCGGAGGCCACCTCGGCGCAGACCCGTAAGCCGGCACGCGGCGGCAGCGGCCCGGTCGCCAGCCGTTGTTCGAGAGTGAGACCGCCGAGCAACTCCATCACCACGAACGGGACCGGCGAACCGTCCACGGGCGACTCGCCGTAGTCGTACACGCCGGTGACGTGCGGATGCGACAGTCGGGCAGCCGCCTTGGCCTCGGCGCGGATCCGCTGCCGAGCGAAGGTGTCCGAGGCGACGAGCACCTTCACCGCGACATCTCGTTCGAGCACCTCGTCGTACGCCCGGTGCACCACCGACATTCCGCCACTGCCGAGACGCTCCAGGAGCCGATAGCGGCCCGCAAGCAACTGATCACGCTGCACGACGGACAGCCTGCCGTACCGGCCGGCAGCGGACCACCCCCTCCCCGCCGGTAGCCCGCGCACTCAGTCGTCGCTCGGCGGCCGCCAGGCGAAGCGCGGCGCACGCCGCTCGGCCATCGCCGCGACCCCCTCGCGGGCCTCGCCGGTGGTCAGCACCTTCCGATGCCACCAGGCGATCCGGGCCGCCCCGGCCCGGTCGTCGATGATCTCCTTCGCCGCGGCGACGCTCAGCGCCGACCGTTGGGCGATCATCGCGGTCAACTCGTCCACCCGCGCGGCGAGCCGGTCCGGTGGCAGCACCTCGTCGACCAGGCCGACCCGCAGGGCCCGCTCGGCGTCGATCAGCTCGGCGGTGAACAGCAGGAACTTGGCGGCGGACGGGCCGACGAGCCGGGCCAGCCGGCGGGTCGTCGGTGCCGGATAGACCAGACCGAGCCGGGCCGGGGGTACGCCGAAACGGGCGTCCTGCGCCGCGATCCGCAGGTCACAGGCGACCGCGAGCTGAGCACCACCGCCGACGCAGGCACCCCGGATGGCCGCGACGGTCGGCTTCGCGAAGCCGGCCAACCGTTCCTCGGCGGCCACCGCGATGCTGGCGTCGCCGGCGTCCAGCAGCTCGGACAGATCACCCAGGTCCGCACCGGCGCAGAAGGCGTCGCCCGCGCCGGTGAGCACCAGCGCCCGCACGTCGGGGTCGGGTTCCAGCCGGTCGAGCAACTCCGGGAGCTGACGCCACATGGCGGCGGTCATCGCGTTGCGCCGGGCCGGGTTGTGGATCACCACCGTCGCGACCGGCCCGGTCACCTCGACGGTCAACTCCGCGTCCGACACGTCCGCTCCTTCCGCGCCACCGTGGAGCGACGCCGCCAGCGCCGCGCGCCGGTCCGGCCGCCCGCGCCGCGCGCCGCTGCGGCGACGATAGCGAAGACGATCGGTCAGGCCCGCCGCAGGCGCGCTGACGAAGCAATCTTGGATAGTTTCCGTTAGCGCGGGCGGGCTGTGTCCAAGATTGCGGAACGGCGCAGACTCGGATGGGGAACCAGCGGTTGGAGTCGCGCGTCCGACGGACATGAGACCCGCATCGACGAGTGCTGTCACGGTCGCACTCCTGGCCGCGCTCCTGACCGGTTGCACAGGCGTCGACCGAGCTCCCACCACCCCGACCACCACCGCTCCCGGCCCGGCCGACACCGCCACCCCGCCGCCGACCGTCGCCCCCACCGGCGGCCCCGCGACGAGCGGCACACCCACCCAGGTCATGTTGCGAACCTCCGGCGGCTTCGCCGGCCGCGGTGACGCCGTGACCGTCGAGCCGGACGGTCGGTGGACCGCGGTCGACCGGGCCGGCAGTCGACGTACCGGCCAGCTCACCCCCGCCGACCTCGGCCGCCTGACGGGACTGGCCGCCGACCCCCGACTGGCCGCCGAGGCACGGCAGCCGACCCGCTCGACCACCTGCTCGGACGCGTTCAGCTACCGCCTCACCGTGGGCGGCATCGAGACCGGCTACGTCGACTGCCCGGCCGACGCCGCCCCACCGCCGGCCACCCAGGCCCTGGTCAAGCTGCTCCTGCAGGCAACCGGCACTCAGACCAGGTAGTCCGGGGGCAGGCCGGTGCCCCGCAACTCCGGCGGAAGATGGGCCACGTCGTTGACGGCGATCAGATTCGGCGGGCCGGCCGGGCCGTACCGGATCACGGTCAGGCCCGCGTTGTGCAGGTTCAAGCCCAGCCAACGCCGCTCCGGCGCGTCGAGCGCGTGCCGCACCAGCCAGGCGATCAGGAAGCTGTGCGTCACGACCAGCTCGCGGACCGGCTCGCCGTCGGGGGCCTCCCCTGGAACCGGGCCGGCGAACCGCCGCACGGCCGCCGCCGTCACCCGCGGCCCGCCGACCCGTTCGGCCGCCGAAAACTGCGCCAGAAACTTGGCGTACGCGGGCGGCAGGCCGGCCGGGTCCGTGTCGTGTGGGAGGTGGTCGCCGGCCAGCTCCGACGCGTACACCGGGATCTCGGGCAGCGACCCGGCGACCAGCTCGGCGGTCTGCGCGGCCCGGCGCAACGGCCCATGGTGGACGGCGGCGAACCGGCGGCCCCGCAGGCGCTCGCCGAGCAGCTCGGCCTGCTGCCGGCCGCGCTCCGTCAGGCCCGTGTCCGGCTCTCCGGCATCCGACTCCCGCACGGCGGTCAGGTCCTGCTCGGCGTGTCGGGCGAGGTACAGCAGGCGGGTCAGCATGCCGCCCACCCCAACACACCGGGAGGTGCGGGCTCCACCGCGCACCTCCCCGTCCTGCGGCCGTCAGCCCAGTCGACCCGGCCGGACGCCGCTCGCGTCCGCTCCCCCTACGCGCGCGGGAACATCTGGCCGATGCGGATCCGGTTGCCGAACGGGTCCCGGATGCCGAAGTCGATCCCGTACGGGCGCTCGGTCGGCTCGTCGGTGATCTCGACGCCCTTCGCCACGAGTTCCTCGTGCGTCTTGTGGGCGTCGTCGGTGGTCATGAAGAGGTACCCACCCAGGGCGCCCTTGGTGAGTAGCTCGCGGACCTGCTCGGCGGTGGCCGGGTCCAGCGCCGGTGCGCCCGGCTTCTCCAGCAGGATCTCTCGCTCCGGGTCGCCGGGCAGGTTGACCGTCAGCCACCGCATGAAGCCGAGATCCTGGTCGGTGTTGACCTCCATGCCGAGCTTGTTCACGTAGAAATCGAGCGCCTCGTCCTGGTCGAGGACGTAGATCTGGGAGCGGCTGATCGCGTTCATCGTCATGCCCATGACGCTAGAGGGCGCCCGTGACCTGCTGCTTATCCAAAACTACTTGGTCGGGTCCAAGCCTTGGCGAAGCACGACGGCACGTTGCCCGGCGCGACGCGGTGCCGCCGGAAATCCGAGGGTGACTCGCCGACGATCTGACGGAATGTCCGGCTGAACGTGCCCAGGCTGCTGAAGCCGACGGCGTAGCAGATGTCCGTCACGTCCCGATCGGACTCCACCAGCAACATCATCGCCCGCTCCACCCGGCGGCGTTGCAGGTAACGGTGCGGGGTCTCACCGAACGTGGCCCGGAAGGTGCGGATGAAGTGCGACTCGGAGACGTACGCGATGCGGGCCAGCGCGGGGATGTCCAGCGGCTTGGCGTACGCCCGGTCCATCGCGTCCCGAGCACGCAGCATCGCCCGGTTCGACTCCTCCACTGCGCGACTCATCGGCCGCCCCCGCTCCGCTCGCTGCCGGTGCCCAGGCTACCGCCGGCGCTCTGGCCGACGCCGGGCTGCCCCTCGGAGCGAACCGACAAAGACAACGCGTTGCCAGCCGGAAGACAAAGGGCTGGCCCGGACTGCTTACCTGGCATCGTTGCTGCGCTTAGTTGCCGGCCATCTTCAGCAGCTTACTGCTACACAAGGGAAATATGACCTGCTCGTGAGCGCCACCGAAATCCGACGTCCCTACCCCGGGACTGTCAAGCTAGTCACCCAATTTGACTGGCATAGCCACGGTCGATGCAGGCAGGGTGACCCGTTGTCACGTTGTACCGACCTGCGTGTTGCGTCGAATTAGAAGATCAACAAACCCGTCGAGCGAGAACCTAGGATCTTGAGCAACGGCGTTAGTGGCGAGCATCGGCAGGGAGTGTTACGGAGTTACCGTCTTCGAATTTCGCAACTCCATGAATCGCCTTACTGCAACACTCGGCATTTTGTCGATAGCAAACAGATCCACCGCATGGACGTCGCCCGCCCCGTCCACCAAGGTGATGTGGATGTTGAACTCCGCAAGCTCCGCAAGCGCCTCTAGGCTAAACCAGGCAACTTTCAATCCCTGGTCATAGTGCCCGATGGGAGGACTGGGAGCGCCCCGCTCAAGCCATCTGATGAAGTAGTCCCGGCCATCTACAAGGCCTCTGGAGGCAAGGGCTTGGTTGATCTCCGAAAGGCGGCACAGCGTGGAAGCGGGCTGACCGACAAATCTGATCGTGTAACGGAAGTCGCGGATAACTGCGTGGCCCGGCCCGCCGTTGTGTAGCCAGATCCTCCAAGACGTGCTGTCCTTACTGAACTGCGCCCCTTCATCATCGATCGCAAAGGCCATAGAGGGACGATTTGCGCTAGCCCATTGCAATCGAGTTAACAGCAATCCAACCGCCAAGGCGAGTAGACTCGCGCTCGCATCAATGCTCAAGAACTTCATGCCGGCATCCGAAGCCTGTGGGCTGTTTGAATTTTGGCGATAAACTACCCACGCCAAGTTGGCGGACAAGATGACGATGAAGATCAAAGGCACATAAACAAACAAGAATGATCGAGATACAATTCGCTGCTGGGCGATAGCATCGTCCTCGGGGTCGCGTTGCGCGATGGCCATTTCACCTCCAGCATCTTTCCCGATTTCCGCACAGACCGCGCACACTTACTACTCGATTGAACAATATCACTTCAAGCGTTAGCCGAGATGGACCATTTGGGCGTTTGTAACTTACCTGGCATTCGTCACCAACCGATCCGCCTACCAGCGTCCCGTTCATAGGGAAAGTTGCTCCAGTCCGCACGCCACGTCAAGGCTGCCTTGACACCGGATCTCGACTCGGACGATGGCGCACTACGGCGACAGCACATCGTGCGGCGGGTCGCCGGGCAGAAGGCTGCCGGGCAGCTCCACGAGCAGAACGCCATGACCGAGGACTCGGAGGTGATCTTGCCGCTGCCCGAGTTGCCCTGGCTCACCTTCCTCGGACACCAGGAACGGCAGCAGACCGATGCTGTCCACCGGCCGCCTCGCGGCAGTGCCCCTCGGGAAATGCCTGATGGAATTGGAGCCCCCGGCCGGGATCGAACCGGCGACATCTCGCTTACAAGGCGAGTGCTCTGGCCAGCTGAGCTACAGGGGCGCGTGCGTCGAGGTCAGCATAGCGAGTGACGTCCGGATATCCCGCTCGCGAGGCCTCCCGAGCATTGGAAACGTCAACAAGCCGACGCGCAAGGGTGCACGGGCGTGTCGGTTGATGGTTGAGCGTGCCCGACTGCCCGAAATGCGTAGGACGTGGGCCAGGTTGGGTGCCGTCCTGCCTTGGCAGCAGGGGGAAACCCGTTTACGGTTCACTGACACGGGAGACAGCCCGGCGCCCTCGCGCGCCGAGCCGCCGTCCGCTGACCGGCACGGATACGTGCCGGTCGCTCCTTCACTCGGATCGTCCGGCACGTTCCTGCCGGTGAAAGGAAGCGCTTCACCATGGCTACGGTCACCTATTCCAAGGCATCCCGGGTCTACCCGGGCCAAGAGCGTCCCGCCGTCAACGAGCTCAACCTCGAGATCGGCGACGGCGAGTTCCTCGTCCTGGTCGGCCCCTCCGGTTGCGGCAAGTCCACGAGCCTGCGGATGCTCGCTGGCCTGGAGGACGTGGACGCCGGGTCGATCTACATCGACCAGCGTGACGTCACCCACCTTCCCCCGAAGGCCCGTGACATCGCGATGGTCTTCCAGAACTACGCGCTCTACCCGCACATGACGGTGTACGAGAACATGGCGTTCGCCCTCAAGCTGCGCAAGACCTCCAAGTCGGAGATCGACCGGCGGGTCAAGGAAGCGGCAGCCCTGCTGCAGCTGGAGGAATACCTCAGCCGTAAGCCGAAGGCGCTCTCCGGTGGTCAGCGTCAGCGTGTCGCGATGGGCCGCGCGATCGTCCGCGAGCCGCAGGTCTTCCTCATGGACGAGCCGCTGTCGAACCTCGACGCCAAGCTGCGTGTGCAGACCCGTACCCAGATCGCGTCCCTGCAGGCCAAGCTGGGCGTCACCACGGTCTACGTCACGCACGACCAGGTCGAGGCCATGACCATGGGTCACCGCGTCGCCGTGCTGCTCGACGGTGTCCTCCAGCAGGTGGACACCCCCCGCGCGCTCTACGACACCCCGGCGAACGTGTTCGTCGCCGGCTTCATGGGTTCCCCGGCCATGAACATCAAGACCGTGGCGCTGAACGAGCAGGGCGCCGAGTTCGCCGAGCTGAACATCCCGCTGACCCGCGAGCAGGTCGCGGCGGCCCGCGCCGAGGGTGGCGACGGCAAGGTGACCGTGGGCTTCCGCCCGGAGGACTGCGACCTGGTCAGCCCGACCGAGGGTGGCATGCCGGTCGTGGTCGAGCTGGTCGAGGACCTCGGCTCGGACGCCAACGTCTACGGCCACGCCGCACTCGGTGGCAGCTCGGAGCGCTTCGTCGTCCGCACGGACCGGCGCACCATGCCGAACATGGGTGACACCGTGTTCGTCAAGCCGCGTACCGGCCGCAGCCACGTCTTCCACGCCGCCACCGGCGGCCGGATCTGACGTAACGCGCAACCGACAGGGGCGGTCCGCTTCGGCGGGCTGCCCCTGTCGTCGTACCGGTGGTGGCTCTTCACCCCGGGGAGCCAGCGCGGATGTGGCTCTCTGGGGTGACTCGGCACGGCGGGTCGCGCTCGTAACCTCGCGGCACGCCCGACCCGAGGAGACGCCGTGTCCGCCACCGCTCAACCGATCAACAGTTCCCGGTCGTACCTGCTGGTCCGCCTGGCCGGCCGCAGCCTCGTCTACTGCGCGACGCTGGTGCCGGTCGCCCTGTTCGCGCTGGTGACGACCCCGTGGGGCGGGGCCGGTGCCGCCGTCGCGCGGTGGCGGTCCCTGCGTACCGGACTGCTCGGCGCACCCCCGACGCCCGTGCCCGGCCGACGACCCGGCCCGGTCGCGGTGCTGGGCCACGCGCTGCTCAGCCTGCTCCTCGGCGCGGTGGCCCTGCTGCCGCTCGGCGTCCAACTGCTGCTGGTGCTGCGTGGCGTGCTCTACGGCGTGGTGGTCTCCGGGCCGTACGACGATGCCTGGGGTGGTCCGACCCGGGCCGGCGCGTGGCTGGTGCACTTCCTCGTCGGCCTGCCGATCGCTGCCGCCGGCCTGGCCGCGCTGATCGGGATCGCCGCCGTGCACCAACGGCTGACCCGGCGCCTGGACGGGGAGCGAGGTCCGCGCTGGTTACTCCCGGCCACCCTGCTGATGGCGCTCGCGGGGGCGCTGCTCTTCGTCTCCTGGACCCGGCAGATCTGACGGCGAGGCCCCCTCCCGCACCGGGCGGAAGGGGGCCTCGTCGACGTCGTTACAGCTCGACCGAGCGGCGGCGGGCGACCTCGGCGAGGGTGACCGCGGCGGCCACGCTGGCGTTCAGCGACTCGACCTCGGAGATCATCGGGATGCTGACGGTGAGGTCGCAGGTCTCCCCGACCAGGCGGGACAGCCCGCGACCCTCGGATCCGACCACGACCACCAGCGGACCGACGGCGGCCTCCAGGTCGTACAGGTCGGTGTCACCGTCGGCGTCCAGGCCGACCACCATGAAGCCGGCGTCCCGGCACGCCTTCAGCGACCGGGTCAGGTTGGTCACCTGCGCCACGGGCACCCGCGCGGCCGCGCCGGCGCTGGTCCGCCAGGCGGTCGCGGTGATCCCGGCGGCACGACGCTCGGGTACGAAGACACCCTGCGCGCCGAACGCGGCGGCCGAGCGGATCACGGCGCCCAGGTTGCGCGGGTCGGTGACACCGTCCAGCGCGACGAGCAGCGGGGCCTGCTGCTCCAGGGCGGCGGCGACCATGTCCTCGAACGGCTGGTACGCGAATGGCGGCACCTGCAACCCGACGCCCTGGTGCAGCACCCCGCCGGTCATCCGGTCCAGCTCGGCCCGGCTGATCTCCAGGTTGGCGATGCCCCGGTCGGCGGCAGTCCGGATGATCTCGTTGATCCGGTCGTCCATGTCGATGCCCTGCGCGGTGTAGAGCGCAGTCGCCGGCACCTGGGCGCGCAGCGCCTCCAGCACCGGGTTGCGCCCGACCAGCAGCTCCGGCGTGTCCTTGCTCGGGTTGGACTTGCGTCCCGGCGCGACCCGAGGGCCGCCTCGACCGCCGGTGGCACCCCGGCCGCCGGTGGCACCCCTACCGGTGGCGGCACCCCGGCCGCCCGGTACGCCCCGACCGCCGCCCCGGCCCCAGGTCGTGTCCTTGCTGCCCGGCTGACCGATCTTGGGGGCGCGCCCCTCCTCAGCCGCCGCGCGACGCTCCTTGTCCTGCTTCCAGGCGGTGCGCTGGGGCAGCTTCTCGGTGCCCGAGTAGCCCTTGTGCCACGGCCGCTCGTCGGCGGGCAGGGTGCGCCCCCGCCCGGCCAACGAGTCCTTGTTCTTGCCGCCGGTGCCCTTGGGGGCGCCTGCCTTCGACGTCAGTCGCCGGCCACGGCGCTGCGAGTTGCCGGCCATCAGTCCTGCTCTCCAATAGTCCAACGGGGGCCCTGGGGGGTGTCCTCGACCACCACACCGGCCAGCTTGAGCTGGTCCCGTACCGCGTCGGCGGCAGCCCAGTCCTTGCGGCCCCGGGCCTGCGCGCGTTGCTCCAGGGCCAACGCGATCAGGGAGTCCACCACGGCACGTAGATCATCCGTGCGGCCACCACCGGTCCAGGCCGGGCTGAGAGGGTCGACCCCGAGGATATCCAGCATCGCCCGCACCGCGGCCAGGGTGGTGCGGACGGTCACATCGTCGCCGACGCTCAGCGCGGTGTTGCCGTCCCGAATGTGCTGTTGCAGCACGGCCAGCGCGGCGGACGTGTTGAGGTCGTCGTCCATCGCCGCGACGAAGCCGCCGGGCAGCTCGCCGGGCTGGCCGACGCCGACCCGCTCGGCCGCCCGCTGCACGAAACCCTCGATCCGGCGGTACGCGGTCGCGGCGTCGCGGAGCGAGTCCTCCGAGTAGTCGATCAGCGAGCGGTAGTGCGCGGCGGCATAGTAGTAACGCAGCTCGACCGGCCGCACCCCGAGCGCGTCCACGTACGCCAGGTCGAGCGCATTGCCGGCCGACTTGCCCATCTTCGCCCCGCCGATGCTCAGCAGACCGTGGTGCACCCAGTAGCGGGCGAACGGCAGACCGGCGGCCTTGGACTGGGCGATCTCGTTCTCGTGGTGCGGGAACGTCAGGTCCAGCCCGCCGCCGTGGATGTCGAACTCCGGACCGAGATACCGCCAGCACATCGCCGAGCACTCGATGTGCCAACCCGGGCGGCCGAGACCCCACGGCGACGGCCAGTAGGCGTCCGCCGGCTCGTCCGGTTTGGCGCCCTTCCAGAGCGCGAAGTCGCGCGGGTCCCGCTTGCCCCGGTCGGGGGCGTCCCCGGCCGACTGCATCGCGTCCGGAGACTGGCCCGACAGCGACCCGTACGCCGGCCAGGACGCCACGTCGAAGTAGACGTCGCCGGAGCCGTCGGTGGCCGGGTACGCGTGCCCGTCGGCGATCAACTTGGTGATCAGCTCGTGCATCTCCGGAATGTGCCCGGTGGCGCGCGGCTCATAGGTGGGCGGCAGTACGTTCAACGCCCGGTACGACTCGGCCAGGAGCAGCTCGTTCGCGTACGCGATCGACCAGAACGGTCGCCCCTGCTCGCCCGACTTGACCAGGAGCTTGTCGTCGATGTCGGTCAGGTTGCGGATGAAGGTGACCTCGTAGCCGGCGGCCTGCAGCCACCGTCGCAGCACGTCATAGTTGACGCCGGAGCGAAGATGACCGATGTGCGGCGGAGACTGGAGGGTGAGACCACACAGGTAGACCCCCACCTTGCCGGCTTCCCGGGGGACGAAGTCCCGCACCGATCGGGTGGCGGTGTCATACAGGCGTAGTGTCACCGTACAAGGGTAGCTGTCCGTGCCTGTCCGGACCTGCCGGTGCCGGGTCGTACGCTGCCAGGCGTGGACGCGACCGCACGCTCCGGCGAGACTCCAGCCCCCACCGACGCTGTGCCGGGGCAAGCCGGCGCGGTCGGACAAGGCAGCGCGGTCGGACAAGCCAGCGCGGTCGGACAAGCCAGCGCGGTCGGGCGTGCCGATGCCGTGGCGGGACGCCCCGGGGAGATGTCGCAGACCCTCGACCGAGGGTTACGGCTGCTACACCTGGTTGCCGACGCCTCGGGCGGCCTCACCGTCACCGAGGCCGCCAACCGGCTCGGCATCGGCCGGGCCGCCGTCTACCGGCTGGTCGGCCCACTCACCGGGCACGGCATGCTGCGCCGCGACGGCGACGGCCGACTGCGCCTCGGCGCCGGATTGCTGCACCTGGCCCGACGCGCCCAGCCGCTGCTCGCTGAAGGTGCCCTGCCCGCGCTACGCCGCCTCGCCGAGCAGGCCGGCGCAACCGCACATCTGACCGTCGTCGAGGGGGGCGAGGGCGTCGCCCTGGCCGTGGTCGAGCCAACCTGGACGTCGTTCCACGTCGCGTACCGCGCCGGGGCACGGCACCCGCTGGACCGAGGGGCGGCGGGCCGAGCCATCCTGGCCGGCCGAGCCGGGGAGGCGACGCCGGTGAGCAGCAGCGGGGAGTTGCAGGCCGGGGCGTACGGGGTGGCCGCACCGGTGCTCGGCGTACCCGGATTGGAGGCCAGCGTCGGCGTGGTCGCGCTCGCCCCACTGGACGTCGACAAGATCGGCCCCCAGGTGCTGGCCGCCGCCACAGCCATCACCACCGCCCTGAGCTGATCCCGACCGCCGCCCCCTATGCCGCCCCACCACCTCGCACCCGACCCCGCACTGCCATTGATCAACTCGGGTTCATGAAAGTCGCGGTGTCTCAAGGCCAACGACCGCCCGACTTTCAGGAACGCGAGTGGATCATCGCCGGCGGGCGGTCCAAATGACTCAGGTGTCGGTCGATCCGGCCGGGGCCATAGCACAATCGGCAGGCGGATTCGTGGTTGTCCACAGGTCCGGCGGCACGCGCGGGCCGGGTTGTCCACAGGGGTTTCGGTGGCCAGTCGGTGGTCGGCAGGCTGCTGGGCATGCCACCACGTCCGCATCGCCCCGATGCCCTGACCTGGCAGGTCTTCCGCGGCTCCGACGCCGTCCGAGACGGCCTGCTTACCGAACATCAGCTGCGCAACTCCGCCTGGGTGCGGTTGCGCCACGACATCTACGCCGATGCGCGGCTGGAGCGGGACCACGCCCTCGCGTGTCGCGCCGCACTCCTCCGGCTACCGCCCGGAGTGGTCGTCGGCGGCCCGTCGGCCGCCTACCTGCACGGCGTCCAACACGCCGCGAGTTTCACCGACGACGTGCACGTCCTCGTGCCCCGATCACTGCGGGTCGGCCCACAGCGCGGCCTCAGCGTGCACGTCAACGCCCTCACCCCACTCACGGCGAGCGGCACCCCAGAGCCGGCCACACCCCCACCAACGACACGGCGACTGCCAGGCACAAGACGACCATCAGCCGCAGGACGGCCGCCAGACACGAGCCAGCCGCCAGACGCAGGACGGCCGCCAGACGCGAGCCAGCCGCCAGACGCAGGACGGCCGCCAGACACGAGCCAGCCGCCAGACACGAGCCGGCCGCCAGACGCGAGCCGGCCGCCAGACGCGAGCCGGCCGCCAGACGCGAGCCGGCCGCCGGACGCAGGACGGCCACGTGATGCGGCGCGACCTATGGGAGCAGGGCGCCCGCCTGCCGGCGGAACGTCACCACGCCCAGCCCGACAACTGTCCCGCCCGGCGGCAGCGTCCATCAGAGCAGGGGCAATCGTGACGGCCCGGCCGGGCGTTGGGTGGGCGGCGGCCAGCACAATCGGGTCCCGAGAGCAGGATGCCCCCATCCCCCGGTCCGACCCTGGGCGGGCCGCCTGGGAAACGGCTGTCTGGCTCGATCCGGTTCGGGCCGTCGCCATCGTCGACTCGCTGCTCGGGCAGGGGCTGGCCGATCGCTACACCCTGGCCGCACTGGCTGCCCGCAACGCCGACCGGCCTGGTGGGCGACGAGCGCGCTGGGTCTTCGACCTGGCCGACGGCGGAGCCGAATCTCCACCGGAGTCGCACCTACGCGTGCGGTTGGTGCTGGGCGGGCTGCCGCGCCCCGTGGTTCAACATCCGGTACGCCTACCCATCGGCGTTGTCCTGCACCCCGATCTGGCCTGGCCGCAATATCGGGTGGCGGTGGAGTACGACGGGAAGTGGCACTCCGACGCAGAGCAACTGCACCGCGACCGCCGTCGACTAAACCTGCTGGTCAACGCGGGTTGGCTGGTCCTGCACGTGACCAGCCGACGGCTGCACGGCGAGTTCCCGGCGGTGCTTCGGGAGGTGCGGGACGCGCTGGTCAGCCGCGGATGGCGACGGGGATCGTCCACATGATCATGATCATCTCGGGTTCCTGCAAACCGCGCCTTCCACCGCACCTCGACACCCCGTCTTCAGGAAAACCGAGTCGATCAAGCCCGCAGCCCGGCCGGCACGGCCGGCACATCGGTCAGCCCGGCCGGCACGGCCGGCACATCGGTCAGCCCGGCCGGCACGGCCGGCACATCGGTCAGCCCGGCCGGCTCGGCCGGCACGTCGGTCAGCCCGGCTGGCAGGCTGGCGAGCGCGGCTGGCAGGTCGGCCAGGCTGGACACCTCGGCGTCGGGCAGGTGACCGTGCGGACGAGGCAGCCCGTGCCGGTTCACCCACACCGATCGCAAGCCCGCCCGCCGGGGTGCCACCACATCGTGCTCCCACGAGTCCCCGACGTACACGATCTGCCCGGCTAGCACCCCGGCTGCGGCGACCACCGCCGCGTAGAACTCCGGGGCCGGCTTCTTGGGCAGGCCGTTCTGGTGGGCGTACACCTCGAAGGCGAACTCTCCGGTGAGCCCGCAGCGCTCGGCGCGGCTGTTGCCGTTGGTGGCGAAGCCCAGGGCGTACCGGGAGCGCAGCGTGGCCAGAGCCGCTGGCACGTCCGGGAAGGGTCTGGTGAGGGCGAACCGGCGGTCGAAGAAGAGGTCGGCGATGTCGTCCAGGTCGTCGTTCAGGCCGGCGCGGGCCAGCGACCGGGCCAGTGCGGCGCGGCGGATCTCCATGACCGGGGCAGCCGACAGGTCACCGAAGACCGCGTCCCAGTCCGATTCGAGTTCGGCGAGCGTCACCTCGGTCGCCGCAGGGGTACGCCGTCGCATCTCGTCGAGGACGGCCACCAGCCCGCCGGTCACCGCGGGGCGCAGGTCGAGCAGAGTTTCGTCGGCGTCGAACACCACTGTGGTCAGCACGCTGCCCACTGTCTCACCGACCGTCGAGCGCCAGCGCCGGCTCGGTTGGGTCGGACGCGGACGCTGATGGAGTCCTGCGCAGCTCGTCGAGTCGGACCAGCGCGACCCCGGCGACGATCATCGCGCCGCCGAGGAGCTGCCAGCCGGTGGGCAACTCGTCCAGGAACAGCCAGGCGATCAGCACCGCGAAGAGCACCTCGGTCAGCCCGACGAACGACGACAGCCGGGGGCCGAGGATCCGGTTGCCGGCGATGCCGGCCAGGTACGCGATGACGGCGGCCACCAGCGAAAGCCCGGCGATGGGCAGCAACCAACTGGTGGACTGCCCGGCGAAGGTGACCTCGCCGAAGGTGGCGCGCAGCGGCAGCAGACCGGTCAGCCCGATGAGGAGCAGCACGACGGCACCGACGGCCATTCCGCCGCTGGCCATGGCGACCGAGGGCAGCCGGGGGTCGACCCGTCCGGCGAGCACGAAGTACCCGGCCAGGCCGAATGCCGCGCCCAGCCCCCAGAGCACACCTACCGGGTGGAAGTCGGCGGTGCCAGCGAGGTCGAGCACGAACGCCAGTCCGATCAGGGCGGCTACCGACCCGGCCACGGTGAGCCGGCGGGGTCGTTGCCCGTGCCGCAGCCACATCCACCCCACGACGAGGATGATGCCCAGGTATTCGAGCAACAGCGCGACACCGACCGGCAGGTAGCGCACGGCGTTGAAGTAGCAGACCTGGGCCAGCGCCACGCCGAGGAGCCCGAAGAGCCCGATGGACGTGGCGTTGCTGCGCAGGACGGCCCACCTCCCCCGCATCGCGAGCAGGGCAGGGATCGCCAGCACCAGGGCGGCGATGCCGACCCGGGCGATCACTGCCGACTCGGCCGACCAGCCGGCCTCGATGAGTGATCGCGCGAAGGTGCCCGAGGTGGCGAAGGTGACTGCGGAGAGCAGCGCCAACGCGGCCCCGGCGGCAGGTCGTGAGTGCATGTCGCGCTCCTCGGGTCGGCACCGTGTCATGAGCAAACTATCCTTGTGCTGATGACGCTAGGCGGAAGCTCTGACAGGAGTCAAGATGCTCTTTGCTCATGACACCGAGTGTTCCCTGATCGCTGCCGCCGCGCTTGTGAACACGGCAGGTCGGTCCGGCGAACTGCTGCCCGACGTTGCCGCGCTGGACGCGTTCTTCGTCCGCCACTCCTACAGTGGGCGGCACGAGCACACCGACGCCGAGCTACGCGCCGTCCAGCGGTTGCGGCCCGGGCTGCGCCGCATCTGGGACGCCGAGCCGCCCGAGATCGTCGCCATCGTCAACGGCCTGCTGTTGGAGCACCGCGCGCTGCCGCAGCTCATCGAGCACGACGACGAGCCGTACCATCTGCACGCCGTGCCCCGCGACGCCCCGCTGGCCACCCGGATCGCGGTGGAGGCGGCGATGGCGATCGCCGACCTGGTCCGGATGGGCGAGCTGAGCCGACTGCGGATCTGCGAGTACCCGGACTGCGACAACGTCGTCGTCGACCTGTCCCGCAACCGGTCCCGGCGGTTCTGCGAGGCCGGCTGCGGCAACCGCGCCGCGGTGACCGCCTACCGCGCCCGTCGGGCCACCGGTCGCTCCTGAGCGGTGGCCGCCCACTCCTCGGCCCGCAACTCGTACTCCACCTCGCCCTGCTCGGTCCCCGGAATCGGGTCGTCCCACTGGAGGTGGAAGGTCCGCACATGGCGCAGACCCGCCTTGGTCAGCACCCGCCGCGAGCGTTCGTTGACGGCCATCGTCTCGGCCCGGACCCGCCGCACCCCGACGGTGTCGAAGGCGTACCGGACCAGCGCCCGCGACCCCTCGGTAGCCAGCCCCCGACCCCACGTCGAGCGGCGCAGCCGGTAGCCCAACTCGGCCTCGGTGCCGTCCGCCGAAGGGTCGAGCGCGAACCAGCCCAGGAAGTCGCCGCTCTCCCGGTCGAGCGCCGCCCAGCGACCCAGGCCGGGATGCCGCTCGTACTGGCCGAGGAGCCGGGGCAACTGCTCGTCGCGGACCGTGGCCAGTGGCGTGGCGACACCACCGCTGAGGAACCGCATCACCTCAGGATCGCTGTCCAACTCGACCAACAGGTCGACGTCAGCCATGGTCAGCCGCCGAAACCACAACCGCTCGGTCCGAGGCAGGTCACTCATGACGGGATCATCCCGCCGCCCCTCACCACCGTCGAGCCGTTTACCCCCACCGCCCAGCCCAAGATCCGCGCAACATCGGGGAACTTGCTGCCTCAGGCCACCACGAGACAGCAACATCGGTGAAGTTGCGGCCAGAACCCCGCGACCACCGTCGCGGGCAAGGTGGTCGCGTCAGCGCGGGGGCGCGACCACGAAGAGCCGCCAGGAGTACGCGTCGACAACGAGCACGGGCCCGTCCGAGTCCTTACTGTCGCGCACCCCGACCACGTCCCCCATATTCGTCGCCACCTCGACGCAAAAGTTGTCCTGGTTGCTGCGACTACTCTTGCGCCAGCGAGCGCCGGTCAGCTCCACCACTCGGCCACCTCGTTCATCAACTCGATGGACGCCTGCGGGGGCAGGGCCTCGCCCAAGGTAGCCTCCCAGACCCGCTGCAACCGCAACAGATCCCGCGGCTGGTCCAGCTCCTGGCCGCGGACCTGGCACTCCAGATAGGCCAGTTCGGTGCCATCGGGCAGGGCAGCAAGCGCAAACGGTCCGCCGAGCCCCGGATATTCATCGGCGGATCGCGGCACCACGTGCAGCCGCATCCGCGGGTGCCCGGTGGCGATGCCGACCAGGTGCAGCGTCTGGTCGCGCATCACCTTTCGCCCGCCCACCCGTCGCCGCAGCACCGCCTCGTCCAGCACCGCCACGATCTGCGGCGCACGCTCGCTGTGCAGCACCTCCTGACGCTCCATCCGGGCGATCAGTCGCCGTTCAACCTCGTCGGGAGCGAGCAGGCCACCCGCCTCGAAGACCGCACGCGCGTAGTCCTCCGTCTGGAAGAGACCCGGCACGTAGAGGTGCTCGTACAACCGAACCGCCCGCGCCTGCTCGAAGATCGTCTGCCAACCGCGTAGCCAGGGCTGTGCCCGGTCCAGGCTGACCAGCTTGGTGGCCATTCGGCCGAACAGGCCGCCGGTGTCCAGGGCGCGGTCGACGAGTTCCAGGTACTTGGTGGTGGGCGCTTGCTGGCCCAGCTCGATGGCGCTGACCATCGACGCGGAGTAGTTGACCGCCTTGGCCAACTCGTCCTGACTCCAGCCCCGCCGAGCCCGCGCCCGACGCAGCTCCGCGACCAGGAACGCCGCCGCCGTCATCTGCCCATCGGCCATGCCTGCCGCCCTCCACCCCGCTGACGATCAACTCCAGTCGGCCGCCAGCGGCGACGCCACCCGACGCAGGGCGGCTCTGACGACGCGGCCAAACCCTTCCGACCGTAGTCGTCTGATCACCAGACTGTGAAGTGCGACGCCGCTCCCCGTCCCCCGGGCCAGTCGGCGCCGCACGGGACCGCCCGCTCCCCCGTGCCGGGCGGTCCCACCTCCCAGACCCCAATCACGCCGTCCACCCCGACCGACCCGCAAGATCGTGCTCGATCGTGGAAGCAGTGGGGTCCTGAGGTGCGGGAGCAACCACATCCAGGAGCGAGCGCGATCTTGGCCCGCCCCGGCACAGCCCGACAAGGAGGGCCTCAGCATGTCCCGGACCGCCCCGGACGACCGCGCCACGACTGCCGCGACTCCACGTCGACCGCACCTGGCCCTGCGCCCGCTCTGGCTGTGCCGGGTCTGCGCCGCACCCTGGCCGTGCCCGGTCGCACGGCTCACCCTCCGCCAGGAGTACGCCCACGACCGGGTCGGGTTGAGCGTCTACCTGTGCGCGGTCCTGCACGAGGCGGCTGCGGACCTGTACCGACTCAACCCGTACGACGGCCCGGACCCGGCGGCGCTCTTCACCCGCTTCCTCGGCTGGGCCAGGCCACGCGACGCCCGCTGAGCCGGACCGGCCGGAGGTCAGGGGTGGGTCATCCGGAGCAGGTCAAGCGTCTCGTCGAGTTGGGTCTCGGTGAGCTTGCCGGAGTCGACGTGCCCCCGGGAGATCACCACCTCGCGGATCGAGGTCTGCTTGGCCAGCGCCTCCTTGGCGATCGAGGCGGCCTCGTCGTACCCCAGGTAGCGGTTGAGCGGGGTGACGATCGACGGTGAGCCTTCGGCGTACGCCAGGCAGACCTCGGCGTCCGCGACCAGGCCGACCACCAGCCGGTCGGCGAACAGTCGGCTCACCGCGGAGAGCAGCCGGATCGACTCCAGCAGGTTGCGGCCCATCACGGGGAGCATCACGTTCAGCTCGAAGTCGCCCTGGGAGCCGGCGAAGCCGACCGTCGCGTCGTTGCCGATCACCTGTGCGCACACCTGCCGCATCGCCTCGGCGACCACCGGGTTGACCTTGCCGGGCATGATCGACGAGCCGGGCTGGAGATCGGGGATACGCAGTTCGCGGAGGCCGGCACGCGGACCGGAACCCATCCACCGGATGTCGTTGGCGATCTTGTAAAGACCGACCGCCACGGTCCGCAGTTGCCCCGACGTCTCCACCAGGGCGTCCCGGGCACCCTGCGCCTCGAAGTGGTTGCGCGCCTCGGACAGGGGCAGCCCCGTCGACTCACGTAGCTTGCCGATCACGGCGGCGGCGAAGCCGAGCGGGGTGTTGATCCCGGTGCCGACTGCGGTGCCACCCAGTGGCAGCTCGGCCAGTCGGGGCAACGCGCCCTCCAGCCGGTCCATGCCGTAGCGAACCTGGGCGGCGTACCCACCGAACTCCTGGCCCAGGGTGACCGGGGTGGCGTCCATCAGGTGGGTGCGCCCGGCCTTGACCACGGTCTCGAACTCCGCCGCCTTGGCCTCCAGAGCCGAGGCCAGGTGGCCCAGCGACGGCAGCAGATCCTCCACGATGAACTGCGTGGCGGCCAGGTGGATCGAGGACGGGAAGACGTCGTTGCTCGACTGGGAGGCGTTGACGTGATCGTTCGGGTGTACCGGTGAGCCCAGTTCCCGGCCCGCGAGCGTGGCGATCACCTCGTTGGCGTTCATGTTCGACGAGGTGCCCGATCCGGTCTGGAACACGTCCACCGGGAACTGGTCGTCGTAACCGCCATCGGCCACGTGCGCGGCGGCCGCGGCGATGGCGGCGGCCACGTTGGCCTCGATCACGCCCAACTCGCCGTTGACCTCGGCCGCCGCGCCCTTGATCTGGGCGAGGGCCTTGATCTGGGCCGGCTCGATGCCGCGGCCGGAGATTGGGAAATTCTGTACCGCACGCTGGGTCTGTGCCCGCCACAGCGCCTCGGCGGGCACCTCCACCTCGCCCATCGAGTCGCGTTCGATCCGGTAACCGGTCGCCTCTGGAGTCGTCACACTTACCATCCTGCCGCGCCCGTCGCCGACTCGCAGATGATCCGTCAGCCCAACTCGGCGAGCAGGCTGGCCACCTCGTGCTGGTCCGGCGACTCGATCTGCCGAAACAGGAACAGCGCCCGGGTCAGGTGTGCGCGCGCCGCCGCCGGGTCGGTCGGCAGCAGGCACCGGGCGATGCCTGCCAGCGCCCGGCCCTGCTCGTTACGGGCTCCCAGCCCGGTGGCATCGGCGAGCACCCGGCGATGCAGGTCGAGTGCGCTCGTCACGTCCCCCTGGTCCAGGATGGCCCGGGCCAGCAGGTTGCGCGAGCCGCACTGGGCGACGCGGTCCCCCACCTCGGTCATCGCGACGAGTGCCGCGCGGTGCAGGTCGGCGGCTTTCTCCGGGCGCCCGGCCTCCCGTTCGATCATCCCGATCTCGTTCAACACCTCACCCTCACCGAACCGGTTGCCCATCTGCCGCTTGAAACGCAGGGCCACCCGCAGCAACCGGCTGGCCGGTCCCACGTCACCCATCCGATGCCGGATCATCCCGAGATGCCCGAGGGCGTTGCCGAGCCGGCGCGGGTCGCCGACCTCGCGAGCGATGCTCAGGTGCCGTCGAGCCATGCGCAGCGCCTCGTCGTGCCGTCCCCACAGCAGCAGGGTCATCGACAGGTTGTTGAGTTCGTTCGTCAGCGCCTCCTTGTCGCGCATCCGCGTCGCCACCGCGCGGGCCTCGTCGAAGCACTCCCGGGCGCGGCGGAACTCGAAGTTGGCGGCGTACGAGCTGCCCAGGTTGCCGAGCGAGTTGCGGAACCCGCTGCGCAGACCCAGCCGGCGGAAGATTTCGAGCGACCTCTCCATGACCCGGATCGACTCGGGAAAATTGCCCAGTCGGTAGTGGGCCGAGGCCAGATAGTTGAGCATCGTCGCCACTGCCCGGTCGTCGCCCAGCGCCTCGGCGGCGCGCAGGCCGATGGTGTGTGTCTCGATCAGCTCGTCCAGCCGACCGCCCTCGAACTGGGCGTACCAGCACGCCCTCGTCAACTGCCAGCAGTAGCCAAGGAATGCCTCGGTCTCCGCCAGCCGGACCAGGGCGGTCCACACGGCCAGGTTCTCGTCGAGCCAGGCCTGGCCCTGCGCGGCGACGAGCGCGACCAGGTCGGGGCGGAGCGGTTCCGCCACCACGATCAGCGAGTGGAGCGAGGAGAGCTCCTTCTTGCGGGCGATCGCCGTGGCGACGTGCAGGTGGTGGTCGAGCAGCCGTTCGATCCCGTGCCGCCGCTCGACTTCCCGGCCCGGCTCGGACACCAGGGTCCGCGCGTACTCCCGGACCAGGTCGTGCAACCGGTACCGACCCGGCTCGGCCTCCTCGACCAGGTTCGCGTCGACCAACTCGTCGAGCAGATCCTGGGCGTCGGGCAGGGGCAGCTCGGCGAGGACGGCGGCGACCGAGTTGTCGAACCGTACCCCCGGGTGCAGGCCGAGCAGCCGGAACGCACGCTGCGCCACCGGTGACACCTGGGCGTACGACAGGGCGAAGGCCCGACCGACGGACCGCTCGCCCGCCTCGAACTCGGCCAACGGATCGGGTCGGCTCGTCAGCCGCTCGGCCAGGTCGGCGATGCGCCAACGGGGCCGGTGCGCCAGTCGGGCACCGGCCAGCCGGATGGCGAGTGGCAGGTGGCCGCAACGGCGGACGACCTCGGTGGCCGCCTCCGGCTCGGCCGCCACCCGGTCGACGCCGACCACGTGGCCGAGCAGCTCGATCGCCTCGTCCGTGTCGAGCACGGGCAACGACGACGGTCGCCCCTCGTCCACCCCGACCAACCGGCGACGGCTGGTGATCAGGACCAGGCAGCGCGAGCCGTTGGGCAGCAGGGGTGTCACCTGGTCGGCGGTGGCCGCGTTGTCCAGCACCAGCAGTGCCCGTCGGCCGGCCAACTCGGTGCGCCAGAGCGCCAACCGGTCGTCCTGGTTCGTCGGCACCCGCTCGGCGGGCAGGCCGAGCTGCCGCAGCAGCGTGGCCACCGCCGCGGCCGGTGTCAGTGGGGTGCGCTCACTGTGCCCGTGCAGGTCGATGTAGAGCTGGGCGTCCGGGTAGTCGTCGGCCAGCGCGGTGGCGACGTGCACCGCGAGGGTGGTCTTGCCGCTGCCGGCCATTCCGTCGATGAGTTGGATTCGCGCGCCGGCCTCCACGTCCTTCCGGAGGCGGGCCAGCGTCTGCTGCCGACCGGTGAAGTCGCCGATCGCCCGGGGCAGCGAGCGGACCGGCTGGATCGGCGACGACGCCCGACCGGCCAGGACAAGATCGCCGGCGAGTACGCGTTGATGCAGCTTCTGGAGCTCGGCGCCCGGCTCGATGCCCAGTTCGTCGGCGTAGAACCGCCGACCCTCCCGGTAGACCGCGAGCGCGTCGGCCTGTCGACCGACCGAGGAGAGGGCGAGCATCAGTTGGCCGCGCAGTCGCTCTCGCAGCGGATGCTGGTCGATGCTCTCGGCGAGTTCGTCGATCAACTCGGCGCCTCGGCCGAGACGCAACTCGACGTCGACGCACTCCTCCACCGCGGTCAGGCGCTGCTCGTCGAGGGCCTGCGCGCGGCGGCGGATGCTCCGGCTCGGGATACCGCCGAGCGCCGGTCCTCGCCAGAGCGCCAGGGCACCGCGGTATTCCGTCCGCGCGTCGTCCAGGCGACCGGCCTCCGCGCTGGCCCGGGCCGTCTCCACACCCCGGGCGAAGACCTCGACGTCCAGGTCGTCCGGCCCGGTGCGGACGCCGTACCCCGCCGGATCGGTGACGATGGCCTCCGGTGCCAGCCCAAGCTCGGCGAACCGGCGTCGCAACCGCGACACACAGGTCTGCAACTGGGCCCGGGCGGTGGCCGGGGGGCGTTCCTCCCACACCGCGTCGACCAGCTCTTCGACAGGCACGAGCCGGCCGGCCCGCAACAGCAGCATGGCGAGCACGATCCGGTCTCGACCAGCGGTGACAGTGCTCTCGCCACCGCCGACCCGCAGAGGCCCCAGGATCCCGAACCGCATCTGCTCCCCCGCCTCAGTGGCCCGACTTTCAGCAGCGTAGTCCGGCGGTGACAGATCGGCTCAGTCAGGCGATAGCGATGTGAGAGCGGATCGGCAGCGGTCCATCGGACACTCACTCCCGAGTTGTCGGTGACGGCATCCGACGGGGGCGGTGCGCACGCCCCGCTGCCCCACGGTGGGGCGGGCGCACCGATGTCGGTTACAGCACGGGCGACAGAAGGGGCGTCGAGCGGATTCGCTCGACGCCCCTTGCCGTGCCGGTGGGGTCAGCGGCGGCCGACGGTGAGCACCGGCTTGGTGACCTCGGCGAAGAAGTCGTTGCCCTTGTCGTCGACAACGATGAAGGCGGGGAAGTCCTCCACCTCGATCTTCCAGACCGCCTCCATGCCCAGCTCCGCGTATTCGAGGACCTCGACGTGCTTGATGCAGTCCTGGGCGAGGCGGGCCGCGGGGCCGCCGATCGAGCCGAGGTAGAAGCCGCCGTGCTGCTGGCAGGAACGGGTCACCTGGCCGGACCGGTTGCCCTTGGCGAGCATCACCTGGGAACCGCCCGCGGCCTGGAACTTCTCCACGTAGGCGTCCATCCGGCCGGCAGTGGTCGGACCGAAGGAGCCGGAAGCGTAGCCCTCGGGGGTCTTCGCCGGCCCGGCGTAGTAGACGGCGTGGTCGCGAAGGTACTGCGGCATCGGCTCACCGGCGTCCAGCCGCTCGGCGATCTTGGCGTGCGCGATGTCCCGGGCCACCACGAGCGGGCCGGACAGCGACAGCCGGGTCTTCACCGGGTACTTGGACAGCTCGGCGCGGATCTCGTCCATCGGCCGGTTCAGGTCGACCCGGACGACCAGTTCGGCGTCGAGCGCGTCGTCGGTGACATCGGGCAGGAACCGCGCCGGGTCGGTTTCGAGTCGTTCCAGCCACACGCCCGACGGGGTGATCTTCGCAACCGCCTGCCGGTCCGCCGAACAGGAGACGGCGATCGCCACCGGGCAGGACGCGCCGTGCCGGGGCAGCCGGACCACCCGTACGTCGTGGCAGAAGTACCGGCCGCCGAACTGCGCGCCGATGCCGAAGTTGCGGGTCAGCTCCAACACCTCCGCCTCCAGCTCCAGGTCACGGAAGCCGTGCGCGCTCATCGAGCCGGAGGTCGGCAGCGCGTCGAGATACTTCGCGCTGGCGTACTTCGCGGTCTTCAGGGCGTACTCGGCGGAGGTGCCGCCGATGACGATGGCCAGGTGGTACGGCGGGCAGGCGGCGGTGCCGATCAGCCGCAGCTTCTCCTCCAGGAACTGCATCATCCGCGTCGGGTTGAGCAGCGCCTTGGTCTCCTGGTACAGGTACGACTT
This sequence comes from Micromonospora sp. NPDC048839, assembly GCF_040649915.1. Lineage (NCBI taxonomy): Bacteria > Bacillati > Actinomycetota > Actinomycetes > Micromonosporales > Micromonosporaceae > Micromonospora > Micromonospora sp. NPDC048839. The sequence continues at coordinate 383,760 of NZ_JBEZGL010000003.1, forward strand.
GTTGGCCGAGCCGCCACCCTTGGCCATGAACAGGAACTTGTACGCGTCGGGGTGCCCGTCCGGGTCCTCGGCGTACAACTCGACCTGGGCCGGCAGGTTGCTGCCGGTGTTGCGTTCGTCCCACATGGTCAGCGGGGCGAGTTGGGAGTACCGCAGGTTGAGCTTCGTGTAGGCCTGGTAGACGCCCCGGGAGATGGCCTCGGCGTCGGCGCCGTCGGTGAGCACGTGCCGGCCGCGCTTGCCCATCACGATCGCGGTGCCGGTGTCCTGGCACATCGGCAGCACCCCGCCGGCGGCGATGTTGGCGTTGCGCAGCAGGTCCAGCGCGACGAACCGATCGTTCGGCGAGGCGGCCGGGTCGTCGATGATCGCCCGGAGCTGGGCCAGGTGCGCAGGGCGGAGGTAGTGCGCGATGTCGTGCATCGCCTCGGCGGTCAGCGCGGTGAGCGCGGACGGCTCCACGGTGAGGAACCGGCGGCCTCCCGGGCCGTGTACGACGTCGACGCCCTCGTCGGTGACCAGGCGATAGTCCGTCTGGTCGGGGCCGGTCGGCAGCAGGGGGGCGTACGAGAATGCGGCGGCACTGCTCATGAGCGGCAAGCCTAGGGCAGACCGGTCGATCACTCCCACCCGCCGGGCGGGTCCTGGGACGCCGCTCTCATCCCGCGGTCCCGCCGCCCGCTCAGCGATCGGACGACCAGGCCCTCAGCCGTCCTTGCCGCCGTCCGGTTCGGGGCAGAGTTCCCCCTTCGGTCCGCAGTCGCCGTTGTTCGGCGCGCCGGGGCCGGTGCCGCCCGGACCGGGGGTCCCGCCGTCGCCGGGCGGGCGGGCCGGTGTGCCCCCGCCAGCGCCGAAGCGGACGTAGCCGATCTCACGTCCCTCACCAATGATCATGCCCTGCGACCCGACCGCGAGGGCGTTCGCCGAGGTGCGCAGCACTGCCAACTCCCGGCCGTTGCGCGGGTCGACCGCGGCCAACCGGGACGGCTTCTCGTCCGCGACCACCGCCGCGTACGGGGTCAGCGCGGCACCGGCCTTGCCGCTGGCGGGCCGCGTCCACAGCACCCGGTCGGTGCCGAGCTGACGGGCGACCACGGAACGTTTGTCGGCGGCGCGGAACACCGCGTAGCGGTCGTCGACGGCGATCAGCTTGGTGCCCGCTTCGCCGACCCAGAGCAGCCGACCGTCGTACCCGTCGACGACGGCCTCGCGGCTGTCCGGGCCGACACCGATCAGCACGTTCCGCGCACCCTGCGGGTCTTCGCGCTGCACGCAGCCGGCACTGTCGGCGGTCCGCAGGTTGACCCCGGCCCGCTGCCAGGCCTCCTGCCCGGTCGCCGGGTCCCGGGCGGAGATGGCGAAGTAACAGGTGCCGTCCTGGGATCGGGCGGCGATCCGCAGCATCCGGCCGCCCACCACGGACAGCCGCTCGTCCCGCCCAGGTTCGACGTTCTGCAACACGCGACCGGTGGCGGTGTCGACGACGTGCACCCGACCGTCCACCGGGAAGCCGAGCAGTGGTGGCGCTCGTTCCGCCCCGGCCACCCCGTCGTCGACCCGGGTGGCGGTGAGCCGGCGGGTGCCGCGCAGACCCGGGTTGTCGGCGAGCAGGCCGCTGTGCACCCCGGGCAGGAAGGCTGTCCAGAGTGGCGCGGTGCCGCGTGGGTCCCAGGCGCTCAGGGTGCAGTCGGTGGCTTCCGTGCAGCGGGCGTCGAGGAGCAGGTTGCGGTACGTCCAGACGGCCACCGCGTCGCCGTCACGTCGCCGGGTCGCCCCGGTCACCGGGTCGAGCAGCTCGTACCCCTTGACCAGGAGCTTGCCCACGGCGACGACCGCGTCCCGGTCGCCGCCCGCGACCGCCGACCAGTCCGCCTTGCGTTCCCAGAGCTGCGCGCCGGTGGCGAGGCTGCGGGCCTCCACCCGGGTGCGCTGCTCGACCACGACGGCGTCGCCGGCGATGGTCACGCTGCGCGGTGTGCCGCCGATCCGTTGCTGCCAGACCACGTCCGGCTCGGAGATGGGTTCGCTGCGGTCCACCCAGTCCCACAGGCCGGGGAAGGGATTCCACACGCCGGTCGCGGCGAGCGCGACGACCACGGCGAGGCCGAGCAGCAGCCCGCCGCGCACGCTCCCCTTCGCCACCCGCACACCGTAGCCACGATCACGGATCTTCCGTACGCCCGCGCCGCCGTGTCGCCGCGCTTTCTGCGCGCGAAGGTGTTACGAGGACGCCCGCACGGCGCTGCGCACCAGCGGCAGCGTGCGATAGGGGATCTGCTCGGCCAACGCGATGATCGTCGAGGCCCGGGTGATGCCGGCGGACGAGACGATCTGGTCGATGACCCGTTGCAGGTCGGTGTTGGAGCGGGCCACGATCCGGCAGAGCAGGTCGCTGGAGCCGGTGATGGTGTGCGCCTCCAGCACCTCGGGGATGGCGGCGAGGTGGGCGGTGACCGGGTCGTGGCCGTGCCGCTGGCTGATCTCCAGGGTGACGAAGCTGGTCACCCCGAACCCGATCGCGGCCGGTGCGATCTCCGGGCCGAAGCCCACGATGACCCGCCGCTCGACGAGCTTGTCCAGCCGGGCCTGCACGGTGCCCCGGGCAACCCCGAGCCGGCGGGAGCACTCCAGCACCCCGATCCGGGGCTCCTGGGCGAGCAGTTCGATCAAGCGAACGTCGAGGACGTCGAGCTGTACATTCTGCTCACCATTCATGGACCCAGACCATACCGAATGCGCAACCTGACCAGCATTTACCCGGACAGTTGCCCAGCCGATGCCCGCACCGCGATCCTTCGGTCACAACCGGCCCACGAGGCCGGCCGGTACGCGAGGGAGGCCATCATGACCCAGGCGATCGACCGACCCCAGTCGACCGAGGACGTCGACATCGACCGGCTCGTCGGCGCTGTCGACCACGACATCAGCCACGACCCGTTCCCGGTCCGGGGCCTCGACCACGTGCACTTCCTGGTCGGCAACGCCAAGCAGGCCGCGCACTACTACTCCACCGCGTTCGGCATGACCTGCGTGGCGTACCGCGGCCCCGAGCAGGGTTACCGGGACCACGCCCAGTACGTGCTGACCAGCGGCTCGGCCCGGTTCGTGCTGACCGGCGCGGTGCGCCCGGACGCCGACGGCGCCGAGCACGTGGCGAAGCACAGCGACGGGATCAGCGACATCGCGCTGGAGGTCCCGGACGTGGACGCCGCGTACGCGCACGCCATCGCGCAGGGCGCCGCCAGCGTCGTGGAGCCGCACGAGGTGACCGACGAGCACGGCACGGTCCGGATGGCCGCCATCGCCGCGTACGGCGACACCCGGCACACGCTCGTCGACAGGTCCCGCTACACCGGCCCGTTCCTGCCCGGCTTCGCCGCTCGCGGCCCGATCGTGGACCGGCAGCCGATGATCGCCGCCGGCATCCAGCCGAAGCGCTTCTTCCAGGCCGTCGACCACGTGGTCGGCAACGTGGAGCTGGGCCGGATGGACGAGTGGGTCGAGTTCTACAAGCGGGTCATGGGCTTCTCCAACATGGCGGAGTTCGTCGGCGACGACATCGCCACCGACTACTCGGCGCTGATGAGCAAGGTCGTCGCGAACGGCACCCGCAAGGTGAAGTTCCCGCTCAACGAGCCGGCGATCGCCCGCAAGAAGTCCCAGATCGACGAGTACCTGGAGTTCTACCAGGGCCCCGGGGCGCAGCACATCGCCGTCGCCACCAACGACATCCTGGCCAGCGTCGACGCGATGCGGGCCGCCGGCGTGGAGTTCCTGGACACGCCGGACTCGTACTACGAGGATCCCGAGCTGCGCGCCCGCATCGGCAAGGTGCGGGTGCCGATCGAGGAGCTGAAGGCCCGCAAGATCCTGGTCGACCGGGACGAGGACGGCTACCTGCTCCAGATCTTCACCAAGCCGGTGCAGGACCGTCCCACGGTCTTCTTCGAGCTGATCGAGCGGCACGGCTCGCTCGGTTTCGGCAAGGGCAACTTCAAGGCGCTGTTCCAGGCGATCGAGCGGGAGCAGGAAGCCCGCGGCAACCTGTAACACTTGCGGGCGTGACGCAGCCTCCGTCGTACCCGACGCCGCCGGTCGGTGGGCCTCAGCCCGCCGCCGGCGGCGTAGCGCCGCCGCCCGGACCACACCCCCACGGGTACGCGGCGCCGCCGCAGTACGCCCCACCCGGCTACGCCCCGCCACCGTGGCACGCCGGACCACCCGGCCCGCTGCCTCCGCCGCTGAGCCCGGGCGGTCAGCCGCTCGCGAGTTTCGCCGACCGGCTGCTGGCCTGGTTGATCGACACGGCGCTGGTCAGCGCCGTGTCGCTGGTGCTGTTCCTGCCGGTCTTCTTCATCCTCTGGTGGCGGATGTTCACCGAGATGACCCGGACCCACCCGGACGGCTCACTTGTGGAACCCGACACGGCGACCTTCTTCGTCGAGTTCCTCCTGCCGATCCTGCTGCTGCAGCTCGGGCTCCTCGTCGTGACGCTCGGGCTCTACTGGCTCTACCACGTGGAGTACCTCAAGCGCGGTGGTCAGACGCTCGGCAAGAAGGTGCTGAATCTGCGCGTGGTGCCGATCGACCCGAGCCGCACGCTGGACCGACGGATGGCCGGCCGGCGCTGGCTCGTGCAGTACCTGGGGGGTTCGTTGGTCCCGGGGGGTGCCTACGTCGACGGGTTGTGGCAGCTCTGGGACAAGCCGTGGCAGCAGTGCCTCCACGACAAGTTCGCCGACACGGTCGTCGTTAAGGTGTCCTCGTGAGCGAGCGCAACGACCGAAACAGCAGGCAGCGAAGCGGAGCGGCGGCGTGAGCGAGCGCAGTGAGCGAACCAGCAGGCTCAGGAGCGTGGCGCCTCGCGCCGGCGCGCAGCGAAGCGGAGCGGCGGCGTGAGCGTTCAACCCGGCTGGTACGTGGACCCGGCCGACACCGACACCAGGCGTTACTGGGACGGCGAGGGGTGGCTCGGCGCGCCCATTCCCGTCGACGCCGTTCCGCCGGACGGCCCTCCGCCGGTCGAGCCGCCGCCCGCGCCGGTCACCCCGGTCGCGCCCGCGGCGTCGGGCACCCCGGACCCGGCGACCGTCGTCTCCGGCGGGCCGCCGCAACCGGGTCCCCCACCGGGGTACGGCCCGCCACCGGGGTACGGCCCCCCACCGGGGTACGGCCCGCAGTCGGGCGCCGACCCAGGCTCGGGACCGGCTGCCGGCCCTCCTGGTTGGGGTCCGCAGGGCGGTCCGCCGGGCTGGGTGCCTCCCGGTGGCCAACCTGGCTGGGCGCCGCCGCCTGGGCACCCCGGTTGGTCGATGCGACCGCCCGAGCCACGTCCGCACGGCTTCGTGCTGGCCGGTTACGGCCGCCGGTTCGTTGCTCGGCTGATCGACTTCGGCATCGTCTTCGCGCTGAACATCGTGGCCAACGGCTGGTTCGTCTGGCGTTGGGCGCAGGAGTGGGCCCCGTACTGGCGGGAGATCTTCCGGCGGGCGGAGCGGGGCGAGACCTCCGCGGAGGGCCTGCCGTTGCCCGGCGAGCAGGCCAACTCGCTCCTGCTGGTGATCCTGCTGATCGCCGCGGCGCTCTGGCTGGCGTACGAGGTGCCGGCCATGGCCGCCAACGGGCAGACCGTCGGCAAGCGGCTGATGCGGATCCGAGCGGTGCCGATCGCCGCTGACCAGCCGCTGGGCATGGTTCGGTCGCTGAGCCGGTGGAGTCTGCTGGGTCTGCCGACGCTGTTCTGGTACTGCGCCGGAATCGGTCTGGTGCTGCAACTCGTCGACGCCCTCTCGCCGCTCTTCGACCACCCGCTGCGCCAGGCGCTGCACGACAAGCGCGCGCAGACAGTCGTCGTCGAAGTTCCGCACGGCGTCGCTTCCACCCCCTCGAACGACCGTAACCAGCCCCCGGGAGACACCCCATGACCGACTCCGGACGTCACCAGCCGGCGCTGCGGCTGACCCGCGCCGACCTGGACGCGCTACCCAACTACGTGCCGGGCCGCAGTCCCGCCGACCTGGCCCGGGAGTTGGGCCTGCCGGAGGCCATCAAGCTGGCCAGCAACGAGGTGCCGTACGGGCCGCTGCCGGGCGTGGTGGAGGCGGTCACCGAGGCGATCACCACCTCGCACCGCTACCCGGACATGGGCGTGGTCGCGCTGCGGGACGCGCTGGCCGAGCGGTACGGGGTGCACGCCGACCGGATCGCCACCGGCTGCGGGTCCGTGGCGCTCGCCGAGCACCTGGTGCGGGCCACCTGCCTGCCCGGCGACGAGGTGCTGTACTCGTGGCGGTCCTTCGAGGCGTACCCGATCATCGTGGCGACCAGCGGCGCGACGAGCGTGCGGGTGCCCAACGACGCCGGGCACGGGCACGACCTGGCGGCGATGGCCGCGGCGGTGACCGAACGGACCCGGGTGATCTTCGTCTGCAACCCGAACAACCCCACCGGTACGGCCGTGCGCCGGGCCGAGTTGGACCGGTTCCTCGACGCGGTGCCGGACGACGTGCTGGTGGTGATCGACGAGGCGTACCGGGAGTTCGTCACCGACGCGGAGGTGCCGGACGGTCTCGACTACCTGGACCGACCGAACGTGGCGGTGTTGCGCACTTTGTCCAAGGCGTGGGGTCTGGCCGGCCTGCGGATGGGTTGGCTGGTTGCCCAGCCGGTGGTGGCCGCGGCCATCCGCAAGGTGGCGACCCCGTTCTCCAGCAGCACGGCGGCCCAGGCCGGAGCGCTCGCCGCGCTGGGTCAGGTGACGGAGATGGAGCGTCGCTGCGCCCTGGTCGTCGCCGAGCGGGACCGGGTCACCGAGGCGCTGCGCAAGTTCGTGCCCGAGGTGCCGACGAGCCAGGCCAACTTCGTCTGGCTGCCGCTGGGCGAGCGGGCCGTGGCGTTCGGCAAGGCGTGCGAGGCACGCGGGGTGATCGTGCGACCGTTCGCCGGGGACGGGGTCCGGGTCACCATCGGCACCCCGGCCGAGAACGACGCGTTCCTGGCCGCCGCGGAGTCGGCACTGACCTGACTCAATCGGGTCATAAGCTCTGTTTGTCCGCTTAAGTCCGCTTACTGCCCTATCTTCCGAAGTAGCTGGTTGTGTCGAGGAATCACACCGGCTCACTTCGAGAAAACGGGGTAACAAACAGTGCGTACTGCCAAGATCTGTCTCGCCGGGGTGGCCGCCGCCGCGATGGTGGGCTTCCTCGCCGCACCGGCCACCGCCGCGCCGACAGACACCACCACCGTCACCTTCGAGGTGCTCGCCGGCACCCTCGACATCGACGCGCCGGCCACCGCCGACCTGGGCACCGGCGCGCCCGGGGGCACCATCACCGGCCAACTCGGCCCGGTCACGGTCACCGACTCCCGGGGAGCGACGGACGCCTCCTGGGTCGCCTCGGTGACCGCGAGCGTCTTCCAGACCGGCGGCGGCAGTCCTCCCGAGACGGTCCTTCCAGAGGAGATCAACTACTGGTCCGGCCCGGCCACCGCGACCACCGGCACCGGCACCTTCACGCCCGGTCAGGCCAACGCCGGCGCCGCCGCACCACTGAGCAGCGTCACCCCGCTCACCGCGTTCACCCACGGGGGCGGCACGGGTGGCAACACGGCGACCTGGAACCCCACCCTGGTCGTCAACGTGCCCCTCGACAGCATCGCGGGCGTCTACACCGGGACGGTGACGCATTCGGTGGCCTAGCCGCCACGGCCGGTCGACCGTCGCGGTCGCGCTGGCGCTGCTCGTCCTCGCCGGTCCGGGTCTGTCGACCCGGGCCGGCGCGGCCGAGCCAGACGCCGACGACCGCCTCGGAATCCGGCTGTTGGAGGCCCCGAGCAACCGCCGCGACGACCCCCGGGCGTTGCGCTACATCGTCGATCACCTGCCGCCGGGCACCACCGTCAAACGGCAACTGCTGATCAGCAATCGCACCGACGAGGCCCGCCGCATCGACGTGTACGCGGCGGCGGCGAGCGTGCGGGGTTCGGAGTTCACGTTCGGTGAGGGCCGCGCGTCCAACGAGCTGACCTCCTGGATCACCCTCGACACGTCGACCGTCGAGGTGGAGGCGTGGGGTGAGGCCCGGGTCCTGGCGACCGTCGCGGTGCCGGCAGCCGCCTCGCGGGGCGAGCGGTACGGCGTGATCTGGGCGTCCGCAACCTCCGCGCCCCGGGCCGGCGGGGAGGTCATCCAGATCCACCGGGTCGGCGTTCGCATGTACCTCGACGTCGGACCCGGTGGCGAGCCAGTCTCGGACTTCTCGATCGGCGAGCTTCGCCCGGCCCGCAGCCCCGCGGGTGAGCCCTCGGTGACCGCCCAGGTCACCAACACCGGCGGCCGCGCCATCGACCTGACCGGCTCGGTCACCCTCAGCGACGGACCAGCCGGCAGCCGAGCCGGCCCCTTCCAGGTCGGGCAGGGCATCACGCTACCGCCGGGTGGCTCCGGGCAGGTCATCGCCCGGCTGCCGGCCGCCTTGCCGAACGGGCCCTGGAAGATCGAGGTGAAACTGGAGAGCGGGCTGGTGAAGCGCAGCATCAGCGCGCAGATCGAGTTTCCCGACGCGGGTCAGGTGGGCAAGCGGGGCAACGTCATCTCCCGGATGACATCCGGCTGGACCGTGACGGCGGCCGTCGCCGGCCTACTGCTCCTCGCCGGCCTCGCGGTGCTGGTCCGCCGCTCTCGCCAGTCCCGTCGACCCCCCACCGGCAGGCCACGGGAGCGGGTCCCGGCCGGACGCTGACACCACACGGCGGCCGGGTGACGCACCGACGGCAGGCGGACGTCAGGCCCGCCTGCGGCGGGCGGCGAACCCACCGACGATCAGCAGGGTCACGCCCAGCCCGGTGAGCAGCAACGTCGACCCGCCGGAACCGGTGACCGGCAGTCGGCCGCCGTGGCTGGGCGTCGGCTGGGGTGGTGCCGGCGTGGGTTGCGTGGGGGTGGGCGTGGGCGGCGGGGGTTGTGTCGGCGTGGGCGTCGGTGACGCCGGCAGGATCTCGAAGGTGACGCCGGTGTCCGCCGAGGGCGCGACCCGGGCGGCACCGAACCCGCGCGCCGACGCGGGATCGGCGTTGAGCACCGGCGGAAGCGCCAGCGCGAGACTCGCCGCGGCGGCGAGTGCGCCACCCACGAGGTAGTTGGCTGCTGTCCTGCCCATGCGCCGACCCTTCCCGAGGAAACCTGAACCGTGAAAAACATACCTTTGACCAACAAAGGGTATGAAGGGTTCAGCTCTGCGGGTGCCGGAGACACCACGATCAGGTGGCGGCCAGGATCACCGCTTCCGCCGTCAGGTAGTAGCGCCGGTCGTCAGCGGCAGGATCGACCGGCCTGCGGAGTCGTTCCACCGCGACATAGCCGCCCACCGCCCCCACCGCCCCGGGCACCCAGCCCGTCCCGTCCCGTCCGACGTTGAGCGAGAAGCGGGACAGCCGCCCACCGGTCGCCGGGTCCAGCGTCACCAGCTCGTTGGCGTCGGTCAGCAGGTGCACCCGACCAGGCTGCGCGGCCAGGACCCGTGCCGCACCGAGGTCGGCGGACCGCCACAACTCCGCGCCCGTACGCGCCGACCGACCCACCACCACTCCGTCGAGCACCACCACGGCCTGCTCACCCACCACGGTTGCCCCGGCCGGATCGAGCGCGGGGGCAGCGATCGGCTCGCCGACACCGACCAGCCAACCCCGGCCGGCCGCGTCGCCCGGTCCCGCCGTGCGCAGAGCCGGGCAGTCCGACCGACCGGTACGACAACCGAGCGGAGTCACCACCAACTCGTCGGACCCACCCGGCGGTCGCCACCGTTCGCGCACCGCACCGGTCGCCGCGTCCCGGAACTCGACAGTCGCGGGTCCGGCGCACCGGTCCAGACCGATCAGCTGTCCGCCGACCGTGGTGCCGACGTCGCTGCGGCACCGGCCGGGCAGCACGACCCGCCAGAGTTGCCGACCGCCGCTCACCTCGACCCCGCGCGCCTCGGCGTCCCCGCTGACCACCACCACCGTGCGGCCGTCCGCGAGGTCGGCGAGGTGAAGCCCGCGCGGGTCCCAGACGATGGCCGCACCGGTACGGCGTACCACCGCATCGCTCTCCGCGGGCTCCGGGCCGTCGGCCCTCCAGAGCACCCGCCCGGTCGGCGCGTCCAGCGCGACCAGTTGCCCGTCGGACCAGCGGCTGACCACCGTCCGGCCGCTGGCCACCACCCCGGTCAACTCCGCCGGCCAGCGCCGGTACGACCAGTACGGGGTGGTCCGGTGCCGACCGTCGACCGGCCGGTCGGCGTAGACCTGGCGGTGCGCGGCGTACACCCGCAGCCTCCCGTCCACGATCAACGGTGCGACCGGCAGTCGACCCACCACACCGGCGGCCGGTCGGGCCGCCTGCGGATAGTCCGCCTGGGCCACCGTGCTCACCTCGGCCGGCGCGAGCACCCGGTGGACGATGACGGCGACGGCCACGGTCGCGAGCAGCGCCGCGACCGCCATCGCGAGCCGTCGTCGGCCCCTCGGGATCCCCATGCCGCACCTCCGCCCGGCACCCTACCCAGCGGAACCGGCCGGACCCCGCGCAGGTCACGGCGACCACGCGCGGAAGCGGAGACGGAGGTGATCGGCCAGCGCTCAGGCGGCTTCGACGGCGCCGGCACCGGCCGCCACGGCCAGGTCGGCGAGGTCGCGGCCGAGCGCCACCTCGACCGCCCGCGCGGCGAGGCCGCCGAGCAGCAGCGCCACCACCCGGCCGTACGGAGCGGTCGGCACGGCCTCGTGGGTGACGGTGACCGCCGTGCAACCCCGACGGCGACGCCGGACCTGTCGCAGACTCCAGGTGATCCGGTAGTCCACGCCAGCACCTGAGGAACAGAGCACCAACCGGTGCGGGGCGACTGCCTCCACCACCAGGAACTCCTCGGTGAGTGTGCCGCCGCCGGGCTGGGCACGCTCCTCACGCCAGGCGGTGCCCGGACCGAACGGACCCGGGGTGAGCACCTCGATCGGGCCGGCGGCGGTCAGCCGGGCCGCACGGCCGGGCAGGTCGGTCAGCAGACCCCAGACATCGACAGCGTGCGCCTCGATGAACCTGGTAACCGCCACCGTCGACATGCCCGCCTCCCGTGTCCCCGACGGTACGCGGAGTAAGGGCCGGCCGGGGCCCCCGGGACGGATTTTCCACCTCCCGGAGGCCACGCTGTCCGATTGGACCATTGCTCGGCACCGGGCGTCGTCGACAGGCGCCGATGCTCCGGTCAGTGTTCGAAGCGACCGGCCCGGATCGCGCCGATGAAGGCTGTCCACCCAGGCGGGCTGACCGCGAGGGTGGGGCCGGCCTGGTCCTTGGAGTCGCGGACCGCGACCAGACCGTGGACGTCGACCAGGTTGTCCGCCACTTCCACGCAGAGCCCCTGGTCGTTGGAACGGCTGCTGGTACGCCAGATCGCGCCCGCAAGATCGTGCATCGTCGTTACCTCCGTGTGCGATGGACGCCCCACCGCTGGCAGCCGGGTTGAGCCCGGCTCGGATCGCGCGGCGAGGCAACGGGATCCGGACGATCAACGGGCCAACCCGGCCGGGTTATCGCACCGGCTGTGCGATCACCGGTCCCGTGCACGAGACGGAGGGAATGCGACCGCTCAGTTGGCCGGACGAATGGTGCCGCTGACCTCGCCGAGGGCGATGGTCGTGCCGTCCGGGCCGGGCGCGGTGGCGGTGATGGTCACCGTGTCGCCGTCGGCGAGGAAGGTGCGGCTCTCGTCGCCCACCGTCACCGGCTCCGCCCCACCCCAGGTCAACTCCAGGAACGAGCCGACCTGCGTACGGTCGGGGCCGGAGACGGTGCCGGAGGCGTACAGGTCGCCGGTGCGCAGTGCCGCGCCGTTGACGGTGAGGTGGGCCAACTGCTGTGCCGGCGTCCAGTACATGGTGGCGAACGGCGGCTCGCTGACCAGCTCGCCGTTCCACTCGACCGCCAGCCGGAGGTCGAGACCCAGGTGCGGCACGTCGCGCAGGTAGTCGACCACCGGCGGGTCCTGGTCGGGGGCGGGCACGAAGGCATCGCCGAGCGCGTCCAGCGGCGTCACCCAGGCCGAGACCGAGGTGGCGAACGACTTGCCGAGGAACGGGCCGAGGGGCTGGTACTCCCAGGCCTGGATGTCCCGGGCCGACCAGTCGTTGACGAGCACCACCCCGAAGACGTGGTCGGCGAAGTCGTCGACCGACACCCGATCACCCAACCGGCTGGGTACGCCCACCACGAAGCCGACCTCGGCCTCGATGTCGAGGCGTACCGATGGGCCGGTGACCGGTCCCTCGGCGGACGCCCGCTGGCCGGTCGGCCGGGTCACCGGCGTGCCGGAGACGACGACCGTGCCGGCCCGCCCGTGGTAGCCGATCGGCAGGTGCTTCCAGTTCGGCAGCAGCGGCGGCTGACCGGGGCGGAAGATCTGCCCGACGTTCGACGCGTGGTGCTCGGAGGAGTAGAAGTCGACGTAGTCGGCCACCTCGATCGGGAGCAACAGCTCCACGTCGTCGAGGGGCGCCAGCATCGGCTCCACGTCGGCCCGGTGCGCCGGGTCGGTCAACAACTCGGTGATCCGCTGCCGCACCGCGATCCACTGCGGACGCCCCAGCGCCAGAAAGTCGTTGAGGGTGGGTCGGCACAACGCACCGGCCGCCAGCACCAGTTCCGCGGCCTCCGCCGCGGCCAGGTCGAACACCCAGGACCCGATCCGTACGCCGATCCGCGGCCGACCCCCGTCCCGCCGGAAGACCCCGTACGGCAGGTTCGTCACCCCGTACGGCGAACCGTCAACGCCGGTCACCCAGGTCATGCGTCGTAGCCCCCGTTCACCAGCCCCAGCCGGATCAGATCGGTAAGTGGTTCCAGGATGCTGCACGAGCCGAAGCCGACCCAGAGCGGGCGGGGTTCGTGCAGCCGCGCGGTCGCGCGCTCCAACAGGGGGCGCGGGTCGAGCGCGGTCAGCAGCTCGGCGACCCGGCCCACACTCTCGCCGGCGGCGGCGGCAAGCGTCGCGGCCAGCACGTTGGCGTACCCGTGGTGGGTGAAGCCGGTCTCCGGGTCGAGGTGCCGGACCGCCTGGTGCAGCCCTGCGGTGAGCTTGAACGGCAGGTCCCGGTCCCGGCAGGCGCAGATCACGGCGGCCAGCTCGGCCGGGGTGGGGAAGAGTTCGGCGGCCAGTCCGCCGGTGCGGAACTTGGCGGCGATCGGCACGCCGTCGGCGCGGGCTGCGGCGATCGCGTCAAGCGCGCCCATCAGGCCGAAGGTCAACGGAAGCTCGGCGTACACGGCCTCGACGCCCGGCATGGTGTCGGTCAGTCGCAGCAGTTCGCCGATGCCGGGCAGCGGGTCCTCGCCCCGCTTGGCGACCGCCACCTCGACCTGCCGTGCGGTCACGCCGTCCGGGGCGAGGAACGAGAGCGCGAACGGCAGGTTGCCGACCCCGGTGTCACCGATCACGCCCACCACCAGGCCCTCACCCGGGTCGACCAGAGCACTCAGCTCGCCCGCCGAGACGGTCGAGGCGGGGATCAACAGGGGGCCGACCAGGTCGGCGTACCAGGCGGCGCGGTGTTGGCGGTGGGCGACCAGGGCGTCGTGCAGCGTGGCGCTGCCCGGCGGGAAGACGGCGGCGTCGTCCACCAGGCCGGCCAGGAGTGCGGGCACCTGCGTTGACACGGAACAAGAATGTACGGGACGCTACGAGGAACGGACAACAACGTCCGATTATCGGACGCACCTGGCCGGTGGACGGGACATCCCGGGAGGCGAAATGCCGTATTACCGCAGCGTCGGCGAGGTGCCGCGCAAGCGCCACACCCAGTTCCGGCAACCCGACGGCAGCCTCTACGCCGAGGAGTTGATGGGCCAGGAGGGCTTCTCCTCCGACTCGTCCCTGCTCTACCACCGGCACGCGCCCACCGCGATCCTGGCCGCCGACGAGTTCACCCCGCCCGCGTTCACCCGGGCACCGAACCTGCCGCTCAAGCCCCGCCACCTGCGCACCCACAAACTGGACACCGGTGGGTCCGACCCCATCCTCGGCCGGCAGTACCTGCTCGCCAACGACGACGTCCGGATCGGGTACGTACTCGCCGACCGGCCCTCGCCGCTGTTCCGCGACGCCACCGGCGACCACTGCCTCTACGTCGAGTCGGGCACCCTGCGGGTCGAGTCCCCGTTCGGGGTGCTGGACGCGGTCGCGGGCGACTACGTCGTCATTCCCACCTCGACCATCCACCGGCTGGTGCCCACCGGCGACCAGCCCGTCCGGCTGCTCGCCGTCGAGGCGTCCGGGCACATCGGCCCACCCAAGCGCTACCTCTCCGTCCGCGGCCAGTTCCTGGAGCACTCGCCGTACTGCGAGCGCGACGTCCGCGGTCCCGACGCCCCGCTGCTCGTCGACGGCGAGGAGGTCGAGGTGCTGGTCCGCCACCGTCGTGGTTGGACCCGCTACGTCTACGCGAAGCACCCGTTCGACGTGGTCGGCTGGGACGGGCACCTCTACCCGTGGGCGTTCTCCATCCACGACTTCGAGCCGATCACCGGCCGCATCCACCAGCCCCCGCCGGTGCACCAGACCTTCCAGGGTCCCAACTTCGTCATCTGCTCGTTCGTGCCGCGCAAGGTCGACTACCACCCGGACTCGATTCCGGTGCCGTACAACCACCACAACGTCGACTCCGACGAGATGCTCTTCTACACCGGCGGCAACTACGAGGCCCGCCGCGGCTCCGGCATCGAGCAGGGCTCGATCTCGCTGCACCCGTCCGGCTTCACCCACGGCCCCCAGCCCGGTGCCGCCGAGCGTTCCATCGGCGCCGACTACTTCGACGAGCTGGCCGTCATGGTCGACACCTTCCGCCCCCTCGATCTCTGCGACGCCGCCAGCGGCTGCGAGGACGAGGGGTACGCCTGGACCTGGGCGCGTCGCGGATAGGGCGTGTGTCAAAGCCCCCTGGCCGGCCTGCGGCGTGCCCAGACGACGACCGGCCGCGTTGGAGATTGGCCCGGATACAACACCGGTATCCGGGCCAATCTCCGCCTTGCCGGACCGCCGTCTGGACTCCGCCTCGGCTCGACCGAGGACTTTGACACACGCCCTAGCGCAGGGCGGTTCTGGTGAAGATGGCGAACTCGGCCACCGCCGTGACGGCGATGGCCAGCACCAGGGGCCACGGGGAGCCGACCACGGCGTACATCAGCAGCAGCAGCGGCGCGGCCGCCACTGCGTAGACGGCCAGCGCGATCGCCCGGTCCGAGTGCAGCAGGGCCGGCAGGACGGTCCGGGTCAGCCCCGGCAACCGGGCCGCGAGCTGCCAGACCACGTTCCCCCCGCTGAGCGCGGCGAGCACCGCCAGGGCGCGGGACAACCCGTCGCTCGCCGACGCCGTGAAGGCCACCAGCACCGCCGCCACCAGCGACCAACCCGCGCCGTAGAGCACCAGGCGGTGCAGGCCGTGCGCGAGCGTCCGTGGCGACTCGATGCGACTCGGGCTGATGGCGACGGTCTCGGCGACGTGCGCCAACGCCTCCGACCAGCGGCGCTGCTCCAACCTCAGGACACCCACGTCGTGCCCAGCCTCGGCGACGCGCGGGTCGAGCCGCAACGCCTCCCGGTAGGCCCGCTCGGCCAGGTCGAACAGGTTCAGCCGGGCGGCGACCAGGCTGAGCACCAGGTGCGCCTGCGGCTCCTCCGGTGCCAGTTCGACACCACGCCACGCCGCGTTCAGCGCCGGCTGGCCGTTGCGGGCGTCCGCCAGGAGCGCCGCCGCGCTCCGCTGGGCGTACGCGTCAGCCGGGCCGAGGGCGAGGATCCGGTCGGCGGTGGCCGCCGACTCGCTGTAGCGCTCCAGGTCGGCCAGCGCCATGCCCCTGGCGACCAGCGGTGGCAGGGCCTCCGGTGCGGCGGCCACGGCCGTGTCGGCGGCGGTGAGCGCCTCGGCCGGGCGACCGGCGGCCAGGTGCACCCGAGCCAGCGTGGTGAGCGCGTCCGCGTCATCCGGTTGCAGGGCCAACCCGTAGGCCAGCTCCCCGGCCGCCTCGTCGTGGCGCCCGAGTTCGGCGAGAAGTTGGGCCCGCTGGAGGTAGCCGTCGGCGGCGGACTGGTCGGGGGCTGGGTCGCTGGACATCGCGGCGAGCTTAAGCGGCCGGCGCGTCGTACACCAGGGCCACCGCGACGCCGGCCAGCCCTTCCTCGCGGCCGGTGAAGCCAAGACCGTCGGTGGTCGCGGCGGAGACGGTGACCGGGGCGCCGACGGCAGCGGACAGCACCTCCTGGGCCTCTGCCCGGCGGCGGCCGATCTTGGGTCGGTTGCCGATCACCTGCACCGACACGTTGCCGATCTCCAGGCCGCTGTCGCGTACCCGGCGGGCCGTTTCGGTCAGCAGCGCCACCCCGGACGCGCCGGCCCACTCCGGCTGGTCCACCCCGAACGCGGAGCCGAGGTCACCGAGGCCGGCGGCGGAGAGCAGCGCGTTGCAGGCGGCGTGCGCGACCACATCGGCGTCCGAGTGCCCGGCGAGGCCGTCCTGGTCGGGCCAGAGCAGGCCCGCGACCCAGCAGGGCCGGCCGGGCTCGAACGCGTGCACGTCGGTGCCGATGGCGACCCGGGGAACGATCATGATCCGAGAGTACGCGTCAACCGGAGGCGGCAAGCAGGTGCTCGGCCAGCGCCAGGTCGAACGGCCTGGTGACTTTCAGGGCGTACTCGGAGCCCGGCACGCAGCTCACCACGACGCCCTGCTTCTCGACCAGCCCGGCGTCGTCGGTGAGGGGATCGCCGGCCGCGGCGTGCGCGGCGCTGAGCACGGCCCGGCGGAAACCCTGCGGGGTCTGCACCGCGCGCAGGGCGGAACGGTCGACGGTGCCGAGCACCACCTCGTCGGCGCCCACCTCTTTGATCGTGTCGACGACCGGCAGCACCGGGATCACCGCGTCCCGCCCGTCGCGAACCGCCGCCGCGACGGATTCGACGAGTTCGGGTGGGGTGAGCGCGCGGGCGGCGTCGTGCACCAGCACGATCGTCGGGCCGGTGGGCACCGCGGCCAGCGCGGCGGCCACCGACGCCTGCCGTTCCGCACCGCCGGCCACCACGATCACCGGTGCGACCGGGGCCAACAGCTCGCGAACGGCCTGCACGTCGGCGACCGGCGCGGCCACCACGATCGTGTGCACCGACGGTGCGGCGGCCAGTCGACGCACGGCATGCACCAACAGTGGCTCGCCGGCGAGCAGGCGCAGCGCCTTGGGTCGGCCGGGGCCGAGCCGTACGCCGGCACCCGCCGCAGGCACGAGGACCGCGACGTCACCGCGCGGATTGAGCTGCGCGGTCACGTCGCGGTCCTCGGTGGTTTCTTCGCTACTTGGTGGGACGACGATGCTCTGCGGACTAGGCCTCGGTGAGGACCTTGTCGAGCAGCGTCTCCGCCTCATCCTTGGTGCTCTTCTCAGCCAGCGCGACCTCACCAACGAGAATGTCGCGGGCCTTGGCCAGCATCCGCTTCTCGCCAGCGGAGAGGCCCCGCTCCCGCTCCCGGCGCCACAGGTCGCGCACGACCTCGGCGACCTTCAGCGGATTGCCGGAGGCCAGCTTTTCCAAGTTGGCCTTGTAACGCCGCGACCAGTTGGTCGGCTCCTCGGTGTGCGGAGCCCGCAGAACGTCGAAGACCTTACCGAGGCCCTCTTCGCCGACCACCTCACGGACGCCCACGATCTCGGCGTTCTCGGCCGGCACCCGGACCGTCAGGTCACCCTGCGCGACCCTCAGGACGAGGTATTGCTTAGGCTCGCCCTTGATGACCCGAGTCTCGATTGCCTCGATGAGTGCGGCCCCGTGGTGGGGGTAGACAACGGTCTCGCCGACACTGAAAACCATAGGTTCGAAACCCCTTTCGCTGTGTCTAGGGTAACACGCTCAGGCACCGATGTCTCACCGATGTCCTGACCGTTGGCGCAGCTCAGGGGCCCTGTGAGAGGTCTTGCTTCAGCTTGACAGGCGGTCAAACCAATGGTTCGAACACGCTCCGTAACGTGCGGATGACTGCCCGGCACTAGTGAACAGAACGTCGAGATCAAGGGCTATGCGCTTCTCCCATGGTATCGCGGTTGGCGAGAATGCGCCCAGGTGTAGCGGGAGGTGCCCCTGGTGCGGGACCCTGGAGGCCGAGCCGCACACCGCTCTCGAGCCCCTTCCAGGAGGTCCGATGGGCAAGCCGGATGCCGAGGGCCACGGGCCAGCCGACGGCCTGCCCGGCCTACCGCCCGAGTGGGGCCGCATCGTGGTTCCGGACGACGCCTCGGCGCTCGCCGACGAGGCCGCCCAACTTCGTCGCGAACTGCGCCGTGCCGCCGGCGACCGCCCCGGCCGCCTGGCCCTGCCACTACTGGTGCTGGTTGTCGCTCTGCTCACCACGATGGCCGGCCTGCTCGCCGTCGCCTGGCCCCGCGCCAGCCGGGGCACCGACCGACCAACCCCAGCCCCGTACGCGCGTCCCGCGACCGTCGCCGGCCGGGCACTGCCCGCGCTGGACCTGGTCGACGCCGCCCAGGCGCCGGTGCCGCTGCGCGGCCTGCTGCCCGCCATGATCATCCTGGTCGACGGCTGCCCCTGCCCCGAGCGGATCGACGAGGCCGCGACGGCGGCGCCCCCCGGAATCGCGGTGATCACCGTGGCCGGAGGGCGGAGGGTCGAAACCTCGCCGCCGGCGAGCACCGGCGTCCGGGCACTTGCCGACCCCGCTGGCGGACTGCGGTCGTTCCTGGGCCAACCGGTCCACGCCGGCACCCTGACCGCACTGCTGGTCGACCGCACCGGCACAGTGACCCGGGTGCTGCCCGAACTGGGGACGGTCGACTCCTACCGCAACGACCTGAGCGCCCTCGCCGGCTGACGCCACGAGGGCAGAACACCTAGCGGGGCAGGCCGACGAGTTGCGCCTCGATATCGATCTCGCGCACCCCGCCGGTCGACAGCGACACCCGGAACGGCCTGCCGTGCGAGAAAACCTCGGCGCTGGTGATCGTGCCGTCGCAGTCGATCTCGGACGGCCCGGCCGACTCGGCCTCGATGACCGTCACCGACAGGGTGCCCGGCCTGGTGCACCGGTACTGCAGCAGGTAGCGGGAGTCGCCGCCGCCCGCCTGCCGGACGATGCGCTGTCTCGGCACGAGCACCGCCCGCTCCTGCCAGATCGTCTCGCGGAACGAGGGCAGCTCGCCCTGGAAGAAGAGCCAGCTCGGATCACCCTCGATGTCGATGATCTCACCGCTGGCCGGGTCGAGCACCGCCCGCGGGGCATCCACCGCCCGGACGACCGCCCCCGTCTCTCCATCCACCCGCGCGGTCGCCCCAATACCCCGGACCAGGGCGCGCTCCAACGGCGTGCTGACGCTGGGCCCCGCGACAGGCGTCGCCGCCGTCCCGGGCGGCCGAGCCACCGGAGCGGGCGCGGCGGAGCGCCACCACCAGCCACCGGCGACCAGGAGGGCCGCCGTCGCGCCGAACAGCACCGCCGAGCGCAGCCGCCCCTCCGCCGTCGCATCCATCCATCGAGCGTAACGCCGCCAGGGGCGGATTTTTACTCCTGTCGATCGAGCAGGGCGGCGTACAGGGTGAGGCCGGGGCCGAACGCCAGCATGACGATGCGTCGGGCCGCCGGTGTGGAACGGCCCAACCGGTCCAGGATCAGCAACACGGTGGGCGACGAGCAGTTGCCGTGCTCGTCGAGCGTCGCCCGGGACGCCGCCAGCCCCTCCGGAGGGAGGGCCAACTCCCGTTCCACCACGTTGAGGATCCGCGGCCCGCCCGGGTGCACGGCCCAACCGTCCACCTCGGAACTGGTGACGCCGTGCCGGGCCAACAGGTCGTCGACCAACCCGCGTACGTGCCTCGACAGCACCTGCGGCACCTTCGGCGACAACCCCATCCGGAAGCCGGCATCGGTGACGTCCCAGGTCATGTGATCGGCGGTCGAGGTGTCGGTGACCGAGGTGACCTCGCGTAACGCGTACCCCGGACCACCCGGCACGACCACGGCGGCGACCGCGGCGTCCGAGAAGAGCGCGTGCGAGACGATCTGCTGGGTGTCCACCCTGGCACTGGACGGCTGGATGTGCAGGCTGGTCAACTCCGCGCAGAGCAGCAGCGCCGGCCGCCCCCGTGCGGTGACGAAGTCACTCGCCGCGCCGAGCCCCGGCAGCGCCGCGTAACAGCCCATGTGGCCGATGAACATCCGCTGGGTGTCCGCCGCCATGCCAAGGTCCCGGGCGAGCAGGATGTCCAGCCCGGGGGTGGCGTAGCCCGTGCAGGAACAGACGATGAACATGCCGATGTCGCCGGCGTCCAACCCGGCGGCGGTCAGGGCGCGACCCACCGCCTCCTTTCCCAGCGGCAGCGCCTCCACCTGGTAGCGGCGCATCCGGCGCTCGGTCGGCCAGTCCGACACGTCCTCCAACAGCGGGTTGACCGCAGCCTGACGCCGGGTCACCCCGGAGTTCGCGAAGATCCGCTGGGCCAACGACCGGGTGGTGCCGGTGAAGTGCCGGGAGAAGAAGCCCTCCCACAACTCGTCCTGCGAAGCGGACGGCGGCTGTGCAGTCCCGAGCCCCGCGATCACTGGTACGGACACGATCCCCACCTCTCGTCAGATGCTGTCCTCCCCCTGGCCGTCCCACCAGCCGCCTCGGCTGGCCCATCTTCCGTGCCGAACCCGCGGAGCCGCCTCACCAACGCGGTGCCAAACCGTCGCGGTCCGGGTCGCCGCCCAGAGCGGCGATGCCCAGCCAGTCGGCGCAGACGTCCGACGTGGCCGGGTGCAGCGAGCCGCAGCGGGCGTCGCGGTAGAGCCGCTCCAACGGATGACCACGTCGGGTCGCCGAGGTGCCCGCGGCCTCCAACACCGACGCCGCCACCTCCGCGGCCGTGGTGCCGGCGAGCAGCTTCGCCCGCCACACCCAGCGGTTGGTCTCCTCGTCGCCCGGCGCGTCGTCCACCCGACGGGCCGCCTCGGCGACCACCAGCTGCGCGGCGGCGGTCGTGGCGTCCGCCCGCCCCAGCCGGGCCCGCACCGCCGGCAGGCCGGCCAGGTTGCGGGCGTTCAGGTGCTCGGCCGCCGCGTCGATCGCCGCCCGGGCCACCCCCACGTAGACGGCCGCGTAACTGGCCACCAACCAGTGCGGCATCAACTGGGCGACCACGAGCGCCAGCCCCTCCACGCCGCCGAGCAGCCGGTCCGTGGGCACCGTGACATCCAGGTGGAGATCGTGCGAGGAGGTGGCGCGCATGCCGAGCGAATCCCAGGTCGGCTCCACGGTCAACCCGTCACCGGCCGGCACCAGGAACTGCGAGACCACCGACTGGTCGGCCGCGCTGCGTGCCGCCACCAGGTAACCGTCGGCGTGACCGGCGCCGGAACAGAACGTCTTGCTGCCCTTGAGGTGCCAACCCTCGTCGGTCTCCTGGTACGCCGTGGTGAGCTGGGACAGCCGGGCACCGGCGCCGCGCTCGCTCATCGCGACCGCGTACCAGGAGCCCTGCGCGGCGGCGGTGAGCAGGCGGTCCCGAGCTGCCAACGCCTCGTCCGGCACACCCAACGCCTCGGCCAGCTCCTCGGTGACCGCTCCCAGGGCACCCGTCACCGAGGCGTGCATGTTGAACACCAGGGCCGTCGCGCCGTTGCCTCGGGCAAGCTCAGTGGCCACCGCGGCGTACTCGGCGAAGCTGGCCCCCATGCCTCCCAGTGCCCGGGGCACCATCAACCCGAAGAGGCCAGCCTCCCGCAGGTCGCGGAAGTCCTCGATGGGGAAGGAACCGTCCCGGTCGTGCTCCGCCGCGCGCGCGGCGAACCGCGGCGCCAACCGGCGGGCCGCCTCAAGCGCCTGCACCGTCATATCGTCTCCTCCTCGGCGTCCCATACCCCGCCACGGCCGGACTATCCTTTGCGGACCCCCCGGCCCTGGTAGAGCACGGCGGTGGACCGGGTCGGCACGATGCGCGGCGCGCGGCCGGTGGACGTCGCACCGGACGTGCGGGCCCGGCGCAGCAACCAGGCAAGCATGCCCCCGACCTGTGGACGGATGCCGCGCACCCGCAGGTCCACGCCGTGCCGAGCGCACTCGGCCACCAGCGCCCGCGCGTCCACGAACAACCGTGGGTCGTGGATGCCGCGCGGCACCGTCGGCAACCGCTCGGCGATCCGTACCGCGACGAGCCGGGCCAGGGCCGTGTCGTTCAGGGTGTCCAGGACCAACAGGCCGCCCGGACGCAGCAGCCGGCACGCCTCGGCGACCACCCGCGGCCAGGCCGGCACATGCTCCAGCAACTCGCCCGCGGAGACCACGTCGGCGCACCCGTCCGGGAGCGGGACCGCTGTCGCATCACCCTGAACGACGCGCACCCCGTGCTCGGCTGCCTGCAGCAACGCCGAGCGGGTCAGATCCACACCGACGTGGCGGTAGCCCTTGCCGGCCAGGTGCGGCGCGAGCAGACCGGCACCGCAACCCAGGTCCACCAGCAGCTCGTCGGGACGGGTCGCCGGTGGCACCAGCGCCGCGCGGGCCGCGGCCAGCCAGTGCAGCATCGCGAACGCGCCATCCGGCCGCCACCACTCAGCGGCCAGGTCGTCGTACTGGCGCGGGTCGTTTCGCGGCAGCACCCGGGGGCCGGTGGACGCCGGGGACGCAGCCACGTCTCGCATGGCACGAGCGTGGCACGACTGCTCGGTAACGACCAGACTTCCCTTATGTCGTCAAGGGTGTTAGGGCTGGTCAGAGCGAGCCATCCGGAACCGGCCGCAGCGGTCACCGCGGTTTCCGGCCTACTGGCCTGGGGAGTGGGTCACCGGCCGTCCGGAATCGTCTCGGTGGTGCTCGCCGTGCTGGCCAGCCAGCTCGCCGTGGGCTGGACCAACGACGCGCTGGACGCCGAGCGGGACGCCACGGTGGGGCGTACCGACAAACCTGTCGCCGCCGGCGCGGTCGGCCGGCGCACCACGGCCTGGGCCGCGGCGGCGGCCGCGGTGGCCTGTCCACTGCTGGCGCTGACCACGAACCCGACGGCGGCGTTCTGGTTGACCGTCGCCCTGGTCTCGGCGCTGCTCTACGACTGGCCGCTCAAGGCCACCGCCTTCTCGGTGGTGCCGTACGCCGTCTCCTTCGGCGCGCTGCCCGCCTTCGTGGTGCTCGCGCTGCCCGGTCAACCGACCCCGCCCGCCTGGCTGCTGGTCGCGGCGGCCTGCCTGGGGGCCGGCGCGCACTTCGCCAACGTCCTGCCCGACCTGGCCGACGACGCCCGGACCGGGGTGCGCGGTCTGCCGCATCGGCTGGGGTCCGCCGGGAGTCGGGCGGCGGCGGCCGGTCTGCTCCTCGCGGCGACCGCGACCCTGGTCCTCGGACCACCCGGGCCGCCGTCGGCCATCGGGCTGGCCGCGGTCGGCACGGCCGCCGTGGTGCCGGCACTGAGCTGGTACGCCGGACGCTCGGCGGTCCGGGCCGGCCGGCGGCCGGTGGCGGCCTTCCGGGCGGTCATGCTGGTGGCCCTGATCGACGTGGTCCTGCTGGTGGCGAGCGGTCGGGTGGTGTGAGCGCCACCCGGCCAGGTGGCATTGCCGGGTCCGCGTGCGGGCCTCGATCAGCCCCAACTACCCTGGAGCGCGGTCTGCGCGGGTATGGCCACCGTGCCCGGGCGTGCGGCCCGGGTGGGGATTGTGACGAGGAGGACCGACGTGACGCGCTCGATCAGGGGATCCCGGCGGGCGGCCCTGTTGCTGTCCGGGATTGCGGCAACCGGCCTGCTGGCGTCCGGATGCGGCACCGGTCAGATCGCCGAGACCGCGTTGAAGGAGCCGTCGGTCCAGGGCGTCAACCTCACCACCAACAACGGATCCTTCTCCGTGCGTGGTCTGCTGGTGGAATACCCGGGCACCGAGGGCTACCGGGCCGGCCAGGACGCTCCGCTGAGCGCCGTGATCTACAACGACTCGAAGCAGACGGTCACCGTCACCGTCACCACCGAGAACGCCCGCGAGGTGCGCATCGGCGGCGACTCGACCAGCGCGTCCGCCTCGGCCAGCGCCTCCGCCGGCGCGTCCGCCTCGGCCAGCGCGACTCCGTCGGGCAGCGCGTCCCCGTCCGGCTCGCAGAGCCCGTCGACCCCCGCGTCCCGTTCGGCCAGCCCGTCGGCGACCCCGTCCGAGACCGGCTCGTCCTCGGCCACGCCGTCCGCCCCGGAGTCGGCGCGCGCGTCGGGCTCGGCCAGTCCGGCCGCCCCCGGCCAGCTGGCCCGGATCGAGCTGGCTCCGCTCAGCTACATCCAGCTCAACTCCGAGGCCACCTCGCAGCTCCGGCTGATCGGCCTGACCGAGGCGCTGCGCTCCGGCCAGAACGTCTCGGTGACCTTCGACTTCGGCAACGGCAACACCGTGACCGGCCAGGCGCCGATCGCGGTGCCGCTCACCCCTGCGGCGCCTCCCTCGCCGCTCATCGAGCGCGAGGGCGGCTACGAGGGCAACGAGGGCGGCACGACCCACGAGTGACGCAACCTCCGTATCGACAGACGCCCCGGCGTGGTGACCACCACGCCGGGGTGTTTTCGTCGTACGAGAGGGCTAGCGTCCTGATGTGACCACCTCCCGATCGACTCCTTCGCGCAGTGGCACGGCCGGTGCCGCGCGTGGGCGGTCCGCCGCCCGCGAGCCGCGCCCGGCGTACCAGTGCGACGCCTGTGGGCACCAGCCGCCCAAGTGGGTGGGGCGCTGCCCGGAGTGCGGCGAGTGGGGCGCGGTGGTCGAGAGCACGACGACCGGCCCGACCGTGGCCGGTCGGGTGGTCAGCTCCCGGATGCCGGCCGAGCCGGCCCGGCCGATCGCCACCATCAGCGCCGCCCCGGCTCGCGCCGTGCCCACCGGGGTGAGCGAGCTCGACCGGGTGCTCGGCGGTGGTCTGGTGCCCGGTGCCGTGGTGCTCCTCGCCGGCGAGCCCGGCGTCGGCAAGTCGACACTGCTGCTGGACGTGGCCCAGCAGTGGGCAGCCGGCGCCGGCAGCCCTTCGCTTGTCGTCAGCGGGGAAGAGTCGGTCAGTCAGGTGCGCTTGCGTGCCGAACGGATGGGCACCCTACACGACCAGCTCTACCTCGCGGCGGAGAGCGACCTGGGGTCGGTGCTCGGTCACCTCGACGCGGTCAAGCCGGGTCTGCTGGTGCTCGACTCGGTGCAGACCATCTCGACCACCGGCACCGAGGGGGTGCCCGGTGGGGTGACCCAGGTGCGCGCGGTCACCGCCGCGCTGGTCTCGGTCGCCAAGGAGCGGGGCATCGCCACCGTGCTGGTCGGGCACGTCACCAAGGACGGCCAGGTGGCCGGGCCTCGGGTGCTGGAGCACCTGGTCGACGTGGTGTTGCACTTCGAGGGCGACAAGCACTCCTCGCTGCGTCTGGTGCGCGGTGTGAAGAACCGGTTCGGCGCGGCCGACGAGGTCGGCTGCTTCGAGATGCACGAGGGCGGCATCAGCAGCCTGGCCGACCCGTCCGGGCTGTTCCTGACCCGATACGCGGAACCGGTCCCGGGCACCTGCGTCACGGTGGCCATGGAGGGGCGGCGCGCCCTGGTCACCGAGGTGCAGGCGCTGATCGGCGCGACGGTTGCCGGCTCTCCCCGGCGTACCGTCTCCGGTCTCGACTCGGCGCGACTGGCGATGGTGCTCGCGGTGCTGCAACGACGCACCGAGCGGCTGACCCTGCACGACCGGGAGGTCTTCGCCGCCACGGTGGGCGGCATCCGGGTGGTGGAGCCGGCCGCGGACCTCGCGGTCGCGCTGGCGGTCGCCTCCGGCGGGCTCAACCTGGCCATCGCACCGCACCTGGTGGCGATCGGCGAGGTCGGTCTGACCGGCGAGGTACGCCGGGTCGGGGCGGTGCCCCGCCGGCTGGCCGAGGCGGCCCGGCTGGGGTTCAAGGTGGCCCTCGTGCCGCCCGGCTGCGGCCCGACCAGCACCGGCGCCGGCCCCCAGCAGATGCGGGTGACCGAGGTCACGGACGTCCGTTCGGCGCTGCACCATGCTGCCCGCGCGTCCGCCGAGTGACCCAGCGTGCCGACGGGGACGGCAAAACCGGACAGCACGCCGCAAGCGGGAAACGGGTTGGAAGGGCCGCATCGTGACACATCACAGTAACCACGACAGCACCCACCGCACGGCAGTCCGTAGACTGTGTCCGTGCCGATCGACCGCGATACCACCAAGCCAGCCGGCGCGCCGCCCCAGGCCCGCACCGGCGCCGTGGGCTCGCCCGCCCGCCCGATCAGCGTGAGCGTGACCGCGGGAGCCACCGGGAGTGCCGGCGATCCACTGCGCGCCAACCTCGCCCTGATGGCCCCGGGCACCGCCCTGCGCGACGGGCTGGAGCGCATCCTGCGTGGCCGCACGGGTGCGCTCATCGTGCTCGGCTACGACAAGGTCGTCGAGGGCCTGTGCACCGGCGGTTTTCCGCTGGACGTGGAGTTCTCCGCGACGCGGGTCCGGGAGTTGTGCAAGATGGACGGCGCCGTCGTGCTCTCCAGCGACGGCACCAGGATCGTCCGGGCGGCCGTGCACCTGATGCCCGACCCGTCCATCCCGACCGAAGAGTCCGGCACCCGACACCGCACCGCCGAGCGGGTGGCCCGGCAGACCGGCTACCCGGTCATCTCGGTCAGCCAGTCCATGCGGATCATCAGCCTCTACGTCAACGGTCAACGACACGTGCTCGACGACTCGGCGGCGATCCTCTCCCGGGCCAACCAGGCGCTCGCCACCCTGGAGCGCTACAAGCTCCGGCTCGACGAGGTCTCCGGCACGCTCTCCGCCCTGGAGATCGAGGATCTCGTCACCGTACGGGACGCGGTGGCCGTGGTGCAGCGTCTGGAGATGGTCCGCCGGATCGCCGACGAGATCGCCGGTTACGTGGTCGAGCTGGGCACCGACGGCCGCCTGCTGGCCCTGCAGCTCGACGAGCTGATGGCCGGCGTGGACGCCGATCGGACGCTCGTCATCCGGGACTACCTCCCGGTCGGCCGCAAGTCGCGCACCCTCGACGAGGCACTTGTCGAGCTGGACCTGCTCGGTGCCACCGAGTTGATCGACCTGGTGTCGGTGGCCAAGGCGATCGGCTACCCGGCCGCGTCCGACGCGCTGGACGCGGCGGTCAGCCCGCGCGGCTTCCGACTGCTGGCCAAGGTGCCGAGGCTGCCGGTGGCGGTGGTCGACCGCCTGGTGGTGCACTTCGGCAGCCTGCAACGGCTGCTGGGCGCCACCGTGGAGGACCTACAGGCCGTCGAGGGGGTCGGTGACGCCCGGGCGCGCGGTGTCCGTGAAGGGCTGTCCCGCCTCGCCGAGGCGTCGATCCTGGAACGGTACGTCTGATCCGGCTCAGCCGGTGACGGTGAGCTTGACCGGTGCGCTGAGCTTCGTGCCGACCCGGGCGAACACCTCGTACGCGCCGAGCGGCGGGAACGGCCCGGCGGCCAACCCACTGGCGTCGCACCGACTGGTGTCCCGCCCGTTCCACACCACCTGGTAGGAGCGCTCGAAGTTCGGGGTGAAGGACTGCACGTCCGAGCCCTGGACCTTGCCGCAGGTGTCGGAGGACCAGATCTTCTCGGCACCGGACTTGATGAAGATCTCTTGCAGGTCGGCGCCGACGTTGCGGCTGCACGTCCGGTCCGACGTGTTCTTGATCTTGAGTTGCAGGTCGGCCACCGCCCCACGCTGGACCGAGGTCGGGCTCGCCATCGAGACCACGCGGATCTCCGCATCGGTGCAGGTGCCGTCGTCCACCGAATTGGCCACCGTGCCCGGCGGAGGGTCGTTGCTGGTGATCGCGGGGCTCGGGGTCGTCGCATCCGGGGTCGTCGCATCCGGGTCGCCGGAGGCGGACGGCGGCGGAGCGCCGGTCTGTGGCGTCAGCACCGGGGCGCCCGGACCGGCCGCCCCGGTGGGCGTGGCCGTCGGCGACCCCGCAGCCTTCGGGTCGTCGGAGCGACCCGAGTTGGTGCAGGAATAGAGCAGGACAATCAGGAAGAGAAGCCCCGCTCCGAGTACGACGACGCGACGCCGCCAGTACACGGCGGGTGGCAGGGGGCCGACCGTCAGACGCATGATGCCCCCCACCGTAGCCGCGCTGCGCCCGCCAGTGTGGCGCGACGCGCCGGAGCCCTGCCGGGACGCGAGCAGAACCCTCCACTCTGGACGGAGATCTCGATCGTCCGGCACCCGCTCAGAGGTAGACCTTGCGCTGATAGACGGCGTGCGCACCAGCCACCCGATCCAGAAAGAGCAGCCCCGAGCAGTGGTCGATCTCGTGCTGCAACGCCCGCGCCTCGAAGCCGTCGGTCACCAACCGGACCGGCCCGCCGGTGCCCGGCAGATCACCCTCCACCACCAGCCGGCTGGCCCGCTTCACGTCACCGGTCAGGTCCGGTACCGACATGCACCCCTCCCGGCCCGGTTTCCACCGGGTCGCCTCTACCACGCGGGCGTTGCACAACACGAAGGCCCCGTGCACCGTCACCGCCTTCGGGTGCCCGGTCACGTCGACGGCGAAGACACGAGCACCCACCCCGACCTGCGGGGCGGCCAACCCGACACAACCCGGCGACACCCGCATCGTCGCCACCAGGTCTGCCGCGAGCTGCACCGTCTCGTCCGCCGTCGGATCGACCTCTCCGGCGGCCCGACTCAGCACCGGATGCGGGGCGGACATCACCGCCCGTACCGCACCCGACGCGGCCAACGCCTCCGGCGTCCAGCCACCCAGACCGGCGTACGGCACACTCTCCGCGCCGCTCACAACAGATCCGGGTCCGCCGGCCGGAGCGTGACCTCCACGCCCAGGTCAGCAGCCGTCCGATGCAGCCGGTCCACGAGCGCGTCGGCCACGCCCGCCGGCAACTCGACCTCGGCCAGCACCACGTAGAGCGCACCCGCCAACCGGGTGCTCAGGTCGGTGACATTCCCGCCGGCGTCGACAAGCGCCCGGGTCATCGCCGCGACAATGCCCATCCGGTCCGAACCGTGCACCGCCAGCACGTACGGCTCACCCACCGCGGGCACCTCACCGTCCGGGGTGACCGCGCGTACCGTCGCCAGCAGTTGACCCTCGGCGGCCAGCGGCGCCAGCGCGGCCTCAACCTCGGCGGCGGCCGGCCCGGTGCAGATCAGGGTCATCGCGAAATGTCCCCGCAGCCGAGTCATCGTGCTGTCGGTGAGGTTCGCGCCCAGTCGAGCCAACACCTCGGCTACGTCGGCCACGATGCCCGGCCGGTCCCGACCGATGACGGTGATCGCGAGCTCGTTCATCCGCGCATTCTCTCCGATCCGGGACGCGCCGCCGTGACACCCCGCCCGAGCCGCCCAACCAGCGGGACCCCAGCGCGTGACATCATCGACGACGCCATGACTCAACCCGATTTCGCCACCCTGGTCAGCCGATGGTTTCAGCAACACGCCCGTGACCTCCCCTGGCGTGCACCGGACACCAGCCCGTGGGCCATCCTGGTCAGCGAGGTCATGCTTCAACAGACACCCGTGGTCCGGGTGGTGCCGGCCTGGCAGGCGTGGCTGGCCCGCTGGCCGGACCCGGCAGCGTTGGCGGCGGACTCCCCCGCCGAGGCGATCCGGATGTGGGGACGCCTCGGCTACCCCCGTCGGGCGGTTCGGCTGCGGGAATGCGCGGTGGCGATCGTCGACCGGCACGGCGGCCAGGTTCCGGACCGCCTTGAGCAACTGCTGGCCCTGCCGGGAGTCGGCACGTACACGGCACGGGCGGTGGCCGCATTCGCGTACGGGCAGCGGCACCCGGTGGTCGACACCAACGTGCGACGGGTGGTCTGCCGGGCGGTAGCCGGCGAGCCGGACGCCGGACCGGTCACCCGGCCAGCCGACCTGGTCGCCACCGAAGAGCTACTCCCGACGGAACCGGCCGCGGCGGCTCTGGCCAGCGCCGCGTTCATGGAACTGGGCGCGGTCATCTGCACCGCCCGGTCGCCGCGCTGCCCGGCCTGCCCGGTCGAGTCGATCTGCGCGTGGCGGGCTTCCGGCCAGGAGGCCCCAACAGGTCCAACCCGCCGACCCCAGCGGTACGCCGGCACCGACCGACAGGTACGCGGCCTGCTGCTCGGGGTGCTCCGGGACGCCACCGGTCCGGTACCACACGAACGGCTGGACCAGGTCTGGACCGACGACGTGCAACGCGCCCGAGCCCTGGCCGGTCTGGTGCAGGACGGGCTGGTCGAACCGGCCGACACCGATTCCTTCCGCCTCGCCGGCGACGGCCCGTCATGCACCACCGCCGACCTCACCACCTGACCCACCGGCCCTCGCTGGGGGGTTGTGTGATCGTGCGGCGGGGTGCTCCGTCGGGAGGCCACGCCCCAACCTGACCTCGACACTCCGCCCCCGCACTCCGGCCCCGTCCCTTCTTCCACCCACAACATCAGGGAAAGTGCTGCCTCCGGACGCGCTGAGGCAGCACTTTCCCTGATGTTGCGTAGATCTTGCCTGAGGGTGGCATGGCAGTGCGACGGCGCCGGCCGTGGCACGGCGCGGGCGCTGGCACGGCGCGGGCGCTGGCACGGCGCCGGCGGGTGCGGTGTGGGTGACCTCCGGGTAGCGCAACGAGGGCGAGGCCCCGATGGCTCACGCCACCGAGGCCCCGCCCCTTGTTGCTGGTTGTGCTACTCGTCCGTGGCCGCTGCGGCGGTGCCAGCGGCAGTGCCACCGAGGTCGGCCGGCACGGCGTCCGGAACTTCGACCGGCTTCTCCGCGCCCCGGAAGACGAGCTTGGACTTGTCGATGTCGTTCGGGTCGCCCTCGCAGTCCACCACGACGATCTGACCCGGGGTCAGCTCGTTGAACAGGATCCGCTCGGAGAGGTTGTCCTCGATGTCGCGCTGGATCGTGCGACGAAGCGGACGGGCACCGAGCACCGGGTCGAAGCCCTTCGCCGCCAGGTACTTCTTGGCGTTGTCGGTCAGCTCCAGACCCATGTCCTTGTTGCGCAGCTGGCCTTCGATCCGCTGGATCATGATGTCCACGATCGAGAGGATCTCGGTCTGACGCAGCTGGTGGAAGACGATGGTGTCGTCGATCCGGTTGAGGAACTCAGGCCGGAAGTGCTGCTTGAGCTCGTCGTTGACCTTCTGCTTCATCCGGTCGTAGTTGGACTCGGAGTCCTCCGACGCCTGGAAGCCCAGCGACACCGCCTTGGCGACGTCACGGGTGCCCAGGTTGGTGGTCAGGATGATGACCGTGTTCTTGAAGTCCACGATCCGACCCTGACCGTCGGTGAGCCGACCGTCCTCGAGGATCTGGAGCAGCGTGTTGAACACGTCCGGGTGGGCCTTCTCGATCTCGTCGAAGAGGACCACCGAGAACGGCCGACGCCGCACCTTCTCGGTCAGCTGCCCGCCCTCGTCGTAGCCGACGTAGCCGGGAGGGGCACCCACGAGCCGGGAGACCGTGTAACGGTCGTGGAACTCGGACATGTCCAGCTGGATGAGGGCATCCTCGCTGCCGAAGAGGAACTCGGCGAGCGCCTTGGACAGCTCGGTCTTACCGACACCCGACGGGCCGGCGAAGATGAACGAGCCCGACGGGCGCTTCGGGTCCTTCAGGCCGGCCCGGGTACGCCGGATCGCCTTCGAGACCGCCTTGACCGCATCCTCCTGGCCGATGACGCGCTTGTGCAGCTCGTCCTCCATGCGCAGCAGGCGAGAGGTCTCCTCCTCGGTCAGCTTGTAGACCGGGATGCCGGTCCAGTTGCCGAGCACCTCGGCGATCTGCTCGTCGTCAACCTCGCTGACGACGTCCAGGTCACCGGCCTTCCACTCCTTCTCCCGCTGGGCCTTCTGGCCGAGCAGCTGCTTCTCCTTGTCGCGCAGCTGGGCGGCACGCTCGAAGTCCTGCGCGTCGATCGCGGACTCCTTGTCGCGACGCACCTGGGCGATGCGCTCGTCGAAGTCACGCAGGTCTGGCGGCGCGGTCATCCGACGGATCCGCATCCGGGCGCCGGCCTCGTCGATCAGGTCGATCGCCTTGTCCGGCAGGAAGCGGTCGGAGATGTACCGGTCGGCCAGCGTCGCGGCCGCCACCAGGGCGGCGTCGGTGATCGAGACCCGGTGGTGCGCCTCGTACCGGTCGCGCAGGCCCTTGAGGATCTCGATGGTGTGCGCCAGCGACGGCTCACCCACCTGGATCGGCTGGAACCGACGCTCGAGAGCGGCGTCCTTCTCCAGGTGCTTGCGGTATTCGTCGAGCGTGGTGGCGCCGATGGTCTGCAGCTCACCACGGGCCAGCATCGGCTTGAGGATGCTCGCGGCGTCGATCGCGCCCTCGGCGGCACCCGCACCCACCAGGGTGTGGATCTCGTCGATGAACAGGATGATGTCGCCGCGGGTGCGGATCTCCTTGAGCACCTTCTTGAGGCGCTCCTCGAAGTCACCGCGGTAGCGGGAACCGGCGACGAGCGCACCCAGGTCGAGCGTGTAGAGCTGCTTGTCCTTGAGAGTCTCGGGCACCTCGCCCTTGATGATCTTCTGGGAAAGCCCCTCCACCACGGCGGTCTTACCGACGCCGGGCTCACCGATCAGGACCGGGTTGTTCTTGGTACGGCGGGAGAGCACCTGCATGACCCGCTCGATTTCCTTCTCGCGCCCGATGACCGGGTCGAGCTTGCCCTCGCGGGCGGCCTGGGTCAGGTTGCGGCCGAACTGGTCCAGCACCAGGCTGGTCGACGGCGCGGCCTCACCCGGCGCGGCGCCCGCCGCGGCAGGCTCCTTGCCCTGGTAGCCGGAGAGCAGCTGGATCACCTGCTGGCGGACCCGGTTGAGGTCGGCGCCGAGCTTGACCAGCACCTGGGCGGCGACGCCCTCGCCCTCGCGGATCAGCCCGAGCAGGATGTGCTCGGTGCCGATGTAGTTGTGGCCGAGCTGCAGCGCCTCGCGCAGCGACAGCTCCAGCACCTTCTTGGCCCGCGGCGTGAACGGGATGTGCCCGCTCGGCGCCTGCTGGCCCTGGCCGATGATCTCCTCGACCTGCTGGCGGACGCCCTCCAGGGAGATGCCGAGGCTCTCCAGGGCCTTTGCCGCGACGCCTTCACCTTCGTGGATCAGGCCCAGCAGGATGTGTTCCGTACCGATGTAGTTGTGGTTGAGCATCCGGGCCTCTTCTTGGGCCAGGACGACAACCCGTCGCGCTCGGTCGGTGAACCGCTCGAACATGCCCTCGTGCTCCTCACGTGCCGTGCGCCTTGATGGTCAAGATCTTGGCGGGGCCGGTGCACGAACGTCCGGGACGGGCGTCCGTGCCTCCTTACTCTATCGTCGCTGACCGACTCAGCTGAGGTCGTGTGTCTCCGGTCTGGGTCGGTTCCGCGTCGTTTTGGACAACCGTCCGCGCTCAGGAGGTGTTCCGGTAGTCCTGTCGCTACGCGCAGAGCGAAATCCGACTGGCACGACCGGAGCCCGATCCGGGCCTCGGAAGCGCTCCGGAAGCCCCCGGAGGGGGTAAACCGGGCTTGCGACGACCGCTGCGCCCAACCCTGGGGAAGGTTGTCCACAGGCTGTGGATGGTTGCTCCACTGGTTGTGGACAACGTCGGTGGAAGCGGAATGCTTCCCGCACCCCGGAGCACGGACACGGCGACGCCGGCCCGGAGAACTCCTCCGGCCCGGCGTCGGTGTCGCCTGCGGGGGGCGACTGGCACCCACCGCTGATGGATCAGCGCTTCGCGTGGTACTCGTCAACGATCTCCTGCGGGATACGACCCCGGTCCGAGATGTCCTTGCCGGCCTTCTTGGCCCACTCCCGGATCGCCTTGTTCTGTTCCCGATCGGCGGTCGCGCCGCCCCGACCGCGAGCAGCACGCCCACCGACCACCACGCCGCCCCGGCCGACCTTGGTGCCGGCGCCCACGTACGAGGCAAAAGCGTCGCGCAATTTAGCGGCGTTGGCACTCGACAGGTCGATCTCGTACTGAACGCCGTCGAGGGCGAACTTGACGGTCTCGTCCGCGTCCCCGCCGTCCAGGTCATCGACCAGCTTGTGAATGATCTGCTTGGCCACGTCCCACATTCCTTTCGAGCAGGGCACTCCTGCTAACGAGAGCACAATAACCCCCGCAGTACTTGCCGCGTCAATAGGATGCCGTTACGGCGTGGGGTGAGCCGGGCGAGCCCTACTCGGGGCGGACCAACGGGAAGAGGATCGTTTCCCGAATTCCGAGGCCGGTCAGGGCCATCAACATCCGGTCGATTCCCATTCCCATACCGCCGGCCGGCGGCATTCCGTACTCCATCGCCCGGAGAAAGTCCTCGTCGAGGCGCATCGCCTCGTCGTCGCCACGGGCCGCGAGCTGCGCCTGGGCCACCAGCCGCTCCCGCTGCACCACCGGGTCCACCAGCTCGGAGTATCCGGTGCCCAGCTCGAATCCGAGCACGTAGAGGTCCCACTTCTCGGCCAGCCCCGGCTCACTGCGGTGGCCCCGGGTGAGCGGGCTGGTCTCCTCCGGGTAGTCCCGCACGAAGGTGGGTGCCACCAGGCTGGGGACGACCAGCTCCTCGAACAGTTCCTCGGCCAGCTTGCCCGGCCCCCACTTCGGGTCGACCGCCAATCCCACCTTGTCCGCGTACTCCACCAGGCGGGATCGGTCGGTGCGGACCGTGACCTCCTCGCCGAGCGCTTCGGAAAGCACACCGAAGAGTGTCACCGACCGCCACTCGCCACCCAGGTCGAACTCGCGTCCGTCGGCGTGGGTCACCACCATCGAACCGCTGACCGCGATCGCCGCCTGTTGCACGAGATTACGGGTCAGCTCGCCGATCGTGTCGTAGTCGCCGTACGCCTGGTACGTCTCCAGCATCGCGAACTCCGGCGAGTGCGAAGAGTCGACCCCCTCATTACGGAAGTTGCGGTTGATCTCGAAGACGCGGTCGACGCCACCAACCACAGCGCGCTTGAGAAACAGTTCCGGCGCGATTCGCAGATACAGATCGGTGCTCAACGCATTGCTGTGGGTCACGAACGGGCGGGCCGTCGCGCCACCATGCAGCAGTTGCAGCATCGGCGTTTCCACCTCGATGAAGCCCTGCCCGTGCAGTGAATCGCGCAGACTGCGCACGGCGGCGGCTCGGGTACGGACCATCTCCCGTGCCTGCGGCCGGACGATCAGGTCGACGTAACGCTGCCGGACGCGAGCCTCCTCGGAGAGCGGCTTGTGTGCCACCGGCAACGGTCGCAGCGCCTTGGCGGTCATCTCCCACTGCTCTGCCAGCACCGACAACTCACCCCGGCGACTGGTGATCACCTCACCGGTGACGCCGACCTGGTCGCCGAGGTCGACCAGGCGCTTCCACGCCTCCAGCCGCTCCGGCCCGACCCGGTCGAGCGAGAGCATCGCCTGCAACTCGGTGCCGTCGCCGTCGCGCAGGGTCGCGAAGCACAGCTTCCCGGTGTTGCGTACGAAGATCACCCGGCCGGTGACCGCGACCTGGTCGCCGGTCGCGGTGTCGGTCGGCAGATCGGCGTAGCGGGTCCGGATCTGCGCCAGGGTGGCCGTCCGGGCAAAGCCGACCGGGTAGGGCTCGATGCCCTCGGCGAGCATCCGGTCCCGCTTCTCCCGGCGGACCTTCATCTGCTCGGGAAGGTCGTCGGCGGGGTCCACTGGCACGACGTTCTGCTCGCTCACGGCACGCTTCCTCAGGGAGTTTTCGGCGGGGTCAGCCCCTGAGCGTACTCATGCCGCCAGAGGGTCGTTACCGGATAACCTGCCCGTCATGGTGAATCACACTCAGGCCCTGTCGTTCGGTGCCGCGGCAGCGGAGTACGACCGGCTTCGACCCCGTTACCCGCAGGCCGCGGTCCGCTGGGCGCTGCAGGGGCTGGGCGACGCCGCCCGGGTCGTCGACCTGGGCGCCGGCACCGGCATCCTCACCCGCGAGGTGCTCGCCCTCGGGCACGAGGTGACCCCGGTGGAGCCCGATCCGGGTATGCGCGCCCAGCTGGCGGCGGCCACCCCGGGTGTCGAGTCCCTGGCCGGTGGAGCGGAGTCCGTTCCCCTGCCGGACGGGGCGGCGGACGCGGTGTTGGTCGGGCAGGCCTACCACTGGTTCGACCGGGAGCGGGCACATGCGGAGATCGCCCGCGTGCTCCGGACCGACGGCACGTTCGCCCCGATCTGGAACACCCGGGACGATCGGGTCGAGTGGGTGGCCGAGCTGGGTCGAATCGCCCACATGGACAGCAACGCCGACAACCTCATCGAGTCGGTGACCACGTTCGGCCCGGCGTTCGGCGACGTGGAGCTCGGTGAGTTCAGCCAGCGCACCGCCCTCACCGTGGACGAGGTCGTCGGCATGATGCGCACCCGCTCGTACTACCTCACCGCCGACCGGTCGAGCCAGGAGGCGGTGGAGCGGGAGTTGCGCGACCTCCTCGCCACCCATCCGGACCTGGCCGGACGGGACCGCGTGGAGCTGCCGTACCGGACGCTCGTCTTCCGAGCCCGCCGGCGCTGACCGGTCCGCCGGCGGCGTCAGAGGTTGCGCTCGTAGACCATCCGGAGGCCGATCAGCGTGATCATCGGCTCGTGGTGGGTGATGGTGCGACACTCGTTGATCACCAGGGAGGCCAGCCCGCCGGTGGCGATCACCGCCTTCACCTCGCCCAACTCCTCGGTCATCCGCTCGACGATGCGGTCCACCTGCCCGGCGAACCCGAAGTAGAGGCCCGCCTGGAGGCACTCCACGGTGTTCTTGCCGATCACCGAGCGGGGCTTGGTGGCCTCGACCTTGCGCAGCTGGGCCGCCCGGGCGGCCAGCGCGTCGAAGGAGATCTCGATGCCCGGGGCGAACGCCCCGCCGAGAAACTCGCCCCGACCGCTGATCACATCGAAGTTGGTGGTGGTGCCGAAGTCCACCACGATCGACGGCCCGCCGTAGAGGGAGTACGCGGCCAGCGTGTTCACCACCCGGTCGGCGCCCACCTCCTTCGGATTGTCGATCGCCAACTGCACCCCGGTCCGCACGCCCGGCTCGACGATCACGCTCGGCAGGTCGGCGTAGTAGCGGCCGAGCATGGTGCGCAGCGAGCGCAGCGCGGCCGGCACGGTCGAGCAGGCGGCCACGCCGGTGATCTCGACGTTGTCCCCGGCGAGCAGCCCTCGGAACATGAGGCCCAACTCGTCCGCCGTCGAGCGGGCATCGGTCTTGATCCGCCAGGAGTGCACCAGCTTGTCGCCGTCGAAGGTCGCCAGCACGGTGTTGGTGTTTCCGATGTCGATGCAGAGCAGCACGCACGCAGCCTAGACAACTAGTCGGTGCGCAGGTCCAGCGCGATGTCCAGGATCGGCGACGAGTGGGTCAACGCGCCCACCGAGAGGAAGTCGACGCCGGTCGCCGCGTACCGGCCCGCCACCTCCAGGGTCAACCCGCCGGTCGCCTCCAACTCCGCCCGGTCGCCCACGGCGGCCACCGCCTCGGCCAGCACCTCGGGCGTCATGTTGTCGCAGAGCAGGAAATCCGCCCCGGCCTCCACCGCCTCGACCGCCTCGTCGACAGTCGTCACCTCGACCTGCACCGGCACCTCCGGGAACGCCTCCCGGACCCGCCGGTACGCCGCCGTGATGCCCCCCGCCGCCAGCTTGTGGTTGTCCTTGATCATGGCCACGTCGTAGAGGCCCATCCGCTTGTTGGTGCCCCCACCGGCCCGCACGGCGTACTTCTCCAGCGCCCGCAGGCCCGGCGTCGTCTTGCGGGTGTCCAGCACCATCGCCTTCGTGCCGGCCAACGCGTCCGCCCAGGCACGGGTGTGGGTGGCCACCCCGGACATCCGGCAGAGCAGGTTCAGCGCCGTCCGCTCGGCCGTCAGCAGCAGCCGGGTCGGGCCGGTCACCGTCGCCAGCACCGCGCCGCGGGCCACCCGCTCACCGTCGTGGGCCAACACCGACACCTCGACGGTACGACCGAAGCCGGTCACCTCGCCCACCAGCTCGAACACGGCGGCGGCCACCGCCATCCCGGCCAGCACACCATCCGCGCGAGCCACCAGGTCGGCGGTGTCGGTCTGTCCCGCCGGAATGGTGGCCACGCTCGTGACGTCCAGGAAATCGGGACCCAGATCCTCGACCAGCGCGGTCTCGATCACCTGCCGCACCTGCGCCGGATCCAGTCCGCCCGCCCGCAACGCCGCCTCTGTCGAACCCGTCAATGCCGTCTCCGTTCGCGACTGCGGGGCTCGCGAAACCGGCTCACTCCTCGCGCTCACTGTGAGTTCCCCTCCCACTGTTGGCCCACCCGGCCCTCCGCCCCGACCGACCCGACCAGATGACCCAGCCACCGTTCGTCGGCCGTCGGGAAGTCCTCCCGCCAGTGGCAGCCCCGGGTCTCACCACGCGCGTACGCGGCGGCCACCAGCGTCGACGCCACCGTGAGCAGGTTGGTCGCCTCCCAGTCGGCGGTCCGTGGCCGACCCCGGGCAACGCCCAACTCCCGCAGGCTTCCGGCGGTCCCCGCCAGCGTCGCCGCGGATCGGAGCACCCCGGCCCCCCGGGTCATCGCCCGTTGCAGGGTCGGCGTCGCCGCCGCGGGCAGCACCCAGCCCTCGCCTCCGCGCCAGGCACCGGTGTCCGCCGGCTGCACCTGCTCGGGCAGGCCCGCCGCGATGTCCTCGGCGATCCGCCGGGAGAAGACCAGACCCTCCAGCAGCGAGTTGCTGGCCAGCCGGTTCGCGCCGTGCACCCCCGTGCAGGCCACCTCGCCGCAGGCGTACAGGCCCGGGATGGAGGTGCGGCCACGCAGGTCGGTCCGGACACCACCGGAGGCGTAGTGGGCGGCCGGCGCCACCGGGATCAGGTCGGTCGCCGGGTCCACGCCGATCGCCAGGCAGGACGCCACGATGGTGGGGAACCTGCCGGCCAGGAAGTCGCCGCCCAGGTGCCGTGCGTCGAGGAAGACGTGGTCATCGCCGGTGGCCAGCAACACCCGGTGGATGCCCTTGGCCACCACGTCCCGGGGTGCCAGCTCGGCCAACTCGTGCTGGCCCACCATGAACCGCTTGCCGTCGGCGTCCACCAGGTACGCGCCCTCACCGCGCAGCGCCTCGGAGACCAGCGGCTGCTGCGCGTGCCCGGCACCGGGCACTCCCGCGCCGGGCGGGGTGATCAGGGCGGTGGGGTGGAACTGGACGAACTCCACGTCGGTCACCGCCGCGCCGGCCCGCATCGCGAGCGCGACCCCGTCGCCGGTGGAGACCGCCGGGTTGGTGGTGGCCGCGAAGATCTGCCCCATCCCGCCGGTGGCGAGCACCACCGCGCGGGCCAGCAGCGCGCCGACGCCGTCCTCGCTGCCCTCGCCGAGCACGTGCAGGGTGATCCCGCAGGCCGGGCCGAGCCCGTCCGGGCCGTCGCCGGGCGCTCGCAGCAGATCCAGGACCAGGGCGTGTTCGACAAGTCGGATCCACGGGTCGCGTTGCACCGCCGCGTGCAGGGCCCGCTGCACCTCCGCGCCGGTGGCGTCACCGCCGGCGTGCACGATCCGGTCCGCCCGGTGGCCGCCCTCGCGGGTCAACATCAACGATCCGTCCGGATGGCGATCGAACTCGGCGCCGATGCGCATCAACTCCCGCAACCGGGCCGGACCCTCCTCGACCAGCACCCGTACCGCCGCCGGGTCGCAGAGCCCCACCCCGGCGATCTGAGTGTCGCGGGCGTGCGCCGCGGGGGTGTCCGTCGGGTCGAGCACGGCGGCGATGCCGCCCTGTGCCCATCGCGTCGAGCCGTCGTCGATGTTGACCTTGGTGACCACCGTGACGTGCAGGCCCGCCTCACGCAGGTGCAGCGCCGCGGTCAACCCGGCCACGCCGGAACCCACCACGATCACGTCGGTGGTCTCCACCCAGCCGGGCGCGGGCGCGGCCAGCAACGCGGGCAGGGCCGGCAGGTCGACGGTCGGAAGGTCCATCCCCCCAGTCAACCCGAACCGTCCTCGCTCGGGGCGGCGGGGGCGGGACGAGTGTTTTGGGCTACCCCGTCCGGCGCCGCCCCGACCGTCAGCCGCGGGTCACTTCGTCCGGACCGGAAGACCGGCCGGGCCGGTGCCCTTCAACGAGGCGGTCACCGTACGGTCGCTGAGCCACAGGTAGCAGCGGACACCCCGGTCACCGACCCGCCAGCGCCCCGCACCCGGCGGGCGGACCACCAACCCGGTGCGAAAGCGCAGGTCGACGTCGTCCGGCACGCCCACGTACCGGCCGAGGATGCTGCGGCAGCCGGTGTAGAGCGGCTCCCAGTCGGCGTCCCGGGTCGGGTACGCCATCTCCGGCGCGCGCCACACCCCGACGAACTCGGCGTCGTGCCGTTGCGCGCACTCCACCGGAATCAGCGTGCGGACCCCCGCACCGGCGGCGGTGCGGGTCTGCTGGCAGCCGAGGCGCAGCCCGGCAGGCCCCTTCAACGCGTCCCGCAGGCTGCCCGAGCGGACCACAACGGTGGCCGCGGCCTCGACCGTGGTCAACTCGGTGAGGTCACACCGGAACCACCGGGAACCGGCCGCCCAGCCCGGTCCCGAGGGCAGCGCCACCGACAACCGCAGCCGGCCGGCCCGCCAGTCGTCGCCCACGTACCCGGTCGCCCGGGTGTCGCACTCGGTGAAGGCGCCCCGCAACTCCGCCGAGCCACCCGCCGGCGCACTCGCCCGCTCGACCGGAAACGCCCCCACATGCACCGTTTCCAGCCGGTGCGGACCGGCGCAGTCCACCGGCTCGTAGGCGGCAAGGGTGACCACATCGGTGAAGTCGGCGGCCTGGCAGACACCCGTGGCCGGGGTGAACGCCGACGCCTGCGGCAGCGCCGCCCAGTCGTCGGTGAGGTCACCGTCCAGGTCACCCGACCCGGCGCACCCCGCGAGCAGCACCACCGTCACGGCAGCGGCGAACACGGTCGTCCTGGCACTGCGCATAAGCGGCCTCCCCCAGCCACCGACCGGCTTCCGCCAGCGCGCCAAGGGTAACCGGAAATGACCTTCCGGTAACAGACCGGAATCGCCTCGCGCGGGATCAGACTCCGGACACGGCCAACGGGCTGGGCACCGGGTGGCCGGCCGTGCCGGGTGCCACCGCGGCCGGGTCGGCACCCAACTCGAGAACCCGGTTGTCGGCGTCCACGTGCACCACCCGTGGGCGGTACGACCGGGCCTCGGCGTTGTCCATCTGGGCGTACGAGATCAGGATGACCAGGTCACCGGGGTGCACCAGGTGCGCGGCGGCACCGTTGATGCCGATCACGCCGCTGCCCCGCACGCCGGGAATCACGTACGTCTCCAGCCGTGCACCGTTGGTGATGTCCACGATCGCCACCTGCTCTCCGGGGAGCAGGTCGGCGGCGTCGAGCAGGTCCTCGTCCACCGTCACCGAACCGACGTAGTGCAGGTCGGCCTGGGTCACCGTGGCCCGGTGGATCTTCGACTTGAGCATGGTCCGCAGCATCGGGGTGGCCTTTCACGAAGTGGTGGAGGGTGGTGCGGCCCGGTCAGGGGCGGGGGGCGAGGTGGATCGCCGCGTTGTCGATCAAGCGGGTCGCGCCCACCCAGGCGGCAATCACCAGCCGCGCCGGCCCGGTGACCGGCCCCGGCTCCAAATCGGGGTCGGTGAGCACCAGGTAGTCGAGGCGGGCACCCGGCGTACCGGCACCGAACGCGGCGTGCGCGGCGGTCAGCACCGCACCCGCGTCCAGGCCGTCCTCGGCGGCCCGCGCACCGGCCCGCAACGCGGCGGACAGGCTCAGCGCCGCGGCCCGCTCCGACTCGCTCAGGTAGCGGTTGCGGCTGGACAGCGCCAACCCGTCCCGCTCCCGGACGGTCGGCACGCCGACCACCTCGACCGGCACGTCCAGGTCCCGGGTCATCCGCCGGACCAGGGTGAGCTGCTGGTAGTCCTTCTCGCCGAAGAACGTCAGGTCGGGTCGGGTGAGCTGGAGCAGCTTCAACACCACGGTGAGCACCCCGTGGAAGAAGCCGGGGCGGCTCGCGCCCTCCAACTCCGCGCCGAGCGGACCCGGGTCGAGGCGGACTTGGGGCTGGCCGTCCGGGTACATATCCGCCACCGACGGGGCGAAGACGAGATCCGCGCCCGCCCGCCGGCACACCTCCAGATCGGCGTCGAGGGTGCGTGGGTAGCGGTCGAAGTCCTCGTTCGGCCCGAACTGCAACGGGTTCACGAAGATCGTCACCAGCACGTGGTCGGCCTGTTCCCGGGCCGCGCGCAGCAACGTCTCGTGCCCCGAGTGCAGGGCGCCCATCGTCATCACGACCCCGACCGTGCCCTTCAGAGCGGCCCGAGCCTCGGCCAACTCGGCGCGCGAGTGGACGAGCTGTGTCACAGTGCCCCCTCGGTTCGCGACTGCGGGGCTCGCAAGATCGGCTCACTCCTCGCGCTCATGCCGCCACCTCCCGGGAGGTGTCGGCGAGCACGCCGAGCAGCGACTGCGCGTCCACCGGCCGCAGTCGGCCGGCGGCGATCGCCCGATCGGCGGTACGACGGGCCAACGCGAGATAGGCGGGGACGGACTCCGGTGCGGTGGCGGCCAACCGGGCCAGGTGCCGCTGGACGGTGCCCGCGTCACCCCGGGAGACCGGGCCGGTCAACGCGTCGTCACCGAGCCGCAGCGCGTTTTCCAGGGCGGCTCGCAGCAGCGGGGCCAGCACCTTCTCCGGTCGGGCCACCCCGGCGTCGCGCAGCCGATCGGTCGCCTCGTTCACCAGGGTCACCAGGTGGTTCGCGCCGTGGGCCAGCGCGGCGTGGTACAGCGGGCGGTCCGACTCGGCCACCCACTCGGGCACGCCACCCAGGTCCGCGACCAGCCGGGCGGCGAGGGGACGTAGCTCCGCCGGGGCGGTCACCCCGTACGAGATGCCGTCCAGCCGGGCCAGGTCGTCCGGCGTACCGGTGAAGGTCATCGCGGGGTGCAGGGCGAGCGGGCGGGCGCCCACCGCGGCGGCCGGCGACAGCACGGCCAGGCCGTGCGCGCCGGAGGTGTGCGCGACCACCTGACCGGGACGCAGCGCGCCGCGGGCGGCGAGGTCGGACACCACACCCGCCAACGCGTCGTCGGGCACCGCGATCAGAAGCAGGTCGGCGGCGGCGTGGGCGACGGCGGCGGCCGGGCGGCGGGGCACCTCGGGCAGCAGCAGGGCGAGGCGGGCCCGGCTGGCCCCGGAGTCGCCGGTGACGGCGACCACGCGGTGCCCGGCGGCGACGAGCGCGGCGCCCAGGACGGCTCCGACCCGACCGGCGCCAGCGACGCCGACGGTGAGCAGGCGGGAGGAGGGGGCGCCGATGACGGCGCGATCCCGCGATGCGGCAGGCCCGTGTGGGGCTGCCGGACGCGGGCGCAACGGTGCGCTCATGACGACGATCCAGTCCACGAGGAGGGGTACCGGTCGATCGCAAGTATGCCCCCGGCCTGCCGAACCAG
Source organism: Micromonospora sp. NPDC048839 (assembly GCF_040649915.1). Taxonomy (NCBI): domain Bacteria; kingdom Bacillati; phylum Actinomycetota; class Actinomycetes; order Micromonosporales; family Micromonosporaceae; genus Micromonospora; species Micromonospora sp. NPDC048839. Next base: position 427,259 of record NZ_JBEZGL010000003.1, read on the forward strand.
GACAAGCATGTGTGAAAACGTTCACCACTGACGGAAGGCCCCCGTCAACGCCGCCCTGCGGCGGATGTGACGGCGCGCAGCTCGGTGGCCACCTCGGTGATCAGGTCGGCGAGCGAGGCGTCGCTGTCGGGAGCGACCCAGCGCGCGTACGCGACGCGGAAGACCGTGACACCGGACTCGGTGGCCAGGGTGGCCGTGCTCTCGTCGAGGCCCTTGGCGCGCAGGGCGACGGTGACCGCAGGCACCAGCGCGCCCGTCTTGCGCAGCTCGCGCTCCTGCAGCTCAGGGCTGCTCTGAATGATGGAGTGACGCATCCGGACCCGCTCAAGGCGGTCGGCGAAGATTTCCTCAGCCACCTGGCGGAAGGCGGCGACGACCGCCTCGAAGGGAGCAGCGTCCGTCTCGGCCACCGCCTTGACCAGGATCTCCTCCAGCTGCCCGCTGCCGCTGAAGAGCGCCTCGCGCTTGTCGCCGAAGAGCCGGTAGAAGGTGCGCTTGTCGACGCCGGCCCGGGTGGCGATGTCGGCGACGGTGGTCTCCTCGAAGCCGCGCTCACGGAACAGCTCGAGGGCGGCCGCCTCCAGGCGGCCGCGCGCGTCAGGTTGCCAGCGGGCCATCCGGCAATGGTATCTGATGTCACACTGCGACATTATTTTCGTCCGAACCCATGTCGTCTTGCGACATCACGAGGTACGGTCATGTCGCAAGGTGACATCACCCTCCCACGAAGGAACTGCCATGCGCGTATTCGTCACAGGTGCCTCCGGTCATCTCGGCTCCGCGGTCGTACCAGCACTGCTCTCCGCCCGACACGACGTTGTCGGCCTGGCCCGCTCCGACACGTCCGCCGCCGCGATCGAGAAGCTCGGCGCCGAGGCACGCCGCGGCGACCTCTCCGACCTCGACCTGCTCCGTGCGGAAGCGGCCGCCTCCGACGGGGTGATCCACCTGGCGTTCCGCCACGACCTGATGACGACCGGCGACATGGCCGGCGCGGCCGAGGTCGACCTGGACGCACTCAAGGCGCTCGCGGACGGCTTGGACGGCTCCGGCAAACCGCTGATCGGCACCAGCGGGACGGCCATGCTCGCGTTGGGCGGCGTCGTCGGCCGCCCCGGCACCGAACGCGACACCTTCCCGAATGGCTACCGGATCGACGCGGAGAACTTCGTCGCCGACCTTGCCTCCCGCGACGTGCGCGCCTCCGTCATCCGGCTCGCGCCCACCGTGCACAGCTCGCTCGACCACTACGGCTTCATCACCGTTCTCGTCGCCGCCGCGCGGCAGCACGGGTACGCCGCCTACGTCGGCGACGGCGCCAACCGGTGGCCGGCCGTGCACACGCTCGACGCGGCCGAGCTCTACCGGCTCGCACTCGACAAGGCCCCGGCCGGTACGCGCCTGCACGCAGCAGCCGACGAAGGCGTTCCCCTTCAGCAGATCGCCGCTGCCATCGGCCGCAACCTCGACATCCCGGTCCGGAGCATCGGCCCCGACGAGGCGAACGACTACTTCGGCTTCCTCGGGTCGTTCGCGCAGATGGACAACCCGACGTCATCCGCGATCACGCGCGAACTGCTGGGCTGGGTCCCCACCCACCCCGGCCTGATCGCCGACCTGGACGAAGGGCACTACTTCCAGGCCTGAACAGAGGCCGACCCGGGCGGGGGACGGGAGTCGTCGCACCATCGGTGGCCGTAGGGTCGGCACGGTGACGCCTCCTGAACCCGGAGTGAACTGATGTCGATCTCTTGGCAGGATGCGATGAGCCGAGCCCTCTACGGGCCGGGCGGCTTCTTCGTCGCCGGCACCGGGCCGGCCGACCACTTCCGCACCAGCGTGCACGCCTCCCCAGCCTTCGCCACCGCCCTGCTGCGCCTCATCTCGGAGGTGGACACCGCACTCGGTCATCCGCCACGGCTCGACGTGGTCGATGTCGGGGCTGGGCGTGGGGAGCTGCTGCAACGCCTGCTGGCGTTCGTCGGGGTTGCGGTGGGGGTTTCCGGGGAGCCCACCCGCTCCGGGCGGTCAGGCTTGATCCCTGCGCGGGCGGGCTCCCCGGAAACCCTGACTCCTGCGGCCTCCGCCCGTCCGCTGGGAGAGGAGCCGTCGTCCGGCACGGTCCGTCCGTCGCTCGCGGAACGCGTGCGCCTCACAGCAGTCGAGTACGCCGACCGCCCGAAAAACCTGCCCGAAGAGATCAACTGGACAGCCGAGATCCCGACCAAGATCACCGGAGTGCTACTGGCCACCGAGTGGCTGGACAACGTCCCCCTGGACATAGCGGTACAGACCGAGGACGGCTGGCGATACCTGCTGGTCGACCCCGAGAGCGGCACCGAGACGATCGGTGATCCACCCAGCCCTGATGATCTTGACTGGCTGACGAAGTGGTGGCCCAGCCCCACAAACACGCAGAGTGCGGCCAGTGAGCCGGATCTGGGTGTGACGTGGCCGGACGCGACAAGCGGAAGCGAGTCGGGTTTCGGGGCAGCCCGGCCGGCGCAGGGATCAAGCCTGACCGCCCGGAGCCGGCCGGGCTGCCCCGAAACCCCCCACGGCGACTACCCGCGAGCCGAAATCGGAAGGACCCGCGACGAGGCATGGGCCAACGCGGTACGACAGATCAGCCGAGGGCTCGCGGTCGCCGTCGACTACGGACACCTGCGGGAGGCACGGCCGGTGCACGGGACGTTGACGGGTTACCGGGCTGGGCGGCAGGTGCCTCCGGTGCCGGACGGGTCGAGTGACGTCACCGCCCACGTCGCCATGGACTCGGTCGCCTCCGCCGGTGCGGCGGTCGCCCGGTGTGCGTACTCCCTGGTCTCGCAGCGGGAGGCGCTGCGGGCGCTCGGGGCCGACGGCGGCCGACCGCCGCTCAGCCTGGCCGGCACCGACCCGGCGGGGTACGTGCGGGCGCTGGCCGCCGCGTCGGCGGTGGCCGAGCTGACCGACCCGGCCGGGCTCGGCGGGCACCTGTGGCTGCGCCAACCGGTCGGCATCCCGCTCGGCCCGGCCGTGGCACGATGACGGGCATGACCGACGCCGGGGACCTCCGTGAACTGACCGTCGGCACCGGGGCCGGCCTGATCGCCGGCACCGGTGATCAGCAGCTCGGCACCGACATGGTGCTGAACATCGGCCCCCAGCACCCCAGCACACACGGCGTGCTGCGACTCAAGCTGGTGCTCGACGGTGAGCGGGTGGTCTCCTGCGAACCGATCATCGGCTACATGCACCGGGGCGCGGAGAAGCTCTTCGAGGTACGCGACTACCGGCAGATCATCGTGCTGGCGAACCGGCACGACTGGCTCTCGGCGTTCTCCAACGAGCTGGGTGTGGTGCTCGCGGTGGAACGCCTGATGGGCATGGAGGTGCCGGAGCGGGCCACCTGGCTGCGGATGGCCCTCGCCGAGTTGAACCGGGTGCTCAACCACCTGATGTTCCTCGGCTCGTACCCGCTGGAGATCGGGGCGATCACGCCGATCTTCTACGCCTTCCGGGAACGGGAGACCATCCAGGCGGTGATGGAGGAGGTCTCCGGCGGCCGGATCCACTACATGTTCAACCGGGTGGGCGGCCTCAAGGAGGAGGTGCCGTACGGGTGGACCGGTCGTGCCCGCGCGGCGATCGGCGAGGTACGCCGGCGGCTGCCCGACCTGGACCACCTGATCCGGCGCAACGAGATCTTCCTGGCCCGCACCGTGGGCGTGGGCGTGCTCTCCGCCGCCGACGCCGCCGCGTTCGGGGCGTCCGGGCCGGTGGCCCGCGCCTCCGGGCTCGACCTGGACCTCCGCCGCGACGACCCGTACCTGGCCTACGACGAACTGGACGTGCCGGTGGTCACCAAGACCGCCGGAGACTGCCACGCCCGCTTCGAGGTGCTGCTGGACCAGGTGTACGCGTCGCTGGACCTCGCCGAGCAGTGCCTGGACCGGGTGGACCAGCTGACCGGGCCGATCAACACCCGCCTGCCGAAGGTGCTCAAGGCGCCGGAGGGGCACACGTACGCCTGGACGGAGAACCCGCTCGGCATCAACGGCTACTACCTGGTGTCGCGGGGTGAGAAGACGCCGTGGCGGTTGAAGTTGCGCACCGCGTCCTACGCGAACGTGCAGGCGCTGGCCACCCTGCTGCCCGGCTGCCTGGTGCCGGACCTGATCGCGATCCTCGGTTCGATGTTCTTCGTGGTCGGCGACATCGACAAGTGAGCCGGGTCGCCTGACCGCTCAGCGCCAGCGATCGCCGGGTGGCGCGCCACCGGCACGTGGTGCGTCGTCCTGCGGCGGGTAGCCGTAGCGCTCGTCGACTCGCCGCCGGCCGGTCCGCTCCGGCGCGGGTTCGGCCTGGTGACCGCGCTGGCGCGGCGGGCGCCACTCGTCCGGCACCGGAACGCCGCCCACCGGCAGCGCCGGCCGGTCCGCCGGCTCGGCCCGGTGGTACGACTCGCGCTCCTCGCTGCGACGCGGCTCCCCGTAGCGGCGCGGCTCGTCCTGCTGGCGCGGCTGCTCCGGGCGGCGCGGCTCGTCGTAGCGGCGGGGTTCCTCGTGGCGGCGCGGCTGCTCGGGGCGGCGCGACTCCTCAGGGCGGCGCGGCTGCTCGTGCGGGCGGGGTTCCTCGTGGCGGACCTCGGCCCAGCGGTCGGCCACCCGGTACTCGGTGCCGGTGGCGTCGGCGCGCACCTCGGCCCGGCGTTCGCCGACCCGCAGCTCACGGCCGTTCTCGTCGTCGCGGACGGCGGCCCACCGGTCACCGGCCCGTAGCTGTGACCAGTACTCGCCCGTGTCGTCGGCCCGCAGCGGCGGCCCAGGCTCAGGAGCGGCCGCACCGGCCCGATCGCGCTGGGCCGACCAGCCGCGATCGTCCGGGCTGTCCCAGGAGCCCGAGGTCGCCCTCTCCTGCGCGTGGTGCGACCTGGCGGCCGGGCCGGGCTCGTCGGGCTGGGCGTACCTGTCGCGCGGATCGGTCCACTCCGGCTCGTCGGGGCGACCCGCCCAGCCCGGCTCGTTGCCGTCGGGACCGTGCCGGTCGGCGCGTCGACCCGACGCCTCCCGCGCGCCACTCCACTCGGGCTCCCCACCGGTCGGGCGCTGCGCCCCCCACGCGCGGTCATCGCCGGGGCGGGCACGGTCATCGCCGGGGCGGGCACGGTCGTCGCCGGGGCGTCGGTCGTCGTCGTACCCGGCTCGAGGGCGCTCCGCCGCCTCACCCCTCGGTCGGCCGGCCGCGCGGGCACGCTCGTCTGCTCCACCGCCCCGGGTCCACTCCTGCGCCGGTGGGGTCCACCGGCCCGGGTACTCGCCGTCGTAGCGCCCGGTCGGCTCGGCCGGCCCGCCGTCCACCACCGTGTGCCGGGTGGTGACGTGCACGGTCTCGGTGTGCCGGACCACGCCGACCGGCCGGTGCGCCGGCTCGGGGCGGTCGTGCTCCCGGGGGCGGGCCGACCCGTGCCCGGGGTCGGCTGGGCGCGCTGCGCCGTACGTCCTCGCGGCCGCCCGCGGCTCCGCGGCCTCCCGGGGGTAGGCGGGCTCGTCGTCGTCCGGGTGCGCGGGACGGCCCCAGCGGGACGCGTCGTCCGCCCCGGACACTCGGGCCCGGCCCGGCGGTGCGTCACCCGGCGCCTGGACACGGCTACGGGCCACCGCCGCGTTGTCCACCGGCGGCTCGACACTCGGTACCCGCGCCCGGCCGGGGCCCGGCGGCTCCGCGACGGGGGCGGCGGCAGCACCGACGCGGGCGGCAGCACCGACGGGGGCAGCGGCACCGGCGGGGGCGGCACCGGCGAGAGCGGCACCGCTGGCGTCCAGCCGGCGACGGACCGCGGCGATCCCCTCCTGTGCCCGGTGCGCCTGGTCGAGCGCCTGGCTACCGCGCTGCGTGGCGGCGGCGATCTCGGTCCGCAGCTCCCGGCGAAGCTCCTCGATCTCATCGAGCAGCTCGTCGGCTCGCGCGCCCTCACCGTCGGGCCGCAGTGCGATGGAGAGGCCGATCAGCACCACCGCGACGATGGCGAGCACCGCGGCGAAGCGCAGCGGGCCGTTACCGTCGGCGACCAGCAGGATCAGCGCCGCCACCGGCGCGAGAGCGACGCCCGCCCAGAAGAGCACGGTCAGCAGCGATGGTCGACGCCGGGCGTCGGAGGTGGCCGGGGCTGGCATGGATGTGCAGCCTACCGACGAGCCTCATCGGAGGGAACGGGGTCCCGGTACGGGCGGACGCCCCCGCCCGGTCGGGGCGGGGGCGTCCTCAGCACGCCCGGGGAGGGCTCAGCTGGTGGCGAACGCGCCGTCCGAGGAGAAGATCAGGCCCACGCTGATCGTGCCGTCCCGCAGACCGCTCTTGGTGAGCGGTCCACCCTGGTCCAGGGAGGAGAACGAGCCGACCTTCAGCCCGTACGTCTTCTCCAGACCCGGCTTGCAGAAGGCCCGCTGCTCGCACTCCGGCGGGCCACCCAGCACGGTCGCGCTGCCGGAGCACTTGGCGGCGAACTCGGACAGGGTCCGCACGCCGTACTTGTCGGCGAACTCCTGGGTGACGGCGAAGGCGTTCTGGTCCTGGGCGGCGGCCGGGGTGCCGAAGGTGATGCCCACCTTGCCGCCCTCGGCCTTGAGCGCGGTCACCGTGGTGTTGATGTCGGGCGAGGAGATCGGCGGAGGAGTGCCGCCCTTGGCCTTGGTGTTGAGGAACTCGGCCATGGTCGCCGCGTACTCCGGGACGACCTGGATCTCACCCTTTTCCAGTGCCGGCTCGTACAGCTCGCGGTTGCCGATCTGCTGCACCTTGACCTGGTAGCCGGCGGCCGTGAGCGCGATCCGGTACAGCTCGCCCAGAATCTGACTCTCGGCGAAGTTGGCGGCGCCCACCACGATGTCGCCGCCCGACCCCTTGGCGATGCCAGCGGTGACGTTGTTGGCGCTGGCGAACTCCTCGGCCGCCACCTTGGCGGTCTTGCGGTCCTCGTTGACCGCCTTGTTGAGCTGGATCAGCTTCGGGGTGTCGAGTACGGCGGAGACCTTGTCCAGTGCGGCGAGCAGCTGCGGGTTGGCCGCCTTGCTGTTGACCGCGGGGATGACGTTGTCGGAGTTCTGGAGCTTCTTGTCATCCTGCAGAGCGATGAGCTGCTTACCGGCGACCGGAGCGCATCCGGCGCCGGAGGCGCTCGACTGGGGTGCATCGGTGCCGGACGAGCCGGCGTCACCGCAGCCGGTGAGAAGAGCTGCCCCGGCGACGGCGCCGATCGCGCCGATCGCCAGACGTGTACGTGCGCGCATGTGCCCGCCTTCCGTGTCCCGGCGCGGCCCGTCCCGGGCCGGCCGCGTGTCCGACGGGCGATCCTGACTGTCGGTCGCCCGCGAATGTCCACCCAACATGCTCCGCAACCGACCGACAACCTGGGATGGACTTCGTCACCTCATCGTCACCGATCGGACCACCTTCGGTGGCCGACCTGACGTGGGGCTCACCCGGACGGGTCAGGCGCGCCCGGTGGCGTCCGCGGCTCGGGGCCGACCGAGCCGCTGTCGTCCCCGGCGCAGCGGACGAGGGGTGACCAGGCGTTCGACACCGCCGAGGACCACCTCGGCCAGCAGCGCGAGCCCGGCCACCAGCACACCGCCGGCGACGATCTGGCCGCCCCCGGCGGCGATACCGATGCCGAAGCCGGTCCGGATGATCTGACCGAGGCCACCGCCGTTGACGAATGACGCGAGCGCGGCGGTCGCGATCACCTGGACCGTCGCGGTCCGGAAGCCGGCTGCCAGGTAGGGCACCGCGAGCGGCAACTCGACGCGGCGCAGCAACTGCCCGCCGGACAGGCCCATCCCCCGGGCCGCGTCGCGGGCCTCCGGGTCCACCTGCCGCACCCCGGTGTACGCGTTGGCCAGCAGCGGCGGCACGGCGAAGACGGCGAGCGCCACCACCACCGGCGTCCGCCCGAAGCCGCTGGCGAAGGCCACCGGCAGGATGGTGAGAAGCGCCAGGGTGGGGATGGCCAGGGTCGCGTTGGACACCAGCACCACCAGGCCACCGCCCCGGCCGAGGTGCCCCAGCCAGAGCCCGAGCGGCCAGGCCACCAGGCAGCCGAGCGCCACCGCCAGGGCCGAGATCGTCAGGTGTTCACCGAGCCGGTCCAGCATGCCGCCGGGGTTGGTCCAGTTGAGTGGGTCGTTGATCCAGGTGATCGCCTGGCCGATCGGGTTCGCCTCGACGGTCACCGTGCCCTCCGGGCGGACCAGGGGGTCACCAGCCGGGCGACCAGGACGAGCAGGAGGTCGAGCACGAGCGCGAGGGCCACACAGAGCAGCGCGGCGGTCATGATCTCGGCCTTGTAGAGGTTGTTCTGGAAGCCTGCGAAGATCAACTGCCCGAGGCCGCCATGCCCGACGAGCACGCCGACTGTGACCAACGCCACCGTCGAGACGGTCGCCAGCCGTACGCCGGTCACGATGCCCGGGAGCGCCAGCGGCAGGTCGATCCGGAACAACCGCCCCCAGCGGCCGTACCCCATCCCCTCGGCGGCCTCACCGACCTCCGGGGGCACCTGGTTGAGGCCGGCCACCACGTTGCGCACGATCAGCAGCAGCGCGTAGAGGACCAGCCCGACAAGTACGGTGGTGGTCCCGGTGCCCAGGTAGGGCGCGACGAACGCGAAGAGCGCCAACGACGGGATGGTGTAGACGATCCCGCTGACGGCCAGGATCGGCCCGGCGAGCGGCCGGAACCAGTACGCCAACACGGACAACGGCAGCGCGATCAACACCGCGAGCAGCACCGCCCGCCCGGTGAGGGAGGCGTGTTCGCGCACGGCGGCGAGGATCGTGTCAGAGTTGTCCCGCACGTACTGCCAGGAGAACCAGGGGTTACCCGGGTCGGCCCGGTAGCTCAGGCGGAAGGACATACGTGGACGTTACCCCGAAGGCTGCCGACGCGGCCCGATCCCCTCGCGCGGCGTCGATCTCCCTACAGGGCATCCAGAAGCGCTACCCGAACGGCACCGAGGCCGTCCGGGAGCTCAGCCTGGACGTCCGGGCCGGCGAGCTGGTGGTGCTGATCGGCCCGTCCGGCTGCGGCAAGTCGACGGTACTGCGCATGATCAACCGCCTGATCGAGCCGACCGCCGGCCGGATCACGCTCGGCGACGAGGACGTCACCGACGTCGACCCGGTCCGGCTGCGCCGCCGCATCGGTTACGTGATCCAGAACGTCGGCCTGTTTCCACACCAGACGGTCCGGGCCAACGTGGCCACCGTGCCGGGACTGCTGCGGTGGCCCAAGCGCCAGACCCGGGACCGGGTCGACGAGTTGCTCGACCTGGTCGGCCTGGACCCGGCCCAGTTCGGCGGCCGCTACCCGCACGAGCTCTCCGGTGGCCAGCGGCAACGGGTCGGGGTGGCCCGCGCGCTCGCCGCCGACCCGGTGGTGCTGCTGATGGACGAACCGTTCTCGGCCGTCGACCCGATCGTCCGTACCCGCCTACAGGAGGAGTTCCTGCGCCTTCAGGCCGAGGTCCGCAAGACGACGGTACTGGTCACCCACGACCTCGACGAGGCGGTCCGGCTCGGCGACCGGATCGCGGTGCTCTCCGAGGGTGGGCACCTGGAGCAGTACGACACACCGGCCGCACTGCTCGGCGCACCCGCCACCCCGTTCGTCCGCGAGTTCGTCGGAGCCGACCGGGGCATCCGCCGGCTGGCGGTGACCCCACTCGACCGGGATTCGCTGGAGCCCGTACCCGGTGACGCCGCCGCGGACCTGCCCACCGTGGCACTGGACGGCACCGCCTACGACGCGCTGGCGGTGCTGCTCACCTCGGGACGGGACCAGCTCGTGGTGACCGACGCCGGCCGACCGGTGGGTGCGCTCAGCCGACACCGCCTGCTCGACCTCGGCCGACCGGCGAACTGACCGGACGGCGACCGGGCTGCCGCCGTCGGCGGCCCGCTCCCGGCCGCCCCCAAACGACAGCGCCGGACCAGGTCAGGCGCGACAGCGTCGGACCAGGTCAGGCGCGACCGCCGAGGCTGGCGGTGCCGATGATCCACCCGGTGAGGAAGCCGTAGCCGGCGCCGGTGCTGGCGTCCCGCAGGGCACCCAGCAGCGACGGATCCGGGCTGAGCAGGGCCGCCAGCACGGCGGCGAGCCCGCCGGCGAGCACATAGGCGGCCCAGCCGGAGAGGAACTGGCTGACCGAGCCGGGCACCCGGGCCACCTGCGCGGCGGGCAACAGGTAGAGCAGGGCGACCGCGAGGACCACCAGGAGCACGGCCCGCAGGTCGGCGGCGAACAGACCCCCGGCCTGCCCGTCCGCGTCGAGCCGCCAGGCCGGCCACGCGAGCAGGCGCAGATAGAAGGCGCCGGCCGACTCCGGGTCGGTCTGGGTTGCGGCCCAACCGGTGTACGCCGGACTGCCACAGATCCCGACCAGCAACAACACGGCGAGCGCGCCGGTGCCGGCGGCCGTGCCGTAGCGGCTGACCGGACCGGAGCGGTGGAAGATCGACGCCATCCGCCCAGGCCCCGAACCGGTCGTTCGAGCGGACCTGGGCTGCCCCGAGCGGTTCAGTGCTTCATCAGGTAGTCGATGAAGGCGGCCCGCAGCAGCGGCGCGGACTCCTCGTAACCATGACCGGTCAGCTCCCGCCACAGCGCGTTGGCCTCGTCGATGGTCGGGCCGATCGAGTTCGGTGCGCCGTCCAGCACCGTGGCCTCGTCCGCGTTCGGCAGGCGCCGCAGCACCGACCAGTAGAACTTGACGTCGCGACGCTCCCGGGCCAGGGCGAACGCCCGCTCCCGCAACTCCTCGGTGGACAGCGCGTCAAGCTCGGCGAACGAGGTTCCGCCGGGGGTGGCGGCAGGTGTGTCGGTCATGTCGCCGAGCCTAACGGTCGAGATCAGCTCCGGCTCGGTGGACGCCACCCTGATCACCGCTCGTCGGCGTCCCACCGACGCGGGCTGTCCTCCCAGCGCGGATCCCGCCACGGGTCGACCGGTTGCGGCGCGGCCGGCGTCGGGAGCGTCGGCGGCCAGTTGTCCACCGACTGTGACTGCGGCATGGTCCAACCCGTGCTGATCGTGCCGTCGGTGACCGGTTCGGGTGGTTCGGTGTTGCCCGGTCGGGGCCTACCGAACGTCTCGACCAGCCGGGTGACCAGCAACCCGACGCCGAGCGCGGCGCCACCAACCGCCCAGGTGCTCAGCGTCCAACCACGCTCCGGCGCGTACGCCTGGAAGACGGTGACCAGGCTGACCGCCAGTACGGTGCCGAGCACACCGCCGCGCCGCCCGTACGCGCTGGTGCCGGCGAGCAGGGCCACCCCGATCGCCAGGACCGTCCAGTCCAGCCCCGAGGTGGGTGCGACCGACCTGGGCTCCGCGACCGACCCGGAATGGTTGGCGGCGACCAGGACACCGGCGAGGGCGGCCAGCACCGTGGAGCAGACCAGCGCGACCGCGGTGACCACGGCAGCCACCGCGCCCCGCCGTCGAGCCGGGTCGGCGATCGGCCGGTACCTGCCGACCATCCGGCGGATCGCCCGGATCGCGCCGAACAACCCGCCGAGGGCGGCCACCGCCGCGAAGCCGGCGAACAGGTATCCGGCGCTGCGCCCCGGGTCGTAGTCACCCTGCACCAGCACGGGCGCGGAACGGCGTTCGATGAACACCACCACGCCGGCGGCGCCGGCCAGGCTGGCAGCCCAGCCCGGCACGTGCAGCACCACCACGGCCAGCGCCAGCGCGAGCCCGCCCAGCGCGGCGACCGCCACGGCCGGGCCGACCGACGCGGGCAGGCCCCGATCACCCTGCTCGGCGTAGTGCAGGGCGGTGGCGACCGCGACCGGCCCGACGGCCAGGTTCGGTGCCGCCGTCCGCAGGCTCAGCCCGGCGGCCAGGGCGAGCAACCCCAACCCGACCGCGTCGACGAGAAGCGTGCGCAGGTTGTCGGCGCGCAGGGCGCCCTGGTCCTCCTGCCAGAGCAGCCAACCCACCGCCGCCACCGCGGCCAGCAGCAGAAGCTCCCAGCCCACCTGCACGCCGATCCGATCCCGGCCGGGCTCACCGTGGGTGGGGTCGTCGAAGACGTTCTCCAGAACGGCGGCCGGCACCCCGGACGAGGGCTCGGCCGAGCGGTCCCGGCCCGCTTCTTCGTAACCCATCACGCCGCCTCCCCAGTGGCCGGCCGTCCCCGGTCCGGCGCGCGGACGGACGCTGGGCGGCCCTTGCTCTCCGATCGCAGGCACCGTACCCGCGCTCGGAGCCGGGCGTAACCCCCTGCTCAGCGCTGGCCGGGGCGGCTCTCCCGCGGGTCCTGCTCTTGTTCGTCGTCCGGGCGTTCCGGCACCCGGCAGGAGCGCTCCAGCCACAGCGCGGCGCCGACCAGAGCCAGCGAGGCGAGCAGACCCCCGCCCGCGGCCGGTCGATCGTCCAGGGCCGCGCGGGTGGTCTCCAGGAACAGCCAGCCGGTGAGCCCCGCGTAGAAGCCGGCGAAGATGGCTCCGGCCAGCGCCGACGCCTTGGCGAGCACCACGAGGCGGGCGACCAGCAGTGGATCGACCGCGTCCCGGCCGGGCTTGCGTTCGATCCGACCCCGGGTGTTGATCGCGGCGTACCCCTCGAGCACGGCGAGCCCGGCCAGCGTCACCACCGGCAGCCAGGGCAACCGGGGGACGCCGCTGTAGTAGAGGCTGCTGATCAGCAGCCAGGCCACCGCCGCCGCGGCCAGCGCGGCCACGACCAGTGTCGAAATCCGGGTGGGGCCCATCCGGGACCGGTCCGGGTCGGACCCGCCCGGTGGTGGGGACTTCGCCTGGGTCATGCCGGCCGGCTCCGCTCGGTCATGCCGTCGACTCTAACGCCAACTCCGGCCGGGGACGCAGTTCCAGCGCGTCGTCCGCCGCCGGCCCGGTGGTGAGCAGGTCGGTCAACCAGCCGTGGCCGGGCAACCGACCGTAGGGCTGGATGTCGATCCACGGCCGCAGCACGAAGGCCCGCAGGTGCGCCCGGGGGTGCGGCAGGGTCAGCTCCTCCTCGTCGCTGAACACCGGCTCGTCGTCGTCGCCCCAGACCGCGATCACGTCCACGTCCAGCGTGCGCGGCCCGAACCGCCGCCGCGGGTCACGGACCCGGCCGGCCGCCCGCTCCGCGTCGCGAGCCCGCTCCAGCCAGTCGCGGGGGGTCGCGCTCGCGTCCTGGGCGAGCAACACCGCATTGAGGTACGCGGGCTGGTCGGGGTCACCCCACGGTGGAGTCTCGTACACCCCGGAGAGCACGAGTACGGCGTCGCCGAACGTGGCGACGGCCGTGCGCAGGTGCTCCAGGCGGTCGCCCAGGTTGCTGCCGAGCGACAGCACGGCCCTGGTCACCGGTCCCGCGTCCGGGTCATGGTGACGGCCACGTCGGTGAAGGTGTGCGGCACCGGGGCCTCCGGTTTGTGGACGGTGATGGTGGCGGTGCGCACCCGCTCGTCGGTCAGGCAGACCGTGAGGAGCCGATCGGCGAGGGTCTCGATCAGGTTCACCGGCTCGCCGGTCACCACCGCGACCAGGCGTTCGGCCAACTCGCCGTAGTGGACGGTGTCGGCGACGTCGTCGCTGGCGGCGGCTGGGCCGAGGTCCAGCTCCAGGACGGCGTCGACCACGAAGTCCTGCCCCTGTTCACGTTCGAAGTCGTACACCCCGTGCCGGCCGTGCGCCCGCAGGCCAGTCAGGTGGATCCGGTCGGTCGTCATCGCCGTACCCCATGCTCGTGATCGTGTGGTGTCCGCTCCCGGTCGTGCGACGGCATGGCCAGGCGCGGCCTGCCGGTCGCGACCCAGACGGCCAGGGCGTCGACCGTGGCCCGCACGTCGTGCACGCGGACGCCCCAGGCGCCCGCGGCGACCGCCAGCAGGCTGGTGGCCACCGTGGCCGCCTCCCGCTCGGCGGTCGGTCGTGGAGTGCCGTCCGGGGCGGCGAGCAACCTGCCGAGGTACGACTTGCGGCTGGCACCGAAGAGCAGCGGACAGCCGAGATCCAGCAGCTCCGGCAGACGCGCGCTGAGTTCCCAGTTGTGCGCGGCCGTCTTGGCGAAGCCGAGCCCGGGGTCGACGATGAGGCGGTCGGCGGCCACCCCGGCGGCCAGCGCCGCGTCGATCCGTTGGGCCAGCTCGGCCCGGACGTCGGCCACCACGTCGCCGTAGCTGGCCAGTTCGCGCATCGCGCGGGAGTGGCCACGCCAGTGCATCAACACCCAGGGGCAGCGCGCATCGCGAACCACGCGGGCCATGTCCGGGTCGGCCAGCCCGCCGGAGACGTCGTTGACCACCGCCGCCCCGGCCGACAGGGCGGCCTCCGCCACCCGGGCGCGACTGGTGTCGATGCTGACCGCCACGCCGGCGGCCGTCAGCTCGCGGATGACCGGCAACACCCGGGCGGCCTCGGTGGCGGCATCGATCCGTTCAGCGCCCGGCCGGGTCGACTCGCCGCCGATGTCGATCAGGTCCGCACCGGCGTCGCGCAGACGGACGCCGTGTCCGACGGCCGAGTCGAGGTCGGCGTACCGTCCGCCGTCGGAGAAGGAGTCCGGCGTGACGTTGAGGACGCCCATCACCACCGGGCCCGAGGCCCGCACCAGATCGGTCACGACTAGACGGTACCGGTCGCGGCCGCGGCGCCAACCGACCCGGGTCAGCTCAACCGACCACCCCTGACGTGCTAGTTAGAACAGGTGTACGATCGGTCATCCGGGCAGTATCAGGCCGTCCCTTCGCGGCTTGTCGCAATCCGGGGCGGGCCGTACGCTTTGGAATTGGCCAGCATCGAGATGGCGAAGCTTGGAGGGAGGGCCGAAGCGGGGAAAATCCGCCCAAACCTCGCCACCCTCCGTGGTGAGTAACGAACGCAGGGTCAAGAACGCCATGCCCTGCGAGGCAGATTTCCCGTCCGGCTTGCCTATCGCACCGCCGCGGCACCGCCGGCCGCGCTATGGGGAGGTTCCAGTGATCGCCTTCGAGCTCATGGAGACGGCGTCGTCCGGCGTCGCCCACGCGCTCTCCACCCTGGCGTCGACTCCGCTCGCGGAGCCGGCACCGAAGGGGATCGACACCAACAGTGTGGTCACCTTCTTCGCCAGCAAGATCGCGCCGATCCTGCTCGCCGTCCTGGGCGTCATCTTCATCGGCCGAGCCAGCCGAGGCGAGATCTCCAAGGTGCTGACCAGCTCCGCGATCGCGATCGTCGGGCTCGCCTTCATCGCCGGCGCGGCAACACTCTTCTTCGTCGGCGATTACCTGATCGACCTGATCTTCGAATAGGCGCGTTACCAGATGCGGCTGCGCACCGACGACGACATCTACCGGGCCCGCCTGGTCTACCTCGGGCCGCCCGGTTACACCCTTCCGGTCCACCTGCCCTACGCCCAGTACGGGCTCTTCATGCTGCTGGTCCCCCTCTACATGTTCATCCACTGGCTGTTCACGTTCACCGTCGAGCTCTTTCCGGCCTGGGAGATCGCGCTCGCCATCGTGACCACGTCGTTCATCTTCCGGCACGTCGACCCCGATCGGCCGGCGCGGGTGGTCATCCGCACCGCGCTGACCGACTGGCGACGCACCCGGGAGCCGGCGATCGAGCAGCGCGACCCGCGCCTGGTCGGCAGCCGGATCAGGATCCGGGAGGAGCTGGCATGACCGGGCGTACGTCGATCGGTTCGTTCCACGACGCGGGTGGGAGCCTGCTGCCCTTCCCGAAGGCGGTCGCATGAGTCGCTCGTCCACGCCGGGCTCTCCGGCCGGCCACCCGGCCGTGCCTGCCGGTCACCGTGCGCAATCATTCGACTACGCCGAAGACGAGGACGAGGTGGCGCTCGATCCTGCGCTGGTGACGTCGCCCGGCGCGGTGGGCGTGTTCCAGGCGCCCCGGCCGATCCCCCGCCGAACGCCACCCGCCGAGCCCAGCGCGGTGTCGGCCGGCGAGAACGCCGACATCGACTCCCCCTTCCTGGACCTCTTCGGTGGGGCACGGCCCGGTGCCGCGCGAGCTGTTTCGGCCGGTCCGAGCACCCAGGAGCAGCAGGCGATCCCACCGCAGGCGCCGCCGCAGGTCGGCCCGGCGCCGGGCCGTCCGGTTCCCGAGCTGGAACCACCATGGACGCCCGACGACCAGCCCCGCGGCGGCCGCCGGTCCGTCGAGGCACGCCCCGGCGGTGGCCACCCGACCAGCGAGTCCCGGGTGCCGCACCAGGCCGGCGATCGGCTGCCGATGCTCCGCCCGTCGGCTGAGCCCAACCGGACTCCCACCACACCACCGGCAGGCACCGGTCCCGTCGGCGGACCAACAGGCACCACGGCGGGACGCCGTCCGACGGCCACCCCGGAGCGTCGCCCAGCGACGCCGGCAGGCCGACCGGCAGCTCAGACGGCCCGGCCGACGGCCCCCGCCGAGCAGCCGGCCAGCACCGGCCCGACGGATCGGCCGGCGCTGGAGCGCGCGCCGCAGCGCGCCGCCGACCCGGATCATCGGCCCGAGAGCTCGGGTACCGAGCCGACCGGCCGGGAGATCGCCCCTTCCCGACAGCGTGCCGCGAGCCGACCGGACCGACCGACCAAACCGACCCGGGTCCGCGCCCCGAAGATCAAATTCGGGGATCGGGACCCGTCGGTCGAGCTGGCCATCACCGAGATCGCCGGTCACCTGACCTTCACCCCCAACACCGTGACCGCCTGGTACTGGCTGCCCGAGGTCCGCTGGGCATTCCGGCCGGACGCCGAACGCGAAGCGCTGTTGTCAGCCATCTCCGAGCAGTACGCCGGCCTGGCGGGCTTCCGGCTGCACCTGCGCCGCACCACCCGGCCGTTCCCCGCCGACGAGTGGGCGCGCACCATCGACGCACACACCCCCGCACCGCTCGCCGACGTGGCCGGCACCACCGGTTGGGCCGATCACCTGGTCGCCGCCCAGCGGCACCTGATGGCCGTCAACCACGCCGAGGGGCAGACCTACCTGGGCGTCACCTTCGCCCGCCGCTCCCTCGGCGACTCGCTCACCGAGCGGGTGCTGCGCACCTTCGGCCGGGGCACCGCCGAGGGCGAACGACGCAAGCTGGGCCGCACGGTGGAGCAGTTCGACGAGGTGCTCGGCGCGTTCGGCATGCGCGGCCGGCGGGTCACCGCCCAGGAGTTGGAGTGGCTGCTCTACCGCTCGGTGGCGCTGTGCATGTCCCCGCCCGGCACCCTCTCCCCGGTCACCGACGGGCGCTGGGAACGCGGAGACCTGCTCGCCCTTACCGAACAGGTGGAGCGCTACCGCACCCCGTACGGCTCGACCGTGAAACTCGTCAACCGGATGACCGGCGAGGAACGACACGTCGCCGTGCTCGCCGTCGGCCGGATGGAGCCACTGGAGATCCCCGAGCGGCACGAGCCCTGGCTGCACTTCCACGAGCGGCTGCCGTGGCCGATGGAGATCTCCACCCGGGTCGACATCCTCGGCTCCGGTGACTCCTTCCGCAATCTCGAACACCGGCTGCGGATGATCCGCTCGCAGCAGCTCGACTACGCCGAGCACGGCATCGACGCGCCCCCGGAGCTGGAGCGACTGGCCAAGCGCGCGCTGGTGATCGGCGACGAGATGACCACCGGCCTGCCGGTCGACTCGGCCCGTGCACACGGCTGGCACCGGATCGCCGTCGGCGGCCGGACCAGGGAGGAATGCCTGGAACGCGCCCGCCGGCTCATCCAGCTCTACTCCCGCGAGTTGCGCATCTCCCTGCAACACCCGAAGAACCAGGACTGGCTGGCCCGCGAGTTCATCCCCGGCGAGCCGATCGCCAACACCGGCTACGTACGCCGCATGCCGGTGCCGTTGCTCGCCGCCGCGCTCCCCCAGGCCGCCTCGAACGTGGGCGACCGGCGGGGCGATCTGATCGGGCGGACCGCCGGCACCTGCCGCCGGCCGGTCTTCCTCGACCTGCACTTCCCCATGGAGGTCCGGGAACGCTCCGGACTGGCGGTCTTCGTCGCCGAACCGGGAGGTGGCAAGTCGACACTGCTCGGCGCGCTGGGCTACCTGGCCGCCCGCCGAGGTGTCCAGGTGACCCTGCTCGACCCGTCCGGCCCGCTGGCCCGCCTCTGCGCGATGCCCGAGTTGCGCCCGTACTCCCGGGTGTTGAACCTGACCGGCTCGGAGCACGGCACCCTGGCGCCGTACTCACTCATTCCCACCCCACTGCGTAGCGAGTTCGCTGCCGGCGCGGCTGGCGACCGGGAGTTCGAGATCGCGGTCTCCAACGCCCGGGCCGAGCGGCGGATGCTCGTCCAGGACATCTGCATGATGCTCGTTCCGCCGCAGGTGGCCCGCGAGGCGTCGACCGCCACCCTGTTCCGGCACGCGGTCCGGCAGGTCCCCGCCGAGGAGACGTCCAGCCTGGACGACGTGGTGAGCTGCCTCGGGCGGCTCGACGACGACGCCGGCAAGGAGCTGGCCAACCTCCTGCTGGACACCGCCGAGATGCCGCTGGCGATGCTCTTCTTCGGCCGGCCACCGGAAGGGCTGCTCGGTGCCGACGCCGCACTCACCGTGATCACCATGGCCGGGCTGCGATTGCCCGACCTCAAGATCGAACGGGAGTACTGGTCCGCCGAAGAGGCGCTGGCCCTGCCGATGCTGCACACCGCCCACCGGCTCGCCGTCCGCCGCTGCTACGGCGGGTCGATGTCGTCACGCAAGCTGGTCGGCCTCGACGAGGCGCACTTCATGGAGGGGTGGCGGTCCGGCCGTTCGTTCCTGGTCCGGCTCGCCCGGGACTCCCGCAAATGGAACCTCGCAGCCCTGGTCGCCTCGCAGAACCCCCGCGACATCCTCGGCCTCGACGTGCAGAACCTGGTCTCCACCGTCTTCGTCGGCCGGATCGCCGAAGACGCCGAGATCGCCTCCGAAGCGCTGCGCCTGCTACGGGTGCCGGTCAACGACGGATACGAAGCCACGCTCGCCTCCCTCTCCGCCGCCGACACCAGCTCGGCCACCCGCCTCGGCTTCCGCGAGTTCGTGATGCGCGACGTCGACGGGCGAGTGCAGAAGGTCCGCGTCGACGTCTCCTACGTCGAAGGGCTGCTGGACCACCTCGACACCACGCCCGCCGCGATCGCCGCGGCGGCCGGCGTGCTACCGAGCATCTCCCTGCCGGATCTGGAGGCGTGACATGGCGAGGGCCTGGGCAAGGATCGCGTCGTTCCTGCTCGCCCTCGGCGTACTGGCCGGGGCCACCGTCACCTGGCCGCTGATCGGCGCGGAGGCCGCGGCCGCACCGCCCGCCGCTCAGGCCCGCGCCGACCTCTGCACGACCAAGGAGTGGCAGGCCGACTTCCGTACCTGCGTGGCGAAGTTGCAAGCGGTCAGCGAGGACGAGGTCAAGTGCCGTAACGCGCCGACCCCGGGCACGCCGGATTCCGGACTCGCCGGCTGGTTCGCCGCCGCGCCACCGACAGATGCTGCGAGCGGAGTAGCTGGTCGTTACAGCCTCTACGGATATGCGGGCTACAGCTACAACACCTACGACATCGACGGTGGCTGCGCATCGAGCGTGCTACACCCGGACTACAAGTTCACCACAACGATCGCGAACGGCGAGTTCATGGCCGCGACGGCCATCATCGGCGCGTCGAACGCGCTCAGAGAGCGCGCCTGGGATCCCGGCTCGATGTGGGGTTGGGCTGACCCGCTGGTGGAGCAAGCGACGAAGGCCGTGTACGAGAAGGTATTCAGCGTCTTCGGAATCGTCACCCTGTGCGTAGTAGGGCTCTACCTCCTATGGCGGTCCCGCCAGTCGGACATGAGCAATGCGATGACCACCGCCGGGTGGGCTTTGCTGGTGATGGTCGCGGTCACGGCGTTGGCCGCGTGGCCAGTCAAGTCAGCCAATGTCGCCGATGGCGCTCTTGTCACGAGTCTCGGGGTGGTGCACGACGCAGTCGGCCCGCAGGCAAGGGAACCCGACCCAGGAAGGTGCATCGATCCCGATCGTTGCAAAGATCTTAGGACCCCTGCCGTCCGAGCCAGCGACACCGCGACCGAGAGCATGCTTTATCGGAACTGGGTGCGAGGGATACTCGGTTCGGCCGACAGTGAAACCGCTCGGAAATATGGCCCGGCACTGTATGACGCCAAAGCGCTGTCCTGGGACGAGGTCGAGAAGCTGCGTGCCAATCCGGCCACTCGCGAACCGACTATTAAGGCCAAGCAGCAGCAGTGGGCACGGGTGGCCGAGCAAATCAAGTCCGAGGACCCGGAGGCCTACGAATACCTTCAGGGAGTGCGGGACATGGACCGGGTCGGCGCCGGGTTCATTGCCGTGCTGGCCTCGGTGCTCTTCGCGATGTTCGACCTGACCGCTTCGCTGCTGGTCCTGCTGGGCTTCCTGATCTTCCGGTGGGCGGTGATCGCGGCACCGATTCTGGGCACGGTCGGCCTGCTTCGGCCGGCCAGTGCCGGGCTGCGACGCTTGGCGAACGCTGTTGTCGCCGCGGTCTTCAACATCGCGATCTTCGGCACCGGAGCCGCCATCTACCTGTTTGCTGTCGATTTGATCATGAGCACGCCCACCCTGCCCGGTTGGCTTCAGGTGGTGCTGGTCTGGCTCTGCGGGGTGGTCGGCTGGCTGTTGCTGCGCCCGTACCGGCGGATAACCCAGCTCGGCGGCAAGGACAGCAGCGAGGCGGTCAGCTCGGCCGGCTCCTGGCACCGTCGGTTCTTCCGGGACATGCGGGTGGCTGCGCGGCTCGATGTGGTGGAGCCCGGCGGCACGGCGGAGCCGGTGGGTGGACGTCGCCGGTCGCCGGTCGCCGAGCAGACTCGGCTGCGCCCGGAGGCGCGCAGGGAGGACCCGGTACCGACGCCGACCGCTCCGGTCGGCGCCCAACGCACCGGCGACGTGCGACCGGACGGTCAGGAGCGCGCCGACGAGGCCACGAGGGAGGAGACCGGCGGCCGGGGCCGTAAGGTCCCACCCCAGCCTCGGCGGCGGCAGCCGGCGACCTGGACCGAACCCGACGTGCCAGCCGAGAACCCGTCGTTCGTGGTCTACCGACCGGGCTCCTCTGAGCGCGCGCCGGACCGTACCGGACCTCGGGTGCGCTCAGAGGCCCGGTGACGGCGATGCGACGGGCCCTGGAGTTCCTCTTCACCCGGGCGCTGCGGTCCCGACTGGGGGTGGCGCTGGTGATCGCAGTGCTCATCTTCGGCGTGATCGGGGCCGCCCGCCTGGTCTCCGGTCCGCCCGGTCCGGCGGACGGACTGAGCAACCGGCCGGATCGACCGATTACCACTGTGGACCCGACGTCCGGTGACGATGGTGTGATGTCCACCGAGGCTCCGCCATCACCGGTCACTCCGGCGGGTGCCCGCACACCGGAGCAGACCGCCGACCGGTTCGCCAAGGCCTGGCTCGGCCGGCCCGGGATTGCCGCCGATCAGTGGCAGGCCGGTCTACGTCCGTTGTCGACAGCGGCGTTGACCGAGAAGCTGTCCGGCGCCGACCCCGGCGGGGTTCCGGCCGAGCAGATCACCGGGCCACCGGAGGTGCGGGCGCGTACTCAGACGTTCGTCGAGGTGCTGCTGCCCCTCGACACCGGTCGGCTTCGGCTGGAGTTGGTCATCGCCGTCGACGGCTGGCTGGTCGACGTGCTGGATTGGGAACGGCAATGACCGTCGGCGGTGGCGCGCCCCCTCTGCGCCGGCGCCTGCGGATCGGGGTGATCACCACGATCGTGACCGGAATGCTGCTCCTGCTCTGTTGCACCGGCGGCACTGCCGCGTTCTTCCTCAGTGGGCTCGGTGGTGACGCGGAGAATGGGGACACTTTGGCCGGTTGGGGCTGCGGCCCGATCCGTCCGGTGAACATCGTTGGCGAGTTGCCGAGGTTCACCGAGTACGGCGACGCACAGGTGCGCAACGCCGCGATCATCATCAAGGTCGGCCAGGATCTGGGCGTGCCCTCGCGGGCCTGGGTGATCGCCCTGGCCACCGCGATGCAGGAGTCCGCTCTGCGTAACCTGGCGAACAGCGGCGTCCCCGAGTCTCTGGCCCTGCCACACGAGGGAGTCGGGGCCGACCACGACTCGCTTGGCCTTTTTCAGCAACGGCCTGGCTGGGGGTCGGTCGCCGAGCGGATGACACCCGCGTACACCGCTCGGAAGTTCTACGAGAAGCTCGTCAAGGTGCGGAGTTGGCAACGCCGGCCACTGACAGTGGTGGCGCAGCAGGTGCAGATCAGCGCCTATCCGGACGCGTACGCCAAGCACGAGGAGTTGGCCAGCAAGATCGTTGACGCCCTTGCCGGCGGGGCGGCCCGCACCGTCCAGATCAACGGCAAGGCTGTGTGCAACGCCGCCGAACGCGGCGAGATTGCCGCTTCCGGCTGGACCGCCCCGATCCCCGGCGATGTCGGTTCCGGATTCCGGACCGCCGACCGCCCCAGCCACAACGGAGTCGACATCGGGGCGGCCAAGGGCACCGAGATCCGGGCCGCGGCAGCCGGGCGGGTTCTGGTGGCCCGTTGCGACCCGGACAACCAGGGACGACGTAGTTGCGACGTGGACGGGTACCCCGGCAAGGGTGGCTGCGGGTGGTTCGTCGATCTGCTGCACGCCGGCGGCAACATCACCCGGTACTGCCACATGGTGGTCCGCCCCCTGGTCGCGCCGGACCAAATCGTGCCGGCTGGCGAGGTCATCGGGCAGGTCGGCAGCAGCGGAAACTCGTCGGGGCCACACCTGCATTTCGAGGTGCACCTACGCGGCGACCGGTCCAGCCGCGGTGCGATCGATCCGATCCCGTTCATGCGCGAGCGGGGTGCCCCGCTGCGCGCTGCCGAGTGAGGTCACCACGGGCATGACCGGACCTATGCCGGACCCCTTCGCCGACCAGCCCGACTGGGCGCCCCGACCACCCCGCCCGCTGGCCATGGTCCCCGCCACCGATCGGGTGGAGCTACGCGGGCGACGGGTGCTCGTCGGTCTGCCGGGGTTGGGTTGGCGAGGAGATCTGCGCGCGGACGACCGGGTGGTGCAGAGCGCCCGGACCTATGTGCCGGTGATTCCCGAGCACGAGTGGTACCGGGCCGAGGCCGACCAGGTCGAGGTGTTCGCACCACTGGTGCCGGTGGAACGGGTCTGGGTGGAGACCGTTGGCAGCCGGCCAGAGTCGGAGAGTCCCCGCGAAACCGGCATCCGGTTGGTCTCGCTGGACGGGCCGGCACACCGTGCTCCCACACCCGTCTTCGAGGCCGATGCCGTCACCGGCCGTCGGGTGGTGCACGTCGAGGGCGGTCTCGAGCGCCGTGATCTGCGCGCGGTCACCGAGACCTACTCGGGTGCCGAGGGGGACATCTGCGTCCGGATCGCTCCGGAGGTGGAGTGGTACCGCTGGGCCTGGCGTGGCCAGTCGCCCACCACCTTGGAAGTTCCGGTTCATCTACTGTGGATCGAATGAGGTTAATTTATCTCAACGCCTCCACACACCCGCCAGTCATCCTGTTTTCTCACGTCGAATTGCCACGTGTCCGTTAGGCTCTGTTGAATACCGTCGACTGTGGCGCTACGCCGGATCACCGTCACAACGGCGGCCGTATCACCTTCACCTTTAATCTCAAGGCTGCCCCAGCTGACCAGGATTGTGACGTCGAGCTCCTGCTCACGCGCAAGCAGATCGGCCCGTAAGGACCGCATCGCCTCCAACTGAGATCCGCCCTCGCAGGTGAAGAGGTCTGCTCTCGCGTCATTACGATCGACGAGAAACGCGCGCAGATAGTTGTCGACCACCACGTCGGGAGCGCTACGGTCCGGGGCGGACGCGCGGTGATAAAGCACAAGGCCGGTGGCGAGGCCGCCAAGGCAGAGCAGCGCGAGCACCCCGGCGACGACCGTGAGCATCGTCCGCATTCGGCGGGGCGGCGGCTGCGTCTGTGGCGGCACCGGGGCAGGTGGCAGCTGCTCGGATGGTGCCCGTTGGGCCGGTACGTGGGAGACCTGGGAACCGGCGGGGGGCTGCACTGATTCCACCTCCTGACGTTATCGGCTGGAGGCTCCGGAGCCAATGCCCCAGATCCAGCGGATCGTGACGGACCCCTACCCATCGGTGAGATCCACGACATCACCGGCGCAGCACCGTGGCACCTCCCGGAGGAGCAGCCTCGGCTGGGATACCGTCTCTGCTCGGGAGGGGTTGCCAACCTCGGGCAGAGGGGGTGGACGCGGTGGCCGGTCCAAAGGCACGCACGAACCGCGCCGCTGCCCTGCATCGTCGGGCAGCGGCCGTCGCCACCGCTGCCGCCGGAATCTTGGACGAGACGCGACCAGCTCCTGCCGACCAGCGCCGCCAGTACGAGCTGGCCGATCGACTCCGGGCGGCCGCCGCGGGGTTGGCCCCGGGTTGGGCGGGCGCTGCGTTGGACTCGCTCACCGTGGACTCTCCGGCGGGTGACGGGCCGCCGCCGTTCGTCCGGGTCGGCACGGCGGCGCCGTTGGATGATGCGCGTTTTCCCGCGTTGGTGCCGCTGGTTGGCACCGGTCATCTGAGCGTGGACGCCGACGCTCGGGAGCCGCGGGTGGCGGGGTTGCTCCGGGCCGTACTCCTGCGGTTGTTGGCGGCGACGCCGGCGGGTGCGCTGTTGATTCGGGCGGTGGATGCCACGGGTTCGGCGTTGACCCCGTTCGGGGCGCTCGCTGATGCTGGCCTGTTGCCGCCGCCGGCGGTGGACCTGGCAGGGCTGCGTGCGGTGCTGACGGAGGCGGAGCAGTGGGTCACTCCGGGGGCGAGTGGGCGACGTCGGCACGATCGCACGCTGCTGCTCGTGTTCGCCGCTCTGCCGGAGTCGACGGATCCGACGGATCTGGCGCGGATCGAGGCGCTCGCCGAGCAGGGGCCTGCCGCCGGGCTGCATCTGGTGGTGGCGGGTTGGCCACCGGCCGGCCCGTTTGCGACGCGGGCGGCGCCGCCGCGCAGCACCGCGCTGCCGCACGCCACTGCGCTGGCCCTGCGCAACTCGTACGCGTTGCTCGGTGATCCACCGGGGGCGTCCTTCGCGAGTCCGGGCACGGATCCGCCGGGTGGACTGAACTCGCCGGTATTCGTCGAGGTGGACCCGCCGGTTGAGCTGGTCGACGGGGTGTGTCGACGGCTTGCGGAGCAGGTGGAGGCCGGTTCGCGGTTGGGGTTGGCGGCTCTGCTGCCGCCGACGGGTGAGCGTCTCTGGGAGGCGGATTCCGCGGACGGGCTGACCACGACGGTCGGTGATGCCGGGGGCCGGTCGGTGCCGCTGGGTTTCACCGAGCTGACCCCGCACTGGCTGGTCAGTGGACGGTCCGCGGCGGGTCGCGCGGCGTTCCTGACCACCGCGTTGCTGGGGTTGGCGGCCCGGTACGGTCCGGACGAGTTGGCGCTCTACCTTGTGGATCTCGCCGATGGTGAGTCGTTCGTGGAGTTTCTGCAGACCGAGCGGGACCGGTCGTGGATTCCGCAGGTGCGCGCTGCCGCGATGGCCGCCGATCGGGAGTACGTCCGGGGCCTGCTCGACGAGTTGACGGCCGAGGTGCAGCGCAGGGCGGAAGCTGGGGCGCGGGCCGGCGGCCAACGTTTCGCGGAGTTGCGTCAGCACCAGCCGCTGCCCCGGATCGTCTGCGTGTTGGACAACGTGCCGTTGCTGTTCGCCGAGCGGGACCGGTTGGCCGCTGAGGTGGCCGCCCAGCTGGACGGGTTGGCTCGGGCCGGTCGGGCGTACGGCGTGCACCTTGTGTTGGCCGGTGCGGGCGAGTTGGGGTTGAGTGCCCGCGCCGATGCGGGTCATCGGGATTCGGTGCTCGGGCAGTTTCCGGTGCGGGTGGCGCTGCCGGGTGGCAGTCCGGTGTTGGAGCCGACGAACGACTCGGCCGCCGGGCTGCCGGTGGGCAGCGCGGTGGTGAACACCGCAGGCGGGCTCGGCGGCCCCCGGGGCGCGATCCGGGGACATGAACGGCTGATCCGGCACCCCGACCCGCAGGACCACCCGGCGGTGGTGGAGGGGCTTCGGCACGAGCTGTGGGAGGCCCGACCGGCCGGGTCGGTGCCGCCTGTCGTCTTCGCCGGGTACGCGCGCCCGCTGCTCGGCAACGATCCGCGGTACCGGGCGGCGTTGGCGGGGCAGTCGCACGGGCCGGCGGCCCTGCTGGGCCGCGCGGTGGACGTGGCCCGCTCGACGGTCGCCGTACCGTTGGGGCCGGCCGCGGGCCGCAACCTCGCGGTGCTCGGGTCGGGTGCCGCGGCGGGCGGCTTGCTGGCTACGGCGGCTCGGAGCACCGCGGACCATCACGCGCCGGGCACCGCCCGTTTCCTGGTGGCGGTGCCGGATCCGGGAGCTCGGGCGCTGGCGGAGGCGTTGACTGCGGAGTTGGCCACCCGGCATCCGGCCGAGCTGGTGGATCTGCCGACGCTGCTCGCGGCCCCGGCCGACGACGTGCCGACGTATCTGGTGGCCTTCGGGCTGGACCGGCCGGGACCCCGGGAGCTGCCGGTGGAGCGGTTGCGTGCGCTGTTACGCAACGGACCGCCGACGGGGAGACACCTGTTGGGTTGGTGGCGCGCGGTGCCCCCGTTCGCCGCGCTGTTCGAGCCGGCGGGCGAGGTCGACAAGTTGGCCGCCGTGGCCGTGCTGGACGTGCCGGTCGCGCAGCTCACCGCGGTCTTCGGTCACGCGGTGGAGTGGCAGGCTCGCCCGGACCGGGCGGTGCTCTGGGACGGTCCGGACGAGCGGGGCACGGTCCTGGTGCCGTTCGCCGACGAGGCCGGGTGATCCGGTGGCGCGGGCAGGGGATGTCGAGATGAGTCCGAAGGCGACGGCGACCGGGCCGGGGCGCCAGCGGGTCGCCGCGTCGAACGGGGACTCCGCCCCGGCGGCGGTCGAGCCCAGCACGGCGTGGGCGGAATATCTGGCCGCGGCCCGCCAGCTGGACGGGGTACGCCGTAGTGCGGCTGCCGCCGCCGGTGAGCAGGCCCGGTCGGCGGAGACCGCCCGGGAGGAGCTGACGGTGGTCCGTACCGGGCTGGCGAGCCAGCAGGAACGGCTGCGCGAGTTGGGCGTACCAGCGATTTCCCTGGTGCCGTCACCGCCGGAGGTGACCGAGGCGTCCCGGTCGATGGCGGGCGGTCCGGCGGCCGTACTGGCCGCGCTGCGGGCCGCTCGGGGCCGGGCCGAGGCGGCGGACGCCGTCCTGGCGGCGCGGCCCCGGTTCCGGCCGGGATCCTGGCCGGCGCGGGTGCGCAACCTTCTGGTGTACGGGCCGCTGGCGCTGGTGGTGCCGCTGATCCAGGTCGCGGTGTACGCGGCGACGGGGGTGGGACCGGCCAGTGTGGCCGCGTTGATCTGTGGGCTGCCGATGCCGGCGGTCGCATTCGTCGCTGGCTGGGTGGGCATTGGGCGGTTGTTCCGGGTGAGCCCCGCCGAGCGGCTGGACCGGACGGTGCGTCTCGGCGCGCTGGTGTGTCTGGTGCCGGCGGTGCTGGTGACGGCCGGCCTGCTGCTGGTCCTGCTCGCCGGCTGACCTGCCCGGCTGGTCGGCGCCGGGCAGGAGAGCGGACGGGCGGGAAGGCGACGGCCGGCCGTCCCCCGCAGGGGTTGGCCGGCCGGGCTGCGTCGGACTGTCAGCGGGGGATGATCAGCGACATTGCCTCGGCTCGGGACTTGGAGTCCGACTGCAGGACGCCGCGCACCGCCGACGTGATGGTCTTGGCACCGGATTTCTGGATGCCGCGCATCGCCATGCACATGTGCTCGCACTCCAGCACGACGACGACGCCGCGGGGGGAGAGTTTGCTCATCAGCAGGTCGGCGACCTGCGAGGTGAGCCGCTCCTGCACCTGGGGGCGGCGGGCGAAGACCTCGACAAGTCGGGCCAGCTTGGACAGGCCGGTGATCCGCCCGTCCGGCCCGGGGATGTAGCCGATGTGCGCGCTGCCGCGGAACGGCAGCAGGTGATGCTCGCACAGGCTCATCACGTCGATGTCCCGGACGATCACCAGCTCTTCGTGGTTGGCCTCGAAGGTGGTGCTGAGCACCTGGGCCGGGTCGACCCGCAGGCCGGCGAAGAGTTCGGCGTACGCGCGGGCGACCCGGGCCGGGGTCTGTTGGAGCCCGTCGCGGTCGGGGTCCTCCCCGACGGCGATCAGGATCTCGCGGACGGCCTTCTCGATCCGGCCCAGGTCGACGGCGTCCTCGACCGGGCGGCCGGTCAGCTTGCCGCTGATCAGCCGCGCGGCGACGTAGTCGAGGTCGTCGTCGCCGTCGGGTTCGGTCGCGGAGACGGCCAGCTCCCGGTGCGGGGAGCTGGCCGTCGGGTCGTTGCTCAGTGCGTGCCGTCCGAGTTGTTGGACGGCGCACCGCCACCGACGGACGCCTGCGCGCCGTCAGCCTCGGCCTGCGCCTTGAGTTTGTCCTTCTCCGTCGGGGTGAGCACGGGCGGTTCGGTGGACGGCTGGCGCTTGCCGAAGCCGTTGTACGGCGCCAGCGGCGGACGCTTGACCACCCGGGAGCAGATCCGCGCCATGTCGGCCGTGGAGAGGGTTTCCTTCTCCATCAGCTCGAGCACGATGTTGTCCAGGACGTCCCGGTATTCCACCAGGATCTCCCAGGCCTCGTCGTGCGCCAGCTCGACAAGTGCCCGCATCTCGCCGTCGATCTCGGCGGCGACCGAGTCGGAGTAGTCCCGCTCGTGGCCCATGTTGCGGCCGAGGAACGGCTCGTCTCCGCTGGTGCCGTACTTGATCGCGCCGAGCTTCGAGCTCATGCCGTACTGGGTGATCATCGCGCGGGCCAGTTGGGTGGCCTTCTCGATGTCGTTGCCGGCACCGGTGGTGGGCTCGTGGAAGACCAGCTCCTCGGCGGCCCGGCCGCCCAGCGCGTACGCCAGGGTGTCGATCATTTCGGCGCGGGTCTGGGTGTACTTGTCCTCGGTGGGGAGCACCAGGGTGTGGCCCAGCGAGCGGCCACGGGACAGGATCGTCACCTTGTGCACCGGCGCGGCGTGCGGCAGCGCCCAGGCGACAAGCGCGTGCCCACCCTCGTGGTACGCGGTGATCTTCTTTTCGTTGTCGCTCATCACCCGGGTCCGTCGCTGCGGACCCGCGACCACCCGGTCGATCGACTCTTCGAGCGAGTCGTTGCTGATCGCCCTCTGGTCCTTGCGGGCGGTGAGCAACGCGGACTCGTTGATCACGTTGGCCAGGTCGGCACCGCTGAAGCCCGGGGTGCGCCGTGCCACCGCGTCGAGGTCGACGTCGGGCGTGAACGGCTTGCCCTTGGCGTGCACCCGCAGGACGGCCTTGCGGCCCTCCATGTCGGGGGCGTCGACCGGGATCTGCCGGTCGAACCGGCCCGGGCGCAGCAGCGCCGGGTCGAGGATGTCCGGCCGGTTGGTGGCGGCGATCAGGATGACCCCGCCCTTGGTGTCGAAGCCGTCCATCTCGACGAGCAGCTGGTTGAGCGTCTGCTCACGCTCGTCGTGACCGCCGCCCATGCCGGCGCCGCGGTGGCGGCCGACGGCGTCGATCTCGTCGACGAAGACGATCGCCGGGGCGTTGGTCTTGGCCTGCTCGAAGAGGTCGCGGACCCGGCTGGCGCCGACACCGACGAACATCTCCACGAAGTCGGAGCCGGAGATGGAGTAGAACGGCACCCCGGCCTCGCCGGCGACGGCGCGGGCCAGCAGCGTCTTGCCCGTGCCGGGCGGCCCGAAGAGCAGCACACCCTTGGGGATCTTGGCACCCAGGGCCTGGTACTTCGCCGGGTTCTGGAGAAAGTCCTTGATCTCGTGCAGCTCTTCGACGGCCTCGTCGGCACCCGCGACGTCCGCGAAGGTCGTCTTCGGAGTGTCCTTCGTGATCATCTTCGCCTTGGACTTGCCGAAGTTGAGCACCCGGGAGCCGCCACCCTGCATCTGCGACATGAAGAACAGCAGCAGCAGGACGAGCAACGCGATCGGCAGGAGGTTGACCAGCAGACTCACCCAGATGCTGTCCGAGGACACCTTGGCGTCGGCCGGGCCGGTGACCCGGTTGGCCGCCTTCGCGTCCAGCACCTCGTTCCAGATCTCGTCACCGACCTGGTACGGGAACTGAGCCTCGATCTTGTTGGTCTCGGTCTTGCCGAACTTGGTCTTCTGGGCCAGGTCCAGTTGGAGCGTCTGCTCCTTGTCCTGGAAGATCACCTTGTTGATCTTGGCGGTGTGGAGCTGATCGAGCGCAACGGAAGTGTCCACGCGGTGGTAGCTGGGACCAGCGGTGAACAGTTGACTGAGCACAACTGCGCCGAGGATGACCAGGATGATCCAGACCACCGGTCGGCGGAAGAAACGCGTACGTTCCATACTGTTGTCGAGCGCCGGAGCGCCCGCATCCTCCTGATCGACGTCCTGACCATCTGATTGGTGTCGCCGCGGTGAGGCGGCGGTCGGAGCTGCCATGCGGGGCGGCCTCGACCCCGAGACGCGAAAACTGCCGCGCCGCGGTCATTCGACGGTACACCGTGTACGCGAGGAGCGAGCTCGCGAGCCCCGCACTGGGCGCACCTTTGATATCGATGGCACGCACCGTGGGCAGGCCCACCAGCCCTGCGACCCGCGTACGGCGGGTCCGGGTGGAAACCGGCGTGGCGGGGAGTCCGGCCCGGCCACCCGACGGCCCGATCACGCGGCCGAGGGGGTCGGGCGCGGAGAAACCTCCGGGCCACCGGGTCCACGGTAGCCGTAAGAGCTGAGAGCGCGCTGAACGTCGGCTCGATGAATGCCGATACGAGTCGACCTCACGCCACTCCGGGTCACCCCGGCGGGCTCGCGGCCGGCGTCAGGAGCGGGCGTAGACCTCGGGCTTGAGCACCCCGACGTACGGCAGCTCCCGGTAGCGCTCACCGAAGTCCAGGCCGTAGCCGACCACGAACTCGGTGGGAATGTCGAAGCCGACGTACTTGACCGGGACCGGCACCTTGACCGCGTCCGGCTTACGGAACAGCGCGACGACCTCCACGCTGGCCGCCGAGCGGGACTCCAGGTAGCGCAGCAGCCAGGAGAGGGTGAGCCCGGAGTCGACGATGTCCTCGACGACCACCACGTGTCGGCCGGCGATGTCCCGGTCCAGGTCCTTGAGGATGCGGACCACCCCGGACGAGGTGGTGCCCTGGCCGTAGGAGGAGATGGCCATGAAGTCGAGTTCGGCCGGAGGGCCGTTGCGACCGAGCGCCCGCGCGAAGTCCGCCATGAACATCACCGCACCCTTGAGCACGCACACGAGCAGCAGCCCGTCGTTCACGTGGGAGTAGTCGGCGGAGACCTGCTTGGCCAGCTCCGCCGTCTTCTCGCGAATCTGCGCCTCGGAGATGATCACGTGGTCGATGTCGGCGTCGTACCAGGAGCCGTCAGCCATGACTCCTAGCCTGCCGTACGTCGGATGGCCTCCGTCGGCGGGGCCGCACCTTTTGGCGCGGTCCCGCCGGGGATTTTCTGGGCAAACAATGCTAAAGGCATCAGTTGGTACGTGACCGCCAGCGGCGGCCGTCGTCGCTGGGCTTCCAGTCCGCCGAATCGTGGCTGTCGACGGTCAGGCCGGCCGCCGAGGCGGCGACGAGCAGGACGAGGAAGAGAAGGAAGAGCAGGAACTCCATGGCGGCGCTCGCTTTCGCATGATTGCTGTCGGTTTCGCCGCCGGTGCGCACCGGACTGAGACCAGTCTGCGACCCCTGGCACCGACCGGACAGTGGCAGGAATGCCATTGGTCATCGATTTACTGCCACCTGTCGGGTTACCCTCGTCACATGCTTCGGTCCATCGCCGTGCTCGCCCTAGACCAGGTCGCCCCCTTCGAGCTCGGCGTGCTCGCCGAGGTGTTCGGCACCGACCGCACCGCCGACGGTTTCCCCGGCTACCAGTTCCGGGTGTGCAGCCCCGACGGCGCCCCGGTGCGTACGTCGTCCGGCTTCCACCTCACCCCGCACGCCGACCTCGGCCCGGTCGACGAGGCTGACCTGGTGGCCATTCCGGCGCACAGCCAGGGCACCACCGTTCCCGACTCGGTGCTCGACGCGCTACGACGGGCCGACGCCCGCGGCGCGTACCTGTTCAGCGTCTGCTCGGGCGCCTTCCTGCTCGGCGAGGCCGGCCTGCTCGACGACCGGGAATGCACGACCCACTGGCGCTACGTGGACGAGCTGCAACGCCGGCACCCAAACGCCCGGGTGCGCTGCAACTCCCTCTACGTCCAGGACGGCCGGCTGCTCACCAGCGCCGGCACGGCGGCCGGCATCGACGCCTGCCTGCACCTGATCCGCCAGGAGCACGGCTCGGCCACCGCGACCCGACTGGCGCGACGGATGGTGGTCCCGCCGCACCGCGACGGCGGCCAGTCCCAGTACGTCGAGGCGCCCATCCCGAAGGCACCCGAGGCACCCACCCTGGAACCGGTGCTGGAGTGGCTGATGGGTCACCTGGACCGGACGACCACTGTCGAGGAGTTGGCCGCCCGCGCCGGGATGGCACCACGCACGTTCGCCCGCCGGTTCCGCGCCGAGACCGGCACCACCCCGCACGCCTGGCTCACCAACCAACGGGTGCTGCTCGCCCGGCGGCTACTCGAAGAGACCCCGTTGAGCGTGGAGGCCGTCGCCGACCAGTCCGGCTTCGGCGACGCCGCTGCGCTCCGCCACCACTTCACCCGCCGGGTGGGCGC
This sequence comes from Micromonospora sp. NPDC048839, assembly GCF_040649915.1. Lineage (NCBI taxonomy): Bacteria > Bacillati > Actinomycetota > Actinomycetes > Micromonosporales > Micromonosporaceae > Micromonospora > Micromonospora sp. NPDC048839. Next base: position 459,967 of record NZ_JBEZGL010000003.1, read on the forward strand.
CACCCCGCACAGCTACCGGACCACCTTCCGGGACCGGGCGCACAGTGGCTGAGATCGCGCGGAGTGTGGCGGAGATGGATGACGTGGACCCCGCCGAGCTGGCCGACATGCTGCGGGACTGGACGTCCGACCCGGTGGTGGTCGGCGTGGACGATGCCGCACACCTGCCCGGCCCGTGGCGGTCGATCGTCACCGCCACCGCACCGGCCGAGCGCCGGGAGACCGCGGTGGCCCTGTGGAACGCCGGGTTCCTCCGTCTCGTACCCCGTTTCGCCGCCGTGCTCCGCGACCGGCTGGTCGACGTCGTCCCCTACCGCACCGCCGACGGCCCGGCCCTGGTGTACGTCGTACGCGCCGACGACGGCCACCATGTGCCATGGGTCGGCTACGACCCGCGCACCTTCGAGCAGCCACAGTTCTGGGCGGCCTTCCCGGAGCCGTTGCAGGAGTTCCTCCGCGACGTGCACGCGGGCTTCGTCTCGGGGGAGCGCACCGGGTTCGGGCCGGCCCGTCCGGAGCAGATGCTGACCCTCGCCGAGATGGCGGACTACCCGGACGGCATCCCGGGATGGGACGAGGACAGCGACATCTCCTCCACCCGGCTGCTGCGGATCAGCTCCGACGGGGGCCTCCTCTTCTACTGCCTCTCCCCCGACCTGCCGACCGGCGAGGTCGCCCTGGTCTACGAGGGCGACGTCGACCCCCGTGATCTCGGGACCGAGCTGGACGAGCTGATGACGCAACGCCTGCAACGCTGACCGCGTAGATCGACGGCGCTGCGCGGCGGATGCCGGTGGGGACCGGCGTCAGGCGGGGGTGACCGGCGCCAGCCGGTCGGCGCGGCGGAGCACCCGGACACCCCCGGGCAGATCGGTGGGACCCTGGCCACGCCAGGCGGTGACCAGCGCGTCCAGGGCGTTGACGTGCCGGTGCGACAGCGCTCCCGGCAGGGCGCCCACCTCTCGCGCCCAGGAGTGCAGCACCCGGCCACGCACCGCGGGGGCCAGACCGGCCAGCGCGGGCACGGAGAGACCTCCGTCGGGGTGCCGTGCCCCGGCCAGCGCCGTCGCCGCCACCTCGTCGAGCGCGGCGTTGTCAGCCGCCACCAGACCGGCGGTACGCGCGAGGTTGTCCACCACACCGGGTCCGAGCGCCCGCACCAGCGCCGGCAGCAGGTCGGCCCGCACCCGGGAGCGGGCGTACGACGGGTCGGTGTTGTGCGGGTCCTGCCACGGGCTCAGCCCGAGCACGGCACAGGCGGCGCGGGTCTGCGCCCGACCGATCCCCAGCAGCGGACGCAGCAGCGGCACCCCGTTCAGGTCCCGCCGGGCGGGCATTCCGGCCAGCCCCCGGGGACCGGCGCCCCGGGCGAGCGCCAGCAGCACCGTCTCCGCCTGGTCGTCGCGGGTGTGCCCGGTGAGCACCGCGACCGCGTTCTGCTGCCGGGCCACCTCGCTCAGCGCCTGGTAACGAGCCTCCCGGGCGGCCGCCTCCGGCCCGCCTGGACGCCCCGCCACCTCCACCCGCACGGCGGTCGCCGACGCGAACCCGAACCCACCGGCCCAGGCGGCCACCGCCTCGGCACGCTCCGCGGAGCCGTCCTGCAATCCGTGGTCGACCGAGACCAGCACGGCGGCGCGACCAAGTCGAGGCGCCACGAAGGCGGTGGCCGCCGCGAGGGCGAGCGAGTCGGCTCCGCCGGAGCAGGCGACAAGCACCGGCCCACCGGACGGCAGACCGGTCAGGGCGCGACGGACCGCCACCCGGATCGCGGCCACCGGCGGGGCGAGCGCGGCCACCGCTGGGGGTCAGCCAGCTGCCCGAATGGTGCCGGCCGGGCCGTGCACACGGGCCACCCAGGCATCCGGATCACCCAACTCGGACAGCCGGGGCAGCGTGAGCGGCGAGTTGAAGATCGAGTTGAAGCCGTCCATGCCGACCCGCTCCACCACGCCGTGCACGAACTTGCGCCCCTCGGCGTACTGGCGCATCTTGACGTCCACCCCGAGCAGCCGGCGGATGGCCTTCTCCAGCGGGTTGCCCGCCTCCCGACGTCGGTTGAACGACGCCCGGATCCGCTCCACGCTCGGGATCACCTGCGGACCCACGCCGTCCATCACGAACTCGGCGTGCCCCTCCAGCAGGGTCATCAACGCGGTGAGCCGGTCCAGTACGGCCCGCTGGGCCGGCGTCTGCACGATGTCCAGCACGCTGGTGCGGCTCTCCGGGTCACGGACCGCCTCGGACAGCGTGGCCACCCCGCGCCGCAGGCGCTCGACGACATGCTCGCTGCCGCTGGACGAGGCGTCGACGAACGCCTGCACCTCGCCGAGGAAATAGGCCCGCATCCACGGAACGGCGGTGAACTGGGTCCGGTGGGTGACCTCGTGCAGGCACACCCAGAGCCGGAAGTCCCGCGGGTCCGCACCGAGCTTGCGCTCCACCTCGACGATGTTCGGTGCGACAAGCAGCAGTTGGCCCGGGTCGGCCGAGAAGACCTCGTACTGCCCGAGCACCCGACCGGAGAGGTACGCCAGCACGGTGCCGGCCTGCACCCCGGTCAGCCGGGAGCCGACCGCCTCGGTCAACGCACCGGGCTGCTTGTCGCCGGACAGCCGGCTCACCAGCGGAGTGATCACCTCGCGAAGGCCGGCGATGTTCGTCGCCGCCCAGTCGCGGCGGTCGACCACCCGAACCGGTGGATGCGAGACCTGCGCCCGCAGCCCCGTGTAGTCGGCCACGTGCCCGGCCGCCTCATCGGTCAGCCGGCGCAGGTCGCCGACCACGTCGGTGGCCTCGGAATACGACACCCGGGGGCCCGACTTGCTCAACGCCCCCGCGGTGGCGGCGGCCAGATCCCAGTCCACGAACTGCGCCATGGACCCACCGTACCCGCGCCGCGACACCCCGGCCCGCGCTCGCGATCCCGATCGACGGCGATGGCGTCCCCCGGGACGGGCCGCAGTGACGTCAGCGGCAGCCGCAGCCGGCCAGCGCGGCGGTGATCCGATCCAGCGCCGGTTGGGCGGTTTCCTTTCCGCCCGGCACCCGATCCGTGAGCACCGCGAAGGTGAGTAGCCGACCGTCGGCGGTGGTGACCAGGCCCGCAATGGAGTGCACGGCGGTCAGTGTGCCGGTCTTCGCCCGGACGCTGCCCGCCCCGGCGGCGGTGCCGGCGGCGGTGCGGTAGCGCTCGTCCAGGGTCCCCGACCAGCCGCCCACCGGCAGGCCGCCGAAGACGCCCGCCAACTCCGGATGATCCGGGCTGGCGGCCAGTCGGATCAGGTCGGTCAGCAACGACGGGCTGATCCGGTTGTTGCGGGACAGTCCGCTGCCGTCGGACAGGGTGATCTCGTCGGCGGGCAGGCCCAACTCGGCCACCTCCGCGTCCATGGCGGCAGCGCCCCCGTCGAACGAGGCCGGCTGGTTGCGGGCCATCGCGACCTGACGGGCCAACGCCTCGGCCACCAGGTTGTCACTCTCGCTGATCATGATGTCGACCAGCCGGATCATCGGCGGAGACTGCACCACACCCAGCTCGGTGCCCGGCGCCGGGGTGCCACCGGCCGCGGCGGGCGCCGGTGCCGTGCCCCGCTTCACGGCGTCGCTCGGCACGCCGAGCAGTCGGGCGAACGCCTTGCCGGCGGCCAGGTCCGGCTCGGTGAACCGCGCCGCGGCCCCGTGCGGGACGCTCGGATCCCGGCGCGCGCCGTCGGTCATCAACGCCGTCACCGCGCCCCCGGAGCCACCGGTGGGGATGTCGTCGTCCCAACCCGGGCCGTAGACCGGGCCGGAGTAGACCGAACCGTCGACGGTGACACTGGTCGGGGTGGTGCCGCCGAGCGCCGTACGCACCTGGGCGGCCAACTCGTCGAGCCGCGCCGCGCCCGGGTAGTAGCCCTTCTTGTCGATCGCGAGGGTCGGATCGCCACCACCGATGATCACCACCTCGCCGGCCTTCGTCCCGGCCACCGCGCGAGTGGGGATCCGGTAGCCGGGTCCCCGGGCTGCCAGTGCCGTCACCGCGGTCGCCAGTTTGGTCACCGAGGCGGGCACGGTGCCGTCGTCCGCACCCTTGTCGAACAGCGTCTGGCCGGAGATGACATCGGCCACCGAGACGTTCACCCGATCACCCAGGGCGGCAACCCCGACAAGTGGGTCGAGTACGGCACGAACCCCGTCCGGGGTGGGTACCGGAGCGTTCGGGTCCGGGCCGGACAGCACGTCCGCCGGGTCCGGCTCCGGGGTCGCGCCCACGGCGTTCGGCGCGGACCCGGCGTCGTCGCCCAGCCATCCGGCGACCGGCCCGGGTCGGACGACGACGACGCCGACACCGGCGAGCACCAGCAGCAGCACGACGGCCAACACCACCGGCAGCCGCCGCCGACGAGCGGGGGCGACCGGCGCGGGGGCCGGCGCGGCACCGGCGGGCGACGGCAACGCGGAGATCGGCGGACCCAGCGGTGGGGCGTCACCGCGGGTGGCGGTCGGGCCAGGCCACGCACCGGGCGGAGCCGGGCTCACCGGGACCGACGCGCTGCCGCGCGACGGACCACCCGAGGTCGGGCCGGGCGGAGCCGGGCTCACCGGGACCGACGCGCTGCCGCGCGGCGGGCCGCTCATCGGCCGGTCAGCGCCGGCTACCGGAAAGCGGCCGTTGTTCGGGGTGGGCGGGGGCGAGCCGGAGGGCGGGCGCCAGGGCAGTGGTGGCGGCGTCTCAGGTGCCGGCGTCCCTGGCTCGGAAGCCCGGGGCAGGTGGGCCTCCGGCACCGGGACCCGGCCCGTGGCGCCGCCGGAGCCGGATCGTCCGGTACCGTGCGCGGAGCCCCCGTCCGGGCGGTAGTGTGAATCTTCCCTCCCCACGACCCCCTCCTCCCCCAGCGAAAATCGGCTTGGGTGACACTACTTCGGTCCGAAGACTATGCGGCGGCCGGAGTCGGCGGGTGGGCATTCACCTGTCCGGAGGGGCCGCCAGTGGTTCCGTTAGCCAGCGTGGGCAGACGAGGGAGCGTGCAGATGGATTTCGACGTGACGGTTGAGATCCCCAAAGGTCACCGGAACAAGTACGAGGTGGACCACAAGACCGGCCGGATCCGGTTGGACCGCACTCTCTTCACCTCCACCCAGTACCCGGCCGACTACGGGTTCATCGAGGGCACCCTGGGCGAGGACGGCGACCCGCTGGACGCGCTGGTGCTGGTCCCCGAGCCGACCTTCCCGGGTTGCCTGATCCGCTGCCGCACCATCGGCATGTTCCGGATGACCGACGAGAAGGGCGGGGACGACAAGGTCCTCTGCGTGCCCTACGAGGACCCTCGCCAGGAGCACCTGCGCGACATCCACCACCTCGGCGAGTTCGACCGGCTGGAGATTCAGCACTTCTTCGAGGTGTACAAGGACCTGGAGCCCGGCAAGTCGGTGGAGGGCGCGACCTGGGTCGGCCGCACCGAGGCCGAGGCCGAGATCCACGCCTCGTACCAGCGGGCGAGGGACGCCGAGGCGCGCGGCGAATCCATGCACTGACGTACCACTGACGCACCGGGCCCGGGGGCCGCTCAACCGAGCAGCCCTCGGGCCCGGTCGTACAGGTCGAGCACCGCGCAGGCGATCGGCACCACGGCGACCGCCAGGGCCGTGTCGGTGAGGTCCGCGACCCTTCCGAGGTACGGCGAGACCGGCCGGCGGGCGTATCCGGTGCCGCTGGCGGCGGCCACCAAAGCCAACGCCGCACCGCCCAGGACCAGCGCCAACCGCCCGACGTCGTCGGCCCGGCCAACGAGCACCACGCCCAGCACGGTGTAGCCGGCCAGCCCGGCCAGCACCGTGGGGACCCGGTGCCGCAACGCCACGAACAGCCGCGACCGCAGCAGCAGCACGGCCGAGGTGACCGCCAGCAGCACCCAGCCGGCCTTCGTGCCGGCAACCCCGAGTACGAACGCGGCGGCCACCGCCAGCAGGGCGTGCCCGATCAGCATCCCGGTGAGCACCTCCTCGGTGCGGGTCACCGCCGCGTTCACCCGGCTCCGGTCCGGCAGATCCCGGGATCGCTCCGGCCCTTCGATGGGGGTCGAGGTCGGCAGGGTGATCGGCGGCAGGGGAAGCTTGCCCAGCCGGATGGCCAGCAGCGGGATCACGCCGACGGCGAAGACCAGTGCGCTGAGCAGCACCGCCGCCGCGCCGGCCGGGCTGAGCAGCAGCCCACCGAGCGCCGCCCCGGCACCGGTCAGGCCGACCGTCACACCGGCCACGAAGACCCGTAGCCGGCTGGCCACCCCGAGCAGGCCGATCAGCGCCACCAGCGACAGTGCCACCGAGCCGGCCAGCAACTCGGGCGCGCCCACCCAGCGGACCGGCCCGAACGGCCCGACCGGGTCGCCGGAGCCGACCGCGAGGGCGCCGGCCGTGAACGCGTACGGCAGCGCGTAGCCGCCGAGTGTCGCCCCGGCGGTGCCGTCGCCGTTGGCGCGGGAGGCGACCGCACCGGCCACGGTGAGCAGCAGCGCCACCACGGCGGCGGCCAGCCAGCCCGCCCGGTACGTCGGGCCGCCGACGAGCAGGGCGAGCAGCCCGACGGTGAGCGGGACGGCCGCACCGGCGAGACCGGCGGCCCGGGTGGCGGTGGGCGACCAGGCGCCGCCGCGGCGGCGGGCACCGTCGGCGATCGCCTCGACCACGTCGTCGTACTCCAGCTCGGGCCAGTGCGCGCGGGCCGGCACGAGGTGCAGCACCTCACCGTCGCGGACCCCCTGGGGCAGCAGTGCCTGTGCGGTCGTCAGCAGCGCGCCGTCGGTGCGGCGCAGAACCCAGCCGCCGTGCTGTTCGCCGTCGTCGGCCAGCCCGACGCCGGCGTGCCGGAGCACGTCGGGCAGCAGCTCGGCCAGGGGCACCTGCTCCGGCAGGGCGACGTCCACCCGTCGTTGCGGCGCGCTGATGGTGACGCGGGCCAGACCGGTAGTCATCGACTGGTCTCCATCTCGGGAGGGATCGGAGGCTGTGCGGACGACAGGACTTTACCTACCATGAGTCCGGTTCGGGTTACCCAGCGCAGTCAGGAGGCCGAGTGTCGACAGTCGTCATCAAGCGCCCACCGCGTCGACCGGCGCCGGAGATACCCACCGGCGAACTGCCGGTCGAGGCGCCGCCGGAGATACCCGTGGTGACCGGCGGGCGGTGGCAGCAGATGCTCATGCTGCTGCCCATGCTCGGCGGCACGGTGGCGATGGCGATGATGTTCGGCCGGGGCGGTGGCGCCTACTCGTACGTGGTGGGTGGGATGTTCGGGCTCTCCTCGCTGGCGATGCTGGTGACCTCCTGGGGCAGCGCCTCCGGCACGCCGAAGAAGTCCGAGATGATGGCGGCCCGCCGGGAGTACCTGCGCCACCTGGCCACGCTGCGGCGGCGGGTGCGACGCACCGCGGGACAGCAGCGGGCCGGGCTCTACTACCGGCACCCGGATCCGGGCGGGCTCTGGTCGACGGTGGACAGTCACCGGGTCTGGGAGCGGCGACCCGCCGACCCGGACTTCGCGGTGGTCCGGGTCGCCGTCGGGCCGCAGACCCTGGCCACCCCGCTCGTCCCACCTGTCACCCGGCCGCTGGAGGAGCTGGAACCGATGACCGCCGGCGCGCTGCGCCGCTTTCTGGACGCGTACTCCGTGGTGCCGGACCTGCCGGTGGCCCTGTCGTTGCGCAGCTTCGCCCGGGTGCACGTGCGTCCCGCCGGCCGGAGCGGGGGCGGCGCCCCGATCACCGGTGGGCCGGCCACCGGCGACCCGGCGGCGCAGGCGCTGGTGCGGGCGGTGCTGACCCAGCTCGCGGTCTTCCACGCACCCGACGAGCTGCTCGTCGCCGTCTGCGCGGGACCGGAACGCCGCGCCTGCTGGGAGTGGGTGAAATGGCTCCCGCACGCCCACCATCCGAGCCGCACCGACGCGCTCGGCCCGGTACGGCTGGTCACCAGCTCCGCCGCCGAGCTGGAACGGCTGCTCGCCGACGTGCTGGCCAGCCGGTCGCGGTTCAGTCCGGCCGGCCCCGCCACCGACGGCCCGCACGTGGTGGTGATCCTCGACGGCGGCGACCTGACCGGCGCCAGTGACCTGGCCGGTGACGGCGGCATCGACGCGGTCACCGTGCTGGACCTGGACACCCCGCCGCCCCGGCTGCTCGACAGGTACGCGTTGCTGCTGGAGTTGCACGGCCGACGGCTGCACTCGCGGTCGTCCGACGGGCACGCCGAGGTGGGGACCGCCGATCAGTTGGACCTCGCCGACGCCGAGGCGGTCGCCCGGCGGTTGGCGCCGCTGCGGCTCGCCGGCGCAGCCCGCGGACCGGACGCCCCGCTCCAGGCCGACCTGGGTCTTCCCGAACTACTCGGGCTCGGTGACCCGGAGAGCTTCACCGCTGAGCAGGGTTGGCTGCCGCGCTCGGCACGGGACCGGCTGCGGGTGCCGATCGGGGTGGGCGCGGACGGCGGAGCCATCGAGCTGGACCTCAAGGAGTCCGCCCAGGACGGGATGGGACCGCACGGCCTGCTCATCGGGGCGACCGGCTCCGGCAAGTCCGAGCTGCTCCGCACGCTGGTGCTGGGGCTCGCCGCCACGCACAGCTCCGAGCAGCTCAACTTCGTGCTCGTCGACTTCAAGGGTGGTGCCACCTTCGCCTCGTTCGACAGGTTGCCGCACACCGCGGCGGTGATCACGAACCTGGCCGACGCGTTACCCCTGGTCGACCGGATGGTCGACGCGATCAACGGGGAGCTGGTCCGCCGGCAGGAGCTGCTGCGCCGCGCCGGCAACTTTGCCAGCGTGCGCGACTACGAGCGGTCCCGGGCGGCCGGCAGCCCACTGGCCCCGCTGCCGTCGCTGCTGCTGATCTGCGACGAGTTCTCCGAACTGCTCTCCGCCAAGCCCGACTTCATCGACCTGTTCGTGCAGATCGGCCGGCTGGGCCGGTCGCTCGGCGTGCACCTGCTGCTCGCCAGCCAGCGGCTGGAGGAGGGGCGGCTCCGTGGGCTGGACACCCACCTGTCGTACCGGATCGGGTTGCGGACCTTCTCCGCGTTGGAGTCGCGCACCGTGCTCGGGGTGCCGGACGCGCACGAGCTGCCCCGCTCGCCGGGGCACGGCTACCTGCGCGCCGGCACCGACCCGCTGGCCCGGTTCAAGGCCGCGTACGTCTCCGGTGCCGTCCGCCGGCGGACCGCGCCGGCCGGCGTCGCCGCCGAGGGGGGTGCCCGGCTGCTCACCTTCACCACCCACGTGGTGCCGGTGCCCGAGCCGGCGACCCCGGTCGTGCCCGCCGCGGCGGCGGAGGAGGAGGACCGGGAGACACTGCTCGACCTGCTGGTGGACCGGCTCGTCGGGCAGGGTCCGCCAGCGCACCAGGTCTGGCTCCCACCGCTCGGTCCGCCACCGGCCCTGGACGAGCTGCTCGGCCCGGTCGAGGTGGACCCGGAGCGCGGGCTCAGCGTGGGCAACCCGGAGCTGCACGGCTCGCTGGGAGTGCCACTGGCCGTCGTGGACAAGCCGTTGGAGCAGCGCCGGGACCTGCTCTGGCTGACGCTGGACGGGGCAGCCGGACACGTCGCGGTGGTCGGTGCGCCGCAGAGCGGCAAGTCCACCGCGCTACGTACGCTGATCTGCGCGTTGGCGCTCACCCACACCCCGGTCGAGGTGCAGGTCTACTGCCTGGACTTCGGTGGCGGCGGGCTGGCCGCGCTGCGCGACCTTCCGCACGTGGGCGGGGTGACCGGTCGGGCCGACCCGACCGCCGTCCGGCGCACCGTCGGCGAGATGAGCACCCTGCTGGCCGATCGGGAACGCCGCTTCGCGGAGTTGGGCGTGGAGTCGATGGCCGCGTACCGGCAGCGGCGGGCCGCAGCTCCAACGACCAGCCAGCTCGGGGCCGACCCGTTCGGCGACGTGTTCCTGGTGATCGACGGTTGGAGTACGGTCCGGGGCGAGTACGACGATCTGGAACCGCTGGTCACCGACCTGGCCACCCGGGGACTGTCGTACGGGCTGCACGTGGTCGCCACCGCGCTGCGTTGGCTGGACTTCCGGCCGGCGATCCGGGACCTGTTCGGCTCCCGGCTGGAACTGCGCCTCGGTGATCCGTCCGACTCGCTGGTGGCCCGGCGTGCCGCCGCCAACGTGCCGGAGCGCTCCGGTCGGGGGGTGACCGCCGAGGGCCTGCACTTCCTCACCGCGCTGCCCCATCTGTCCGATCACGGAGAGACCGCCGATCTGGTCAAACGCATCGCCGGCAGTTGGGGTGGACCGTCGGCGCCCCGGGTGCGGCTGCTCCCGCCGGTGCTGCCGTACGCCGAAATGGACCTGACCGCGACGACCGGGCTGCGGCTGCCGATCGGGATCGCGGAGGCGGACCTGCGGCCGGTGTGGCTCGACTTCGCCACCGAGCCACACTTCGTGGTCTTCGGGGACTCGGAGTGCGGCAAGTCGTCGTTCCTGCGCGCGCTGGCCTCGTCGATCACCACCCGGTTCACCCCGGAGCAGGCCCGGGTGATCCTGGTCGACTACCGGCGCAGCCTGCTCGGCGCCATCGAGACGCCGCACCTGATCGGGTACGGCACCGCCGCGGCGCACACCGCCGAGCTTGTCGAGTCGGCCGCCGGTTACCTGGAGCGGCGTGCCCCCGGGCCGGAGGTCACCCCGCCACAACTGCGGGATCGATCCTGGTGGTCCGGGCCGGAGCTGTTCGTGCTCGTCGACGACTACGACCTGGTGGCGGCCGGGCCGGCCAACCCGCTGCGGGCGCTGGAGGAGCACCTGCCGCACGCCCGTGACGTCGGACTGCACCTGGTGCTGGCCCGCCGGTCCGGTGGCGCGGGCCGGGCCCAGTACGAGCCGATCGTGCAACGGCTGCGGGAGCTGTCCACCTCCGGCCTGGTGATGGCGGGCAGCCCGGAGGAGGGTGCGCTCGTCGGGCCGGTGCGGCCGGGGCCGCTGCCGCCGGGGCGTGGTCGGTTGGTCACCCGGCGGGAGGGCGTACGCCTCGTTCAGCTCGCACAACTGCCGCCACAATGACCCGACTCGCCGGTTCTTCCCGTGACGGGTGGGGAAACCGGTAATCTCCGATCGTCATGGTTCCGTCGGGATGAATGGCTGGGGATGTGACAGGGGTGCGGCACAGCGGTCCGTCGGCCGCCCGACGGGCGACCGTCCGGGCGCTGCTCGGTGCGGCCGCGGCGCTCGCCGTCGTCGCGCCGACCGCGGCGGCCGTGCCCGTGGCCGCGCCCAGCCACGGCGGCCAGTTGGCCGGCGGGCCGACGGTGTTCGCCCCCGGCGACACGATCGCTCGCACCGATCAGGTCCGCGACGAGCAGTGGCAGCTCGACGAGTTGCAGGCCGAGACGGCCTGGCGCAGCTCGACCGGCCGGGGCGTGACCGTCGCGGTGGTCGACTCCGGGGTGGACGGCAGTCATCCGGACCTGGTCGGCCAGGTGCTGCCCGGTCAGGATCTGGTCGGCTCCGGCGGCGGTGCGGGACCGGATCCGGTGGGGCACGGCACGACGGTCGCCGGCCTGATCGCCGGCCGCAAGGACGACAAGCGGGGCGTGGTCGGCCTCGCGCCGGACGCGCGGATCCTGCCGGTCCGGGTGCTCGACGAGGACAACCGCTACGACGACGCGCTGATCGTGGCCCAGGGGGTCCGCTGGGCGGTCGATCACGGTGCCCGCGTGATCAACTTGTCGTTGGGTGGCAGCGGCGACAGCCCCGCCCTGGCGGCGGCCCTGGACTACGCGTTCGTCCGGGACGTGGTCGTGGTCGCCTGCACCGGCAACCTGGCCACCTCCAGCAGCACGAAGGTGTGGTATCCGGCGCGTGAGCCGGGGGTGATCGCGGTCGCCGGCCTGGAGCGCAACAGCAAGGATCTGTGGTCCGGGTCGATCACCGGCCGAGCGACGGTGCTCAGCGCTCCCGCCACCGGGCTGGTCGGCGCCAAACCCCCGAGCGGGTACTGGCGGGTGCAGGGCACCAGCTTCGCCGCGCCACTGGTGGCGGCCACCGCCGCGCTGGTCCGGTCCCGCTATCCCCAGATGTCCGCGGGTGAGGTGGTCAACCGCTTGCTGACCACCGCCCGGGACCTCGGGCCGACCGGCCGGGACGACCGCTTCGGGTACGGGATGGTCGACCCGGTGGCCGCGTTGAGCGCCGACGTGCCACCGGTGACCGCGAACCCGCTCGACGATCAGACGTCGCCGGGGGTGACCGGCTTCGGCCCGGCTCCCGGCTCGGCTGACGACTCGGTGGCCGGCGCCGGCAGCAATCCGCTCGGTCTCGCCGCTCCTCGTCAGCAGAGCCGGTGGACGGCCCGGGCGGCTGGTGGCGAGGACACGTCGGCACCGGAGCAACTGTGGACCGGGTTCATGCTTCTCGTCGCCCTGACCGGCGGCGCCACCCTGCTGGTGCGCCGGCTCCGCCGGCGGTCTGAGTGATCGAGGCCCACCGGCAGGCCTGACCGGCTGAACGGTGGGGTAGAACGGTTCGCATGAGCGCGCCCGGCCCACGTACCCTCGGCACCGCCCGGCACCCGTCCTGGCGGCACCGCCGACTCGACCCGGACCATTCGCTCGGGCTGCGGCTGACCCTGGCCGCGACGGCGGCGTTCCTGGTGCTTGTGCCTTTCGCGCTGCTCGCGCTGCTGGTGCTCGGCGCCTGGGCACCGCTGCACCGGCTGGACACGGCGGTCACCGAGGCGCTGCACGGTTACGCCGTCGACCACCCGGCCTGGGTCGTGCTGATGCACACCTGGACTGAGGTGTTCGCGCCGATGCCGCTGCGGGCCGCCGCCCTGCTCGTGGTGATCTGGCTGCTGCGCCGGGGAGCCCGCAGGCTGGCCCTCTGGGCGACCACCACCATGGTGGTGGGTGGACTGTTCGGCCCGTTGCTGAAGCTGCTCGTCGGCCGGGACCGACCGGAGCTGCTCGACCCGGTGGCGCGGGCCGCCGGTTATTCGTTCCCCTCCGGTCACGCGTTGAACGCCACCCTGACCGCCGGGGTGCTGCTGCTGGTGTTTCTGCCGTACGTCGGACGGGGAGTGGCACGGGTCGCGCTCTGGGTCGGCGCGCTGCTGCTCACCGTGGTGACCGGGTTGAGCCGGGTGGCGCTCGGCGTGCACTTCACCAGCGACGTGCTCGGCGGGTGGCTGCTCGGCGTGGCGGTGGTAGCGGCGACCACCGCCGCGTTCACCAGTTGGCGGGCGCACACCGGCCTGCGACCGGTCCGGCCGGCCCGCGAAGGCGTCGCTCCCGAGGTCGAGCGGCACCCCGACGCGACCTGAGGCGTGCCGACGACGCCGAACGGGTACTGGCCGGCTCATGCCCGACACCGTGGTCCAGATCGTCCGGCGGGTGCTGCTGCCGGTGTCCCTCCTGTTCGGCGTCATGGTGCTGCTCGGAGTGCTGGTCACCCGCGTCCTCGCCCGGACCTGGCCGTTCACCGTCGAGGACGCGGTGAATCGGGAGTTCGCCGGCGACCGCACCGGCGGTTGGAACAACGTCTCGCTGGTGTTCAGCACACTGGCCAGCACCCAGATGATCGTCGTGGTCACCGTGCTGGTGGCGCTGGCGCTGCGGCTCTGGCTGAAGCGCTGGCGGGAGCCCCTGTTCCTGTGCGCGGCGGTCACCGCCCAGGCGCTGGTGTTCCTGCTGACCACGATGGTGATCGACAGGCAGCGGCCGGCGGTGGAGCACATGGACGTCTCGCCGCCCACGTCGAGCTTCCCGTCCGGGCACACCTCGGCGGCGGTGGCGCTCTACGTCGGCATCGCCGTGCTGATGGCCCTGCGGGTCCGCAGCACCGGGGCGAAGGTCGCCTGGTGGACGCTGCTGCTGATGGTGCCGCTGGGCGTGGCGTTGACCCGCATGTACCGGGGGATGCACCACCCGAGCGACGTGGTGGCGTCCTTCCTCAACGGCGGCACCTGCGTCGCGGTCATGGCCCGTGCCGTGCTGGACCGCGGGCTGCGGTGGGGGCGGGCGAAGCTGCCGACCGCGCGACGAGCCGCGCCGGCCCCCAGCTGACCCCGCACGGCGGTCAGGTGCACTCGCCGGTGCCGACCTGCCGGTTACGTTCGGCACCGGCCAGCGCGACCGGACGGGCCTCGGCCGCGGTCACCGCGAAGCCGGTGTTCGAGTCGTCGACCGCCGCCGCGAAGATCACGCCGAGCACCAGACCGTTGGAGGAGAGCAGCGGACCGCCCGAGTTGCCGCTGCGGACCAGCGCCCGGATCGTGTAGATCTCCCGGGTGACGTCACCGTCGGAGTAGATGTCCGGTCCCTTGATCCGGTCGACGTCGCGGATCCGCGCCGACTGCGCGTTGTAGGGGCCGTCGAGCGGGAAGCCGAGCACGATGGCGTCGGCGCCGCTGCCCGCGTTGCCGGCAGCGAACCGCAGGGACGGACCGGGCAGTCCGGGTACGAGTAGCACGGCCAGGTCCCGGTCCGGGTCGTAGACCACCACCTTGCCGTCGTACCGCTCGCCGCCCAGCTCCACGGCGACCGAGCGGGTCCCGGCGACGACGTGCGCGTTGGTCATCACCCGGTCGTCGGCGTACACGAAGCCGGAACCCTCGATGCGGCGTGAACAGCTGGGCGCGGAGCCGAGCACCTTGACGACCGACCGCTGCCCGTTGACCACCACCTGCGAGCCGGCCAGTGCCGGGTCGGGCGGCTCGACCTGCCGGGCGCGCGTGGGCGCGAGGTCACCGAAGACGTCCGGGAACCCGTCGGTGTCGAGAGTGTCCTGCAACGCCGTGGTCAGATCGTGGGCCTGGTTGGGCAGGACCCGGTTCACCACCGTGATCAGCGCGCTGTTGCGCACCGCGGCGGCGATCCAGGGCACCGCGGACGAGCCGAACGGCACGGCGATCAGCCAGGCGAACAGGAGCACCGCGAGCAGTGAGACGACGGCTCCGCCGATGTCGTCGGCCCGCCTGCCCACCTCACTGGTGATCGTCTTACGCAGGCGTGAGCCGAGCCAGCCGGCGAGCGCCTGCCCGATCACTGCCAGCCCGAAGATCGCCACCAGCGAGATCAGCACCCGGGCGACGGGATCCACGAACTGCCTGGCGAACAGCGGCCCGAGCTGGAGACCCAGCAACAGACCCAGGAAGAACCCGGCGAGCGACAGGATGCCGATGGCGAAGCCCTGACGGTATCCGCTGATCGCGAACAGGAGCATGAGCAGGAGCAGGAGCAGATCCACGACGGACACGGGTCAAGCGTACGGGCAGTGTGCCCACCGGATGACCATCGCTTGCGGAAAGTGAAGGCGCGGTCAGCGCAGGGCACTCTCGTCGGCGTCGTCGGTGCCCGCCGACGGGGCTGGGGCCGCTCCGCTCGGCGGCAGCTCCACCACCCGCTCACGCGGCCATGGACGAGCCCAGCCGCCCATCTCCAAGAGGGTGGCCAGCACCCCGGCGGTGAAGCCCCAGACGAGCATCCCCCGTGCGGAGAACGCCGGGCCGATCCAGCCGCTCGGGTGGCGGACCCGCAGCCGGTTGGCCGGGTCGACCAGCTCACTCACCGGCAGGCGGGCCACGTGCGCCACCTCGGCCGGCTCCCGGGGGTGCACCGGGTGCGGTTCGTGCCACCAGGCCAGCACCGGGGTGACCACGAAATCGCTGACCGGGATCCACAGCTTCGGCAGCTCGGCCAACACGGTCACGCTGGTCGGGTCGAGGCCGACCTCCTCGTTCGCCTCGCGGAGGGCGGTGGCCCGGACGTCGGCGTCCTCCGGGTCGGCCGCGCCGCCGGGAAAGGCCGGCTGACCGGCGTGGGTACGCAGCGTGGCGGCACGTTGCAGGACCAGCACGTCGGGGCCGACGCCGGGCTGCTCGCCGAGCAGCACCAGCACGGCGCTCTCCCGACCACCCTCGGCCGGAGTGGTCAGCCGGGTGAAGTCCTCGGCGCGGGCGGTGCCGAGCCGGGTCAGCAACGGCTCGATCCACTCGGGCGGTCGACGGGTCACGCGGACACCGTCAGGCCGAGGTGCTTACGGACCAGCGCGGCGAGTTGGGCATCGTCGAGCGCACCGCTGGCCTCGACGTGCCGGACCCGACCGTCGACGCCGACGAAGATGGTCATGGGGAAGAAATTACGTTCCAGCTCGCGTTGCAGCGCCTCACCCTGGTCGACCAGGATCGGGAACCGGATGCCGAAGTCCTCACCGATGGCCTGGGCCGCGCTGCGGCTGTCCCGGCTGTTGACCCCGAGCACCTGGAGCTGACCGCCGGCCCGCTCGCTGAGGCGTTGGAAGGCGGGCAGCTCCTTGCGGCACGGCGGGCACCAGGAGGCCCACACGTTGATCACCACCGGCCCGGCCACGTCCCGGAGGGCGACGGGCGCGCCGCCGGTGAAGCAGGCCAGCGTCAGCTCCGGCAGCGCCCGACCACCAGCGGCGGGGGCCGTCGCGCCGGCACCGGTTACGGAGGCCGTCGCGCCGGGCGTGGCGGCGGGCGACGCGGGGGCAGTCGCGCCGGGCGCGCCGGGTGTGGCGGAGCCGGGCGAGGCAGCCGCGGGTCGGGCGCTCAACGTGGAGCAGTCCCGGAACGGTGATGGTCGCTCAGCGGCGGCCCGACGGGGGGCCGGATCGTCGGCGGCACCGCTGGTGCAGCCGGCGAGGGTCAGCAGCAGCGGCAGGATCACCAGGGCGAGGCGGCGGTTCATGGCACCTCCGCGGCGACCGCCTGGGCGGGCACCAGCTCCGGGTCGACCCCGGCGGCCACCGCCAGGTCCCGCGCCCGAGGCCCCTTGAGCAGCTTCGCGGCGGCGGCGGGCTCGGTCGGGCCGGTGCCGTACGAGGGGCAGAGCTTCGCGAGGGTGCACGCCCCACAGGCCGGTTTGCGGGCGTGGCAGACCCGCCGCCCGTGGAAGATGATCCGGTGCGACAGCATGGTCCAGTCGCGCTTCGGGTACAGCGCGCCGATCGCATGCTCGATCTTGACCGGGTCGGTTTCGCTGGTCAGCCGCCACCTGTGCACCAGCCGCTGGAAGTGCGTGTCGACGGTGATGCCGGGAACGTCGAAGGCATTGCCGAGGATCACGTTCGCGGTCTTACGGCCGATCCCGGGCAGCGTCACCAGATCGGCGAGCCGGCCGGGGACACTGCCGTCGTACCGGTCGAGGAGAGCCTGGCCGAGCTTGATCAGCGAGTCGGTCTTGTTGCGGTAGAAACCGGTGGGCCGGATCAGCTCCTCCATCTCGCCACGGTCGGCACCGGCGTACGCGGCGGCGCTCGGATAGCGGGCGAAGAGCTTCGGGGTGACCTCGTTGACCTTCTTGTCCGTGCACTGCGCGGAGAGGATCGTGGCGACGGACAGCTCCAGGGCGCTGGAGTGGTCCAGCTCGCAGTGCGCGTCGGGATGCGTCTCGGTCAGCACCCGGCCGATCTTGCGGGCACGGCGGGTGCGCCCGAGGTCGGTCTCGCTGGCACCGGGGGGACTACTGGTCACGACGGTCAGCCTACGTCGCGCCCCGGACGTTCCCGCTCGGGTCAGCCGCCCGTTGGCGGAGAGATCTGGCCCTGCTCGTCGAACCGGGCGCCACTCTTCGGGAAGTCACTCCCGCTCAGGTCGCCGATCAGGCCCAGACCCCTGTCGTTCGAGTCCATCGTCGGCTTACCGGCGCCGTTCATGTACGTCGAGGTGAACGAGCCACCGGCCCAGCTGCCGTCCGGCTTCAGCGACACCTTCAGTACCCCGCCCCAGCCGAGGCGGCCGTCGTTGCTCAGCGAGTTGCCGCCGCCGGCGAAGTTGCCCAGGCTGTACGCGATCAGCCGG
Source organism: Micromonospora sp. NPDC048839 (assembly GCF_040649915.1). Lineage (NCBI taxonomy): Bacteria > Bacillati > Actinomycetota > Actinomycetes > Micromonosporales > Micromonosporaceae > Micromonospora > Micromonospora sp. NPDC048839. Next base: position 477,768 of record NZ_JBEZGL010000003.1, read on the forward strand.
CCCTGGTAGAACTCCATGCCGCGCAGCACGTGCGGCCCGTGTCCGACGATCAGGTCGGCGCCGGCATCGATCATGGCGTGGGAGAACTTGACCGGGTCGCCCCGGTTCTCGCCCAGGAACATCTCGGTGCCCGGCTTGACCCGGGTCTTGTCCGCGCCCTCGCCACCCATGTGCACCTGCACCACGACCAGGTCGGCCATGGTGGCGGCCTTGGCGACCACGGCCTTCGCCTCGGCGATGTCGACCAGGCTGTTGGACCAGACGTACGACGAGAAGCCGGCCACCGCGACCTTGACGCCCTTGACGTCGACCACGGTGATCTGGTCCGGTGCACCGGTGTGGCGCAGGTCGTACTTCTCCAGCGCCTGCTGGGTGTTCTCGTAGCCCTTCGGCCCGTAGTCGTAGCCGTGGTTGTTGGCCTGGTTGAGCACGTCGAAGCCGGCGTCGCGCAGGTGCGCGGCGTACTCCGGTGGGGCGCGGAACTGGAAGCAGCGGGTGGAGTTGGCACCGCACTTACCGGTGCCGGTGTCCACGGTCAGCGGCTCTTCCAGGTTGCCCATCACCAGGTCGGCCTTGAGCGCCTCGGTGACCGAGGTGAAGAAGCCCTTGCCTCCGGCGGCGGGCAGCCGGCTCGGCGCGTTGCCCATGATGATGTCGCCGGTGGCGGAGAGCGAGATCGCGCCGCCCGTGGCGGAGTCCGCCGGCCCGGTGGCCTCCGGGCCGGCCGTGGTCACCGGCGCGCCGGTGCCGCCGCCGCCGGCACCGGGCTGCCAGACGGGGGCCCTCTCGCCGCCGGGGTCGCCGCAGCCGGCGACGAGCAGGGTGGCCAGCAGCCCGGCGAGGCCGAGGACGACGCGGCGACGCGGGCGGGACGCGGTAGGGGCGGGAGCATACATCGCTCGCGACCCTACCGGGCCGGCAACGCGCCGACGACAGCCGATCGGTCGGAAGTTCAGTCGGGAAGCTGCTCTGACCAGGGAACGACCGCCCGAGCACCCCCGGCGAGCACCGCGGCGTGCACCGCTCGGGCGAGCGGGGCGCCCCAGGTGGAGCGCGGCCCCCCGTACGCGGCCTCCGGCCCGTCGACCGGGCAGAGCACGGTGACCGCGTCGGTCGGGGTGCCGGTCCCCGGCAGTCCGAGGTCGGTGATCGCCTGGGTCTTCGCCTCGGTCGCCGTGGCCACCGCGTTGATCAGTGCCGAGTCGGCGAGTCGGGCTGGCACGTACACCACGATGTTGACCGTGCCGACCCGCTGGACGAGCCCGGCCGGAGCCGGCGCGGCCGCGAGCACCGGCGTGCCGAGCCCGACCGTCGCCCAGGCCCGGACCCCGGTGTCGGCCCGGGGCACCACCTCGGCCACGTCGACGCCGGTCAGCAGACCAACGCCGGGTCCGTGGAGGGCGAGGTCGGCGGCGAGCGCGGTCAGGTGGGCGGCCGGGTCGTCCCGGTCGTACGACATCGGCACTGTCGCGTTCAGCACCCAGTGCCGGACGCCGATTCCACCGCCCAGCGGGCCACTGCTGACGGCCCGTAGAGGTCCGTCGGCGCGCCAGACGAGCAGTGGAATGTCCCACCCGTCCTCGGAGCGACTGGTCAGAGTTGGCTCGCTCAGCACGTCGGGCAGGTTACGCCAACGATCAAGATTCCAGGGGCGACCTCTGATTCAAGCTCATGTGCGCCTAGACTTGGCGGCGCGCGAGGGGATCAGCGGACGGCGGACCCGGCCGACGGACGGCACGCGCAACCGGAGGTGCGCGATGGACGAGGTACTGGCCCGCAGCGGGATCTTCCAGGGTGTCGACCCGGAAGCTGCCGAGGCGCTTGCCAAGGAGATGGAGACGATCGAAGTCCGCAAGGGCGAGATCGTTTTCAATGAGGGCGAGCCCGGTGACAGCCTCTATATCCTGCTGTCCGGGAAGATCAAGGTTGGTCGCCGCGCAGCGGACGGCCGGCAGAACCTGATCGCGGTTATGGGGCCTTCGGACATGGTCGGTGAGCTGTCGCTCTTCGACCCGGGTCCGCGTACGGCGACCGCCACCGCGGTAACGGACACCCGGCTCGTACGACTGCGCAAGCAGGCGCTGCGGCCGTGGCTGGCCAACCGCCCGGAGATCGCCGAGCAACTGCTTCGGGTGCTCGCCCGGCGGCTGCGACGGACGAACGACTCGCTCGCCGACCTGATCTTCACGGACGTGCCGGGTCGGGTCGCGAAGAACCTGCTCCAGATGGCTGGTCGGTTCGGCACCCGCGACGGTGGCGTCCTGCGGGTGACCCACGACCTCACTCAGGAGGAGATCGCCCAGCTCGTCGGCGCCTCCCGGGAGACGGTCAACAAGGCGCTCGCCGACTTCGCCTCGCGCGGCTGGCTGCGCCTGGACGGCAAGAGCATCATCATCCTGGACCCGGAGCGCCTGGCCCGGCGCGCCCGCGTCTGACCCGGCGCGCCGGGCTACCACCCCCGGTGCCCGCGACGTTCCGGCCCGGCCCGCAGCACGCGGACCGGGCCGGATTTCGTCGTCTGCCCGCCGCAGATTCGCTGGACCCGGCGCAGCATCAGCCCCCAGGGTGGGCTGATGCCGAACCGAGTCGCTGTCCTCTCCGACATCCACGGTGTGCTGCCCGCGCTGGAGGCCGTACTGGCCGAGCCGGACGTCGCCACCGCCGATCTGATCGTGCTCACCGGGGACATCGCGGCCGGTCCACAACCGGTCGAGGTGTTGGACCTGCTCGCTGATCTCGGCGACCGGGTCTGCTGGGTCGGCGGCAACTGCGAGCGCGAGCTGGTCGAGGCCCGCGCCGGCCGCGCCGCCTCCATCGAGGTGTCGAACTGGGCCGCCGGGCAGCTGCGCGACGACCAGCTGGATCGGCTGGCCGCGCTCCCGCTGACGGTGACCCTGGAGATCGACGGCCTCGGACCGACGTTGTTCTGCCACGCCACCCCGCGCGACGACGAGGAGGTCGTCCTCGTCGACAGCCGGATGGAACGCTGGGCGGAGGTGTTCGCCGAGGTGCCGGCCGAGGTGACGACGGTGGTCTGCGGCCACACCCACATGCCCTTCACCCGACTGGTCGATCGGCGTCTGGTGGTCAACCCGGGCAGCATCGGCATGCCGTACGGCGGCGCGGGGGCGTACTGGGCGCTGCTCGGGCCGGGCGTCCAGCTCCGCCGTACCCGCTTCGATGTCGACGCCGCCTGCGCCCGGGTGGCCGCCGACTCGACCTTCCCGGACGCCGCCGAGTGGGCCGAGGAATACCTGCGGTCCCGGCACAGTGACGCCGAGGCGCTCGCCGTCTTCGCTCCCCGCGACGGCCGCTCAAGCCGGGTCTGACCCGTTCACCTCCCTACCCGCCCCTCCCCTGCGCCCGGACCCCGTCCAGAGCTGTCCGGGACTGTCCCGACCTGCGGCTGCTCTTCCGGGACACGGTGGGGACGGCTGTCATGGAACGAGTTAGCGCCGGCCGCGACGTCCGGCGCCCACCGGCCCGGTCGTGATCCGGGCCGGCCGGCCGCCCTGGGCGGCGGGTGACCGTGGCAGACGAAAACTGGAGGGCAGTGATGGGTACCAGGCATGCGGAAGGCCGTTCCACGCGGACCGGCTGGCTGTTGGCGCGGTGGGCGACGGTGGTGCGCGGTTGGCTGGTGCCGCTGGTCGCGGTGGTCGCCGTCGCGGCGAGCCTCCTGCTCGTCGCCCCGGCCTCGGCAGCGTCGGCTGCCCCCGGAGATCCGGACGAGCGCCCGGCGGCGGCCAGCCCGACGCCGGACCCGGCCGAATCCCGTAACGCGATGTCGCGAGCCCGCCGGATGCTCGCGAAACTCGGGTACGACATTTCGACCCTGGGCTCACCGACCCCGGACGACCCGAACTACATGAAGAAGATCATCGCGGACCAGGTCATCAACAGGGTCCAGGGGTGGGTGGCGGAGGGCAAGACCGGCTTCGGCTTGAAGGACCTCTACCCCCTGGTCCAGGACGGCGAGGCGATCTACCGCAAGTCGCAGAAGCGCGTTGCGGCCCTGGAAAAGAAGCTTGCGAAGAGCGAACGAGAGCTCAAGAAGCTGACGGAGATCGCGAAGGACACCACCCGGTCGCCGGAGCAAAGGGCCAAGGCGGCGGCCAAGTTGCCACAGAAGCGGAAGGACGTGGCCAACAACCGTCGCAGCCTCCTTGATGCGACGCCCACCAAGCCCGACCACGACGGGACCATCAAACGGCTGCGGAACACGCTCGATGATCTGGACCGTGATCTGGCCAAGGCCGAGCGGCGGGGTGCTCTGCCAGGCGCCAAGAAGGAGCTGACGAAGAAGCGCGACGCCGTCCAGAAGGCACTGGCCGAGGCCGAGGCGGAGAAGGCCGACTACGACCGCCGCAGGGGCGACGGCGGCGACGCCTCCGGCACCACCGCCCGTGGCCCCAAGGAACCGAAGGGGCCGAAGAAGCCACCGACCGGCGCGACCAGGACCGAGCCGAAGGGACCCCGGTCCGTCGGCCCGAAGGCGACGCGTCCATGGTCCTCGCTGTTCCGGCCGGGCGGCCCGCGGGTCGACAGCGGCGCCAGCGACCTGATCGGCCAGGGCATCGCCGACGAGATCCGCAAGCACGGCCGGGTGGAGGACGAGAAGCTGCTGCACCGCGCGATGGAGGATCCGGCGCTGCGCCGGCGCATCATCGCCGACTACCGCGAGTATCCGGAGCGCAGCCCGTGGGAGAAGACCCGGCGCGACTTCGACGGGTCGAAGGGCTTTCGACAGACCGAGGCGCTGCGGATCGGCCCGGCACTGATCAAGTACGAGGAGGCCGAGAACATCGCGAAGCGGTCGAGGAACGACCGCAACTACCTCCAGGCCCACCGGGACTGCGGCGGCTACGACACCTGCGTCACGGATCGCACCCGCAAGCTCCGCGAACTCGACACCAAGCTCAAGAAGCAGGCCGACCGATCCAACAACGACGCCGTGTACCGACAGGCGCGCGTCGAGTGCGGCGGCTACGACACCTGCGTCGTCGAACGCACCCGCAAACTCCGGGAGCTGAACACCAAGGTCAAGAAGCAGGCCGACCGGTCGAACAACGATCCCACCTACCAGCGAGCCCGCCAGGACTGCGGGGGCTATGACACCTGCGTCGTCGAGCGCACCCGCAAGCTCCGCGAACTCGACACCAAGCTCAAGAAGCAGGCCGACCGGTCCAACAACGACGCCGCGTACCTCCAGGCCCGTAAGGAGTGCGGCGGCTACGACACCTGCGTCACCGAGCGCACCCGCAAACTCCGCGAGCAGAACGCCCGCAACACCACCAACGCACCCACCGCCAAGAAGACCACCACCGGCAACCGGACCACACCCAAGAAGACCACCACCACCAAGAAGACCGACACCAAGAAGACCACCACCACGCGCGCCAACCGATCCAACAACGACCCCGCCTACCGGCAGGCCCGCGTCGAGTGCGGCGGCTACGACACCTGCGTCACCGAACGCACCCGCAAACTCCGCGAACAGAACGCCCGCAACACCACCACCACACCCACCGCCAAGAAGACCACCACCGGCAACAAGACCACACCCAAGAAGACCGCGGACACCGACAAGGACACCAAGAAGACCGGTGGCAAGGGCACGAAGAAGACCGGCGGCAAGTAGGGCGGGAACAGGCGGTCAGGAGCAGTCGATGGTCGCTCTGCGCGGGACATCGCCCCGACCGACCACCAACCAGGACGTACGAGTGGCTGGCCGGAGAGCATCACCGCTTGAAGAGGAACACCTGCGCGGTGTCGTTGGAGCACGACACCTGGGCGATCGCCGTACCCGCGGACCGGCTGCCGCCGATCGGGCCGATGCACCTGTTCGGTGCGGACGTGGCGTGCAGCCGGTAACCCTGACCCGCGCTGCTCTGCGCCGGTTCGAGGACGAATCGTTGATCCGGACGGCTGCAGTAGCTGCGGGGGGCCACCAGTTGCCCGTCAGCGGTCGACGGTTCGCCGTTCGGGTCGGGGTCGACCTGCAGGCAACCACCGTCCCCGGACGGGTGCGCCCAGTAGATCTGGTACGTGTTCGAGCCGACCTTCCGCAGTTCGCTGGTGGCCGGCTCGGCCTGGGCGCAGGGAACGAGCGTCGCCACCTCCGGGCGGTCGTTCCCAGGCTCCGGACCCACGCCCACGCAGTACGACTGCCCGACGGTGGCTGCCGGCATCATGCGGTACTGCCCCGCGGCGGGCAGCGTGGTGGCCGCCTTCGTCTGCGCCACCTGGGGTGCACTCGACCCGGGCGCACTCGACCCGGGCGCACTCAGCGCGGGCGCACTCGACCTGGGCGCACCCGGCGCGGGACTGGTGACCGCCGGTCCGGCGCTGGTCGGTGGCAGGCTCGGGTTCGGTGTCCGCGCGCCAGCGTCCGCGGGCGGCAACTGCACGTCGACGTCTGGGCTGGCCGTCGGCTCGGCGAGCACCGCCGGTGGATCGTTGCCCGCGTCGGGATCGCGAAGGGTCCGGACGACCAGGCCGCCGGCCACCACGATCAGCAGCAGCACCACGACGCCGAGGAGTACGCGTGTCGGCCGACGGAACCGGAAGGCGAGCGGCGGCACGAAGTCCCGCAGCCGCAGTGGTGCGGGGGCAGCGTCGGCGTTCGGTGCACGTTTGCGGTGCAATCCCGCCCAGGCGCTGTTGCGCTGGCCCTTCACGGCCGTGGCCAGCGGTCCATCGGCGTAGAGGAGGGGACGGACCGGCGTGTCCTCGATCGGCGTCGACTCGGCAGCGACCGGCTCGGGCCGCCCACTCGCCGCGTCGGGTTCGCGGCTCAGCGACTCGTCACTCGGCACGCGCCGGCCCGGGACACCCGGACCCGGCCCGAACGCGACCGAACCGTGCGGCTCGCTCGTGCCCGCCGTGGCGGCGACAGGCTGCCCGCCGGCATCCCGCGCATCGGCGACGAGCGGCTCACCGGCGCTCGCCGCGACGGCGACAGGCTGCTCACCACCAGCCGCCGAGTCGTCGGTGCGTTCCGCGGTCTCGGCTGCCAACGCGGTCGAGTCGTCGAGCCCCCAGCCGGGTCCCGGTGCCAACTCCGCCGGCAGGGGTGGCACCGCGTCGAGCAGCCCCCACGGTGGGCGGACCCTCGGCTCGTCGACGAACGAGTCGGCATCGGCCACGCCCGGATCGGCGGCGACGGCGACGGCGACCGGCTCGGGCTGACCTGCGGTGGCCGCGGCAAGCGCCTTGCGCGCGGCGACCCAGCGGTCCACCGTGTTCTGATCGCCTCCGCAGGCCCGGGCGAACGCCGCGACAAGCGTCTCCCTCGGCAGGTTGGCCCGGCCCAGGGCGGTGTTCAGGGTGCTGTGTGGGAGCACGTCGCCGGCATCCCGTGCCCTCTTCGACACCTGCCGAATGGTCAGTCCGGACCACTGCCGTAGCGCCCGCATCTGGGCCACAAACTCGGCAGCCGACCCGGCGGTCGCCGGGTCAGGTGCTGTGCCGTTGTTGTACCGCTCGTTCGCCATCGACCGTTCGTCCCCCGCGTCTCTGCCAGCGCGCCCACAGCCGTGCGGACCGATTCAAGCCGATCGTTCGGCGTACCGCTACCTCGTGCGGCTCAAACCAGAACAACCGCCGCAACCAGGGCGACGCTCGGGCTGGCCGCCGACCGGTACCGCGCCGACGCCCCGGCGGCGAGTGGAGCGACAGGGCCAAAAAAGTCAGTCTTGACTGTTTGTTTCCGAGGCCGCAGGCTGGTTCCGTGCCCACCGCATCGACGCGCGTCCCTCAGCAGGAGCGCAGCCGCGCCACCCAGGCCCGTCTGCTGGAGGCGACGGTCGACTGCCTGATCGAGCACGGCTGGTCCGGCACCACGACCACAGTCGTCGCCGCGCGGGCCGGTGTCTCGCGCGGCGCTCAACTGCACCACTACCCGACGAAGGCGGCGCTGGTGACAGCCGCCGTGGCCCATCTCGCCGAGCGGCGGGCCGTCGAGCTACGCACCGAGGCCGAGGCGTTGCCGGCCGGTCCGCAGCGGCTGGACCGGGTGATCGACCTGCTCGGCGTGGCGTTCACCGGGCCGCTGTTCGTGGCCGCCCTCGAACTCTGGGTCGCCGCCCGCACCGACCAGGAACTCCGCGACGCCCTGGTGCCGCTGGAGGCGACGGTCGGCCGAGAGATGCACCGCCTCACCGTGGCCCTACTCGGTGTCGACGAGCGTCGACCCGGTGTTCGCGAGGCGGTCCAGGCCACTCTCGACCTGCTCCGCGGGCTCGGGGTGGCCAACCTGCTCAACGACGACTCGGCCCGCCGTACCGCCCTGCTGAGCACCTGGAAGCGCCAACTCGCCACCCTGCTCACGCCCTGACCGCTGGCCGCGCCGGCCACAAACCGACCGGAGGCACCCATGGTCGATCTCACCGACCTGCTCGCGGATCTGGCCGCCGAGTCCGCCCAACTGGACAGCCTGGTGGCGCCGTTACCGGCGACCGACTGGGCTCGACCGACCCTCGCGCCGGGCTGGAGCATCGGGCACCAGATCGCCCACCTCGCCTGGACCGATCACGTGTCGCTGCTGGCGGCCACCGACGCCGAGGCGTTCTTCGCGGCGGTGACCGCCGCGCCGGACCCGACCCGCATGGTCGATGACGGCGCCGAGGAGTTCCTCGCCCCGCCCGCCGAACTGCTCGCCCGCTGGCGGGCCGGCCGGGCGGCGCTCGCCGACGCGCTGGCCGCCGTACCGGCCGGCGAGAAACTGCAGTGGTTCGGCACCCGGATGTCGGCCACCTCGATGGCGACCGCCCGGATCATGGAGACCTGGGCACACGGCGAGGACGTGGCCGACACGCTCGGCGTCGTCCGACCCGCGAGCGACCGACTCCGGCACGTCGCGCACCTCGGTGTGCGTACCCTCGGGCACGGGTTCGCCGCCCACGGCCGGGACATACCGACGACGCCGGTCCGGGTCGAGCTGGTCGGGCCCGGCGGCGACGTCTGGACCTGGGGTCCGGCGGACGCCGCCGACCGGCTGAGCGGCCCCGCCCTGGACTTCTGCCTGCTGGTCACCCAGCGCCGACACCGCGCGGACCTCGCCCTGGTCGCCACCGGGCCGGTCGCCGACGAGTGGCTCGACGTGGCGCAGGCGTTCGCCGGGCCGCCCGGCGACGGCCGGCAGCCGGCCGGCGGGAAGGGGACGCCGGCATGATCCGGATCGGCAACGCCTCCGGTTTCTACGGGGACCGGTTCACCGCCTGGCAGGAGATGCTCGACGGCGGCGAGTTGGACGTGCTGACCGGTGACTACCTGGCCGAGCTGACCATGCTGATCCTCGCCCGGGACCGGCTGCGCGACCCCGACCTGGGGTACGCGAAGACGTTCCTGCGGCAACTGGAGACGTGCCTCGGCACCGCCCTGGAACGGGGGGTGCGGATCGTGACCAACGCCGGCGGGTTGAACCCGGCCGGCCTGGCCGCCGCCATCACCGCACTCGCCGTCCGGCTGGGCCTGCCGGCCCGGGTCGGGTACGTCGAGGGCGACGCCCTCCAGCGGCCGGACGCGTTGAGCGCGAACGCCTACCTCGGCGCGTTCGGCATCGCGGCGTGCCTCGACGGCGGTGCGGACGTGGTGGTCACCGGTCGGGTCACCGACGCGTCGCTCGTCGTCGGCCCGGCCATCGCCCGGTACGGCTGGGGCCGCGACGACCTCGACGAGCTGGCCGGGGCGACCGTGGCGGGGCACCTCGTCGAATGCGGCGCTCAGGTCACCGGTGGCAACTTCAGCTTCTTCACGGAGCTGCCCGACGGCGGGCACCGGCCCGGCTTTCCGATCGCCGAGGTGCACGCCGACGGCTCGACGGTGCTCACCAAGCATGCGGGCACCGGTGGCGCCGTCACCGTGGAGACGGTCACCGCACAGCTGCTCTACGAGATCGGTGGGCCGGCGTACCTGGGGCCGGATGTGGTGACCCGACTGGACACGGTGACGCTGCGCCAGGACGGACCGGACCGGGTGCGGGTCTCCGGTGCCCGGGGTACGCCGCCACCGCCCACGCTCAAGGTGGGCGTCAACAACCTCGGTGGCTTCCGCAACTCGATGACCTTCGTCCTCTGCGGACTCGACATCGAGGCGAAGGCAACCCTGGTCCGGGGGCAGGTCGAGGAGGCGGTGGGAAAGGACGGGTTGGAGTTCACGCTGGCCCGCACCGACCACGTGGACGCCGCCGACACCGAGGCCGCGAGTGCCCTGCTGCACGTACACCTGCGGGACGGTGACCGGACGCGGGCCGGACGGGCCTTCTCGGCCGCCGCGGTGGAGCTGGCGCTGGCCTCGTACCCGGGCTGCACACTGACCACCCTGCCGGGTGACGCGACCCCGTACGGCGTCTTCACCGCCGACTCGACGCCGCAGGACGCGGTGGCACACGTCGCGGTACTGCCCGATGGTCAACGGGTGCCGATCGCCCCACCGATCCGCACCGCCGCCGTGCCGGCGGACGAGACAGTCCCGTACGCCGGCACGGCGGTTGGCGGACCGACGCGGCGCGGGGCGCTCGGCGAGCTGGTCGGCGCACGCTCCGGGGACAAGGGTGGGGATGCCAACCTCGGTGTCTGGGCACGGACCGAAGCCGGGTACGCGTGGCTGCGCGCCTGGCTGACCGTCGAGCGGCTGGCCGAACTGTTGCCGGAGACCGCGCCACTGTCGGTACGGCGCTACGAACTGCCGAACCTGCGCGCGGTCAACTTCGTGATCGAGGGTCTGCTCGGGGCCGGGGTGGCCGCGTCCACCCGGTTCGACCCGCAGGCCAAGGCGCTCGGGGAGCTGCTGCGCGCCCGGATCGTCGACCTGCCAGCCGAGGTGGCGCCGGGGGTAGCCCCGTGAGCGCGAGGAGTGAGCCGGTTCTGCGAGCCCCGCAGTCGCGAACAGAGGTCGCCCCGTGAGCGCGAGGAGTGAGCCGCTTCTGCGAGCCCCGCAGTCGCGAACAGAGGTCGCCCCGTGAGCGCGAGGAGTGAGCCGCTTCTGCGAGCCCCGCAGTCGCGAACAGAGGTAGCCCCGTGAGCATCGTGGACACCCCGGAGCGGCGGCACCTGCGCGAGTTGACCCGGGCCTTCGTGATCCGGGAGGTGCTGCCGCACCTGGACGGCTGGGAGCGGGCCGGCGAGGTGCCCCGGTCACTGCACGCAACCGCCGCGAAGCTCGGTCTGCTCGGCATCGGCTTTCCCGAGTCGGTCGGCGGCAGCGGCGGGGACCTGCTCGACTCGATCATCGTGACCGAGGAGCTGATCCGGTCCGGCGGCTCGTCCGGCCTGGTGGCGGCCCTGTTCACGCACGGCATCGCGTTGCCGCACATGGTCGCGGCGGCCGGCGCCCGCTCCGGTGGCTCGCTGGGCGGCCGGCTCGGCGGCACCGCGTCCCCGGTCGACGACAGCCTGATCGAGCGGTACGTCCGCCCCACCCTGGCCGGCACGATGATCGGTGCGCTGGCCATCACCGAGCCGGACAGTGGTTCGGACGTGGCAGGCATCCGCACGACCGCCCGCCGGGACGGCGACCACTACGTGGTGAACGGGTCGAAGACGTACATCACCAGCGGGCACCGGGCCGACTTCGTCACCACGGCGGTGTGTACCGACTTTCCCGGCAGCGGCGAACTCACCCTGCTGGTCATCGACAAGGGGCTGCCCGGGTTCACCGTGGGACGCCGGCTGGAGAAGCTGGGCTGGCACTGCTCGGACACCGCCGAGCTGTCGTTCGTCGACGTGCGGGTGCCGGTCACCAACCGGATCGGCGCCGAGAACACCGGCTTCCTGGCGATCATGCAGCACTTCGCGGCGGAGCGGCTCTCGTTGGCCACCCAGGCGTACGCCACCGCGCAGCGCTGCGTCGAGCTGACGGTGCGCTGGTGTCGGGACCGGGAGACCTTCGGGCGTCCGCTGGCCAGCCGGCAGCTGATCCGGCACCGGTTGGCCGAGATGCACACCCGGGCCGAGGCGGCCCGGTCGTACGTGCACGAGGTGGCCACCCGGGTGGTCGCCGGCGAGCCGGTGGTGACCGAGGTGGCGATGGCGAAGAACGTGGCGGTGGCCGCCTGCGACCAGGTCGTGGACCAGGCGTTGCAACTGCACGGCGGCTTCGGCTACCTGCGCGACGCCGAGGTGGAGCGGCACTACCGGGACGCCCGGATCCTCGGCATCGGCGGCGGCACCACCGAGATCATGAACGAGATCATCGCGAAGGGCATGGGCCTATGACGACTCTTCACAGCGCGGTCGACCCGTCCGCACCGGCGTACGCGGCGAACCGGGTGGCTCTGCTGGAGCGGCTGGCTGAACTGGACGCCGCGCTGGACCAGGCGCGGGCGGGTGGTGGTGAGAAGTACGTGGCCCGGCACCACGGGCGCGGCAAGCTGCTCCCCCGGGAGCGGATCGAGCTGCTGGTGGACGCCGACAGCCCGTTCCTGGAGCTGTCACCGGTCGCCGCGTACGGCACGGACTTCCCGGTCGGGGCCAGCGTGGTCACCGGCATCGGGGTGGTCGAGGGCGTGGAGTGCCTGATCGTCGCCAACGACCCGACGGTACGCGGTGGCGCGGTGAACCCGTGGTCCCTCGCCAAGACCCGGCGGGCCGGTGAGATCGCCCTGGCCAACCGGCTGCCGATGGTCAACCTGGTCGAGTCGGCCGGGGCGGACCTGCCCACCCAGGCGGAGATCTTCATCCCTGGTGGTCGGGTGTTCCGGGACCTGACCCGGCTCTCGGCGGCGGGCATCCCGACGGTCAGCGTGGTCTTCGGCAACGCCACGGCCGGTGGCGCGTACGTGCCGGGGATGTCCGACCACGTGATCATGATTCGGGACCGGTCGCAGGTGTACCTGGCCGGGCCGCCGCTCGTGAGGATGGCGACCGGCGAGGTCACCGACGACGAGTCGCTGGGCGGTGCGGCGATGCACGCCGGCACGTCCGGGCTCGCCGACTACCTGGCCGCCGACGAGCGGGACGGCATCCGCCTGGCCCGGCAGTGCGTACGCCGGCTGAACTGGCGCAAGCACGGCCCGGCGCCCCGGACGGCGGTGCCGCAGCCGCCGAAGTACGACCCGGAGGAGCTGCTCGGCATCACCAGCGCCGACCTGAAGGTGCCGTTCGATCCCCGCGAGGTGCTGGCCCGGATCCTGGACGGCAGCGACTTCGACGAGTTCAAGCCGGCGTACGGGGACGCCCTGGTCACCGGCTGGGGCGAACTGCACGGGTACCCGGTGGGTGTGCTGGCCAACGCCCGGGGGGTGCTGTTCAGCGCGGAGGCCCAGAAGGCGGCCCAGTTCATCCAGCTCGCGAACGCCGCGAACACACCGCTGATCTTCCTGCAGAACACCACCGGCTACATGGTCGGCACCGAGTACGAGCAGCGCGGAATCATCAAGCACGGCGCTCTGATGATCAACGCGGTGTCCAACTCGACGGTGCCGCACCTGACGGTGAACCTCGGTGCCTCGTACGGGGCCGGCAACTACGGCATGTGCGGTCGCGCGTACGAGCCGAGGTTCCTGTTCACCTGGCCGAACGCGAAGTCGGCGGTGATGGGTCCGGCACAGCTCGCCGGGGTGCTGTCGATCGTGGCCCGGCAGGCCGCCGCCGCCCGGGGACGTTCCTTCGACGAGGAGTCCGACACCGCGATGCGGATGATGGTCGAGCAGCAGATCGAGTCGCAGTCGGGAGCGCTCTTCCTCTCCGGTCGGCTCTACGACGACGGGGTGATCGACCCGCGGGACACGCGTACCGTCCTCGGGCTCTGCCTCTCGGCGATCCACAGCGGACCGGTGGAGGGCGCCGACGGTTTCGGCGTCTTCCGGATGTAGAGAGGGCGAAGCCGACGATGATCACGAAATTGCTCGTGGCCAACCGGGGGGAGATCGCCCGTCGGGTCTTCGCGACCTGCCGGGCGCTCGGCGTGCAGACGGTGGCCGTGTACTCGGACGCGGACGCCGACGCGCCGTTCGTCACCGAGGCCGACCAGGCGGTCCGGCTGCCCGGGGACTCGCCCGTCGAGACGTACCTGCGGGTCGAGCTGATCCTGGACGCGGCCCGGCGGTGCGGCGCGGACGCCGTCCACCCGGGGTACGGCTTCCTCGCCGAGAACGCCGACTTCGCGGCGGCGGTGACCGACGCGGGACTGACCTGGGTCGGCCCGCCGGCCAAGGTGATCGCCGTGATGGGCGACAAGCTCGCCGCGAAAGGGCTGCTCGCCGAGGCCGGTGTGCCGATGCTGCCCAGTTGGACCGACACCACCGCGGTCACCGACCTCCCGGTCCTGGTGAAGGCATCCGCAGGTGGTGGCGGGCGGGGGATGCGGATCGTCCGGGAGGCCGACGAGCTGGCCGACGCCGTCGCGTCCGCGGGCCGCGAGGCGGCTGCCGCGTTCGGCGACGGCACGGTCTTCATCGAGCGGTACGTCGAGCGCGGCCGGCACGTCGAGGTGCAGATCTTCGGGGACACCCACGGCCGGGTGGTGGCTCTCGGTGACCGGGAGTGCTCGATCCAGCGTCGGCACCAGAAGATCGTCGAGGAGGCGCCGGCTGTCGTTCCGGAGCGGGTGCGCACGGCGTTGCACGAGGCCGCGGTGGCCGCCGGTCGCGCGGTCGACTACGTCGGGGCGGGCACTGTGGAGTTCCTGCTCGCCCCGGGTGGCGAGATCTTCTTCCTGGAGATGAACACCCGTCTTCAGGTCGAGCACCCGGTCACCGAACTGTGCACCGGTCTGGACCTGGTGGGGTTGCAACTGCTCGTCGCCGAGGGTGAGCCACTGCCGGCGACGCTGCCGGTCGGCACCGGGCACGCCATCGAGGTACGCCTGTGCGCCGAGGACGCCGGGGCGGGTTGGCGGCCGGCCACGGGCACCCTGCACCGGTTCGCGGTCCCTCAGGTGACGACCGAGTTCGGTGGGCTGGACCGACCGGGGCTGCGGCTCGACTCGGGGGTGGTGGCCGGCTCGGTGGTCGGCGTGCACTACGACTCGATGCTGGCGAAGCTGATCGCCTGGGGTCGCACCCGTACGGAGGCGACCCGACTGCTGTCCACCGCGCTGAGCCGGGCCGAGGTGCACGGGGTGACCACCAACCGGGACCTGCTGGTCCAGGTGCTGCGCAGTCAGGCGTTCGCCGCCGTGGAGATCGACACCGGGTTCCTGGACCGGCATGCGGAGGTCTTCGCCCCGCTGCTGCCCGCCGGCCGGCGCCCGCTGGTGGCGCTCGCCTCGGCGCTCGCCTCGGCCGCCGGCCGTCGCGCCGGGGCGAAGGTGCTGGCCGGGTTGCCGTCCGGCTGGCGCAACGTGCCGGCCGTCCCGCAGGTCACCCGGTTCGGTGGTCCGGACGGCGAGGTCGAGGTCCGCTACCGGCTGGACCGCGTGGGCGGGCTCGCCGAGTGGTCCGCCGACCCGACCACCACCAACTCCGCCGCCAACCGCACCGCCGCTGAACCCGCCACCGCTGGCCCTGCCGGCATCGGCCCCGCCGCCGGACGACCGGACGTGGCGCTTGTCGAGGCCACCCCGGACCGGGTGGTGCTCGACGTCGACGGGGTGCGGTGCGCGTACCGCGTACACCGGGTGGGGTCGGCGGTCTTCGTGGACGGCCCGGACGGGGCGGCGAGCCTCGTCGAGTTGCCCCGTCTCCCGCTGCCCACGGCGGAGGTGGCGGCCGGGTCGCTGCTCGCCCCGTTGCCCGGTGCGGTGACCCGGGTGCACGTCCAGGTCGGCCAGCGGGTCGTGGCCGGCGAGCCGTTGCTCACCCTGGAAGCGATGAAGCTGGAACATCCCGTGCTCGCCCCGACCGACGGCGTGGTCAGCGAGTTGCCGGTGCCGACCGGTGGTCAGGTGCGCACCGGCGCCGTGCTGGCCGTCATCGACATCTGTTGAGGAGGACCCCCTGATGACCTTCGATCTCACCCCTGAGCAGGACCAGCTTCGCGACGCCGTGCGGGCGCTCGGCCGCCGCTACGGCCACGGCTATTTCGTGGCGAAAGCGAAGTCGGGAGAACACACCACCGAACTGTGGGCCGAGGCGGGACGGCTCGGCTACCTGGGCGTCAACATCCCCACCGAGTACGGCGGTGGCGGCGGCGGCATCACCGAGTTGGCCATCGTCTGCGAGGAGTTGGCGGCCGCCGGCTGCCCCTTGCTGCTGCTGGTGGTCTCCCCCGCCATCGCGGCCACCGTGCTCGCCCGGCACGGCACCGAGGACCAGCGCAAACGGCACCTGCCCGGCCTGGCGGACGGCTCCCAGAAGATCGTCTTCGCGATCACCGAGCCGGAGGCCGGATCCAACTTCCACCGGCTCGGCACGGTGGCTCGCCGGGACGGCGACGGCTGGCTGCTCAACGGCCGCAAGTGCTACATCTCCGGTGTCGACGAGGCGGATCACGTCCTGGTGGTGGCCCGCGTCGCCGTCGAGGACGGCCCAACCGGTGCAGCGGACGCGTCTCCGCAGAAGCTGAAGCCGGCGCTGTTCCTCGTGCCGACCGACGCGGCCGGGCTGACCAGGTCCAAACTGGACATGGAGATCGTGTCCCCGGAGAACCAGTTCCTGCTCTACCTGGACGACGTCCGGGTCCCCGCCGACGCGCTGCTCGGTGAGTCGCTGGACGCCGGGCTGCCGGCGCTCTTCGCCGGGCTCAACCCGGAGCGGATCACGGTGGCCGCGATGGGTGCCGGCACCGGCCGGTACGCCATCGAGCGGGCCAGCGGGTACACCTCCACCCGCAAGGTCTGGGGTGGCCGGAGCATCGGCTCCCACCAGGGGGTGTCGCACCCGCTGGCGCACGCGGCGGTGCAGGTGGAGCTGGCCCGCCTGATGATCCAGAAGGCCGCCACCCTGTACGACGCCGGCCGCGACCTGGAGGCCGGGGTGGCCGGCAACATGGCCAAGTACGCGGCCGGGGAGGCAGCCGCGCTCGCCGTCGACACCGCCGTCCAGGTGCTCGGCGGGGCCGGCATGACCACCGAGTACGGGGTGGCTACCCTGCTCGGCGCGGTGCGGGCCGGCCGGATCGCCCCGGTCAGTCGGGAGATGATCCTCAACTTCGTGGCCCAGCACGTCCTCGGCCAGGACAAGTCCTACTGAGCCGGCCCGTTCCGGACGGGTGATCGACTCCGTCTTCTTGATTCCGGGGCGTCCAAGGCCTATCGACGCCCCGACTTCGCGGAAACCGAGTCGATCACCCAGGCGGACCGATCCCTGCCTACGCCTGCTGCGGACCGGAACGCTCGCGGCGGTGCAGGATCGCCGCGGCCACCGCGAAGAGCAACACGGGTGCCAGCACCAACGTCAGCCACTGCGCCGAGGTGAGCGGGTCGGGGACACCGTCGCGGCTGGGGTGCTCCAGGTACGTCCCCGTGGTCCCGAGCCCCACCCGGGTGAGAATCAGCGTGACGCCCACCGGGACGACGAGCGCGAGCAGGCGCAGTCGGAGCGCCGTCGGCGTCGACAGGACGACAAGGGCGAAGAGCAGGTACCCCGCGATCAACAGGATCGCCTCGACGCGGCCGACACCGCTGGTGAACATCCAGGTGCCGTAGATGGGCGACGTCGAAACGTCAGCGGCGGTTACCAGGGCGACGCTCGGCGCGCCGACGCTTACCACCGTCGCCGCCGCCAGTGTGCCGAGCCGCCAGCGCGCGAGGACAGCCGTTACGGAACGGGGAGCGCGGAGGGCGAGGGCAAGCGGGATCATCGCGGCGAGCACGACGGGCCAGATGTCGAAGACCGTCGAATAATACCCGTAGGCCTCGGCGACCCGTACCACCTCGAACGCCACGCCGCCGACGGCGATCGCCGCCGCCGCCCGCCCCCACCCGAGTGCGGTGAACACCGCCACGACGAGCCAGAGCGCCGCCAGGGGACCATGCGGCCAGAGGACGAACGGTTCACCGATCCCCTCGGGATAGCTCTGCGCGTACATGCTGAGGTGCAGCACCGGAACGCGCGCGGAGCGCACGCACAGCAGCAGCGCGGCGACCAGGCCGAGCACCTGCGCCGCGTCCCGCCACGTGTCGACCGAGAATCGGGCGCCGACCTGCCGTACGTGCGCCCGAACCGCCCCGCCGAGCAGGGCGGACACGTCTCGTGCCGAGGGCCTGCGCTGGCCCGGCGCGGCGTCGTCCAGCAACACCCCGATCAACTCGTCCTCGTACTGCCGCCGGTACGCGCGGGGGTAGCAGGCCAGCAGCCACCGGTAGACCTGGGGCAACGTCACGCCGCACCGCCTTCGAAGATGAGGCCGGCACGGCGCAGCCGCACGCTCGCCGCGTCGGCGTTGCTCCGCAGGCGCGCCGACTCCTCGGCCAGGCGTTGCACTCCGGCGGCGGTGAGTCGGTAGTAGCGGCGCAACCTGGACTGCACCTGCTCCTCGCGTTCGATGTCGATGAGGCCCTCGGTACGCAGCCGGTCCAGCGCCGCGTAGAGGGTGCCGGCGCGCAGGTCGACGCGCCCGTCGGAGATCCGGCGGACCTCGTCGAGGACGGCGTATCCGTGCCGTGGGGCCTCGACGAGCGCGGTGAGGATCAGATAGGTCGATTCGTGCAGGGAAGCCTTCACCATCGCCGCAGTATATACAGTCCGACTGTATATGCGGGCACCCTCCGAGCGGTTCGTCGGAAATACTGAGCGGGTGCGCAACGACGTCGAGTTCGATCGGCTGGTGGACGGGCTCTACGCCGCTTTCGCCGACCACCCGATGCCCGCCGACATGGAGGCCTGCCCGCACTGCGTGGAGCCGGCGGACCTGGCCCTCTTCGTCGGTACCCCGCTGCGGCAGCTGAGCACCGACCAGATCGATGACTACCTGGGAAACGGGGGCACCTGGGGGGACGGGACCGAGGTGCCGCACCTGCTGCCCCGGCTGCTCGATGCGGCCGCGAGTGGCGAGTTGTCGTACCTGCCGCCGGAGGCCGTCACCGAGCGGATGCGGGACCAGTGGCACGGCTGGCCGGCCGCCGAGCGGGCAGCCGTCGAGCGGTTCCTCCTCGGCTGGTGGCACCGGATCCTCGCGGAGTTCCCGTCCACCACCTCGGCCTGGGGCCTGCTGGAGGCGGTCGCCGGGCTGGAGATCGACCTCGGGCCGTACCTGGCCGAGTTCGCGGCCATCCCGGGCGAGGCCACCGCGCGGCACCTGGCCGACGTCCTCGAGGGCCTGTCGCACCAGGGTCCCCTGCCCGACCGGGCGCAGGAGTCGATGCGGCGCTGGCTGGCCGGCGCGACGCCCACCGACGTGCTGTGGACCGCCGCCATCTCCTCGACCGACCCTCAGGTCGCCGACGAGCTGGCCGACGCCGCCGACGCGACAGCGCGTCTGTCGCACTGATCGGCGGGCCACCCGTCGGGGGTCAGCCGGGGATCCGGCAGGCGGCGTCGATGCGGTGGACCGGGCGGACCCGGCGGCCCATGCCCTCCAGCAGCGAGTCCTCGACGTGGAAGTCCCGGATGCGCAGCTGGTACCGGGGCAACTCCTCCTCGCTCGGGCAGAGCACCTGCGCGCGGACCAGATCGACAGGCACGTACCGCACACCACCCCGCTCCTGCAGGATCACCATGTTGACGTCGTCGGTGGTGATCACGTGCCCGCGTACGTCCTCGGTGGGTCCGCTCTCCGCGCCCACCGTCGTGACGGTCAGCGGCAACACCGGTGTGCTGATCACCGGCACCGCGGCCCAGACCAGCATGGCGAGCATCGCCACCTCGGTCACCGACGCCAGCGGCCGGATCACCACACCGGGCAGCGGCCCCGCGATGAAGAGAGCCAGCAGCGGCGGCACCGCGAGCAGCGCCAACACCAACAGTTCGCCCTGCTTCCCGGCGTCCCGCAGCGTCGGCAGCAGCAGCCAGCCGTACCCGGCGAGCAGTGCGACGATCATGACCAGTCGGGGCACCAACCGTTCGTGCAGTCGCCCGGGGCGCAGCTGAAACGCGGCCGCGAACGCCGGCAGCAGCAGCGGCAGGTAGAGCAGCGGCCAGGTGATCAGGGCAAGCAGAAAAGCGGCAAGCACCACCCAGGCCGGGGTGAGGTCGGCCCAGCGGGCGAAGAGTGGGCGACGGCGGGTCCCCGGTGGCAGCCGGTCCGCCCCGACGGCCAGCACCGCCCCGAGCGCGAACACGGCGACCATTCCGGTGGAGAGCAGCCGAGCCGCCGTGGTCAGGAAGCCGGCGAGCAGGTTGACCGGGCCGACGTTCGCCACCAGCAGCAGTGTGGTCTGAAGTTCGCCGCCCGCCTCGACCCCGAGGCGGAGCACCGAGAAGATCGCCGGTACGCCCACCAGCGCCGTCCAGAAGGACTGGCTGGCACGGGCACGCCGTTCCGCCGGGTCCCAACGGACCCGCCCGGGCTCGACGTCGGCGACGACCGGGTCGGCTGGTTCGGCGACCGGCACGCCAACCGGCCAGCCAGGCCGGTCCACCACCTCGGCCGGCGGTTCGGCTGCGGCCGTGCCGTCGGGGACCGGCGCGGCGGCGACACCCGGCACGGACGCGCGGGGTGGTGGAACCGGGCCGTCGGCGCCGGTTGCGGTCGGCGCCGTACTCACGTCGACGGCGCCTTGTCGTCGAAGTCGACGAGCTTCGGCACCTGCAGCGGCTGAGGCTGGCGTTTCTCGACCTTCAGCCACGGACCCAGGGTGCGGTTGTAGGCGCTCTGCCAGGGGCTCACCTGCCCGTCGCGACCCCGCTCGTAGCTCTTCTGCAGGAAGAACGCGACCAGGTCGCGCAACGCGGGGTCGCCGATCGGCACGCCGATGCCCAGCAGCTCGCTGGTGCCGAAGGGCATGTCGACGACCTCGAACTCCTTGGGATAGGTGGCGAGGAACCCGGCGAGGATCGTCTCGTCCGAACTGACCGCGTCGTACCGGCCGCCCCGGATGCCGTCGACGCAGTCCCCGACGTCCTTCACCACGAACGTCTTGACCCCGTGCTTCTCCAGCTCGGCCTCCGTGGTGGACCCGCCGCTGGTACAGACCTTGTACGCCGGGTCGCGAAGGTCCTCGATGGTGCGGATCCGGTCCTTGAGGCGGACCGGCACCATCACCTCCTGCGTGGTGACGAAGTACGGCCCGGCGAAACTGACAAGCTTCTCGCGCTCCTCGGTCATCGAGAAGCTGGACACCACGAGGTCGACAGTGCCGCCCTGCAACGCCGGGATCCGATTTTCGGTGGCCACCGATACGAACGCCAACCGCTGCTCACCCTCGTAGCCCAGGGAGGCAGCGATGTACCTGCCGATCTCGACGTCGAACCCGACGTGCTGGCCGTTGCGCAGGTCGCCCATCAACGGCTCCTTGGTGGCGACGCCGATGCGCAACTGCGCCTGCCGGTAGATGTGCGACTCACGGATCTTCTGCTGCACGGACGGCAGTTCCGGCTCCCGCCGGCTGTCGCAGCCGGCGGCGGCCGCCAGGGTGAGGGTGAGGGCGGCCGCCAGTGTCGTCGCGACCGAACGGAGCCGGGACCGGGAACTGCGTACGTTCATGGGGTGACCTCGCTGACGGACCAGCCTGCGGAACACCCAGGGTAGCGACTGCACGCTTTTCCGTAGCGACACCGACCGGGCACGTCGGGCGGACCGGTCGGCCGGTGTCGATCGGCGCGCCGCCCGCTCTCCGGTTGACAGCCGCCGATGTCACGACATGCTGAACGAATGAGTCGATTGTCCAGGCCCGATGCGCGGACGGTGGCGGTGCTCGCGGCACTGGGAGCCCTCGTACCACTGGCCCTGCTGGTCGTCTGGCGCCGACAGGACCTGGTCGGCGTGGTTCTCGCCCTGCTCTGCGTCCTGCTGGCCACGGTCTCCGGGGTCGCCTTCTCCGCCGCCCGTCAGGCCGACGACCCGGAGCCGGAGGACCGGCCGGCGACCACCGGGCCGGCGGAGTTGATGCCGTACGGGATCGACGCGGACACCCTCGACGCCCTGGACAGTCGGGATGCCCTGCGGGCGGTGCGGGACCGGCGACGCGGGTCGGACGGGATCAGCGGCCGGTGAGGGTGGGCGCGGTGAGCGCATCCACGCCCCGCCCGGCCAGGCACCGGTACGTCCGGTCGATGCTCCCGTCGACCGGGGGGAGCACCTCCAGGTGCCAGCCGCTCGGCTCGGCGATCCCGGTGGTCAACCGGAACGTCTTGGCGCTGCACACCTGTCGCACCTGCGCGGCGGCGACCACGTCGTCGTAGTTGGCGCCGACCAGGGGCACCGGCAGGATGCCCTCGGCGTACGTCTCCCAGGTGTGCCGACCGGTGCAGGACAGCCGAGCCGCCTCGGCGCGGTCGCCGCGGATGCGCATCGGGCCGAAGCATTCCAGCTCGGGCAGGCACCGGGCGCCCTCGGGCAGCACGGTGGGCGTGCCGCTGCCGGTCGTGCAGCCGGGCAGCGGCCCGGTCGCCGGTGCGGCGACCTGGGTGGCCGTCGGGCTCGGGGTCGGCGGTGCCGCGTGGTCGGCGAACCACGCCCCGGCGGTCGCGGAGCCGGCGAGCGCGAGGACCCCGGCACCGCCGAGGAACCAGCGCCGCCAGCGTCGGACGCCGGGGACGACCTGCTGGGTGTCCTCGATGGGCGGCCGGGGCACCGGCCGGCTGGGCGGGTACGGGCCGGGGCGGGTCGCGCCACCGCTGACCGGGGCGCCGCTGACCGGGGCCGACGGTGGTCCGAGTGGCAGGTTGGCGAGCAGGTCGTGCAACTCCAGTGCGGAGGGCCGCTCGGCCGGGTCGTTGGCCATGCCGGCGCGCAGCACGTCGATCAGTTCGTCCGGGACGCCGGGCAGGGCGGGGAGCGGCTGGTTGAACATCTCCAGGACGGTGATCAGGCTGGGGTTGCGCTCGGACTGCCAGCGGGGCGGCCGACCGTGCATCACCGCGTAGAGGGTGGCGCAGAGCGCGTACACGTCGACGGCCGGTGACGGCGGGCTGTGGCTGAACATCTCCGGCGGCGCGTACGCCGGGGTGAGCACCTCCAGGGTGACCGAGGCGTCGCGGTGCTCCGCGAGCACGGCCAGCCCGAAGTCGGCGAGCACCGCCGAGTTGAAGGCCGAGTGGAGGATGTTCGCCGGTTTCACGTCCCGGTGCAGTACCCCCGCCGCGTGCGAGTGGGCCAGCGCGTCGGCGATCTTGATGCCGAGGTCGCGGGCCTCCACCGGGTCGAGTGGCGAGGTCCGCATCCGTTCGGCGTACGAGCCGTCGCAGAGCTCCATGATCAGGTAGGGGTGCTGGTCGACGGTGACCCCGACGTCGAAGAGGTCCACCACGTGCGGGTGTGACGACATCCGGCCGGCCGCGCGCGCCTCGCGCAGGAAACGGGCCTGGTCCCGCTCGCTGTCGAGCGTCCGGTTCTCCACCTTGACGGCGACCTCGCGGCCCACCGAGATCTGGGTGGCCTGATAGACGGTCGCGTACCCGCCCCGGGCAAAGACCCGCAAATCGGTCAGACCCGGCACGATCGGCACCGGCGGGCCACCGGTCGGGGTGTCGGTCACCGCTCGAAAATACCCAACCCGGCCGGCGGCTCAGCGCACCGTGTCCGCCGGAGCGGCACCGGACGGGCCGGTACCCTCCTCGGCGGGCGCAGCCGCCCCGGCACCGTCGGACGAGGCGACTCCGCCGGCCGACGCGCCCCGGCGGGCATCCAGGCGCAGACCGACGGCGGTGGCCACGGCCCCCAGACCCTCCCAGACCGCCACCCCGAAGAACCGGCCCGGAGCGATGTCGGAGAGCACGGCGATGGTGAACACGGTGAACGTGACAAGTCGGAAGACCACGGTGAACCGGTAGAACGCCCGCCACTCGGTGATCGTGGCGAGCAGGTAGTAGACGCCCATGTTGAACGCCGCCATCGAGGACGCCAGCAGGAACGTGCCGGTGTGGTCACCGACGGCACGCGTCGCCGGCACCTCGAGCCCGAGCATGCGCAACTGCGCCTCCGGCCAGAGCAGCCCGACCGCGCCCAGCACCAGCGCCAACACGCCGAAGACCGCGATGGTCCAGCCCGCGATGGAACGCGGCAGCTTCATGAAGGGCCTCCCCAGGCACGGCGACGGTCACCACTGTGGACCGGCACACGGTGGTGACACGCTAGCCCCTCACCCCGACCGCCACATCCCCAGAACCGACAAAAACCGTGCCACCAACACCCCTGACCGGCCGATCAGAGGGTTCGGTCAGGGAGGCGTCACCAAGGGTCAGGCCGAGGTGGTCAGACGGGCGCGGAGGGCGTTGGCGGCGGCCCGTTCGCTGCGCTGCTCGGTCGCGTACGCCAGGCGGACCGCCTCGTCCGCGCAGGACCGCGCCTCCGCCAGGTAGCCGCAGGCCGCCAGCGCCTCGGCCAGCACACCGGCCGCGATCACCTGGCTGCGCACGTCCTCCGCCGGTGCGGTGACCGCCCGCCGAGCCCAGTCCAACGCCTGCTCCCGCTGACCGTGCGCGAGCAGGGCCGCTGCGTACTGGGCCATCGTCTGGCGGCGGGAGAGGAGCAACGAGGGTGCGTTCGCGGCGGCCGTCGCCACCGGGGCGAGCAGCCCGACGGCGGTCGCCGCGTCACCGGCGGCCAGACGGGCCGTCGCCAGCAGCACCCGGGGTGCCACCTGGGCCGGGGCCTGCGGGTTGTGCGGCTCCACGGCCATCAGCACCGAGCGGGCCACCCGCTCGGCGGTCTCGCAGTCGCCCAGGTCCAACGCCACGAAGCCGCGCAACGTGCCGGCCATTCCGGTGAGCAGCGGGTGCGAGGTGCGCTCGGCGTACGCCAGGGCGTCGGTGAGCAGGTCCGCAGCGTGCTCCGGCTCGCCCAGCCCACGCGCCACCACCGCCCGGACCACGAGCGCGAACCCGCGGCCCCAGTCGTCGGAGGCGGCGGCGAACTCCCGGTACGCCCGCCGGGCCTCCCGGTCCGCCTCGGCCAGGTCGCCCAACTCGGCGGTGGCGAACGCCGCCACCGCACGCAAGGTGCCCACCGCCCACGCCTCACCGACCCGCTCACCGAAGGGCAGGAACACCTGCGCCATCCGACACGCCTCGCGCAGTCGGCCGGCGAGCAGCCGGGCGAACGCCGTGGT
This sequence comes from Micromonospora sp. NPDC048839, assembly GCF_040649915.1. NCBI lineage: Bacteria > Bacillati > Actinomycetota > Actinomycetes > Micromonosporales > Micromonosporaceae > Micromonospora > Micromonospora sp. NPDC048839. The sequence goes on from NZ_JBEZGL010000003.1 coordinate 502,800, forward strand.
GCCGCGCAGCCAGGCCCGCCCGTACGGGTCCTTCAGCTCGGCGAAGAGTCGAGCGGCCCGGCCGAGGACCGCGTCGGTGCCGGCGAAGTCACCCCGGGTGGTGGTCACCCAGGCCAGGTTCTGCAACGACCACGCCTGCCCGCGTCGGTCCTGCGCACCGAGACTGACCTGGTACGCGGCAGCCAACCGGCTGCTCGCCTGGCTCAGCCGCCCGGCCACGAAGTCGGCCATGCCGAGCCGGCGCATCGCCGTCGCCCGCTGCACGGGCAACCCACCGGCCGTGGCGACCTGCAACGCCTCGTGCCAGGCGGTCATCGCCCGGCCCTGGTCACCGAGGGTCTCCTGGGCCTGCCCGGCGAGCAGCAGGGCACCGACCCGGGTGGCCTCGTCCCCCGCGTTCGCGGCGATCTTCTCCGCGTACGCCAGCGCGTCGGCGACGCGACCGACCTGGAGCAGCGCCCGCGCGTGCACCACCCGGTCGGCCGCCGACAGCCCGTCGCGGGCCAACTCGGTGGCGCGTTCGGCGTACTCGATGGCCAGCACCGGCTCACCGGCGGACAGTGACCGTCGGGCGGCCCGGCCGAGCGCGGCGATGCCGAGCGGCACCACCGCCCGGGCCGGCGCGTCCGGGCGCAGTTTCACCGCGTCGGCGAGCGTGGCGGCCCGCTCGACGTGCGTCGCCACGAAGTCGTCCCGGGCCTCGTCGGTGAACCCGCCCGGCGACCCGGCCGTGGTGCCGTCCGCCGGTGCCGCCCAGCGGGCCAACGCGGCGTGCCGCTCGGCCAGCTCCGCCTTGCTCACCCCGGCGTACGCGGCCTCCCGCATGAGCGGGGTCGCGAACGAGTAGCCGGCCCGGGAGCGGTGCAGCATCCGGCGCTGCAGCAGTTCCTCGACGGCTCGGTCGAGTTCCACCGCGACCACTGCCGACGGCCGGCCGTCGCGGCCGGCGCGCTGTTCACGCAGCGCCTCCAGCGCGCCGGTCGGCACCGTGTCACCGATCACCGCGGCGTCACGCAGCACCGAGCGGGCGTCCGGCGGCAGCGCGTCGATCCGGGCGGCGAGCACGGCGGCGAGGTCGCGGGAGAGCAGCCGGCTGCCCAGCGAACCGGGCACCAACCGCCAGCCGGCCGAGGTGCTCTGGTCCCGCTCCGACGGTGCACGGACACCGCGCGCTGTCTCCGTGGTGAGCGCCCCCCGCTCGATGAGCAGGGTGACCAACTCGGCCAGGTAGAAGGGGTTGCCCTGCGCGGTGGCGAGCAGCCGGTCCGCGTCGGCCGGTGGCAACTTGCCGCCGCCGAGGTAGCTGGTGAGCAGCCGCGCCGCGTCGGCACCCCGCAGCGGCGGCAGGGAGTGCACCTCGGCGTCCGCGACCCGGGTCAGCGCCCCGGCGGTACGCACCAGCTCGGGGCGGCCGAGCAGCAGCACCAGCACCGGGCCGGTGAGCCTGGACAGGGTCAGTCCGAGGGCGCCGATCGTCTCGGCGGTGGCGTCGTGCAGGTCGTCCACCACGATCACCAGCGGCGCCTCCGAGGCGAGCCCACTGAGCAGGTCGGCGACCGCGTTCGGCACCACCTCGGCATCCGCGGCCGGGGTGCCCGATCCGCTCCACTCGCCGGTGTCGGTGCCGCCGTGTGCCGCCAGTTCGGCGTAGCCGAGCAGGGCGAGCAACTGCTCGGTGGCGATCGGCGGGGTCTCACCGCCGGAGCGGGCGAGCCGCTGCCCGAGCCGCCGCAGCCTCTCCTCCACCGCCGGTCGGGTCAGCGCGGTGGCGGCGTCACTGGGCAGGCCGACGGCGGCCCGCACCAGGTCGGCCAGGGGCGCGAGGCGGCGGCGCTCACCGAACGCGGCACAGCGCACCGAGAGCACCCGGGCGCCCGTGTGCGCGGCGTACCGGCCGGCGCCCACGTCGTACCCGGCGGCGAGGCGCTCCACCTCGGCGGCGAACCGGGACTTGCCGATGCCCGCCTCGGCGGTCATCAGCAGCACCCGCGGGTCACCCTGGTCGATCACCTCGGCGAGCCGCCCGGCGATCCGGCCGATCTCCGTCTCCCGGCCGACGTACGGCGCCTCGTCGCCGAGCCCCGAACGGGTACCGGGCGCGTCCAGTAGACCCAGCAACTCGTACGCCTCGACCGGTTCACGCTTGCCCTTGAGCCGCAGCGGGCGCAGTGCCCGCCAGGAGGACACGTGCCGGGTGGCGGCGGCGGTGCGCCCGCCGGCGTAGACCGCGCCGACCGCGGCGGCGTCGGCCAGCCGGGCGGCGGTGTTGACCGTGTCGCCGATGACCGTGTATTCGATGGCGGCCTGGATGCCGGCGATGACGTCGCCGGTGTTGAGCCCGACCCGCAGCCCGAGCGGCGCGCCGCCGCCCCGCTCGTCGTCGAGCACCCGGCGGACGGCCCGCTGCATGGACAGGGCGGCCCGGACCGCGCGTTCGGCGTCGTCCTCGTGCGCCACCGGCGCACCGAAGACCGCCATGATCCCGTCGCCGGTCAGCTTGTCGACGTGCCCGCCGAAGGTCTTCACGGCACCGGCGAGGGCGGCCAGCACCCGGTCGGTGACCGCGCCGACGCGTTCCGGGTCGAGATCCTCCGACCAGGAGGTGAACTCGGAGAGGTCGCCGAAGAGCACGGTGACCACCCGACGCTCGGCCGCCGGCAACGTGGCGGCGGCCGGCAGCGCGGCACCGCAGTTGTGGCAGAACCGCGCGCCGGGAACGGCAACGGTTCCACACACGGGGCAGGTCACATGTGCTCCAACCCACTGACCCCCGGCGCGGATTCCCCGGTGCCGACACCCAGATACTCCAACTGCGCGCGGACCGACCACTCAGCCGCCCACCACAGCGAGCGGTCCACGTCGGCGTAGACCGCCGCGACCACGTCGGCGGGCGTGGCGGCACCGGCCGCGACCGCGGCCCGGACCTGGTCCAGCCGGGCCTTGCGGTGCGCGAGGTAGAAGTCGGCGGCGGCGGCGCAGTCGGCGAGCGCCGGGCCGTGCCCGGGCAGCGCCGGAATCCCGGTGTACGCGGACAGCAGCTCCAGGCTGGTCAGGTAGTCACCGAGGTGCCCGTCCGGGTGGGCGACCACGGTGGTGCCCCGGCCGAGGATGGTGTCACCGGTGAGCACCACCCGCTCGTCGCCGTGCTCGACCAGGAAGCAGACCGAGTCGGCGGTGTGCCCCGGGGTCTTCAGCAGACGGACCGCCAGGCCGAAGCCGCCGAAGTGCTCGCCCGGCTCGGTCAGCGGCGCGCCGCCGATGGTGTGCGCCGGGTCGACGGCGAGGACGTGGACACCGCCGAGCAGCTCACTCAGCCGGGCCGCACCCTCGGTGTGGTCGGGGTGGCCGTGGGTGATCAGGATCAGCCCGACGGGGCCGTGCTCGGCGATCCGGGCCAGGTGCCCCTCGTCGGCCGGCCCCGGGTCGACCACGATGGCGGCCTCGGCTGTCGCGGCGCGCAGCACCCAGGTGTTGGTGCCGTCGAGGGTCATCGGCCCCGGGTTCGGCGCACGCAGCAGTGTCACCCAGGTCGGCAGCTCGTCGGCGACCGCCGCCGCCGGCGCCGTCACGTGCCCGCTCATGGCTGCGATCGTACGACCCCGCCCGCAACACCCCACGATCTTGCCCGCGCGGACCCTGATTCGTCACCGTTCAGGGCTTTTCTCCGCGCCGGACGCGCAAGATCGCGGGGTGTGGCGGAGCGTCAGGCGACCTCGACGATCAGCTCGACCTCGACCGGGGCGTCGAGGGGCAGCTCGGCCACCCCTACGGCGCTGCGGGCATGGCGGCCGGCCTCACCGAAGACGGTGCCGAAGAGGTCGGAGGCACCGTTGATCACTGCGGGTTGACCGGTGAAGCCGGGCGCGGAGGCTACGAAACCGGTCACCTTGACCACCTTGACCACATTTTCCAGGCCGACCAGCGAGTCGACCGCGGCCAGCGCGTTGAGCGCGCACCGCTGGGCCAGATCCTTCGCCTGCTCGGCGGAGATCCCGGCACCGACCTTGCCGGTCGCCAGCAGCTTGCCCTCGGCGATCGGCAACTGGCCGGAGACGTACACGTGTTGCCCGGACTGCACCGCCGGCACGTAGCTGGCCACCGGCGGCACGACCTCGGGCAGGTCGAGCCCCAGCTCGGCGAGCTTCGCGTGCGGACCGTTGCTCACGCCTTCGGTCGCTTCAGGTAGGCGACCAGTTGGTCGGGGTTCGGCCCGGGGACCACGGCGACGAGCTCCCACCCGTCCTCACCCCAGTTGTCGAGGATCTGCTTGGTCGCGTGGACCAGCAGCGGGACCGTGGAGTATTCCCACTTCTGCATCGCTGAAGGGCTCCCTCTCGGTGCGGAATTTGTTCGAGGGACAGCCTACGGTCCGCTGGCCGGACGAGGCGCGGGACGCTGCTCCGGCGCGGCCGGCACCTCCCCGCAGAGCCCTTCGTGCCCGTACCCCTGCGGGCAGCGGGACCGGTCGGGCAGCAGCAGGTCGCAGAAGACCCGGTGCCTGTTGTTCTGATCATCGGCGTTGGACACGGTGGTCTCGCCCGCGTCCAACTCGGGCAGGAAGCCCAACGACACCGCGACCCGGCCGGCCAGTACGGTCGCCGCCGCCAGACTCGGCACCCGGATCGGCAGGTGGATGACGAAGCCCGGCTCGTCGTCGTCGCGGGTCCGCTCGGCGGCGTGACCAGGCGCCCGGCCCGCCTCCGCCTGCTCCGGCATCCGGCGGTACGACCGTTCGTTGATCGGCTGGCCACCGATCTGCCCACCGGCCGTGGACATGGACCCGGACCGGTGCGGCCGTTCGTTGGTCGGGAACTGGGTGCGAGGGATGTTGTCCACGTCGCGCATGCACTGCCTCCGGTCGTACCGCTCGGATCGCTCTTCCGGTCCGGACCCATTCGTCCGTTCCGGCCCCCGCGCCGGGACGAAAGGTAGGTCCGGGGCCATAGTCCCGCCAACAAGACGCGCCCGAATGGCCCCCTACAGTCACATATGCGACACCTGGCAGGTAAGAGACCCGATGGCGCTCCGGACGCGGGGTCCCGCCGGCCGGATCGGTGGCCGGCCGCGCGGCACGGGCGACACCACTTCCCTCATCGACCGCTACCCTTCCGGTCGGGCGGTCGCGCAGCGCCCGGCAGCCCGCTCGATCACGCTCGACGCCAGGGGTGGCGGCGGGCGCCGGACCCCCGGGGGAAGACGATGACCCAACCGCCCAGCGGCGACCAGGCCGGTCCACCCGCCCTCCCGCCGGCCCAGCCGGAACCCACCGATCAGCCCGGCGTTTCGACAGCCCCCGCCCCAGCGGCCCCCGCCGCGCCGTCCGGGCAGCTCGCGCTCCCCGCGCCGCCCGCACCGGCGGCGCTCCCCGCCGCACCGACGATCCCCGTCCAGCAGGCCTTCCCCGCGCCGACCGGTGGGGCCGAGGCTGCCGGCACGCCGGCCGCGACGCCGCCGCCACCCGGTACGTCAGGTCCGTCGACCATCCCGCCACCCCCGCCGACGTATCCGCCCTATCCCGGGACGGCCGCGCCGAAGAAGAAGCGTGGTCTGCTGATCGCGGCGATCACACTCGTCGTGATCATGGTGCTCTGCGTGGGCGGTGGCGCGCTGGCGTTCCTGACCCTGCGCAACACCGAGACCGGCGAGGGCGCCAAGGAGCCGGCGGTCGCCGTCGACGAGTTCCTCACCGCGGTCTACAAGGATCGCGACGCGACCAAGGCGGCCACCCGCGTGTGCGCCGCCTCCCGCGACGACGGAAAGATCGCCGCGAAGGTGGCCGAGGTGCAGAAGTACGCGTCCGAGTACCAGAACCCCCGGTTCAGGTGGACCACCCCGAAGGTGGACAACCAGACCGGTGACCGGGCCACCGTCTCCACCCGGGTCACCATGACCACCGCTGACGAGAAGGTCGCCGACCAGGACCTGCGGTTCACCGTGGTGCAGAAGACGGGTTGGTGGGTCTGCGAGGTCGCCTGACCGCCAGGCGTGGATAGGCTCGACGGGTGTGTGCAGCTGAGCGGCCGTTCGACCCGGCCGGTACCGGATGGTCGGCCCGCCTCCACGTGGTGACCGGCAAGGGTGGCACCGGCAAGACGAGCGTGGCCGCCGCCCTGGCCCTCGCCCTCGCCGCCGGCGGTCGGCGCACCCTGCTGGTCGAGGTCGAGGGGCGGCAGGGCATCGCCCAACTCTTCGGCATCGACCCGCTGCCCTACGAGGAGCGACACCTCGCCGACGCGCCGGACGGCGGTGAGGTGCGCGCCCTCGCGGTGGACGCCGAAGAGGCGCTGCTCGAATACCTGGACATGTTCTACAAGCTGGGCGCTGCGGGCCGGGCGCTGCGCAAGCTCGGTGCCATCGACTTCGCCACCACCATCGCACCGGGCCTACGGGACGTGCTGCTCACCGGCAAGGTGAAGGAGGCCACCACCCGCACCACCGGGCAGCGGCGCGCGTACGACGCGGTGGTGCTGGACGCCCCGCCGACCGGGCGGATCGGTCGGTTCCTGAACGTCACGGCGGAGACGGCGCGGCTGGCCAAGGTGGGTCCGATCAAGACCCAGAGCGAGGGGGTCGCCGCCTTGCTGCGCTCCCCGATGACCGCGGTCCACGTGGTCACGCTGTTGGAGGAGATGCCGGTGCAGGAGACGGTGGACGCCATCGCCGACCTGACCGCCCTCGGCTTCGGCACCGGAAAGGTGATCGTCAACGGCACCCGACCGGCGCTGCCCGCCGGCCAGCCGGTCACCGCCGGGGAGCTACGGCGAGGGCTGGTCGCCGCCGGGCTGCCGGCCGATCGGGACACCGTGGCCGGTTTGCACGACGAGGCACGTGACCAGCACATCCGGCGCGAACTGGAGGATTCGCTCCGCGCCGACCTGGTGGAGTTGGGGCTGCCGATGGTCGAGCTGCCGTTGCTGCCCGACGGAGTGGACCGGGCGGGGCTCACGACGCTGGCCCAGGCCCTCGTCCGCGCCGATTGACTCACACCTGAGCGCAGCACGGGCGCACGGACCCACCAGCCCGATACGCTCGATTGGTGCCTTCCGAAGACGCGGCGCCACTGCTGGACGTCGACCAGATTCTCGCCGACCCCGGCGTACGGATCGTCGTGTGCTGCGGTGCCGGCGGGGTGGGAAAGACGACCACGGCCGCGGCGCTGGCGCTGCGGGCCGCCGAGCACCACGGCCGGCGCACGGTGGTGCTCACCATCGACCCGGCCCGCCGGCTGGCCCAGTCGCTGGGCCTGACCGAGCTGGACAACACACCACGCCAGGTCAAGGGGATCGACGTCGAGGACAGCGGCGGCGAACTGCACGCCATGATGCTGGACATGAAGCGCACCTTCGACGACGTGGTGTTGCAGCACACCGATCCGGCAAAAGCCGCCGAGATCTTCGCGAACCCGTTCTACCAGGCGATGAGTTCGACCTTCGCCGGCACGCAGGAATACATGGCGATGGAGAAGCTCGGCCAGCTGCACGCCCGGGGCGAATGGGACCTGATCGTGGTGGACACCCCACCGTCCCGCTCGGCACTTGATTTCCTGGACGCACCGGCCCGGCTCTCCCGTTTCCTCGACGGCCGGATGCTGCGACTGTTGCTGGCCCCGGCGCGCAGCGGCGGACGGAGCATGTTCAGCCTGGTCACCGCCTCGTTCGGGATGTTCTCGAAGGTGGTGCAGAAGGTCCTCGGTGCGCAACTGCTCACCGACCTGTCCGGCTTCGTGGCCGCACTGGACTCGATGTTCGGCGGTTTTCGGCAGCGAGCCGAGCAGACGTACCGGATCCTGCAGGCAGGGGAGACGGCCTTCCTGCTGGTCGCGACGCCAGAGCCGGACGCGGTCCGGGAGGCTGCCTACTTCGCGGGCCGCCTGCGGGAAGAGCGGATGCCGCTGGCCGGCCTGGTGCTCAACCGGGTACACCGACTCGCGGCGCCGGAGTTGGACGCCGAGCAGAGCCGGGTCGCCGCCGAGCGGCTGACCGACCTGGGTGGGCACGAGGCCACCGCCGACGTGCTCCGGGCGCACGCGGCGCTGGCTCGCCAGGCGGTACGCGAGCAGCAGGTGGCCGCGCGGTTCACCGAAGCGTTCCCGGCGGTGCCGGCGGTGTCGGTGACGGCGCAGCCCGCCGACGTGCACGACGTCGACGGGCTGCGGACGATCGGCGCGGCGATCAGCCGGCCGTGACCGTCGTCAGTTGGTCGCACTGACGAGGATCTTGTCCTTTCCAGCCTTTTCCTTGCTGTTCTTCTTCATCGCGGCCTCGAACATCTTGCGCCAGCTCGTCACCTGCGGGTGTCGACGCAGCAGTGCCCGCCGTTCGCGTTCGGTCATGCCGCCCCACACACCGAACTCGATCCGGTTGTCCAACGCGTCGGCCAGGCACTCGTACCGAACTGGGCAGCTCCGGCAGATCCGCTTCGCCACGTTCTGTTCGGCGCCCTGTACGAACAACGCGTCCGGGTCCCCGTTCTGACACGCCGCCAGCGACGGCCAGTCAGTGATCATGCCCATGTGTACACGTCCCCCCTTGCAGTACCTACCGACCTCGTCGATGCACGCCAGCCGGCAATTCCCCCCGATCGCCCGGCTCACCTTCCCCAAGGCGGCACGGACGACATGTGGCGCTGTCGCCGCCCCCATCATGCTCTGTAGTCGACTGATTACGCAACGTTGTCGGCGAAATCCATCATTCCGGACACTCCCGGCTTCCCGGGCCTTCGACCGCCGGTTACCCCGCCGAGGTCGGCGATAACGCTGCGCCACCTCCGGAAATTGGAGGAGACTCGCGCCAGGCCACACGCAACCAAGCACCGGGGGTCGTGCGTTTAGCACAACGAGGGCAGCGCGCGCAGGAAATGGGGAAAGAATGCCCAGGCGCCCCTCGTTCCCTACTCGCGTACCATGCCGAGGTGACCTGGATGCGGAAACGTGACCACAATGTGCTGACCAACGCCGCATCGCTGCTGGTGTGCGGCCTGCTGGCCGGCGTGGTGGTCGCTGCGGCGGCCTTCCCCGCGGTGGCGATGTCCGGCCTGGCCGCGAAGGCCGGCGCCGAGACGTTCGGCGCCCTACCCACAGAGTTGACGGTGGCCCGCGCGCCACAGATCAGCTATCTACTGGCGTCGGACGGCAAGACACCGCTCGCGACCATGTACGACGAGAACCGGCGCGACGTGAAGCTCGCCGACATCTCTCCGTACATGCAGAAGGCCATCATCGCGGCCGAGGACCACGACTTCTACAAGCACAACGGCGTCGACATCAACGGTGTCGCCCGCGCGTTCGTCAACAACCAGAGCGACGGCGGCCGGCAGGGCGCCTCGACGCTGACCATGCAGTACGTCCGGCTGGCCATCGCCTACTCGGCCACCCACCCGGCCGACGTGGTCGCGGCCACCGAGGACACCAGCGCACGCAAGCTTCGCGAGATGCGGCTGGCCCTCCAGGTCGACAAGGAATTCTCCAAGGACGAGATCCTCACCCGCTACCTCAACCTCGCCGCGTTCGGCAACGGCGCGTACGGCATCTACGCCGCCAGCCAGGTCTACTTCGGTAAGCCGCCGAGCAAGCTCAAGATCGAGGAGGCGGCGCTGCTGGCCGGCATGGTCAAGGCGCCCACCACTAACGACCCGACCACCGAGTCGGGCTACCCGGCCGCGCTGGAACGACGTGACTACGTCATCAACAACATGTTCGAGATCAAGGCCATCACCCAGCAGGAGGCGGACGCCGCCAAGGCCGTCGAGCTCAAGGTGCTGGACAAGCGCACCCCGAACGGCTGCGTCGCCGCGAACGTCAACAGCTGGGGCTTCTTCTGCGACTACTTCTACCGCTGGTGGATGCAGCAGGAGACGTTCGGTTCCACCACGTACGACCGGGAGCGGCGGCTGAAGAGCGGCGGCTACACGGTGGTGACCTCGATCGACGTGCAGGCGCAGCGCGGCGCGGACAAGGCGGTCCGCAAGGCCAAGAGCGAGAACAGCAAGGAAGCGGCAATGGTCGCGGTGGTCGAGCCCGGCTCCGGCCGGGTCCGGGCCCTCGCGGTCAACAGGCAGTTCAAGCTGGACGACCCGAAGAACGGGAAGAACAAGATCTCCAGCGATCCGGCGAAGAGCAGGAAGGGCATCCGGGGCAACTACCCGGCGACGGTCAACCCGCTGCTCACCGGTGGTGACGGCATCACCGGCTACCAGGCCGGCTCGACCTTCAAGATCTTCACCATCGTGGCGGCGCTGGAGAAGGGCATCCCACTCAGCTACACGATCAACGCGCCGCAGAAGTTCGAGTCGGAATACATCGTCGAGCGGGGCAGCGACGCCGCCTGTCCGGGCACCAACAAGTACTGCCCGACCAACTCCGGCCTGAAGCCTGGTGGTGTGCAGACCATGTGGAGCGCGTTCGCCCAGTCGGTGAACACCTACTTCGTCCCGCTCCAGCAACAGGTGGGCGCGGAGAACGTGGTGGACGCCGCCAAGCGGCTCGGCATCAACTTCCGGGTCAGCAAGGAAAACGACTGGGCCAATGACAAGGCAGCCGCCCACGACTGGGGGGCATTCACCCTGGGAGTCTCGGCCGTCACCCCGCTTGACCTGGCCAACTCGTACGCCACGCTCGCCGCCGACGGCAAATACTGCGAGCCCATCCCGGTGCAGGAGATCCGCGACCCGGACGGCAACAAGCTGGACATCGCCAACCCGCGCTGTGAGAAGCGGTTCAGCACCGAGGTTGCCCGAGCCGCCGTGGACGCCGCCCGCTGCCCGGTCGGCGACAACTCCAGCACCAGCAAGTGCGGCAGCAGCCGCACCGCCGCCGTCGTGAAGGGCATCGTCGACGCGCCGGTGGCCGGCAAGTCCGGCACCACCGACTCGGAGAAGACCGCCGCCCTGGTCGCGATGACCAAGCAGTACGCGGTGGCCGGCATCATGGCCGACCCGGACTGGCCGCAGACCAACGTCAGGATGCTGCACAAGGAGAAGAACGGCATCAACCCGCCGGTGTACGAGACGCTGCGGGACGCCATGATTGGCAAGGACCGCATCCAGTTCGAGCCGCCGGGCCAGAAGATCTCCGAGGGTGACCAGAAGAGCATCCCGGGCGTGAGCTGCATTGCGGTGGATCAGGCGAAGTCCCGGCTCAAGGATGCGGGCTTCGAGCCGTTGGTCTCCGACACCAAGGTGAAGTCGTCCTGTCCTCCGGGCACCGCGCACGGCACCAGCCCGGACGGGCGCACCATCAAGGGCGGCGTGGTCACCATCCAGGTCAGCAACGGTGGCGGCGGTGCCACGCCGGGCAACCCCGGTGGCGGCCAGCCCGGCAACACCGGTCGACCCGGTGGTCGCCCCGGCGGCTGAGCCGACGATCAGGACACGACGGGCGGGCACCCACCACGGGTGCCCGCCCGTTTCCGTCTGTCCGGACCACCGCCACCCGTCCACGCTCCGGGGAGCGCCGACCGGGATGCCGGTGGATCAGAGGCCGAGCTGTCGGCGTACCTCGGCGGCCACCCGACCACCCTCGGCCTGGCCCGCCACCGCGGCCTGGGCCGCCTTCATGGCCGGGCCCATCTGGGCCTTTCCGGTGAAGCCGCCCGCGGCGAGCGCCCCCGACACCAGCTCGGCCAGGTCGGCGTCGGAGAGCTGCCGGGGCAGGTAGCGGTCCAGCACCTCGCCCTCGGCGGTCTCCTTCGCGGCCTGCTCGGCGCGGCCGGCGTCGGCGAAGGCGGTGGCCGCCTCCCGGCGCTTCTTGGCCTCCCTGGTCAACACCGCGAGCACCTCGTCGTCGGTGAGCTCGCGCTTGGCCTTGCCGGCGACCTCGGCGGTGCCGACGGCGGCCAGGGCCATCCGCAGCGTGGAGGTGGTCAGCTCGTCGCGCGCCTTGAGCGCGGAACGCATGTCGGCGGTGAGGCGGTCCTTCAGCGTGCTCATGGACGGTCAAACTACCCTGAACGCCATGCGAAAGCGCACACTATTCCGCCTTGCCGCCGGAACCGCCACGGTCGGCGCGGCCACCCTCGCGTACGCGTCGCTCATCGAGCGCAACATGTTCACCCTGCGGCGGTACGACGTGCCGGTGCTGCCGGCCGACGCGGAGCCGCTGCGGGTCCTGCACCTGTCGGACCTGCACATGATGCCCGACCAGGCGCGCAAGCAGCGGTGGGTGGGGTCGCTGGCCGCTCTCGACCCCGACCTGGTGGTGGTGACCGGCGACAACATGGCCCACCCGGGCGCGGTGCCCGGAGTGCTGCGGGCCCTGCAGCCGCTGCTGGACTACCCGGGGGCGTTCGTGTTCGGCTCCAACGACTACACCGGGCCGGTCCTGAAGAACCCGTTCACCTACTTCCTGCCCGACCGGGAGTACACCGAGGGCGTCGAGTTGCCCTACGAGGAGCTCCGGCAGGTGTTCACCGGCGCCGGCTGGGCGGATCTCAACAACGCCCGGACCACGTTGAAGGCCGGCGGCCGGCAGCTCGACCTGGTCGGCGTGGACGACCCCCACATCGAGCGGGACGACTACCCCACGGTGGCCGGCGCCGTCTCGTCCTCGGCGGACCTCTCCATCGCGCTGACGCACTCCCCGGAGCCGCGGGTGCTCGACCAGATGGCCGCGGACGGCTTCGGGCTGCTGCTCGCCGGGCACACCCACGGCGGTCAGGTCTGCGTACCGGGCTACGGAGCGCTGGTGACCAACTGCGGCCTGCCCCGGTCGATGGCGCGTGGCCTACACCGCTGGCCGGGCTCGGACTCCTGGCTGCACGTCTCCGCCGGCCTCGGCACCCACCCGACCGCCCCGGTCCGCTTCGCCTGCCCCCCGGAGGCCAGCATCCTCACCCTCATCCCCCGCTGACCGGCTCCCCCGCCCGCGCTTGGCCGCCCCACCACTGGCGCTGGCCCAAGATCTGGACAACATCGGTGATCCTGTTGCCTCAGCGCGTCGGGAGGCAGCACCATCGCGGAAGTTGTGCAGATCTTGGGTGGTCCGGAGCGAGGCCGGGCGGCGGGGGTACCGAGTTTGACCATCCGGGCGGGTGGGCTACTATTTGTCGGCACGCCTCGGGGTGTGGCGCAGCTTGGTAGCGCGCTTCGTTCGGGACGAAGAGGTCGTCGGTTCGAATCCGGCCACCCCGACCAGGTCAGAGGGCACATCCGATCCATGGATGTGCCCTCTAGTGCTTCCTGGGTGACTACGCCTCACTGGTCGGTGCGAAGATCCGATCCATGACCGCTGCGCCCTGGAGCAGCACCGGCCGGAGCTGGTGACGGTAGACCAGTTCGGTGCCGGTGGTGCCAGAGTGCCCGCACAGATCGGCGATGTCCTCCAGGCTCACCCCGCTGTCGGACAGCAGCGACACGAGCTGTGCCGCACCTCAGGCCTGACGCCCGGCGGCTGGCGCGGCCAGCGGGAAGCTCGGAGGCCGCCGCACAACGACAGGCCGTTAACCGGTGGTGTAGTGGACCGGCAGCCGGCGGGACCGCGCGGCCACGAGCCCGCGCGGCGTAGGAGAACCGACGCCGGTCGCGTCGGCGAGCTGACGGCGGTCGTGGGGTCGTGGTCGCTGCGCCTCCGGCGACGGGATGGCGAGACTCCACTGGCTGGATCGACACCACGCCAGAATCGCGTATCGTGCTGCCCGTGTCTGACCAGCCGGCGCCGAAGCCGAGCCGCAGGGCCACGATCGCTCTCGTCCTGGCCAGCCTGAGCCTCGTGCTGTCCCTGGTCTCGTGTGGCTTCGTGGCCGTTACAGGGCTTGAGGACTTGGATGATTCGCTTCAGTCACCGCCGCAGCCAGCGAGCGCGTCGGAGGTCGAAGCCTTCGCCCACGTGACCTTCCCGCCTGGCACGGTGTTCCTCTCGGCCGCCCAAAGCAACGGACTGGAGACCCACCTGTCGGCGAGGTTCCGGATTCCTCGCGAGGCCCTCAACACCTTCATTACTGACGGAGATTTCGCCGCCGAGTTGACCCCCGGGCTACGCGCCGTTACCAAGCAGGACGACGTCGGCGCAGGAAGCAACTGGCACCCCGAGACGGCGGTTCGAATCTCCGGACTGGACGAAGAGACATCGGAAACCAATGGCACCTACCGTCGCCTGCTGGTGGACCTCGATGCGGAGGACACCGTGACGGTGTACCTCCGCGCGAGCCAGCCCTGATGTCCGAGGCTCGGGTCGACCGTCTCTACAGTTCACCGCCGTGTCGGCGCTGGTCCCGTCGTCCTTGAAGTTCTTTCGGGACGAAGAGGTCGTCGGTTCGAATCCGGCCACCCCGACCAGAGGCCAGAAGGCCAGGTGAGATCGCCTCTCACCTGGCCTTCTGTCATTCCCCCCGCGCACCTAATCGGCGCTCTCGTCCTCATCAGCCTCGGAAAGTCAGCGAATGAGCCCCGAGGAGCCCTTCGGCCCGGACGATTCATGGTGCTGAGTTTCGCTAGCCTCTGCACGTGATCTCCTACCGTGCTACCGCCCCCGCCGACCTCGACCGCGTGACCCCGTGGATCGTGACCGAGCCCGTTGGGTGGATCCCCGCCGACCGTTACCTGGCCGATCTGGCCGAGGACATGTACCGGCCGGAATGGACATGGATCGCCGAGCACGACGGCCAGGTCGTGGGACGGGCATTGTGGTGGGGGCCGAAGGGCAGCCCGCATCCGGTCGCGCTCGACTGCCTCGACGTGGATCCAGCCGTGGGCGACCGTGCCGCCGTCGCCGCCGAGCTGATCAGGGCGGCGCTGGCCGGGTTCCCGGAGCCGGTGGAGTACGTGATCAAGGTCACCGGCGGCTGGCGTGACGATCCGGCCACCCTGGCGGCCGTGGAGTGGCGGCGGGCGGCGGCGCATGCGGCGGGCCTCACCCGCGAGGTGGAGCGGCTGCAGTTCGAGTGGGCACCCGCCGACGGGGTGCCCGCCGCGGCCGGCAGGCTGCGATTCGCCGAGGCATCCGACGAGGAGTTCCTCGCGGTGTTCAGGAGAATCGCCGAGGGCAGCCTGGATGCCCAGACCCGCGCGGACCTGGCCGCCAAGGGCATGGACGCGACCGCGCGCGAGGAGATGGACTTCTATCTCAGGGCGCCGGGCAAGCGGGAGTGGTGGCGGATCGCCTACACGCGCGAGGGCGAGGTGGCGGGCATGGCGATTCCCTCCGCGACCCCGTACAACGTGAACGTCGGCTATCTCGGGGTGGTGCCGGAGTTCCGCGGACGCGGTTACGTGGACGAGGTGCTCGCCGAGATCACCCGCCTTCACGCGACCAACGGGGAGTCGTGCATCACCGCCACCACCGACATGGGCAACGCGCCGATGGCGGCCGCTTTCGGTCGCGCCGGTTACCGCAACACGGAGATCCGGATCAACCTTTCCAACGACGTCCAGCCGTAAGGCCTGTTTCATAAGGGCGGTCGAGCCGAGGCGGAGTCCGGGCGGCGATTCGGCAAGGCGCGGTTTCGGTCGGATACCGGTGTTGTATCCGACCGAAACCGCAACGCCGTCGGTCGTCGTCCGGGCCCGCCGGAGGCCGGCCAGTTCTTAAGAAACAGGCCTTAGACGAGATAAGGCCGGTGGCGGCTGCGTCGATCGTTTGGGCGAGGGCCGTCAGAGTGGGTCGAGGCGGCCCTTGAGCAGGCAGAACTCGTTGCCTTCCGGATCGGCGAGGACGTGCCAGGACGCGTCCGCGGGCTGACCGATGTCGACGGGCTTGGCCCCGGCCGCCAGGAGGCGCTCGAGTTCGGCGGCCTGATCGCGGTCGGTGGGGTTGACGTCGATGTGCAGCCGGGCATGCCCGTTCTTCGACTCGTCGTCGCGGATGAGGAAGATCGTCGGCTGCGGGCCGCCGAACCCTTCGCGCGGGCCTACCTCGATGTAGACCCCTTCTTCGCGATCGAGCTCGACGAAGTCCAGGACCTCGCACCAGAACCGGGCCAGCACCTCGGGGTCGCGGCACTTGAGCACGAGTTCACCGATACGACATGCCATTGACGGAACCTACTCTCAACGTGGAACTGCCGGGGCGGCCGCACGCGGACTCATGGCTCCCTGCGCTGCGACCAAGCTCGCGATAGTACCGGGCGAGTGCCCAGCGGGCCTGGACGTCGTGCTCCGGTGATGTTCCTCCACACCGGTGCGGTCATCGGCGGGCCGCTCCGCTGAGCAGGTCGGCGACCGCGGGTCCCAACTCTGGATGAGTGAACTCGAAGCCGGCATCGCGCAGCCGCTTCGGGACGCACCGACGGCCGGTCAACACCAACAGCGGATCGGCGCGCAGGAACACCGATCCGACCCGGACCAGAGGCGCAGGGGTGGGAACACCGACGGTACGACCCATCGTCCGGCGGAGCGCGGCCATGAGATCGCTGTTGCGTACCGGGTTGGGGGAGGTCGCATGCACGATCCCCGACAGCATGGGGTCGTCCGTGCAGTGGCGCACGATCGCGCACAGGTCGTCGATGTGCAACCAACTGATCCACTGTCGGCCGCTGCCCATGCGCCCACCGAGACCCCACCGCACGAATCCGGTCAGTCGATCGAAGGCCGGGGTGTCGCGGTCGAACACGATGCTCGTACGCAGCGTGACGTGGCGCGCCGCGGTGATCTCCGCCGCGGCCTCTTCCCACGCCCGTGCGACACCGGCCATCTGCGGTGGATCGCTGGCGGGCGGGGCCGACTCGTCGAGCACCGCCTCGCCGGCATCGCCGTAGATCGCCAGTGTGCTCATCTGTACGAGCACCCGCAACGGCCGGTCCAGACCGGTGCACGCGTGGGCGAGCGCCCGGGTGGGTTCCGTCCGGGAACGTGTGAGCAACGCGATGTTGGCCGGTGTCGGCCGCCGGAACACCAGTTCGCCGCAGAGGTTCACCAGGGCGGCGTCGGACAGTTCGGCTGCCCAGGGGCCGACGGTCCGACCGTCCCAGTGCACCTGCCGGCCCCACCGGACCTGGGTTGCCGAACGGCTCAGCACCACCACGTCGTCGCCGCGAGCGGTCAGGTCGCGGGCGATCCGTTGCCCGAGCGCCCCGGAACCGCCGGCGATGACGACCTTCATCGACTGCGGGTGGCGACCGGGCCGCCGGTGGGCCGCACCGCCATCGGCGGCAGCGGATTCCACGTGGCGGGGACGTTGCGCATCAGCAGCCCGCAGTCGGGTATCGCGGATCCCGGAGGGAACCGGGCCGGGTCGTCGAAGAACGTGGACTGCACCGAGGCCAGGTCCACCGGCGTGACCTGCCAGCCCTGGGTGAGCAGTTCCACTCCGTCGAGGCGGCTCGGATCGGGGGTGGTCGAGAAGCCGGTGGCACCGCGCCGGAAGAACTCCGAGGCCTGGTCGGCGTCCTGGAAGAGGTGGCTGCCCGACAGGGCGGCTGCCACGCGGACGTGGACACCGACGCGTACCTTGTCGACCGGATCGGCAAGGGCGATCCGCAGTTCGTCCGCGCTCTCTCTGACGTCGAAGCGGCTGAGGTGGTGCCGCCCCGGAAAGAGCCTGCCGCCGACCCAGGAGTTGAGCCGGGAGCCGGTGTCACGGCGTGGGATGTAGACGCCCTGTGCGACGCCGTCGGGTGTGTCCCACTCAACCGCGATCCGGTGCGCGCCATTTTCGCTACGCAGGCCGACGGGTGCGGGCACGGAGGGGAGACGGACTCCGCTCAACCGGATCAGGCAGATGCCCGACACGGCCCACCCGTTGACGACCTGGGGTCGCAGCGGGGCGGGCAGCAACCGTGCGGTGACCTCGGGCTCCGTGCGGTAGTTCACGAGGAGGCGGCGCTGGACGACGCTCACCAATCGGGGGGCTCTCATCTGGCCGCCTTCCCTGTTCCGGTGCACCGCTGGTACGCCGGAGTAACACCCGCTTGGGCAGACGCCGTCGCCGGATTGAGCGGTCGCTCAAATTGAAGCTTACGACGTCGGCACCCGCCCGCGCAGCTCCGGGAAGCGCCACGTCGTCCGCGGTCCGAACGCCGCCACGAGATCGACGGGCACGCCTAGGATGGTCGGCATGTCTGCGCCTGTCGAGGAACTGCCGGGATGGGAGTCTCTCTCGCCAGAGTTGCGCGAGCGATTCCGCACGGCCGACCTACCTGCCGCGATGCTCAGGGTGGACGACCGCGCCAACTTCCTGCTCGGGCCAACCCTGACCGAGCAGGACGTGCCGCCGCTGGGGCACCTTCTGCGATTCGGGTACGGCACCGGACTGTTCGAGGGTGAGTTCTGCCTGTCCTTCGCCACGGGCGCGGTCCACCTGATCCGCTCGGACCTTCCACCGAACTTCGTGAACTCGACCCTGGGCCAGTTCGGCCAGTCGGTGCGGTTGACGTTGCGGTACGAGCGGGACCTGACCGAGGGCGACGCCGATACGTGCGCCGACGCGGCCGAACAGATCCGGGCGGGCATCGCGCGGATCGACGCGGCGGCCGATGAGACCGACACCTACTGGGACAGCCTGTACTACGAGCTGGCCGCCGGGACCTATGCCGACTTCGAGTGACATGCCGGAAAAGGCGTCGGGGCACACCTCGTTAATAACGAGCACCTAGGATCGCTTCCGTCCGTGACATTGACTGTCACGTTTGTGGTTGCCCGAATTTGGAGTAGGGCTTCCAGAGCCGATCACTCGCACCGGATGGGATTCCCATGCTAGTGGGAATCCCACGTCGTGCGAGCGGAAAGGACGACGGAATAGATGGAAAGAAACGCCAGGGCCGCCCGCTGGGGACGATTGACGGCGGTCCTGCTCCTGCTCTGCTCGATGGTCGGCCCACTGCCCGCCGCCCCGGCATTCGCCGGACCGGCCGTCACCGCACTGCCGACCGTCGACCGAGGTTGCCCGCCGGCCACCGCCGAGGGTCAGGTGGTCTACGGGTGCAACGAATTGAGCCGTAACCTGCAGCGGGCTCGCCTGTGGCTGCAACAGAACACGCCGCCCGGCACCACCGACAAGCTCTTCAAGAACGCGGGCCGCTCCAACTACGCGATCGCGAGGTTGGCCGACGGCAAGTACATCATCGGGTACAGCGACGACAAACTGCACTCCGAGCAACGCCTCCTCGACCAGATGAACGGCAAGTCCCAGCGGATCACGTTCGATCCGGCCACCGGGCGCGTCTCATACCAGGCGCCCAGGGCCTCGATAATCGCCGAAGGCTTCTCCGAACTGGAACCGTGCGACAACAAGTGCGGCCCGAAACTCCGGGACGCCGGCGTTCGCGACAGGTTCAGTTGGTCCTGGCGGTGGAACGGCCGCGACGGCGAGACCAAAGAGGACATCAAGGCACTCCGGGACCGGTCCAACCACGGGACGACCGGGCTCAAGACACTGGCCCTGAGGCAGTTGAAGGCCAACAACGGCGCGGGCCGGATCGACGACCCGCCGGACGCACAGAGCGGCATCAACAGAGCGGCCCAGCGTCAGGCCGGCCCGGGGCGGCCCGGCGGTATCGACTTTTCCTCCGTGCAGTTGAGGTACGTGTCCGACGGCACCTCCGGCAACACGTACTCGTTCAAGGCGCCGACCACCCCCGGCAAACCGTCCACCGACGGGACCGGAGCGATCTACGACGCGTACACGGCTCTCAACGTGTGGATGACCGTGCAGCCGTCGAAGTTCTGGGTGAACCTCAACCCTGACGAGCCGGATCGGATCATCGATTCTCACCTGGCCCAGACCGATGTCGGCCGTGTGCTCCTGGAGTCCGACCTGACGCTCAAGGAGTCGGGTACCAAACTGATCGATCCCAACTCGGCGGTGGGCAAGCAGTTCTGGGACAAGATGGGGGCCGCCGGCCTCAGCAAGTTCTGCAAACGGGACTGGATCGTCCCGAAGCAGGCCACGATCCGTGAATCCGGCTCGGAACTCTACATCCTGGAAGCGCCGCTCGAGGTGAAGAGCGAGGGTGCCGACTTCCAGATGCCCGGCAGTGACTTCACCTGCCCGGGTGACTCCAAGGCGGCCGCCGACATCTACCGGACGGTGGTCGTACCGGAACTCACCCGCCTCGTGAACGACTCGCCGGAGTACACCGAGTTGCGTCGGGTCTACATCAGCCGGGTCGCCGCCGAATGGTATCGGAACCGGTTGGCGAAGGCCGGCACGGCCGAGGACTTCGGGATCGACAGCAACGACGTGGACACGCTCGAGTCGATCGAGCCGTGGGACCCGAAGGCCCTCTACAACAAATACCTGAAGCAACTGAACAGCGTCGTCTACGAGACTCCGGACGGATTCGTGGTCACGGCCGGCGGTGTGGACTTCACCCAGCCGGTGAAGGTGGACAAGGTCGCCGACAGCACCTTCGCGCAGCAGTACCCGGCCCTGCCGTCCGTCGTGGAGAAGTCGCTCACCGAGGTGACCAGAACGACTGACGACAAGGACGCCTTCAACGGCGGCGCCGACCAGGTGCCGGCCCTGATAAAGCCCCCGGCACGCCCGTCGCCGGGCGGCACCGCCGGTGGTGCCGAGCCGGGTGACCCGGGTGGCGGGGGTGGCGGCCTGCCGATCACCGGAGTCCCGCTCTACGGGATCGTCGGGGTTGGGGCTGCGCTGATCCTGAGCGGTCTCCTGGCGCTGTGGCGCACCCGACGCGTGCGCTGGGTGGCAAGCCGCTGATCGCGAGGGTTCCCTGAGGAAGGCCAGGTGGGAGAATATCCCGCCTGGCCTTCCTTCTGCGTCGACCCGGTACGGGTTCGCGGGCGGTCACGGCCGTCGCCCGCATCAGGTACGGATTGCCGCACGCAGGGCTTCAACCTTCACCGCCCCGCCAGAGTCGTGATGGGTAACCAATCGAGGCGGGGGCTTATGGCAGTTGACGACGAGCATTTTCGCGAGTTCGTCGAGACGCGCTACATGGATCTCTTGCGCGTGGCGTACCACCTCACCGGGTCGGCGCAGGACGCCGAGGATCTGGTGCAGACGGCGCTGGTGAAGGTGATGCGTCGGTGGCGTCGGGTCGACGATCCGATGGCGTACCTGCGACGGGTCATGATCAACCATCACATCAGCAGTTGGCGTCGCCACCGGGTGCACGAGGTGGTGACGTCGTTCCTGCCGGACCGGTCCGGCCGGGACATGACGGAGGCGGTGACGGAACGGCACGCCCTGTACGAGGCGATGCGGGAGCTGACGCCCCGAACCCGGGCCGTGATCGTGCTCAGGTACGTGGTCGACCTGCCGGAGGCGGCGGTCGCGGCCGCTCTGGGCTGCTCCGTGGGGTCGGTCAAGAGCCGCGCGTCGAGAGGCCTGGCTCGCCTGCGTCTGGCGCTGGCGTCGGACGCGCCGACGGCGAACCCGTTGCCGACGACGACCTCTGCGGCAACCGATCCAGCACCGACCGGGACGACGACGATGACGGGGGTAAAACCATGACTGCCGACGAGGAAGTGGGTCGGGCGCTGGCCGAGCTGAGCAGGACCCTGACTCCACAGCCGGATCCGTACGGTCGGGCCAGGGCGCGTTACCGACGGGACCGGCAGCGCCGACTCGGCGGACTGGCCCTCGCTCTGGTGCTCTCCCTGGGCGGAACGGCCTTCGCGATCGCCGACCCGGGCCGGACCACCCAACCACCACCCGGGGACGCGACGGAGTCCATCGCGCCCGTGCTGGTCTGGTCGAACAAGCTCCTCCAGTCGCCACCGCGCGGCGTCGTCGGCCAGGACAGCGGCTACGTCCGCCAGCTCTCCGACCTCCTGTGGGCCGCGCAGCGTCGAGGCGACTTTCCCCGGCTGAGGGTGCCGGTGACCGCGGTGAAGGTGCTGTTCGTCGACGACATCGGTGGCCAGCGGATCGCCCTCGCTGCCTTCGTCCGCGACCAGCCCGATCCGGGCACCGGCTGGCCGAGCGCCGCGATCTGGCTGGCCGCCGAGGAGGGTGCCAGCGCCGAGAAGCTGACCAGCACCGCCGCCGACCGGGGCGTCGGCGACGGGCTGGAACCCTACGAGAGCCTCGCCGTGGACGACCCGTCCGGCCCGGGAAAGCTCATCCACGTGGCGATCGCACCCGCCGGGTGTGTCTTCCTCACATCACCGTTGCCCAACGGCAGGGCGTTCCAGTGGGCACCGGAGCCGACCGGGTCCTACCTGATTCGTACCCCGAAGACCCAGCGGCCGGAGTGGTGGCGGGTGGACTGCGGTGGGGTGACGCGCAAGATCACCGCCGGACCGGGTTCGCTGGCGGCCGAGCCGATCACCGACGCGCAGCTCGCGACCGCGATGTCCCGCGTACGCGGCAGTGTCCCGGAACCGCGTGCCCGACTGTTGGTGTCGCAGTACGCCCAGTCGTCGGGATACCAACTGACCGCCCTGCCGAGCGTGGTGTGGGGCGGGCACTCCGCTCTCCTCCCCGTCCGTTCCGACGACGGCTCGCCGCCCACCGGCCGGCCCTCGGTGGAGAGCGGCAAGACGATGATCCTGGCTGCTCCCGCAGCCGGCGGCGGCTGGCTCGGCGAGGTGAACATCGACCTCGATCAACCACGGCCCAACGGCGTGGTCGGCACCGGCACCTCCTTCAGCGTCGCAGCGGACCCGACCGACCCCGCAGGCGTCCTGGCGGTGTCGATCGACAACGGCGTCATCGGCGAAGGAGCCCAACGGTCCCTGCTCGTGGTGACGCCTGCGGCAGCCACCCAGGTACGGGTGGCGCAGAACGGCCGCGAGGTGGCGACGGCTGCGGTGAGCGGCTCCGGGGCGGTGGTGCGCGTGCCCCCCGCCATGACGGACCTCGTCGTCGAGGCGCTCGACGCGTCCGGCCGGACGCTCGCCACCGGTGAGGTGGCCACCGACGGTGCGCCGTCGACACTTGAGACGGACACCTGGAACGAGGACTGATCGTGACGCTGCCTGCGGAAACCGCCGCCAACATAGGTACTTCAGCCGATCCCCCGAGGCGGTGGGTCACCTAGCGTCAACGGCACCACTACCGTCCGAGGGGGACGCCCATGAGCACCGCACTCGACTTCGACGCCGTGAAGACACGCCAGCAGGTGACGTGGGCCAGCGGCGACTACGGCGCGGTCGCCGCACTCATCCATCCGATCTCCGAGTTGCTGGTGACGGCGGCCGACCTGTCGGCCGGTGCCCGCGTACTGGACGTCGCGACCGGCTCCGGCAACGCCGCCATCGCCGCCGCCCGCTGCGGCTGCGTCGTGACCGGCGTCGACTACGTACCCGAACTGTTGGAACGGGGCCGTCAGCGCGCGGCGGCCGAACGGCTCGCGGTCACCTTCGTGACCGGGGACGCGGAGCGCCTGGCGCACCCCGACGGGTCCTTCGACGCGGTGCTCTCCGTCGTCGGCGTGATGTTCGCCCCGGACCAGCAGCGGGCGGCGGCCGAACTGGTCCGGGTCTGCCGCCCCGGCGGCACGGTGGGGCTGGCCTCGTGGACACCGCAGGGGTTCATCGGCGAGTTGTTCCGCACGGTGGCCCGGCACGTGCCCCCGCCGCCGGGGTTGCGCCCGCCCGTCGAGTGGGGCGACGAGGCCCGGGTCCGCGAGTTGCTCGGCGAGGCGGTGGGCGACCTGCGGACGGTACGCCGGGAGTTCGTCTTCCGCTTCGGCACACCCGAGGAGTTTGCCAACTTCTTCCGGGCCAACTACGGGCCCACGCTCAAGGCGTTCGAGGCGCTGCCCGAGGAACGGCGACCGCACCTGCACGCCGACCTGGTCGAGCTGGCGCGTACGCACAACCGGGCCACCGACGGCACGGTACGGATCCCGGCCGAGTACCTGGAGGTCGTGGCGAAACGGCTCACCGACTGACCCCACAGTTCCCGGCCCCTGCCGTACGCCACCGGGGCGGCCATCACACACCGAGGTGGCCGCCCCGCCGGTCAGTCCTGCCGTTCGGTGCGCTCGATCTCGGCGAACGCGGCGGCCAGGTAGTCGTCAAACGACACGCCTGTCGTCGCCAACAGGTCGGCCACCAGGAGCGGGGCATGCCGGGCCAGCGCCGACGCGTCCGGACGGGACTCGTCGCCCTCGGGGTCGTACACACCGAGCGCGCCGGCGAGCAGCACGAGCACCACGTGCGGGTCCACGTCCGACCGCCACCGCGTCGCGCTCTGCACGCATCGGGTCAACACCTGGCGGATGTCGTCACCGGTCAGCCCCTCCGGATGGCTCTCCTCCAACAGCAGTCGGACCACCGCGCCGAGCACCAGGCCGGATCGCTCGTCGGCGGCGAGGCCACCGACGGCCTCGTCGTACGCCTGACCGTCGCGTGCCTGCGCGGCGGCGACGGCCGCGGTGGCGGTCACCGCGATGGCGCGGGCGGTAGCGGGCAGATGTCGCCAGGTGCCGGTCATCGGGCCAGCATCGCAGACCCGGCGGACAACGACCGACCGCCACCGAGACCAGTGGATCATCGTGGGCTTGGTCACCCGAGCGCCCCGGCGACGGCGGAGCGCGGCCAAAACGGTTCGCGCGGTGTCACACCCGGGGATCAGAATGCCGGACATGCTGCGTCGTGCCCTGCCCCGCCGAGCGGACGCCCGCCGGATCATGCTCGGCACTCTGCTGTCGGCGATCGGGCGCGGTCTGACCCTGCCGTTCCTGTTCATCTACCTGACCGACGTACGCGGGCTCACCGACGCCCGCGCCGGGCTCGTGATCGGCTGGTACGGCGCGGTCACCCTGGCGCTGTCACCGCTGGGCGGGACGCTCATCGACCGGTTCGGCGCCCGCTGGGTGGTGGTGCCCTGCCTGGTGCTGGAGGCGATCGGCACGGGTTCGCTCGCGCTGGTCCACTCGACCGGTTCGGCTCTGCTGGTGATGACGGTGATCGCCATCGGCAGCTCGGCGATCTGGTCCGGGCAGAACACGATCCTCGCGTCGTTGACCGACGACGACGAGCGGCAACGCGTGTTCGGGCTGAACTTCGCCCTGCTCAACCTCGGTATCGGCGTCGGCGGCATGACCTCCGGCGCGATCGTCGACACCGCCCGACCCGGCACCTTCCAGGTCATTTACCTGCTGGACGCGGTGACGTACCTGCTGCCGGCGCTGATCCTGCTCACCCTGCCCGGCGTGGGCCACCGACTCGGCAACCGTCGAGGCGTTGACGAGCCGTCGCCCGGCGGCTACCTGACCGTGCTGCGGGACCGCCCGTTCCGGCGGCTGGTGATCTTCGGGCTGGTCCTCACCACCTGCGGGTACGCGCAGATCGAGGTGGGCTTCGCCGCGTACGCCGTGCGGGTGGTCGAGGTGAACCCCCGCGTGGTGGCCTGGGCGCTCGCGGCCAACACCGTGATGATCGTGCTCGCGCAACTGCTGGTGATCCGCCGGATCGAGGGGCGCAGCCGTACCCGGGCACTGGCGGTGGTGGGGGCGGTGTTCGCCGCAGCCTGGTTGGTCCTCGGCGCGGCCGGCCTGGTCACCGGGGAGAGCGCCGTGCTGGCTGCCCTCTGCGTGGTCGCCTGCTCGGCGATCTTCGGCTTCGGCGAGACGATGCTGTCGCCGGTGATGCCCGCCCTGACGAACGCCCTGGCGACGGACGAGCTTCGCGGTCGGTACAACGCGATGAGCTCGATGATCTTCGGAATCAGTGGTGTGATCGGCCCGGTGACCGCGGGACCGCTCATCGGAGCCGCCGACGGCAGGGTCTGGGTGGCGACGGTGGTCGGCGGTTGCCTGGTCGCCTCGTTGATCGCGCTCTCCCTGCGCCGACTGCTCAGCGCGGAGCAGGACGGCCGCGCGACAGCCGTCGCGGTGTCGCCCGCCAAGGCCTCCGTCGCCGCCTGACCCCGCACACCCTGGTACACGGCATGAGACCCGAGGCCCGAGGCTCCGCCCCGTCCGCTCTCCCTCTCCGCACCAAGATCCGCGGCACGCGCAGGGGACGTCGGGAACGGGCACGCACGGACCCGGGCGAGCCGCGGGACGTCGGGAACGGGTCGGGCCCCGGAGCGGGTGCTCCGGGGCCCGATGTCGCGAGGTCGGCCGTCAGGCGGCGGGGACCTCGGCGGTGGTGCGGATGCGGTCCAGTGTCGGGGCGGAGACGGGCGACTGCGCGGTCAGGTACGCCACGAACGCGTCCAGGTCGATCTGGCCGGTGACCTGGTTGGTCCCGCCGGTGAGGGCGCTGAAGCCGTCGCCGCCGCCGGCCAGGAAGTTGTTCACCGTCACCCGGTAGGTGGCGGCGGTGTCGACGGCGGTCCCGCCGAGGGTGAGGCTGCCTCGGACCACCCGGGTGCCGGCGCACGGGTCGGCGACCGTGCCGGTGGTGCCGTTCGGGTCGACCACATAGCCCACGGTGGCCGACGGGTACAGCGTCCGGTTGGTGACGAACTGCTGTTCCAGCACGCAGTAGAGCTGCGCGCCGGTCAGGTCGAGCGTCACCAGGTTGTTGGCGAACGGTTGCACCGTGAACGCCTCCTCGTAGGTGACCGGGCCGGCGTCGAGGTCGGCGCGGACCCCGCCCGGGTTCATGAGGGCGGCGACCGCGCCCTCTTCGTCGTCGGTGGCGGCGAGCTGGGCGTCGGCGATCAGGTTGCCCAGCGGGGATTCACCCAGACTCGTACCGAAGAGGGTTTCCTGGCTCCGGGTGATCGCCTGGCTGGTCACGCCGACCTCGCGGCCGGCGACCGGGCCGAGCACCGTCTTGTAGCGGTTGATCAGTGCGGTCTGCTTCGGGTCCTTGGCCACGTCGCGGGTGACCACGACGTTGTTCGCGGCGGCGGAGATGACGTCCCCGCTCCGGCGGTCGATCTTCAGGTCGATGTCGGTGACTAGGCGACCGAACGAGCTGGCGCTGGTGACCAGCTTGCCGTTGATGTCGCAGTTGTACGCCTGGTGGGTGTGCCCGCTGACCACCACGTCGATCGACGGGTCCATCCGGTTGGCGATGTCCACGATGGGTCCGGTCATGCCGACGCAGTCGTTGATGCCACCGGTCGCCGCCTGGGTGCCACCCTCGTGCAGCAGCACGACGATGGTCTCCACGCCCTTGCGGCGCAGCTCGCGAGCGTACCGGTTGGCGGTGTCCGCCTCGTCGGCGAAGGTGAGGCCGGCGACGCCCTGCTGGCTGACGATCTGCGGGGTGCCCTCCAGGGTCATCCCGATGAAGCCGACCTTGACGCCCTGCACCTTGTGGATCGCGTACGGTGCCAGCAGCGGCTTGCCGGTCGCGGTCTTGAAGGCGTTCGCGGACAGGTACTTGAAGCCGGCGCCCCGGTACGGGGTGCCGTCGGCGCAGCCGTCCACCGGGTGGCAGCCGCCGTTCTGGATCCGCAGCAGCTCGGCGGCGCCCTCGTCGAACTCGTGGTTGCCGACGCTGGCGTAGTCCAGCCCGGCCATGCTCAGCGCCTCGATCGTCGGTTCGTCGTGGAACGCGGCGGAGAGCAGCGGGGACGCGCCGATCAGGTCACCGGCGGCGACCGTGATGGTGTTCTTCTTCTTGGCGGCGGCGCGCAGCTCGGCCAGGTGGGTCGCCAGGTATTCGACGCCGCCCGCGGTCTGCCCGGCGATGGTGCCGCTGGACCCGCTCGGCGGTTCGAGGTTGCCGTGGAAGTCGTTGAGGGCCAGCAGCGTGACGTCGACCGGCTTCGGTCGCGCGTCGGCTTGTTCTGGGCTGGTGGTGACCGCGCCGAACGCGGCCACCGCGAGCGCGGTCAGGCCGACAGCGGCCCGTCGCATCCCGGTTGTGGACATGGATCTCCTCGGAAGAATCGGCGCCCGCGCGGGGCCCGGCCTCTGGGTCGACCGGGCCGTCGAGCGTCACCGTCGTCAGGGTCGCGGTTGGCGGCGGTTGGGGATGGCCGCCTGCCCCGACAGCCTCTCATCCGGACGCCGCCGGGGCGACCCAGGCGGCGGATCGGAGCTGCGGGTATGCGCGCACCCCGGATCGAGCGTCGTTTGCCGCGGTCTGCCGGACATCGTCGTACGCAGGGTCTAGAAAGGACGGGACAGCCAATGAGGACTGGGGGCGACATCGTGAGCGGAACGACACCGGTGGCGGAGCAGGTGCGGTCGGCCGACGGCACACCCATCGCGTTTGAACGGTCAGGTGCCGGCCCGGCGATCATCCTGGTCGGTGGCGCGTTCAGCGATCGCAACGCGACCCGCGACCTGGGTGCGGCACTGGCGACGGATTTCACCACCTTCAGCTACGACCGTCGGGGGCGCGGCTTCAGCGGCGACACCGCACCGTACGAGATCGGTCGAGAGATCGACGACCTGGCCGCCCTGATCGCCGCGGCGGGTGGTTCCGCCGCCGTCTACGGGATCTCCTCCGGGGCCGTCCTGGCCGCGCTCGCCACCGCGCAGGGCCTGCCGGTGAGCAGGTTGGTCATGTTCGAGCCACCGTTCCAGGTCGGCCCGCACGTGGGCGTCCGCAAGGACATCACCCCGCAGCTCATCGAGCTGATCGCCGCCGACGACCGGGACGGCGCGGTGGGGCTCTTCCTCAGCGACTCGGTGGGGCTGCCGGCCGAGCAGATCACCGGGATGCGGTCGCAGCCGATGTGGGGCGGACTCACCGCAATCGCGCACACCCTGGTGTACGACTCGATCGTCACCGCCGGAGGGCGACTGCCCGCCGACCGGCTGGCGGCCATCACGGTGCCGACTCTCGGGGTGCACAGCACCGGCAGTCCACAGTGGCTGAGGGACGCGAGTGTGGCCGCGGCCGAGGCGGTCCCGGGTGGCCGATCCATCAGCCTCGACGGTGGTTACCACGACGTGCCGCCGGCGACGCTCGCTCCCGCGCTGCGGGAGTTCCTGCTCGGTTGACGGCCTGCCCACCAGCGGGCGACGTGCCGGGCCGAGTTACGGGCCGCGATCGGCCGGCGGTCACACGTCGACCAGCACCTCGTTGACCAGGGCGCCGACGCCGTCGGGGTGCCATCCGTCGGCCACGCCGGGCCGGGCGGCCAGGTAGCTGGTGATCCGCTCGGCCGGCCAGCCGTGTGCCTCACGCAGGCCGCGGGCGATCATGCCGAGGTAGATCGGCGCGGGCGGCCGGCACCGGGTGGCCGACGCCCCCTCGGGCGCGGTGAAGGTGAGCAGGGGGACGCCGCTGCGGCTGCCGGGGCAGACCAACGTCTCGTACCGGCCGGGGCCGAGCGTCGCCCTTCCGTCGGTGATCGCCGCCTCGATCGCCGCCCCGGTTGCGGGGATCAGGTCGGCGGCGGCACCCGCCGGGCGGTACATCTCCTGGGCGGCGATGTCGGCGAACTGCTCCTCGGTGACCAGATAGGCGCGGGCGGCGGCCTCACCCGGCAGGTGCGGGTCGTAGAAGGCCATGCCCCCGGTCCAGGCCCGGGACTCACCGGCGAAGTAGATCCCGCCGGGCAGCGACACCGGGACCGACCGGCTCGGTGGGCGCCGATCCCGGCAGCCCGGGTACGTGCGCCTCCCACCGGGCGGGCAGCCACCACCGATGTACCACCCGAGGCGTGCGGCGTGCATGTTCGAGCCGTACGCGACGTACCAGAGCACCACGACGGGCTCCCTCAGGAGGTGCAGGTCTGACCGGCCGAGTGACTCACCTGCACGGTGTGCGTCACGCACCCGCCCGCCTCGACCAGGTGCAGCAGGAAGGCGGTTGGCTCGTCGACCCAGCCGATCTGCTCGTCGGTGCTCATGGTGAGCGTGCTCTGCTTCCAGGTGCTGGGTGCCACGGTGAGCACCGTGCCCGCGTAGGCCGCGGTGACCGGGCGGTGCAGGTGGCCGGCGGCGACCCGGACGACGTGCGGGTGCCGACGGATCACCTCGGCGAACGCGTCGGAGTCGGCAAGCCGGAGGGAATCGGCTGCGGGGATGCCGACGGCGACCGGCGGATGGTGCAGAAAGACCACGGCGGGCACCTCGGGACGCCCGGTCAGCACCCCGTCGAGCCAACCGAGTTGTTCCTCGCCGAGTTGGCCGCCGCTGCTGCCGGGGACGAGCGAGTCGAGCACCACGACCGACGCCGCCTCGTGATCGACGTGGTAATGGGTCGAGAACCCGCCCCCGAGCCACGGTGTGCCGCCGAAGGCGTCGAGCAGCGCCTCGCGGTCGTCGTGGTTGCCGGCGGCCAGGTGCACCGGCACCGGGAACCGGCCGATCAACTCGCGCAGCGCCGCGTACTCGTCGGGTCGGCCGTGGTCGACCAGGTCGCCGGTGATCACGACGCAGTCCGGCCGTGGCCGCACGGCCAGCACCCGGCCGAGCGCACGGTGCAGCCCGGCGGCCGGTGCGGCGGCGAGCAGGCCGGTGGTCAGGTGCGGGTCGCTGAGCTGAGCGATGAGCATGGGCTCGCCTCCTCGGCGTCGGGAGCTTCACGCTATCGCTGGGCGCAGTGTTCCTGGGTGCCTGAGCGAGGTGCCTGAACGAGGTGCCTGGCGAGGCCGGTCCGGTGGGCAGTCCGGCGCGTTCCGGCCCGCCGTCGAGGTCGGGGCCGACGGCCACCGTCTCAGTAGCCGGCGAGTTGCGGGGCCAGCGCGACCGTCACGAAACGGATCGCCCGGCCCAGCAGGCACGTCACCGCGAAGGTGACCGGACGCATGGGTGTGCGTCCCAGGTAGACGCTGGCGGCCAGCAGCGGAGGCAGGCCGCTGACCGCGCTGACCAGCAGCATCCCGGTCGACTGGTGGGGGCGTTCCAGCACCTCGACGAGTCGCGCGCCGGCCGCCTTCGGGCGCGCCAGCATCGTGCCCAGTCGACCCGGTCGGGCCGGCGCGGCGGGCGGACGTCCGCGGAGCCGCCGTTGCAGCCACGTCGAGCGGATCGCGCCGCGCGCGCCGAGGAAGATCAGGACCTTGCCGACGGTTTGCCCGGCAGCTGCGGCCATGCCGAGCGCCACGGGCGGCGCGCTTGTCGTGGCCACGGTCGCGATCAGGTACGGCTCGGCCGGGGTGAACGGCAGGAAGGCCGACAGCAGCCCGACGCCGGCGGCCACCAGAACGGCGATCATGGTCGGGCAGGCGGGAGTCCCGCCGGCAGCCTGGCGGCGCAGACCAACGAGACGATCTTCACCGCGGCGACCGCGAGGGCGAACGTGACGGCCACAGCCGTCGGCGCGAAGATCGCCAGCAGCACCACCGCGGCGGTGTTCAGCGCCTTGGCCGGCGGCGACCAGTTCCACAGGTAGATGCGCCTGTCGACGCGGGCGAAGTAGTTCGGGCTGAGCAGCGGCCAGCGCAGGAACATCAGGCTCAGCAACTGGTCGATGACCATGAACTGGACCAGGAACACCGCGATCGGCAGGGCCGTGGCGGGCCGCAGCACGATGAGTGCGGCGGCGCAGGCCGACGTGCAGGCACGGTCCGCGACGATGTCGAAGACCGCGCCGGTACGCGTCTCCTGTCCCAGGCTCCGGGCGGCGGCACCGTCAAGGATGTCTCCGATCCAGTAGAGCAGGTAGGCGGCGACCAGCAGGTGCGCGCTGCGCTGGGTCAACGCCGCCACGGCGAGCCCGACGGCACCCGCAGTGCGTACGGCGGTGATGGCGTTGGGGACGTTGAGGAGTGTGACCGGCGGACTGAGGCCGACGGCTGTCACTCGGCGTCCTTGAGGATGCGTTGCATGTCCGCGGTGCGCCGGTTCAGGTCGGCCAACTGCGCGCTCACGTCGGTGAGCAGGCGCTGGGTCTCGGCGGCCTGCTCGGCGTACTGCCGCTGCAGTTCGCCGGCGACCGCCGTCCGCGTGCGGACGCCCGCGTACCAGACGACCGAGATGAGCAGGGCGGCGACGACGACGAGGAAGACCGAGGCGGTGACGTCCATCTAACTTGTTCCTTTCGGTACGGCATCGCCGTCTCCGGCGGTGCTCAGGGTGGTGGCGGCGGCCGCCACCACGTCGGGCGTGAGGTGCAACGAGAAGGGCGCGGTCTCGTAGTACTTGAGCGCCTTGCCGTCCTCGGACAGCTCCAGATGCGCGGTGACCAGCCCGGCCTTCTCCAACTTCTTGAGGTGCACCTGCAGCAGCGCGCGGCTGATGCCCAGATCGCGGGCGAGCTGCGAGACGTACGCGCGTCCACCGGTCAGCGCGGCGAGCACCCGCAGTCGGTGCGGGCTGGCCAGCGTGGCAAGGACCTCGACCAGGCGGTCGCCGCTCAGCTCTCCCATAGCTCACCTTGGCTCATGCCAACTATTATTGGCAGGCGCAAACGCGATCGTCAACTCCGACACCCGGTGGCGCCGCCCACAGGCTGTGTCCACAGCCTGTGGATAGCACGTGTGTACGAAGCCCGGAGGTTCCCGCCACCGTGAGTACGCTTGATCGCGCGGCTCGGCGCCGGCCGGCCCCTCCCCTACCTGGAACGACGTGCGAGTGGATCATCAGCGAGTCAGCCGTGACGTCATCGCCCGCCTACCGATGGCGTCGAGCGTGCCGGAGGCCTGTCGGTGGACGGTCACCGCGCTGTCCCGGCACACCCACGCGACGATCTCCGTGCTGCTCGCGGCCCACGACCGTCTGCGCTGCGTCGCGGCGACCGGAGCCTGGCAGGTCTTCGCGACCGTGCCGGCGCGCACCGGCATCGTCGGGCGGGTCCACGCCACCGGCGCCCCCGCCGTCGTCCCGGACGTCACCGCCGACCCGGACTACCTTCCGGTACGCCCGGACGTGACCGCCGAGTTGTGCGTGCCGGTGCTGGACCCGACCGGACGGGCGATCGGCGTGCTCGACCTGCAGTGGAGTGAGCCAGCCGACCTGGAGCTGTGGCGGGAGACGGCGCAGTGGCTGGCCGACCGGCTCGGCGCGCGGATCGCCGCACTCGGCGGCCCACCCGAGGAGAGCCGCAGCGAGAAGCTGCTCCGGCACACCGCCGCGCTGTCCTCCGCACTCACCGAAGCGGAGCTGATGGATGCGGCGGCCCGCGCCGCCCGGGAGGTCTCCACCCTCTCCACCGCGCTCCTGCTCGTCGCCGGCCAGCTCGGCCCTCCCCCGGCGACGCCGAGCGACCTGGAGACCCGGATCCGCGCCGAGCTGACCGAGGCTGGCCCGGCGGCCCTGGCCCGGATGGTCGACCGGGCACACCGCTACGGCGCCGGGTACACGCTGGGCGAGGCGGGGCACCCCCCGACCGAGGACTACCGGCCGCTGACCCAGGCCGGGGTGCAGACCGTGGTCGCCGTTCCGGTCGGGTCACCGGAGGCCGGCGGGATGCTGCTGGTCGCCGACGAACGCGCCCTGCGCCCGGACCCGACCACGGTCAGCCTGATGGAACTGCTCGCCGGGCAGGCCTGGACCAACCTGGACCGCCTCCGCACGCTGGCCCGACTGCGCGAGCAGGCCAGCTCCGACCCGCTGACCGGGTTGCGGCACACCGGCCCGTTCGGGCAGCGGATCGCGGCGGCCACCCCGGGACGTACGGCCCTGCTGGCGATCGACGTGGACGGCTTCAAGATCGTCAACGACACGTACGGCCACCAGGCCGGCGACCGGGTGCTCGTCGGGTTGGCCCGCGCTCTGGAGGAGGCGCTTCGGCACGGCGACGAGCTGTACCGGATCGGTGGCGACGAGTTCGTCGCGGTGATCGAGGTGAGTCGCCCCGAGGAGGCGGTCCGGATCGCCGAACGGCTGGCCGAGGCGGCGCGGCGCATCGGCCGCACGATCAGCGTGGGCGTCGCACTGCCTCGCCCCGGCGAAACCCCCGACCGGACGCTCCGCAGAGCCGACCAGGCCCTCTACGCGGTGAAGCGCCAAGGCCGAGACGGCGTCCACCTCTCCGCCGCCTAGAACCGGCGGTAGCCAAGGGGCGCCTTCCCCGGGGCCGTCCTCCCTGGTCGACGCGAATCGAGGCTCGGACCTAGACGGCCAGGGCCTCCCTCAAGACGGGGCTGGGTCGCAGCGAAGGGCGCTCCGCCATCCGCTCCAGGCGTCCTGCTGCCGGGCGAGAAGCCGAAGGCCTTGGCTGCCCGCCATGCCCATGTGCTGTCGAGCGGTATACCTGTGAGTCATATTTATGACTCTGAGGTATACCGCTCAGCACCGCATCCGTCCCGACGGAGGTGACCGACAGTCACCGGCCGCAGAGGCACGAGAAACCCCCCGTACGCACGATCGCCAACGGCAGCGGTCAGGGGGTGCGGAACTCCTTGGCCAGGAGTTCGGCGATCTGGGCGGTGTTGAGGGCCGCGCCCTTGCGGAGGTTGTCGCCGGTGACGAAGAAGTCCAGAGCGCGTGGGTCGTCCAGGGCGCGGCGGATCCGGCCGACCCAGGACGGGTCGGTGCCGACCGCGTCGATCGGCATCGGGAACTCCCCGGCGGCGGGATCGTCGACCAGGATGACCCCGGGCGCGTTGCGCAGCGCCTCGCGGGCGCCCTCGGCATCCACCTCGGTGCCGAAGACCGCGTGCACGGCCACCGAGTGGGCGGTGACCACCGGCACCCGGACGCAGGTGGCGGACACCTTGAGGTCGGGCAGGCCGAGAATCTTCCGCGACTCGTTGCGGATCTTCATCTCCTCCGACGACCAGCCACCGTCGGCGGGCGAACCCGCCCAGGGCACCACGTTGAGCGCCAGCGGGGCCGGGAACGGACCGAGGTCGTCGCCGACGGCCTGGCGGACGTCGCCGGTGCGCGAGCCGAGCGCGCGATCGCCGGCGACCTTGGTGAGCTGATCGTGCAGGATGTCCACGCCGGCCTGGCCGGCACCGGAGACCGCCTGGTAGGAGGCGAGCACCAGCTCCCGCAGGCCGTACTCGTGGTGCAGGGGCGCGACCGCGACGATCATCGCGAGGGTGGTGCAGTTGGCGTTGGCGATGATGCCCCGGGGCCGGTTGCGGACCTGCTCGGGGTTGATCTCCGGAACGACCAGCGGGACGTCAGGGTCCATCCGGAACGCGGCGGAGTTGTCGACGGCGATCGCGCCGCGCTCGACGGCGATCGGCGCCCACTCGGCGGAGACCTCGTCGGGCACGTCGAACATCGCCACGTCGACCCCGTCGAACGCCTCCGGGGTCAGCGCCTGGACGACGACGTCCTCACCCCGGCAGCGCACCCGCTTGCCGACCGAGCGTTCGGAGGCGAGCAGCCGGATCTCACCCCAGACGTTGCGACGACCGGAGAGCAGCTCACACATCACGGTGCCGACGGCACCTGTCGCTCCGACCACGGCGAGGGTGGGCAGCGCCGTCATCGGCGCTACCTACCCGTCCCCGCGTAGACCACGGCTTCGGTGTCGCCGCCCAGCTCGAACGCGTCGTGGATGGCGCGGACGGCGGCGTCGAGGTCGGTGTCCCGGCAGACCACGGAGACCCGGATCTCGGAGGTGGAGATCATCTCGATGTTGACCCCGGCGGCGCCGAGCGCGGCGAAGAAGCCGGCGGCCACACCCGGGTGCGAGCGCATGCCGGCACCGATCAGCGAGACCTTGCCGACGTGGTCGTCGTACAGCAGGCCCTTGAACTTGACCGGCTCCTGGATCTTGCTGAGCGCGGCCATCGCGGTGGGGCCGTCGGCCTTGGGCAGGGTGAACGAGATGTCCGTCCGACCGGTGCCCTCGGTGGAGACGTTCTGCACGATCATGTCGATGTTGATCTCGGCGCCGGCAACGGTGTCGAAGATCCGCGCGGCGGCACCTGGCTCGTCGGGCACCCCGACGATCGTGATCTTGGCCTCGCTGCGGTCGTGCGCGACGCCGGTGATCAGTGCCTGCTCCACGGAAGGGTCCTCCATCGATCCGGTGACCATCGTGCCGGTGTTGGTCGAGTATGACGAACGGACGTGGATCGGCAACCCCGCCCGACGGGCATACTCCACGCTACGCAGGTGCAGCACCTTCGCGCCGCACGCGGCCAGCTCCAGCGTCTCCTCGTAGGTGATCTGCCGGATGTGTCGGGCGTTGGGCACGATCCGTGGGTCTGCGGTGAAGATGCCGTCCACGTCGGTGTAGATCTCGCAGACGTCGGCGTGCAGGGCGGCGGCGAGCGCCACGGCGGTGGTGTCCGAACCGCCGCGGCCCAGCGTGGTGACGTCCTTGGTGTCCTGCGAGACACCCTGGAAGCCGGCGACGATGACCACCGATCCCTCGTCGAGCGCGCCCTTGAGCCGCCCCGGGGTGACGTCGATGATCCGGGCGCGGCCGTGCACCGAGGTGGTGATGACGCCGGCCTGCGAGCCGGTGAACGAGCGGGCTTCGTACCCCAGGTTGTGGATGGCCATGGCCAGCAGGGCCATGGAGATCCGCTCCCCGGCGGTGAGGAGCATGTCCAACTCGCGGCCCGGAGGCAGCGGGCTGACCTGGTTGGCCAGGTCCAGCAGCTCGTCGGTGGTGTCGCCCATCGCGGAGACCACCACCACCACGTCGTCGCCGGCCTTGCGGGCGGCGACGATGCGCTCGGCCACCCGCTTGATCCGCTCGGCGTTGGCGACGGAGGACCCGCCGTACTTCTGCACCACGAGTGCCACGACGGTGCACTCCCTCCCAGCGACCCTGAGCGTGCCGACGCCGCCGGAACCGGGGCCGGCGGCGCATGTCAGTCCCCCTGAGGGTATCCGGCGGGTAACGATGCCGGGTCAGGTGATCCCACCATCCGGCCCGCGCGGGGCGGCCGGGCCGCCCCCACCAGCCCCGGCGGTACGCGGCGACGACCCGTCCGACACGCCGGCACGAGCCTTCACCCGCTGGCGCCCGCCAGCAGTCCGCACCCACCAGAATGGGCCGGTGCCCGTCCTCATCCGCCCGGCCGTCCGCGTGCTCGGGTCGCTCGTGTTCACCCTGCCGGCTCTCCTGGTCGCCTGCGCCGATGCGCGGCCTCCGGCCCCGCCGCCCGCCGATCCGGGGCCGGTCGCGGTGGACACCGCGCGGGACGACCTGGCCGCCCTGGCCGCGGCTGCCCAGGATCGCCACCTGGTGGCGCAGTACGCGTACAGCCAGACCGGTCAGCCGGCTCGCACCATCACGTTCACCAGCGCGAACGACGGCAGTTGGCGGGTCGACGTGCCGGGTGGCGCGTGGGGTGGCACCGCCGACATCTCGATAGCCGCCACGAGCGACGGACTGTTCCAGTGCGCCCTGCCGTCGGCCGGGCGACCGGAGTCGGCGAGCTGCGTACGCCTCGGTGAGCGCGACGACGCGATCCCCCGCCGGTCGGACCCCCGGGTCCAGCATCCGCTCACCGACTGGCTGGACGTGCTCACCGACCGGCGCGCACCGCTGGCGGTGGCTCCAGCCAGCCCACCCGAGGGCCTCACCGGTACCTGCTACTCGGTGGACTCCACCTCGGCGTCGCTCAACGCTCCGGTGGAGGTGGGCATCTACTGCTACGAGCGGGACGGCACTCCGACCGGGGTGCGGACCGGGGCGGGGACGCTGCGGCTGGCCGCGCCGCCGGGCCCGGCGCCGGCCACTGTGCAGTTGGCCGGCCCGGTGGTCGTCGACCGGGACCCGCTGGACACCGCCGCGCCGCCAACCCCTGATCCGTCGGACAGCCCGAGCGCAGGAACGCCCTGATCTTCATCCCGTTACGGGTGCCCTTGCCCACATTTGTCACCCCGCCCTGAGGGGGCGAATCGCCCATACGGGACGATCTAGGTATGGCCGATCTCACTCCGCTGCTCGCCTACCGTTGGAGTCCGCTGGCGTTCCACCCCACCGAGGAGTTGAACGCCACGGACGCGTCCCTCCTCCTGGAGGCGGCCCGCTGGGCACCGTCCCTGGGCAACCGCCAGCCCTGGCGGTTCACCCTCGGCCACCGCGACGACGAGACCTGGAAGCGGATTCTGGTCAACCTGCCCGAGCGCGACCAACGCTGGGCACACCGTGCCGCCGCCCTGCTGCTCGCCGCGCACGTCGACGGCGACACCACACCCGACGCCGCGCCAGCCGACGGAATCGCGTACGACCTGGGTCAGGCGGTCGCCCATCTCACGGTGCAGGCCACCGCGCTCGGGCTGCACGTGCGTCAGGTCCTCACCGTGGATCGCGCCGGACTCAGCGCCGACCTGCACCTCCCCGCCGACGTGCGGCCGTACGCGGCGCTCGCGGTGGGGCAACTCGGTGACCCACTCAGCCTCCCGGCCGACCTCGTCGCCGAGGAGACCGGTCTGCGCCGCCGTCGGCCGCTTGCCGAACTCCTGCTCGGCTGACCGGTCGGCGTGCCTACTCGCCGCCGCTGGCGCGAAGCAGGACCGCCGCGACCTCGGTGTTGCGGTACAGGACGTGCCGACCCTGGCGGGACCGGGAGACCAGGCCGGCGGCGTGCAGCGCGGCCAGGTGCTGGGAGACGTTACCGGCGGACATCCCGGTGAGTCGGGCCAGATCGGTGGTGGTCGACGCCGTCACCAGCAGGTGCAGCAGCGCGGCCCGGCCGGGGCCGATCACCCGGGCCAGTGGGTCGCCGGGCGTTGGCCCGGTCGCCTCCCAGAGCGTCCCGACGGCACGGACCGGGTACGCGCCGGCCGGCAGCGAATCTTCCAGCAGGTTCCACAGCACGTGCTGTTCGGTGAACACCGTCGGGTTCAGCGCCAGCCCACGATCGCGGAGGTCGAAGTCCCGCTCGAACGTGTCGTCGCTGATCACCCGGTCGCCGTGCCAGCGCAGGCTCGGGTGGAGCTGCTCGAAGA
Source organism: Micromonospora sp. NPDC048839 (assembly GCF_040649915.1). Classification (NCBI taxonomy): domain Bacteria; kingdom Bacillati; phylum Actinomycetota; class Actinomycetes; order Micromonosporales; family Micromonosporaceae; genus Micromonospora; species Micromonospora sp. NPDC048839. The sequence continues at coordinate 541,262 of NZ_JBEZGL010000003.1, forward strand.
ACCGACCGGCGCCACTCTCGGCGAGCTGGGCGGCCCGGTACGCCACGTCGGCGTCGAGCAGCGCCCGCATCCGCGGCCAGTCCGGAGCGATCGCCTCGTCGTACCAGACCCGGACCGCATCGACGACCTGCGGCAGCAGCCCGCCGGGGTCGGCGAGCAGCGCCCGCCCGAATGGGCTCAGTGGTTTTCGCCAGGTGGTCGCCAGCAGGTCCTGGACCACCACGGCCGGCGGCGTCGCGGCGATCTGGTCGAGCTGCTCGGCCATCTCCACGTTCGGTCGGGCCGCCGGGGTGAGGAAGTCGGGCAGCCAGCGGCCCGGCACGACCAACCCCACCAGAGGTCGGACCCGGTCGGTCACCTCGGGACGACGCAACGTCACCCGGGCCCGGTCGATCCAGGGCAGGTGCACCGCGTAGCGGACCGGTCTGGCCAGCGCCCACATGCTCATGACCGTCTCGTTGACCGGTGACACGGCGAGCCGTACTCCCGCCACGTCGGCCAGACTGAACCGCAACTCGGACACACGCCCCCCAGGAGCAGGATTCGGTCCAGCCTAAAAGATTCGACCGAGGTCCTGGGGACCCGATTCACTCCCGACCATGGGGACCAGAGAATCCATCCGCACCGCCGTCCGAGACGTCGTACCGCCGGCCGGGCTGACCCGCGCACTGGCCGTGCAGGCCATGGTCTACGCCGTCGGCAGCGGGCTGTTCCACGCCGGCAGCGCCGTCTTCTTCACCCGGGCGCTCGGGCTCAGCGCCGCCCAGGTGGGGCTGGGGCTGTCCATCGCGGCGGGGGTGTCGCTGTTGGGCACGGTGCCGCTGGGCGGACTCACCGACAGGTACGGACCGCAGCGGGTCTGGGTGGTCGGGCTGGTGCTCAACGCGGCGCTCTTCGCGACGTACCCGTTCGTCGGCGGCTTCGCCGGGTTCCTCGCCGTGGTGGTGGCTCTGGCCGCCGTGGAGGCCGCGAGCGGCGTGGCCGTGCAGGTCTACTCGATCAACGCGCTGCCCCCGGCGGAACGGGTCACCGCGATGGCGTACCAGCGCTCGTCGCTGAACGTCGGCTTCGGGCTGGGTGCGGTGATCAGCGGCGTGGTGCTGACGGTGGACACGATGGCGGCGTACCGGGGAATGGTCTGGTTCATCGCGACGGTCTTCCTGGTGACGGCTCTCTTCGTGCGGCGACTGCCCCGGCTGCCGCAGGTCACCCGGCCGGTGGAGCCGATGGGTCGGCTCGCCGTGCTCCGCGACCGCCCGTTCGTGGCGGTGTCCCTGCTGTCCGGGCTGCTCACCGCGCACCAGACGCTCTACCTGACGGTGATGCCGCTCTGGATCCTCACCCACACCGATGCCCCGAAGACGGTGATCGCCGGGCTGGTGCTGCTCAACACGGTCCTGGTCGTGCTGCTCCAGGTACGTCTGAGCCGGGGCGCCGACACCGCGCCGGGCGCCGCCCGAGCCTCCCGCCGGGGTGCCCTGCTGATCGCCCTGTTCTGTCTGGTCCTGCCGCTCTCCGGGCTGACCCGGGGCCTGCTCACCGTGGTGGTGCTGGTGGCCGCCGCCATGGTGCTGATCCTGGCCGAGCTGATCGAGTCGGCGGGCGCCTGGGGGCTCACCGCCACCCTGCCGCCGGCCGCCCAGCGCGGCGCGTACGTGGGGGCGTTCCGGCTCGGCTCCCAGGTGCAGTACCTGATCGCCCCGGCCGGTCTGACCGCGCTCGGGGTGACCACCGGCGGGTGGGGCTGGTTACCGGCCGCAGCGATCTTCGTGCTCGTCGGGCTGGCTGTCGTACCGGTGGTGGCCTGGGCCGAACGGACTCCACGACTGGGTGCCGAGGCCCCGGAACAGGCCGGAACACTGGTCCCATAGTCCGGACCTGCCTTTCCCCCTTCCGTTTCATCACGTAGGGTGACGTGGTCATGTGGCGGGCGCTGCTCCTCCTTAGCCGCCGCGACGAGGCCTGACCGGCCGGCACCTCGTCGCGGAGTCGCATCGCGCCGTCCAGCACATCCGATTTTCTTCTCGGCACCGCCGCGCACCGTTGCCCGGCATTCCGCCGACACCTTCCGATCTGCTGACGCCACATGTTCCAGGGAGCACTCTGAGATGGCTCAACCTGTCACCGACGCCGAGACCGATCCGATCGCTCGGCAACGCCCGAGCCGGATGCCGTACCACCGCTACCAGCCGTACCGGGAGCAGTTCCGGATCGACCTGCCGGATCGCACCTGGCCCACCCGGCACGTCGACGCCGCCCCCCGCTGGTGCGCCGTGGACCTGCGCGACGGCAACCAGGCACTGATCGACCCGATGTCGCCCGAGCGCAAGCGGCGGATGTTCCAGCTGCTCGTCCAGATGGGCTACAAGGAGATCGAGGTCGGCTTCCCGTCGGCCAGCCAGACCGACTTCGACTTCGTCCGGCAGCTCATCGAGCAGGACATGATCCCGGACGACGTCACGATCCAGGTGCTCACGCAGTGCCGGGAGCACCTGATCGAGCGGACGTTCGAGTCGCTGCGCGGCGCGAAGCGGGCCATCGTGCACTTCTACAACTCGACCTCCACCCTCCAGCGGCGGGTGGTCTTCGGGCTGGACCGGGACGGCATCGCCGACATCGCCACGACCGGCGCGCGGCTCTGCCAGAAGTACGCGGAGATCCACACCCCGGACACCGAGATCTACTACGAGTACTCGCCGGAGTCGTACACGGGCACCGAGCTGGAGTACGCGCTGGAGGTCTGCTCCCGGGTGATCGACGTGATCGACCCGACGCCGGACCGGCCGCTGATCATCAACCTGCCGGCCACCGTCGAGATGGCCACCCCCAACGTGTACGCCGACTCGATCGAGTGGATGCACCGACACCTGCCGCGCCGCGACAGCGTGGTGCTGAGCCTGCACCCGCACAACGACCGCGGCACCGGGGTCGCCGCCGCCGAGCTGGGCCTGCTCGCCGGCGCGGACCGCATCGAGGGCTGCCTGTTCGGCAACGGCGAGCGCACCGGCAACGTGGACCTGGTGACCCTGGGGCTCAACCTGTTCTCCCAGGGCATCGACCCGATGATCGACTTCTCGAACATCGACGAGATCCGGCGCGCGGTCGAATACTGCAACCAGTTGCCGGTGCACGAGCGCCACCCGTACGCGGGCGACCTGGTCTACACCGCCTTCTCCGGCTCCCACCAGGACGCCATCAAGAAGGGCTTCGACGCCCTCGCCGCCGACGCCAAGGCCGCCGGGGTGCCGATGGACGAGCACACCTGGGCCGTGCCGTACCTGCCGATCGACCCGAAGGACCTGGGCCGCACCTACGAGGCGGTCATCCGGGTCAACTCGCAGTCCGGCAAGGGTGGCATCGCGTACATCATGAAGAGCGAGCACCAACTGGACCTGCCGCGCCGGCTCCAGATCGAGTTCTCCGGGGTGGTGCAGCACGTCACCGACCACGACGGCGGCGAGGTCGACCCGAGCGCCATGTGGGAGATCTTCGCGACGCACTACCTGCTCGACCACCAGCCCGACCCGGCGGTCCGGCTGAGCAGCTACACGATCGGCACCGCCGACGGCAAGGTCGAGATCGAGGCCCAGGTCGGTGTGGGCGGCGAGCAGCGGTCCCTGGCCGCGATCGGCAACGGCCCGATCGACGCGTACGTCAACGCGCTCCAGTCGGTCGGAGTGGGCGTGCGGGTGCTCGACTACCACGAGCACGCGCTCTCCTCGGGTGGGGACGCGCAGGCCGCCGCATACGTGGAGTGCGAGGTCGACGGTCGGACGGTCTGGGGTGTCGGCACCGACGCCAACATCGTCACCGCCTCGATCAAGGCGGTCACCAGCGCCGTCAACCGCGCCCGCAGCTGATGACCCCGTGCCGCGCCCCCGAGGTGGTTGCCTACCTCGGGGGTGTGGCCGCGGGCATCGAGTGGCAGGGCTGCGACGGTGGGGCCGCGCGGGGCGGCCGGTGCACGAGCACGAGAGCCAGCACGGCCCCGGCCAGCAACAGCCCCGCACACCAGACCATGGCGCCCCGGAACGCGTCGGTCAGCTCGGCCTTCTGCGCGTAGCCGCTGCCGGACAGGCCGACGAGCAGCGGCAGCGCCGCCACCGCGAGCAGGCCGCCGGCCCGGGACGCGGCGTTGTTGAAGCCGCTGGCCACCCCGGAGAACCGGTCCTGCACGGCGGCCAGCACCGACGCGGTGAGCGGTGCCACCACCAGGGTCAGCCCGATGCCGAAGAGCAGCACCCCGGGCAGTACGTCGGTCCAGTACGAGGCGCCCGGGCCGACGCCGCGCAGCAGCAGCAGACCGACCGCGGCCACCACCGGCCCGATGGCCAACGGCAGCCGGGGTCCGATCCGCGCCGACAACGCTCCGGCTCGGGCCGACCCGACCAACAGCAGCAGGGTCATCGGCAGCAACGCGATGCCGGTGCGGAAGGCCGACCACTCCACCACGTTCTGCAGGTAGACGGCGAAGAAGAAGGTGAAGCCGCCGAGCGCCGCGTAGACGACCACGGTGAAGATGTTCAGCACCGAGAAGAGCCGGCTGCTGAACAGCCCGGTGGGCAGCATCGCGGCGTCGCCCCGCCGTCGTTCCAGCAGCACGAACGCCACCGCGGACAGGACCCCGACCAGCGCTGCGATCAGCACCGGGGCGGAGTCGAAGCCACGCGCCGGTGCGTCGATCAGGGCGTACGTGACGCCGGCCAGCGCGAGCGCGCCGAGCAGTGCTCCTCCGACGTCGAAGCGCCGGCGGGTCCGACCCGGCCCCGCGGTCCGGGAGGCGCTCTCGTCCCGGCTCTCCGGCACCCAGCGCAGCGCGGCCAGCACCACGAGCACGGCGATCGGCAGGTTGAGGAAGAAGATCCAGCGCCAGGACAGCGTGTCGATCAGCCAGCCCCCGATGAACGGTCCCAGCGCGGTGGACACCCCGGACAGCCCGGCCCAGGCACCGATCGCCCGGCCCCGGTCGTCGGGGTGGAAGCTGGCCTGGAGCACCGACAGCGACCCGGGCGTGAGCAGCGCGCCGCCGGCGCCCTGGAGGAACCGGGCCGCGATCAGCATGCCGGTGTCCTGGGCCAGCCCGCACAGCACCGAGGCGGCGGTGAACCAGACCACCCCGATGAGGAAGATCCGCCGGCGACCGAAGCGGTCCCCGAGCGCGCCGCCGAGAAGCACGAACGCCGCCAGCATCAGCAGGTAGCCGTTGATGGTCCACTGCAGATCGGCCACGTTCGCGCCGAGATCCTGCCCGAGCTTCGGCAGGGCCACGTTGACGACGGTGCTGTCGAGGAAGACCATGCCAGAGGCGAGCACGGCGGCGAGCAGCGTGCCCCGGCCGGCGGTGGTGCCCATCCGGAGGGCAGGCGCCGGTACGGGTGCGGTCATCCCACCAATGTGCCTTGCATCATGTGGGAGACGCCACGAAACGCCGAAACCATTCCCGGGTACTGTGCGCAATCGCCGGGAGACCGCAAGCTGGAGAGGTGTCGTCTGTGCGTACCAGATCAGGACCGCGAGCGGCGGTGATCGCGCTCGCCGCGGCGCTGGCACTCGGCGTGGCCGGTTGTGTCCCACAGGACGAGCCGACCACACCACCGTCGTCGAACGACGGCGGCAACGCGGCAGAGCAGCTGAGCCAGCTCACCGTGGCCACCGCCGGCTCGATGAAGGGCTACAGCCGCGACCACTTCCCGCACTGGCGGGACACCGGCAAGAACTGCGACGTGCGGGACAGCATCCTCCAGCGCGACGGCAAGGACGTGAAGCTCTCCGGCTGCAACGTGGTCGGTGGGCGCTGGGAGAGCGTTTACGACGGTCGCAGCTTCTCCGATCCCTCCGACGTGGACATCGACCACATGGTGCCGTTGGCCAACGCGTGGCGCTCCGGTGCCGACGAGTGGGACGACGCGAAGCGCGGTGACTTCGCCAACGACACCACCCGTCCGCAGCTCTTCGCGGTTTCCGCGTCGTCCAATCGGGCAAAGGGTGACCAGGACCCGTCCCAGTGGAAGCCGGCAAACCGATCGTACTGGTGCAAGTACGCCCAGGACTGGGTGACGGTCAAGCACTACTGGCGGCTGACGGTGACAAGCGCCGAGAAGGTCGCCCTGACCGACATGTTGGAGGGCTGTTGAGTGGGGAGCGACACGTGACCGCCGCCGGGGAGGGCGTCCCGGCCGCCGCCGGCATGACCGCGGACGGCGCCGCCGAGACCCCCGCCGCCGTGCCGGGTGCCGGCATGGTCGCGGATTCGGGGGGCGCCGCCGGCCCGCAGAGCCGCACCACCGACATCGTGCCCGGCCCCGGCGGCGTGATGACCGACGAGGTGGGCGTCGTCACCGGTGACCTGACGCTGCGCACCGAGTACGCGGACGGCAAGGTCACCCTGCGGGTGCAGTACAAGGACGCCGACGAGTGGTACACGGTGACCGGCACGTCGGTCGCGTTGGCCGACCCGGCGGGGCTGGACGCGGTACACGGCGTCGCGGTGGGCCTGCTGCACCGCCCCGAGGGCTGAGCCACCCGAGCGACGTACCGTCCGCTGAGCCACCCGAGCGACGTACCCGTCCGTCTGAACCACCCGGAGCACGCGCTGTCCGGGGGCCGTCCGTTCCCGGACGGCCCCCGGCGGCGTCACGGGGTGGGGATCAACTCACCCGGCGGGTCGACGGGGCCGGTGCCCTCGCTCGGGCGGACCAGCTCCACCTCGACCTCGTGCGGCCGGATCCGGCCGGCAGCGATGTCCTCGGCGAAGTGGCAGGCCACCCGGTGTCCGCCGACGACGTCGCGCAGTTCCGGCCGCTCGTCGGCGCACCGGGTGGGTTGCGCCCACGGGCACCGGGTGTGGAACCGGCAGCCGGACGGCGGGTTGGTCGGCGACGGCAGGTCACCGGCGAGCAGGATCCGCTCCCGGCGGTCCTCCACCAGCGGGTCGGGCACCGGCACCGCGGACATCAGCGCCCGGGTGTACGGGTGCATCGGCTCGCGGTAGAGGTCGTCGCTGGATGCCTCCTCCACCAGCCCGCCGAGGTACATGACGCCCACCGTGTCGGCGATGTGCCGCACCACCGCCAGGTCGTGCGCGATGATCAGATACGTCAGGCCACGCTCGTTCTGCAGGTCCTCCAGCAGGTTGAGCACCTGGGCCTGGATCGACACGTCGAGCGCGGAGACCGGCTCGTCGGCGACGATCAGGTCCGGGTTGAGCACCAACGCGCGGGCGATGCCGATCCGCTGGCGCTGGCCGCCGGAGAACTCGTGCGGATACTTGCCGAGGGCCGACGCGGGCAGGCCGACGGCCTCCAGCGTCTCGCGCAGCCGCCGGTTCGTCTCGGCCTTGTCGCCGGCCAACCCGTGCGCCTTGAGCCCCTCCACCAACAGCGACTCCACCGACTGTCGGGGGTCGAGGCTGGAGAGCGGATCCTGGAAGATCATCTGCATCCGGCGGCGGGCCTGCCGCATGGCCTCGCCCTTGAGCGAGCGCACGTCGATGCCGTCGAAGACGATCTCGCCCTCGGTCGGCTCGACCAGCCGCAGCAGGCCACGACCCAACGTCGACTTGCCGCAGCCCGACTCGCCGACCAGGCCGTACGTCTCGCCCTTGCGGATGCTCAGCGACACCCCGTCCACCGCGTAGACGTACCCGATGGTGCGGTCGAAGAGCAGGCCGCTCTTGATCGGGAAGTGGACCTTGACGTCGCGCAGCTCGATCAGGGGTCCGGTCTGTTCGGTCATCGGACCGCCACCTCCTCGGAGACGGGGTTGTTGCAGCGGAGGTCGCCGCCGGTTGCGGTGGGTTCGAGCGGCGGCGGTCCCTCGAGACACGCGTCCACGACGTTGTCGCAGCGCGGCGCGAACGCGCACCCCTCGACCCACGGGATGTTGTCGGAGACCGAACCGCGGATCGCGTGCAGTCGCTCACCGCGCGGTGAGTCCAGCCGGGGCACCGAATTGAGCAGCCCGTGGGTGTACGGGTGCCGGGCGTGCGCGAACAGCTCGTGCCGCTGTTGCCGCTCGACCACCTTGCCGCCGTAGAGGACGTTGACGGTGTCGCAGAGCCCGGCCACCACGCCCAGATCGTGCGTGATCATGACGAGCGCGGTGCCGGTCTCGTCGACCAACTGCTTGAGCAGGGTGAGGATCTGCGCCTGGATGGTCACGTCGAGCGCGGTGGTCGGCTCGTCGGCGATCAGCAGCCGGGGCTTGCAGGCCAGCGCGATGGCGATCAGCGCGCGCTGGCGCATCCCGCCGGAGATCTGGTGCGGGTACTCGCTGAGCCGCCGCTGCGGGTCGGGGATCCCGACCGCGTCGAGCAGGTCCCGCGATTCCCGCAGCGCCTGCTTGCGGTCCCGGCCCTGGTGGCGCTCCAACACCTCGGCCACCTGGACCCCGATCGGGATGACGGGATTCAGCGAGGAGAGCGGGTCCTGGAAGATCATGCTGATCTCCCGACCGCGTCGGTCGCGCATGTCGTCCGGTCGCAGTTTCAGCAGGTCGGTGCCGTCGAAGAGCACCTCCCCGGTGACCTTGTTACCGCGCTTGGGCAGTAGGCCCATGATGGCCAGGCTGGTCACGCTCTTGCCGCAGCCGGACTCGCCGACCAGGCCGACCGTCTGCCCCGGCTCCACCGTGAAACTGACCTTGTCCACGGCGGTGAAGGGCCGCTCGCCGCGCCGCTGGAACACGACGCTCAGGTCACGGACGTCGAGCAGGCTCATCGAGTCACTTCCTCACTGCTGTGGTCCTTCACTCGCGACTGCGGGGCTCGCAAGCTCACTCCTCGCGCTCGCCCGAGACGGGGTCCGGGCGCCCTGACAGCGCTCACCGTGGTCACCGCCGGTTCTTCGGGTCGATCGCATCGCGCATCGCCTCACCCAGCAGGGTGAAGCCGAGCGCGACCACGATGATCGCGAGCGCGGGGTAGTACGCCAACTCCGGGCGGACCTCGAAGTAGCGCTGGCCGTCCACGCCGAGCATCAGGCCCCACTCGGCCCGGTTGATGTCCGGGTCGCCGAGGCCCAGGAAGGACAGCGCCGCGGCGTCCAGAATGGCCACCGCGAAGGTCAGGGTCGCCTGCACGATCACGGCGGTCAACGAGTTGGGCAACATGTGCCGCAGCACGATGTTGCGCTCCTTGACGCCGAGCGCGCGGGCGGCCAACACGTGGTCGCTCTCCCGCTGGGCCAGCATCGAGCCGCGCAGCAGCCGCGCGAAGATCGGCACGCTCACGATTGCCACCGCGAAGATGACAGTCCACTGGCTCGACCGGCTGGCCATCGCGACCAGGGTGATCGCGAGCAGCAGGCTCGGCAGGGCCAGCATCACGTCGGTGAGTCGCATCAGGACCACGTCGACCCAGCCGCCGAAGGCGCCGGCGATCGCGCCGATCAGGACCCCGAGCGCGAGACCGATGAGAGTCGCGAGTACGCCCACGAAGAGCGTCTGCCGTGCGCCGTAGATCATGCGGGACAGGAAGTCCCGGCCGAGCGGGTCGGAGCCGAACGGGAACCCACTGCTGGCCCCCGGGATGGTGTCCACGGTGAGGCCCTTGGTCAACTCGTCGAAGCGCTGCACCGGGTCGTGCGGTGCGATCAGCGGGGCGAAGATCGCCACCAGGACGAACAGCCCCACGATCACGGCCCCGACGACGGCGACCGGGTTGCGCCGCAGCCGGCGCAGGGCGTCGCGGACGAGACTGATCCCGCCCCGGTCGGAGGCACTCGCCTGGGCCAGCTCGTCGAGCCGTGCCTTCTTGCGGTCGCCGAGCAGGCCGATGCTGCGCTCGCTCATGCCGGGACGTGGCTTGTCTTCCCCGGGACGGGGAGCCGGAGTGCCGGCCTGGGTGATCGGGTCACTCATCGCACACGCACCCTCGGGTCGATGAAGGCGTAGGAGAGGTCGACCAGCAGGTTGACCACCACGAAGACCAGCGCGGCCAGCAGGATGATCGCCTGGAGCACCGGGTAGTCGCGGCCGCCGCTGATCGAGTCGGTGATCAGGGTGCCGATGCCGCCCCAGTTGTAGACCTTCTCGGTGAGCACCGCGCCGGAGAGCAGCGCACCGGTCTGCAGGCCGATGGTCGTGACCACGGGCAGGAGGGCGTTGCGCAGGATGTGCCGGCCGCGGATCGTCCGGTGACGCAGGCCCTTCGCCTCGGCGGTCCGTACGTAGTCCTCGTCCAGGACGTCGAGCACGCTGGCGCGGGTGATCCGCACGATCACCGCCAGTGGAATGGTGGCGAGGGTGATCGCCGGCAGGATCAGGTGCCACAGCGCGTCCGCGCTGGCGTCGAACTCGCGGGTCAACAGGCCGTCGAGCACGAAGAACCCGGTGACGTTCGTGTTTTCCAGTCCGGTGGTGAGCCGCCCGGACGGCGGGAACCAGTGGATGTTCTGGGTGAAGACGTCCTTGAGCAGGTAGCCCAGGAAGAAGATCGGGATGGAGATGCCGAGCAGCGTGCCGGCGATGGTGAGGTTGTCCGGCCACCGTCCGCGCCAGCGGGCGGCGAGGTAGCCGAGCGGCACACCGAGGCCGACGGCGATGATCATCGCGGCGACGGCCAGCTCGATGGTGGCCGGGAAGGCGCGGCTGATCACCTCGGTGACCGGGTCACCGGTCCGGATCGAGTTGCCGAAATCGCCCGTCAACACCCGCTGCATGAACTTGCCGTACTGCACCAGGATCGGCTGGTCGTAGCCGAGCGCCTTGGTCAGCAGCTCGCGACGTTCGGGCGTCGCCCGCTCGCCGAGCAGTGCCTCGATTGGGCCACCGGGCAGGTTCCGCAGCCAGATGAAGATCAGCGCCGACAGCGCTATGAGGGTCACCACCAGCTGCAACAGGCGGCGAACTATGACTCGCAACATCTCTCACACACCAGACTCTCAAAGATCGCGGATCGGCCCGGGCCGGGAGGAACCCCGGACCCGGGCCGATCACGCCTACGGCCTCAGCCGAGGGACGTCACTTGCTGATGCTGACCGTGTTGAATCGCTCGTCGGTCAACGGGCTGGCCACCAGGCCCTTGACATCCTTGGTGACGACGATGGCCGGCGGAGCGTGCCAGACCGGAACGGCCGGCAGCCACTTGGCGGCGATGTCGCGGTTGACCTGCTCCCAGGCCGCCTTCTTGCCCGCCTCGTCGACGATGCCGTCAGCCTTGGTGATGGCGTCGAACATCTCGGTCATCGACTGGTCGCCGAACTCGATCTTGCCCCGTCCGAAGAACGTGCCGACGAAGTTGCCCGGGTCGTTGTAGTCACCCGTCCAGCCGAGGATGTGCAGGTCGTGCTTGCCGAACTGCTGCACGTCGTCCTTGAAGCCACCGTTCCACGGGCGAGGAACACCGTTGACCTTGATGCCGACGGCCTGCAGGTCGTTGGCGAGGACGGTGAAGATCTCCTGCGGGTTCGGCATGTACGGCCGGGTGACGTCCGGCGGGTAGTAGAAGTTGAGCGTCAGACCCTCGGCGCCAGCGTCCTTGAGGAGCTGCTTGGCCTTCTCCGGGTTGTACTCGTACTTCTGCACGTCCGGGGCGTAGCCGAGCACGGTGTCCGGCAGGAACTCGTCGGCGACCTTCGCGCCACCCGGACCCTTGGTCTGCACCAACTGCTGGCGGTTGAGGGCGTAGGCGATCGCCTGGCGCACCCGCAGGTCCTTCAGCTTCGGGTTCTTCTGGTTGAGGCCGAGGTAGAGGATGTTGAACGCCGGGCGGTTGACGACCTGGAAGCCCTCACCCTCGAGCGCCTTGCGGTCGGCCGGGGCCGGGAAGTCGATGCCCTGGACGGTGCCGGCACGAAGCTCCTGCTTGCGGGTGCTCTCGTCCTTGATGATCTTGATGATCATCTTGTCCACCTTGGCCTTGTCGCCAAAGTAGTCCGGGTTGCGGTTCAGGGTGATCTCGTTCTTGGCCTTGTCCCAGCCACCGAAGGTGAACGGGCCGGTGCCGACCGGGTTGGTGGTCGCGAAGGCGCTGTACTCGAACGAGTCGCCGTTCTGCTTCACCGTGTTGGCGTCGTACTTCTTCAGCGCCTCCGGGCTCGCGATCGAGAGCGAGGTCAGCGCGAAGGCCCCCGGGAAGGCGCCCTTGTACTGGTTCAGCGTGACGACCGCGGTGCCGTCGCCCTGCGCCTCACACTTGTTGTAGAGCGGCTTGCCGGCGGACTCGCTCTCGTTCTTGGCGAAGCCCCCGAAGACGTCCGTGTAGTAGATCATCTGGGACTGGGCGGCAGCGCCCTTCATGTTGTACCAGCGGTCGAAGTTGAAGCAGACCGCGGCGGCGTTGAACGGCGTACCGTCGTGGAACTTCACGCCCTGGCGGAGCTTGAACGTCCAGACCTTGCCCTCCGGGTCGTGCTCCCAACTCTCCGCCAGGCCGCCCTGAAGCTCCGCGGTGCCCGGCTTGTGGCTCACCAGGGTGTCGAACATCTGCCGGACCGGCCGGAACGACTCACCGTCATCGTTGAAGATCGGGTCGAAGTTCTTCGGGTCACCGGCACCCGCGAAGATGAAGGTGCCGCCAGTCTTGGCCTCGCCACTGTCGCCGCGCTCGCTCTCCGCGCAGCCGGCCGCGCCGACCGCCAGAGCGGCAACGGCCGCGATGGCCACGGCCGTTTTAAGCCTTCTCGCCTGCATCTCTCACCTCTGTCATGCGCATGACCACGCCGAGCTGTGGCTCGGTCCGTGTGCGGGAGGCTATGACATGTCACACGTGAAGCGGAACGGGCGTTAGGCAATCGCTACCAAGCCGACACCTTGCGAGAAGGTCTGACAGTCAACGGCACGACGCAGACATGGTGCGACACATCGATCCGTGCTCGGCCGGACACCGGAACGGGGGCGGCGCCGTCGTCGACGGCACCACCCCCGCGCGGTACGACTCAGACGGCCCGGCGCCCCTCGAAGGCCCGGCCCAGGGTGATCTCGTCGGCGTACTCCAGGTCGCCGCCGACCGGCAACCCACTGGCCAGCCGGGTCACCGAGATCCCCATCGGCTTCACCATCAGCGCCAGATAGGTGGCGGTCGCCTCGCCCTCGGTGTTCGGGTCGGTGGCCAGGATCAACTCCCGGATGCCGCCACCACCGAGCCGGATCATCAGCTCCCGGATGCGCAGGCTGTCCGGACCGATCCCCTCCAGCGGATTGATCGCGCCGCCCAGCACGTGGTAGCGACCGCGGAACTCACCGGTCCGCTCGATCGCGACCACGTCCTTGGGCTCCTCCACCACGCACAGCACCTCGTCGGTGCGTCGCGGGTCTCGGCAGATCCGGCACTGTTCGGACTCGGCCACGTTGTAGCAGGTCGTGCAGAACCGCACCAGCTCCTTGACCTTGCGCAGCGCGCCGGCCAACCGGTTGACGTCGGCCGGATCCGCCGACAGGACGTGGAACGCGATCCGCTGAGCGCTCTTCGGACCCACGCCCGGCAACCGGCCCAACTCGTCGATCAGGTCCTGGATGGCACCTTCGTACATCTGCCGGCTCAGAAACCGGGCAGGCCGAGGCCGCCCATGCCGCCGGCGACCGGACCCATCTTGCGTTCGGTCAGCTCCCGTGCCGCCTCGGCGGCGTTGTGCACGGCCGCGACGACCAGATCCTCAAGCGTCTCCACGTCGTCCGGGTCGACGGCCTTCGGGTCGATCTTGATGGCCTTGAGCTCACCGGCGCCGGAGACGGTCGCGGTGACCAGCCCACCGCCGGCGGTGCCGGTCAGCTCGGCCTCGGCCAGCTCGGCCTGGGCGGCGGCGATCTGCTGCTGCATCTGCTGCGCCTGCTTCAGCATCTGCTGCATGTTCGGCTGTCCACCTGGGCGCACGGATGGCTCCTTCTCGCACTCGTCTGCTCGGCCGCCGCCCAGCCTATCCGCTGGGACCGACCACGCCCCCGTCCGGTGCGTGCCCCACAGCGAGCCCTCCGGGTACGGCTGTCACTACCCCGAAACGGCCATCTACCAGTAGTGCGCCGGGACCCGTCACGCTGGTGTGCTCAACGGCATGAATCTCAACCGCACCGGCCGGGCCGGCGCGCTGTGCTGGGTGGCAGCCGCACCGGCCTTCCTCGTCGCCAGCCTGATCACCGGACTGCGCTGGCGGCAGCCGGCCTACAGCTGGGCCACCCACAACATCAGCGACCTCGGCAACGCCCACTGCGGCGTCTGGGACACCACCAGACCCCGCTACGTGTGCTCGCCCTGGCATCCGCTGATGAACGCCGCGATGCTGGCCACCGCCGTGCTGCTCGTGGCCGGGCTCCTGCTGACCTGGCGGCTCCTCGGTCGCGGCGTCGTCGTGCGCTGCGCGCAGGCGCTCCTGCTGCTGGCCACCGTCGGGTACGCCCTGGCGGCTCTCTACCCGGCCGACGTCGACGAGAACCTGCACGTCCTCGGCGCGTTCCTGATCATGGGAGTGGGCAACGTCGGTCTGCTCCTCGCCGGCTTCGCACCGGCCACCACGACGCTCGGCCGGTGGCGACGGATCACCCTCGCCGCCGGGATCATCGCGCTGGTCGGGACGGTGCTGTTCTTCGCCCAGCAGGGCATGGGGATCGGGGTGGGCGGCATGGAACGGGTAGCCGTGCTGCCCTTCCCCCTCTGGGCCTGCTGCCTGGGCGTCCTGCTGGCCGAGACGCGTCCCGTGCGCGATCTCGCACATTCCGCCTCGACCTGAGACGGCAGCCGCAACCGCGCGAATCGCCGAGCCGGCGCGGTTGTCAGCGGGCGTCGACCTCGTCGATCTTCTCGGCGCCGAACGTCTCGCGCAGCAGCCGTACCGCCTGCTCCTCGCTGGACTCCCGGGCGGTCTTCTCGTCGATGACCTCGTCCAACGGCTCGTCGCCCGGATCGAACCCCTCGTAGACAGGTGCCGCTGGCGCTGCGCCACCTGGTCGACCACCCCGCACCGGGCCGTCGAAGTCAGGGTCGTAGGGCGGTTCGCCGGCCCACTCGGCGTCCGCGACGGGCCGGGCCGCCGATCCGGTACGCACGCCGCGCCCCGCAGCCGCCGCACGAGCCGCGGCGATGGCGCTGCTCACCGGTGCGCCACCGCCGTTCGGGCCGGCGCCGTTCGGGCCGGCGCCGTTCGGGCCGGCGCCGTTCGCGCCACCGCCGTTCGCGCCACCGCCTGGTCGGCCGCCGTTCGGGCCGGCGCCCGGTCCGCTGCCGCCTGGTCCACTGCCGTTCCCGCCGCTGCTGTTCGGGCCGCCGCTGTTCGGGCCGGTCGGGGTTGGTGCTGAGCCGGGGCCACCCGGTCCAGCATCCGGGCCTGGGGCGTTCCCCGCCGACGCGCCACCCGGACGAGCGGCCTCCGGCCAGTCCTCGTCATCGGTCGCCTCGGCGGCCGGTTCGCCACCGCCAGGACGGGCCGCCTCCGGCCAGTCGTCCTCGTCGTCTGCCGACGCGCCCGGCTGTGCTGTGCCCGGCCGGGCCGAGCCTTGTGCGTCCGCCGGCCCGGCGGGCTGCGCTCCGCCCTGCCGACCCGAGCCGTGCGCGCCGTAGCCCTCCCCGCCTCCACCGGCACGCGCAACCGCGCCTCCCGGCAGGCCGCCACGGGCATCCGAGCCGGCAACGCTTGTCGAGTTCGGCGCGCTGGCCGGCGCAGGCGCCGGGCTGGCGGCGCTGCTCGGGTTTGGCGCGGCGGCCGGTGCAGTCGCCGGGCTGGCGGCGCTGCTCGGGTTTGGCGCGGCGGCCGGTGCAGTCGCCGGACTGGCGGCGCTGCTCGGATAGGGCACGCTGGACGGCCCACCCGGCAGGGCGGCAGCGACTGACGGGTTCGGCGCGGCGGACGGTCCGCTCGGCGGGCCGGCAACGGCGTTCCCGCTCGGAGCGTTCGGCGCGGCGGTCGGATTCGCCACGGGGGCGGCGGGTCGGGCCGGCGCGGCGGATTGCGCGCGCTGCGGACCGGACAACGAGACACCACCGCGCTCACCGGCGACCTCGCAGCGGATCTGCCAGCGCCCGCCCAACTCCTCGTAGAGCGCGTCGGTGAGCACCGCCGCATGGTCGGCCATCATCTTGGCCAGCACGGTGGACTTCACCGTCAGCACCAGCATGTCGCCGTCGAGTTCACGCACCACGGCGTCGCGCATCAGGGCGGCGATCCGCTTGTTGGTCCGGTTGACCTTGCCCACCACATCGGGCCAGACGCGGCGGACCGCGACGGCGTCCAGCGCCGCGGCCGGCGCTCCCGGTCGGGGCGGCTGGGGCGTGGCCGGGTCGGGCAGCACCGCCGACGGTGGCACCACACGACGCGGGGCCGGCCCGGCGGGCGAAACGGGTGCCGGCCCGGCGACGGCTGACGCACCGGGTGACGCCGGGATCGGCGAGTCGGCGGCCGAGACGTGCGCGGCAGACGCGCCGGAGGTCGGAGCGTGCGAGGCAGGTGCACCGGAGGTCGGGGCATGCGCGGCAGACGCGCCGGAGGTCAGGGTATGCGCGGCAGACGCGCCAGAGGTCAGGGTATGCGCGGCAGACGCGCCGGAGGTCGGAGCAGATGCGCCACCGACCGGGCCGTGCGAGGCGGGTGCGCCGGAGACCGCAGCAGCCGACGCGGGAGCACCCGGGCCCGCGGCGCTCTGTGCCGGGTACGCGGCCGGGTCGACCGCCCACGGCGGCGCGGAGGTCGGGGCGTTGACGGGTGCGGGGTGTGCGGCAGCCGGGACCGGAGGGCTCGGCTGTGGGCGTACTCCCGGGTGGGCGGCCGGAGCGGAGCCGGCGGCGGCCGGCGGCGCGTCGGTGCCGGTCAGGGTGAGCCGGCGTTCCATGCGTTCGAGGCGTTGGAGCAGGCCACCTGTGGAGTCGTCCGCGCCGGGCAGCAGCATCCGGGCGCAGATCAGCTCCAGCAGCAGGCGGGGCGCGGTGGTGCCACGCATCTCGATCAGACCGTCGTGCACGATGTCGGCACAGCGGGAGAGCGTGCCCGGCCCGAGTTGCGCGGCCTGGGCGGCCATCCGCTCGATCTGGTCGGCGGGGCCGTCGATCAGGCCCTTCGCGGCGGCGTCCGGCACCTGCTGGATCACGATGAGGTCGCGGAGCCGTTCGAGCAGGTCCGCGGCGAACCGGCGCAGGTCGTGGCCGGCCTCGGCGACCCGGTCGACGGTGGCGTACGCGGCCGCGCCGTCACCGGCGGCCAGCGCGTCGCACATCTCGTCGATCAGCGCGGAGTCGGTGACCCCGAGCAGCGCGACGGCCCGGGCGTAGCTGACCCCCTCCGGGCCGGCGCCGGCGATGAGCTGGTCGAGCACGGAGAGGCTGTCCCGCATGCTGCCGCCACCGGCGCGGACCACCAGCGGAAAGACCGCCGGCTCGACGGCGACGCCCTCGGCCTGGGTGAGTTGCTCCAGGTACGGGCGGACCACCTTCGGCGGAAACAGCCGGAACGGGTAGTGGTGGGTCCGCGACCGGATCGTGCCGAGGACCTTCTCCGGCTCGGTGGTGGCGAAGATGAACTTGACGTACTCCGGGGGCTCCTCGACCAGCTTGAGCAGGGCGTTGAAGCCCTGGGTCGAGACCATGTGCGCCTCGTCGATGATATAGATCTTGAAGCGGCTGTTGGCCGGCGCGAAGAAGGCACGCTCGCGCAGCTCACGGGCGTCGTCGACACCACCGTGGCTGGCCGCGTCGATCTCGATCACGTCGATCGAGCCGGCACCGTCGGTGGCCAGCGAGCGGCAGGACGCACACTTGCCGCACGGCTCGGGGGTGGGGCCCTGCTCACAGTTGAGCGAGCGGGCCATGATCCGGGCGCTGGTGGTCTTGCCGCAGCCACGAGGGCCGGAGAAGAGGTAGGCGTGGTTGAGCCGCCCGCTGCGCAACGCCTGCGACAGCGGCTCGGTCACGTGCTCCTGGCCGATGACCTCAGCGAAGGTACGCGGCCGGTACTTGCGGTAGAGCGCCAGCGTCACTCGTCCCGCCTCCTCTCGACCGAGCCATTCTGCGCCGGTCGGGCGCGGGTGACCACCCACCCCGCCGGGGCACCTGGGCTCTCGGGCTTGATCGACCTGGCCGCCGCGCTTGATCGACTCGGCTTCCTGGAAATCGGGGTGTCCGCAGCCCCGGGATGCCCCGACATCAGGGATGTCGAGTGGATCAACCGGCCCACAGACAAAAAGGCCTCCCGTGCACCCGGCAGAGCTCGCTTATCCTTGCTGCCTTCCGGCCCTGGGGAGGTTCACGAGATACCGCCGCACGGGAGGTGCCGCCAAGCCTACCCGACCGCCCGTCGATCTTCAGGGGGTGGTGGGGTGGCCCGGCCGGCGGGGGCCTGTATCCTGGCTCGCGGAGGATTCGCCTAGAGGCCTAGGGCGCACGCTTGGAAAGCGTGTTGGGTTTACACCCTCACGAGTTCGAATCTCGTATCCTCCGCTCGCCTGAGCTGCACCAACGACAGGGCCGGCCCTCACGGGGACCGGCCCTGACTCGTCTCGGCGTCAGCCCACCACCCGAACACTCTCCGCGCCCTGCGCCGAGAGCCACGCTTCGAGGTCGCCGCCGCCGAGGGACCGGGTCGCGCCCTCGTCGACGAAGACCGGGCCGACGACGGCCCCCTTCGCGCCGTCGAGCTGGCAGCCGAACATCCGCGCGCCGCTCAGCACCGTCGGCATGCTCGTGCCGCCCAGCTTGCACCAGCGCAGGCTGGCGTACTCCAGGTTGGCGCCGCGCAGATCCGTCTTGTAGAGCGTGGCGGAATTGAGGATCGCGTGACCGAAATCGGCACCGTCCAGCACAGCGTCATCGAGTTGCACCGCGAACAACCGGGCCGAACGGAACCGCGCCGCACCCCCCGCGCAGCCGACCAGGTCCGCCTTGGCCAGGTCGGCGGAGGAGAAATCCGCGCCCCGCGCCTCGGCATTTGCCAGGTTGGCGGCACCGAGGTTGGCCTCCTCGAACCGGACGCCGACCAGCTGGGAATCGGCGAGATAGGCGTCAAGGAGATCGAGACGGCTGAGGTCCGCGCCGCGAAAATCAAGAGAATCACCCGAGAGGTACGCCGCCGAGCCGGCGAGCCACTCCGCGAGCGCTGCCCGAGCGTCGGAGTTGTCCGGCCACCGAACGACGTCACCGCCGGTCCGTTTGTATCTGCTCATCAAACGCTCACCACCGGCCGCGCTACTCGTCCGGGCCGCCCACCGCGCACGGGACCTCGGCAGCCAGGTGTCCCCTCGGTCGCTCAACGTGATCATGTGAGCTGAGGGAGATTAACATGCGCCGGCGTACGTCACGGTCCACGCCAGACGCCGTCCCGTGGTCTCATCGACCTCGTGACCGAGGCGGCATGGCAGTGGGACGAGACCTTGTACGCGGGCAGCGCCCGCCACTACAGCGTCGGACGGCGGCCCTACCCGGCTGCCCTCGCCGATGCCATCCGTACCGCGCTCGACCTCGACGGCACCGGTCGACTCCTGGACGTGGGCTGCGGACCCGGATCGTTGACGCTGCTGCTCGCGCCGCTGTTCGAGGCGGCGGTGGGCGTCGACGCCGACCAGGACATGCTCGCGGAGGGGCGGCGCAGAGCTGTCGGGGTCGGGGTCGGTGTCGGGGGCGGGGTCGGGGTCGGTGTGATCAGCGTCGAGTGGCGGCACCTACGCGCCGAGGCCCTGCCGGCCGACCTGGGCACCTTCCGGGTGGCCACGTTCGCCCAGTCGTTCCACTGGATGGACCGTCCGCTCGTGGCTCGTCGCGTCCGCGACATGCTCACGCCCGACGGGGCCTGGGTCCACGTGGGCGCCAACACGCATCAGGGCGCGACCGGAGACGACCCCCTGCCGTACCCCCGAGCACCCTGGCAGCAGATCAACGACCTGGTAGCGAGCTACCTGGGGCCGATCCGTCGGGCCGGCCAGGGGTTGTTGCCGGCGGGCACCCCCTCCGGAGAGGCCGAAATCATGCGCGCGGCGGGCTTCAGCGGCCCCACCCGGATCACTGTCGAACAGGGGACCGTCGTGGAACGCTCCGTGGACGAGGTCACCTCGGCGGTGTTCTCGCTGTCCAGTTCGGCACCGCACCTTTTCGGCGACCGGCTCCCGGCCTTCTCGGCGGATCTGCGCCAGCTCTTGACGAAGGCAGCACGAGACGGCCGCTTCGCCGAGCGGCAAGGGGACATCGAGGTGGCAATCTGGCGACCCTGACATCTGCGGTGGCCGCGGTCGCCGTGGTCAGCGGGGTCGCCGCAGTCGCCGCACAGGCCGCACAGGCCGCACAGGCCGCACAGGCCGCAGGGAGCATGCCCAGGATGTGCAGCCTGTAGAGCTGCCCCAAAATTGGGGCAGCCCCACAAATGGGGCAGCTCTACAGGGTAGGCGCGGACCCAGGCGAAGCAGCCCCATCCGGTGCGAGCGCCGCAGCCCGATCAGGCACGGGCGGCAGCCCGATCCCGCGCGGGCGCGGCAGCACCATCCGGCGCGGCAGCCCGGCCAGGCACCGGCACGCCGGCCCAATCAGGCGCGGGCACGCCGGCCCAATCAGGCGCGGGCACGCCGGCCCAATCAGGCGCGGGCACGCCAGCCCAATCAGGCGCGGGCACGGCAGCCCGGCCAGGCACCGGCACGCCAGCCCGACCCCGCGCGAGCACGGCAAGCCGATCAGGCGCGGGCGCGCGCCCAGGAGAGGAAGCGTTCGGTCAGGCGGGCCGGGTCGACGTCGGTGAGGTGTTCGCCGGCCTCGGCGTAAAGGGTCGCCAGGTAGACGGTCAGCGCCAGCCGGTCGTGTCGATACTCGCCGAGCAACCGCAGCTTCGCCGCCGAGCAGGGCCAGGCGATGCCGCATGCCGCGCAGCGCCAGGTGGGGCGAGTCGGTACGTGATCCCGGTGGCGGCGGGGCATGGGCGGGCCTCCTTCGCGGTGGAAGAGGGTCGCCCCGCCCTCCCCGCCGGGGCGACCCTCTGACTGACGCCCACCGCCGGGCTGCTGCGCCTCCACCGGTCGCGCCGTCTTCTACAGGCCACCCTCGGGTGCGTCACCAGACAGATACACCGCGTAGCGATATGGTTCTCAGATATTTGAAACATCTCGATGGAGGGGCCGTGAACGACGCGTTGCGAGTGGCGCTCAGCGACACCGGGCACACCACCGAATCTCTCGCCGAGACCGTCGGCGTCGACCCGAAGACCGTGGGGCGGTGGTTGGCCGAGGGCCGCATCCCGCATGCTCGGCACCGCCTGGCGGCTGCCGAGGCCCTTCACAAGGACGTGTCGGACATCTGGCCGGACACTTCAAGACGTCGTGATCCCATTTGGTTTCGTCCGTGGCAGGAGATCGAGCGGGAGGCAGTGTCGCTGCGGTCGTACGAGTCGACCGTCCTGCCGGGGTTGCTGCAAACCGAGGCGTACGCCCGCGCCGTGCTGGGCGGCGCGGGCCTGATCCCCCGGGGTGAGATCGAGCGGCACCTCACGGTGCGGCTCGGCCGCCAGGGCGTGCTCAAGCGTGACGACCCGCCGCAGTTCACGGCGGTCATCGACGAGGCGATCCTCCGCCGCCCGGTGGGCGGCCGGTCGACGATGCGCGAGCAACTGCTGGCCGTGGCGACGGCCTGCGCCGAGCCGCACATCCGGGTCCACGTGGTGCCCGGCACGGTCGGCGCCTACGCCGGCCTGAACGGGCCGTTCGTGATCGCGCACAGTCCTGACCACCGGGTCGCGGGCTATCTGGACAACCAACTCCAGGGCCAAGTCGCTAGCGACCCGGAGGACATCGCGGCCATGATGGCGGCATGGGAGAACGTGCGCGGGGAGGCGCTGTCCCACTGGCAGTCGGTCGATCTCATCAGGGAAGTGGCGGAGTCATGGAGCTGAACGGCGCAAGGTGGCGTAAGAGCAGCCGCAGCAGCGGCAACGGCGGCAACTGTGTGGAGGTCGCCGACGACCTGGCCGACGTGGTCGGCGTACGGGATTCCAAGGACCCGAGCGGCCCGACGCTCGCCTTCACGCCGACGGCCTGGCGCGCGTTCGTCAGTCAGCTCGCCCGGCGGGCCTGAACGGGTCCGACGACGCGGTGGCCCCTCCGGCTGACCGCGCCCAGCGAGATCTTGGACGGTTTCCGTTCCGCCTGAACGGAAACTGTCCGAGATCTGAGCCGGCCTCGACGCGGGGAATGGTCGGTGGGTGACGCCTGTCGCACCGGTACCGTTCGAAGGGGTCGGCGGGCACACAATCTCGTCGTACACATGTTCTATCCACAGGCTGTGGACGACGGAGAGGTTGATGGGTTACCAGCTCAGCGCGGTGGTCGCGGACGCCGAGTTACTCCGGGAGCAGACCGCCGAGCTGGATCACGCGGTCCTCGGCGAGTTGCGCCAGGACTTCGCGCTGCTGCCGATCACCCCGCAGTTGATGATCGAGCTGACCGGGTCGCTGCCGGATTACGCGGCCGACGATCCCAGCGTCGACCAGCCGTTCGGGCTGGTGCTGTCGCCGCCGCTCGTCGAGTTGCTGTCGGCCTGGTCCACGTCGGGGCCGGTGGCGTACCTGGAGGCGGAGTTCTTCGGCGGCGATGGCTACCAGTCGGCGGCGGTGTGGCTGGGCGGGACCCTGTCGTGGGGTCCACAGTTCGACGATGTCCTCGACGTCCCGCGCGAGCGGTGGCCGATCAACTCGGCGCTGACGCGGCTCGGCGTGGAGCCGGGTGCGTGGATCGACCCGTTTGCCGAGGTGGGGTTGCACCTGGAACGAAACACCGATGGCTGGTTGGCGCATGGGCGGCGTCGGCTCAGCGCCGACTACTGGGATGAGCTGGTCGAGCAGTGGGAAAATCAGTAATCCCGCGATCGGCAGCAACCTGAACGCTCCCGTCCCGTTGGGGACTGGGGGATTCCATGAAATTGCGACAATTTGCGTTTATTGCCACGCTGATGACGGCTGCCTTGATCGCCGGCAGCGGAGTGCCGCCGACCGGGCCGATCCCGGACGGCCGGCCCGCCGGCAGCGTGGAGATCATTGACCTGAACGGCCTGCGCAACATCGAGTTCGGTGACACCGAGGAAGAGCTGACCCGACGCGGCATCCTGCTGACCAATTTGGACGCCTGCGGGCCGATGCTCGTCGGCCACGACACGGTCAGTCCGGTCTTCGTGGAGGACAAACTGGTGTTGCTCTGGGTTGGTGACCCGATGCGGACACCGGAGGGCATCACCGCGGGTTCGCCCATCGGCCAGGTCTGGACCCGGTATCCGCAGGTCACCCGGCTGCGCGCCCCACAGGGGACACACCGCCTCGACGGGCTGCTCGCCCGCAGCGGCGACCGCGCGTACCTCTTCCTGCACGACGGCCGCACGGTCCGAAAAACAATCGCCGGGTACGCCGACTGGGCCCGCCGCCTCTTCGAGGAGGGTGCGGGCCCATGCTGACCGGCGCAAGCGGATCAGCGGATCACCGGGCTCCGACCGGCGCCAGGCGGATCAGCGTGACGCGGTGCCGACGCAGTCGAGGTCGTAGGCCGGCAGCCTCCCGCCGGCGAGATAGGCGATGACCGCCCCGTCGACGCAGGCGTTGCCGTAGTTGCCGAAGACTCCGTGGATCCGAGCGTCGCGCAGGGTGAGCAGCCGGGAGCCGGTCAACGCGCGGTGCATCGCCTGGCCGTGCCGGTAGATCGTCCGAGTGTCGCCGGTGGACTGCACGATCAGAGCGGGTGCCGCATTCCGCACAACTGTCGGCCGCTCCCGTGGCTCCTGCGGCCAGAATGCGCACGGAGTGATCGCCCTGGTCAGCTCCCCGAACCAGGGCTCGCTGGCGCGATGCTGACGGATGTCCCGCAGATAGTCCCCCGGATCGCGGGACACCGGCACATCCCCGCAGAGGATCGCGGCCTGCGCACTGCCCGTTGCCGACTCGGCGCCGGTCAGCAGAAACGACAGCGTGTCCGCCAACGACGCGGTGGGTGTCGCCGATCCCGTCGTCGCGGCCTGCCGAAGCACCTGGACCGTCTGGGCTAGGTCGGCGTGGGTCTCGTCCCGGTCGTCGCTGAGCCGGTTGAGCAGCAGGAACGGCAGCGACTGTCGGTCGACCTGGTAGTCGCCCACCCGCAGCGGACGGCGGGTCGCGGCAGCCCAGATCTCGTCCACGACGGCCAGCACCTGCGGCCCGGTGCCGCCCAGGCCGTACCGGTCATGGTGACGTGCCACCCAGTCAGCCCAGTCGCGCAGTGCGACCTCGTTGGCTGGCCCGGCCTCGCGCAGCACCGTCGGGCCGTAACCCGCCGGGTCGACGGCGCTGTCCAGGACGACCCGGTCCGCACGCCCCGGGAACATCTGTAGGTAGACCGCACCGAGATACGTGCCGTAGGAGTAGCCGAGGTAGGACAGCTTCGACTCGCCGAGCACGGCCCGCAGGAGGTCCATGTCGCGGGCCGTGTTTCGGGTGGTCACGTGCGGCAGCAGGTCACCGCTACGACGAGCGCATCGGGCAGCGAGGTCGCGCTCGAAGGCGACCAGCCGATGGAAGGACGGGCGGTCCGGCCCGGCCGAGCGGCTGAAGGTGCCGGTCGGCCAGCCGCAGTCCAGTGGGGTGCTGCGACCGACGAACCGGGGATCCAACCCGATCAGGTCGAACCTCGCCCCGACGTCACCCAGCCACTGTCGTACGGGCAGGACATCCGACATCCCCGGCGCCCCCGGGCCGCCGGTGTTGAGCAGCAGGACGCCGACCCGACGCTCGGTGTCGGTAGCTGCGACCCGGGACAACGCGAGGGTGATCGTGGTGCCGCGTGGGTGGGCGTAGTCCAGCGGCACGGTCAGCTCGGTGCAGCTCGCCCCGGCCTGATCCAGCTCCGCACCGGCCTGATCAGCCGAATCCCGCTGACAGGTGTGCCAGAACAGTCGTTGTCGCTCGTGGCCGCCCAGATCATCGCCATCGGCCCGCACGGGAGCGGTCGCGGCGGTGACGGTGATGGTGACGGCGGCCAGCACCGCCATCGTCCGCGTCGCGCTGCCGACCACAGCATTCCAGGTCATCTTCGTCTCCTCTGTCGTCGGGAAGCCCACCCGGCGGCGGCTCACCGGGCTTCACACAAAGCGGCGTGGAGAGTCGCCGACACCGCCTGCCAGCTCTCGTACGAGGCTGGTTCGTCATTCACGACGAGCTGTGCCCGTCTGCCGTCGGCGGTGACGCCGCCCAGGGTGCGGAAACCCGGCGTCGTCCCACCGTGGCCCCAGTACAGAGCCCCGCCGCAGTCGGCCAGCGGCGTCGAGATGATCCCGAGCCCGTATCGGGCGCCGGGCCACAGTCGGTCCGGGTCGGCCGGCACGGTCTGGGTCAGCGCGGCGAGGCGGACGGGGTCCAGCAGTTGGCCGCCGAGCAGCGCGGCGAAGAAGCGATCCTGGTCGGCGAGGGTCGAGACCAGCGCCCCGCCGGCCCCGCCGTACGACATGGCGAACTCGGTGACATCTCGTCGTCGCTCACCACCGGCCAAGGCGTAGCCGCACGGATGCGTGCCCCGAATTCGCACGGAGTCGCCGGGCCAGTAGGTATCGCTCAGGCCCAACGGACCGATGATCCGCCGGGTGATTTCCACGCCGATGTCGCGGCCGGTGACCCGCTCCACGATCAGGCCGGCAAGCACGTAGTTGGTGGTCGAGTAGTGCCAGCCCGCACCCGGCGGTGGCTGGGCCAGCGCCATCGCGACCAGCTCCCCCGACGAATAGTGCCGGTACCGCCATCGATCCACCCGGTCCCAGTCCAGCGCGTCGACATGGTCGGGCAGGCCGCTGGTGTGCCGCAGCAGATCGCGCACGCTGATCCGTCGGCCGTCGTGCCCGTTGCCCCGGACCAGGCCCGGCAGGTACGTCTCGATGGGGGCGTCCAGCCCCACACGCCCCTCGGCGACGAGTTGCAGCACCACGGTCGCGGTGAACGTCTTGGTGGAGCTGCCGATCCTGATCCGCTCGTTGACGCGCATCGGCCGGCCCGTCCGCAGATCAGCTCGGCCGCTGGTGCTGGACCACCGGCCGCAGTCGGGTCCGTGCACCTCGATGGCCGCGCCGGCCAGCCGGTGGGTGGTGGTCAGTTCGTGCAGCGCGGTCGTGGTCGCCGGCCGGCTGGCACACGCCTGCCCTGGTCGGTGGGCCGCAGCCGGCGCACTCGCACCACCGACGGCGAGCAGGACGATCCCGGCGAGCACTCCGAGGCGTTGCGGTCTTCTCATGCCATCGACGCTAGGGACGGCCGGGTGCGCCGACGAGGGAGCAGAGACCCGAACCAATGGTGTAGCTGGCTACACTGCCCGACCTCCGTTGTGGACGCAGAATATGACGATGCGGCGAGCATGGTTCGCGACGACGTACCTGGTAACGGGCGGGGCCACCGCGCTCGTCGCGGCGGTCTCGATCGGCGCGCTGGTCGGGGCACTCGGGTTGATCCTCGTCCTAATCGGCCTCACGCTGCTGGCCCCGGCCGTGCGCTTCCTCGGGTGGCTCGCCGGCCTGGAGCGACGCCGCGCGCAGCGACTGCTTCACGCGCTGACCGGGGCCGATCCCCGGGAGCCCGAGCCAACACCTGTCGATCGGTTGCGCGGCGCCGTGGGTGATGTGGCCACCTACCGACATATGGCCTGGCTGGCCGCGCACGCCGTCGTCGGAGTGCCACTCACGGCCGGCGTGCTGCTGCTCTGGGTGGTCGCGCTGGGCGGGCTGATCGTCCCGCTGACGTGGTGGGTCGCGCCGGTCGAGGCACCACTCACCTTCGTCGTGCCGATCACGAGCTGGGGCGACGCACTGCTGGTGCCACCGCTGCTCACGCTCGCCGCGTTGACGCTCCTGCGGTCGGCCGTTCCGGCCTTCAGCGTGGCGTACGCACGGGCCGCCCGGACTGCGCTCGCGCCGTCGTCGCGGCGCCAGTTGGAGCGCCGGGTCTCAGAACTGACGGTCACCCGGGCCGGCGCGCTCGACGCCCACGCGGCGGAGCTACGACGGATCGAGCGCGACCTGCACGACGGCACCCAGGCGCGGCTGGTGGCGATCGCCATCCACCTCGGCGTCGCGCAGAGTCAACGAGCCGCCGACCCGGCGCTCGCCGACCAACTGATCGACCGCGCCCGGACCAACGTCGAGGCGGCGCTGACCGAGCTGCGAGCCGTGGTGCGAGGCATCTACCCGCCGATTCTCGCCGACCGAGGGTTGCCCGGTGCGGTGCACGCGCTCGCCGCCGACTGTCCGGTGCCGCTCACGGTCCGGGTCACCCCGCTGCAACGACTACCGGCGGCGCTGGAGAGCGCCGCCTACTTCGTCGTGGCGGAGGCGCTGGCCAACATCGCTCGACACAGCCGCGCGACAGGCGGCGACCTGCGGGTCGAGCACCGGTCGGGCCAGCTCGTGGTCAACGTGAGCGACGACGGCGTCGGCGGCGCACGGACATCGACCGGCACCGGCCTGACCGGCATCCGCCGTCGGGTCGCTGCGTTGGACGGCAGGGTCGAGCTGAGCAGCCCCGTCGGTGGGCCGACGGTGCTGCGCGTGGAGTTGCCATGCGCGTCCTGATCGCCGAAGACAACGTCCTGCTCCAGGAGGGGCTCAACCTGCTGCTCAGCACCGCTGGCTTCGAGGTGACGGCCGCCGTGGATTCGCCGGACGACATCCTCGCGGCGATCGACAGGCAGCGGCCCGACGTTGCCATCGTGGACATCCGACTGCCACCCACGTTCCGCGACGAAGGGCTCCGGACCGCGTTGACCGCCCGCCGGCAGCATCCCGGGCTGCCGGTGCTGCTGCTGTCCCAGTACGTGGAGCGCGCCTACGCGACCGAGTTGCTCGCCGACGGGCAGGGCGCCGTCGGTTACCTGCTCAAGGACCGGGTGTCCCGGGTCGAGGAGTTCCTCGACGCGCTGCGTCGGGTCGCCGCCGGCGGCACCGTGCTGGATCCCCAGGTCGTGGCCCAACTCGTCGCCGCCCGGCGTAGCCCACTCGCCGGCCTCACCCCACGCGAGCGTCAGGTGCTCGCGCTGATGGCCGGAGGCAGCACCAACATCGGCATCGCCACGCAACTCGTGATCACCGAGCGTGCGGTGAGCAAGCACATCGGGAACATCTTCACCAAACTCGTCCTGCCGCCCGACACCGACGTGCACCGCCGCGTCGCCGCCGTGCTCACCTTCCTCAACGACCCAGGCCGGTGAGGAAGCTGAGCACGGCCGGTGCGCAACGGCCCACGACGGCGAGCACGGGCCTGGCGGGCGAGCGAGCGACGAAAGCCCAGGCCGGCGAGCGACGCCCCACGACGGCGAGCAACGGCCCTGGCCGGCGAGCGGGCCGGTCCGCCGAGGACCGGCCCGCTGGTCACACCCGGCCGGGGACGACATCAGCGCAACGACCGCCAGAAGTCGTACGAGTGGGCGGCGGCGAAGCTTGTCGTGCCCGATGCCCCGCCATCGGCGAACACCCGCACGTACGGGGCGGCACCGTGCAGTCGGGGCCAACCGGCCCGGCCCGTCCGGGCGAAGTCGCTCCAAGCCCGGACCATGTCGTCGGCGAGCCGCTGCTGGGCCGGCGTGAGCGCTTCGGCGTAGTCGACAGTGAACAGGTACGGCAGTTCCGCACAGTGGTACGCGCCGGTGGGGAACGTCGACTCGGGTCCCTCGACGAAGAACGGCGCGTCGTCGTCGGCGAACTCGTACAGGTATGTCGGCACGCGTCGGGCGAAGGCCAACGCCGCGGAGTAGATCGGTTCGGCGTAGTCGTGATCGGTCAGCACGGCACCCAACGTCTCGCTGGGGAACTGCGTGTCCTTGCGGGGATAACGGGCCAGCACCTCCTCCGCACGGTCACCGAACATGCCGCGTACCTGGTCCCGGTACTGGTCGTCGGTGAGCGGGCACGACTCGGCCTCATCCCCCGGCGTCGGAGCCGGCTCCGACGCCGGCTCGGACCCCGACCCCGACCCCAGCCCCGGCTCCGGCCCCGGCTCCGGCTCCGGCTCCGGGCAGTACAGTCCGCTGCGTTCCATGCCCCACACCACGAGGCGAGACTCGTCCCGGTTCATCCCGGTCAGCACCGGCACCGGATGCAGCCTCCCGGCGGCCAGCGCGGCGGCCGGGTCCACCGGCAACGTGCGGCCGTCGACGACCGGGCCGAGGTCGACGCCGGCACCCGGGTAGCCGGCCGTCGCGACCAACCGGCCGGGTTCCCGCCCACGCAGGCAGGTGGCGACCGTAGCCGGGTCGGTGCAGCCGATGTTCTGGGCGAACTCCTCGGCCGTCCTGGCCGCCTCGGCCCGGGTCTGGACCGGGTTGGCGCACGAGTTGCTCTGCAGGATCGCGCGATGGAACAGGCCGGCGGAGCCCGGTGCGGCGAGGTGTGCACAGACGCTTGTCGCCCCGGCGGACTGGCCGAACAGTGTCACGTTGCCTGGGTCGCCCCCGAAGGCGGCCACGTTGTGCCGCACCCACCGCAGCGCGGCCTGTTGATCCTGCAAACCGAAGTTGCCGGTGACGCCATCGGGACCAGCCAGCGCCGGATGTGCCAGAAACCCGAGCGCGCCGAGCCGGTAGTTCACCGTGACCACGACGACGTCACCGTCGGCGGCCAGTCGCCGCCCGTCGTACACGTCTCCCCTGCCGAACCGGAAGTCCCCGCCGTGCAGCCACATCATGACCGGTCGGGGCGTCCGCGCGGCGGTACGCGGGGTCGTGACGTTCAGGTGGAGGCAGTCCTCGGCCGCCGAGGCATGGTCCATCGGCAGCCCCTGCAGTTGGGCGCAGGCAGCACCGGGCCTCGTCGCGTCGCGGACGCCGGTCCAGACCGGACCCGGCCGCGGTGCAGCCCAGCGCAGCGCTCCCAGCGGCGGACGGGCGTACGGAATGCCCTGGAACGACAGGTGTCTCGCCGCGACGGTGCCGCGTACCGCGCCCTGATCGGTTCGGACGACGGCCACGCTCCGACGGTCGTCGGCCGCCGCGGCCGGGCCGACGGCCAGCGCCGGCGCGAGGAGCGCGACCGCGCTCAGCACGACGGCCCACCGGGGGTACGGGATCCTGGTCATGGCTCTCCTCTTGGTCGAAGCCGGTACGGCGTACAAGCCGTCGCGCTGAGCATGCCGATCCGTGAATAGTTCGCCCAGACAGCACTAGTGCGCCGAGCCATACGACCGCTGATCATCGACGGGGACGACCGTCGGCGCTCTAGTGCGCTACGGTCACTGGCGACCGCCGGGAGGCACACGGTGACCGAGCTGGACGAGTCCACTCCGCCCTATCTGCGCATCGTCGGAGAGTTACGGCGGCGTATCACCGCTGGCGAGTTGAGCCCCGGTGACCGGGTGCCGTCGACCCGCCAGATCGTCCGGGAGTGGGGGGTCGCCATGGCGACCGCCAGCCGGGCGCTCACATTGCTCCGTCAGGAGGAACTGGTCCGGGCGGTGCCCGGCGTCGGCATGGTGGTGACCGGCCCCGAGTCGACGCCGGCTGGCCGGGGCGCGCGGGCCGACGCACGTCA
Source organism: Micromonospora sp. NPDC048839 (assembly GCF_040649915.1). Classification (NCBI taxonomy): domain Bacteria; kingdom Bacillati; phylum Actinomycetota; class Actinomycetes; order Micromonosporales; family Micromonosporaceae; genus Micromonospora; species Micromonospora sp. NPDC048839. The sequence goes on from NZ_JBEZGL010000003.1 coordinate 571,659, forward strand.
GCGTCCGGCCCGAGGGGTGACCCGCGACCAGGTGGTACGCACCGCTACCGAGATCGCCGACGCCGAGGGGTTGGCCGGGCTGAGCATGCGGCGGATCGCCACCGAGCTGGACGTGCCGACCATGTCGCTGTATCGGCAGGTGCGGGGCAAGGAGCAGCTTCTGCTGCTGATGGCGGACGCCGCGTTCGCCGCCCACCGTCTGCCCCGGGCGCTCCCGGCCGGGTGGCGGCCCCAGTTGGAGGTGCTCTGCCGGCTCCAGTGGTCGATCTACCGCCGGCATCCCTGGCTGGCCCAGGTGATCTCGGTGACCCGTCCGCTGATGGCGCCGCACGCCGTCGCGCACACCGAGTGGGCTCTGCGCGCCCTCGCCGGACTCGGCCTGGACCAGTACACCCAGCTCCATCTGGTGGCCACTCTGGCCAATCACGTACGCGGCACGGCGGTGAACCTGCAACAGGGGGCGGAGGCGCAACAGGACACCGGTCTGACCGACGACGAGTGGATGGTGACGCAGGCCGAGGTGTTTGCCGGGCTGCTCACCGCCGGCGAGTTTCCACACCTGGCGCGGCTGTCCCGTTCGGAGATCGACCTCACCGCCGACAGCCTCTTCGAGTTCGGTCTGCAGCGCCTGCTCGACGGGATGGCGGAGCTCCTCGAACACTGACGGATTTAGTCCATTTTGTAGAAGTTAATGCCAATATGGGGCGCTGGGCTTTTAACCGTCGACTGTCCTGAGGAAACATGGCGACCTGCGGCAACACGGACGCGTCCCGCAAGATCACCGGGATGTCCCGAGTGGCTACTGCCCTGACCCTGGTCAGTGCGATCACTCTCCTGGCCGTGCTGGCCGTCCCACGCAGCGCGAGCGCCGCTGAGCCGCCGGTGCCGCTGGGCGCCGCCGCCACCTTCGCGGTCCTCGCCGGCACCACGATCACCAGCACCGGGCTCAGCGAGGTCAACGGTGACATCGGGGTGAGCCCGGGTACCGCGGTCACCGGTTTCCCGCCCGGCCAGCTGAACGGGTCCCTGCACGCCAATGACGCAGTCGCCGTGGCAGGTCAGAGTGATCTGGCCATCGCGTACAACGACGCCGTCTCGCGAACGACCACCGACGTCGTCTCGGATCAGCTCGGTGGGACCACCAAGACCACCGGGGTGTACGAATCGGTGGCGGGCACCTTCGACATCACCGGTGACCTGACCCTCGACGCGGAGGGTGACCCGAACGCGGTCTTCATCTTCAAGACCACCACCACGCTCATCACGGGCGCGTCGAGCATGGTGAACCTGGCCAACGGCGCCCAGGCGTGCAACGTCTTCTGGCAGGTCGGTAGCTCTGCCACGCTCGGCGCCAACTCCATACTTCGCGGCAACCTGCTGGCCTTCACCTCGATCACCGTGGGCGCGGCGCTCGAGGTGGACGGCCGAACCCTGGCGATCAACGGCGCGGTCACCATGGACACCGCCACGATCACCCGCTCGACCTGTGCGGTAGCCGGGGATCTGTCGATCAGCGCACCGACGACAGCCGATCTGGGCAGCGCCAGCCTCGGCGGAGTCGTGTCGGGGAACCTGGGCCCGGTCACGGTGACGGACGAGCGCCTGCTGTCCGCGCCGACCTGGACCGCGACCGTCGTCGCGACTGACTTCGTCACCGGCGGCATCCCGGTCCACACGATTTCCAACGCCAACGTCTCCTACTGGTCGGGGCCCGCCACCTCGACCAGCGGTATCGGCACCTTCACCTCGGGCCAGCCCACCGCCGGCGACGCGGAGATCATCAATGTCGAACGGACCGCGTTCACCCTGACCAACGGCATCGGCAACAACGCGGCGACCTGGGACCCCGTCGTCTCGGTCCAGATCCCGCTGACCGCCGTCGCGGGCGCCTACTCCGGAACCGTCACCTTCTCAGTCGCCTGAACGGCTGCCCGGACGGCGCGTGCCCGACCAGTTCGTGGCCCAGTCCGCAGCGGCGGCAGGCTCCACGTCGGCGCAGGTGGTAGGCGATGGTGGCGACGCCGAGCCCGACCCCCCACGCGATCCAGAAGAGGCTCGGGACGTGCACGGCCCAGGTGCCGCGGGCTTCGGGCGTCCAGAGGAACATCAGTCCAGCCGGGATGATCGTGACCGCAACGATCGACGCTGGGATGACGGCGAGGGCACCCCACCCACCACTGACGCCACCGCGCAGCCCGACCGCGAGCATCCCTGGCGTGCCCCCCCACCGCCGCGACCGCCGCCAATGTCATTGCACGCAAACCCGATCCGAACATGTCGCCCCTGCCTGACCATCCGCCGGTGACGCCTTCCAGCATCACCAGACGCCGGTGCGGCCGAATCCCTCAGGCGAGCCAGTCACGTCCCCCCCAGCAAGGGAGCGGGCGCGGGTGGTCGGCGCTCGATAGATTGCCTTCCATGGCATCATTGAACGAGCTCGACGGGTGGGATTGGCTGTCGCCGGAGTTGCGCGAACGGCTGGCCAGCGTCGACCTGCCAGAGTTGCTGCGGCTCGACGAATACGACCTCTTCCTCCTCGGCCCGGATCTGACCCTTCGGGACGGAATGGTGCGGTTCGGATACTCCACGGATGCGCTGGCGGGCGAATTCTGTCTCGATCCGGGCACGGGCGCGGTACTGATCATCGACGAAATCCCGTCACGGACGTTCGTGAACTCGTCGCTTGACCTGTACGCCCGCTCGCTACGCCTGGTCGCCGGCCTTGCGCCCGCGATCGTCGGTGGCGACCCGGATCGCTGGGAAGACGCCAAGGAAGAGATGCGGCGGGTCATTGAGGAGTGGGATGCACCGGCGATGATCGGGGACAACTACTGGGACTTCGTCTCATGGGAGATCGCCGGCGGCAACTACGCCGACCAGTCTGGCCTTTGAACTGGGGCAACCTACCGAAAACGCCCGGCTGATCCTCGCGGACCAACCGGGCGTTCCTGCATTTCAGAGCGGTGACGGAGGGATTTGAACCCTCGGAGGGCGTTAACCCTCACACGCTTTCGAGGTCTGCGATCACGCATCCGCCGTGGTCCGGTAGTGGCCGCGAGCAGGCGTGATGCTCCCGACGACTGGCGGCATACACCCGCGTACCACGACGAACGAGACCGCAACTGAGACCGGCCCTGCCACGCCGGCGCCTCGCCGCCCCGTAGACGTCCGCCCCTTGCCTTATCGTGCCGCCATGGCTTCCAAACGGGCCTACGGCGAAATCCCTGGCCACCCACCTGGCTCAACCTTCAAGAACCGGGATGAGCTCGCCGATTCCGGAGTACACCGGCCGAACCAGGCCGGCATCTGCGGAGGCAAGGACGGCGCGGAGTCAATCATGGTCTCGGGCGGCTACGTCGACGACGAGGAGTACGGCACGGAAATCGTTTACACAGGCCAGGGTGGCAATGACCCAGCCACCAAGCGACAGATCGCAGACCAACAGCTAATCCGCGGCGACCTCGGACTCGCGCGAAGCCAGATCGACGCCGTAGACCCCCCGCACGCTTTCCAAGTCTGTCCTCATGTTCGCCAGATTTCGTAGCCGTACCACGCAGCGACTATGCCAGCTCTTCGCCCTCAGTTCCGAGGAGAACCTCGTCAGCCGTCGCCATCATGGCGTCGCCTACGCCAAGGATGGTCGTAAAAAGGGTGGTGCTGACTGCCGACCACGGCAGGCGCCGATCGCGGCGATACACCTTAACCTCCCATTTCTGCGTCAGCGCATACTCCACTGACCGTTCGATGCGCCCGATAGTGCTGTTCGCCGCCTGTTTGCGGGTAACGCCGCCGCGCTGGAAATAGGCAGCGCTATCCTTTGTGGCTCTCCAAATGAAGTTGTAGACCGCACCGAGCGCGAAAGATTCAAGGGCGGTCGAGAGAACATCTCGCGTACGCTCGCCCGGGGAGAACTCGAACTTATACTCCTCCATGCACAACTCCAGGTAGGCAGTAGCCTCCTCTAGCATCACGCGCTCCCACTCGTCTGCCCAGCTCATGTACCAGGAGTCGGACCAGGGGCGGGCCAACGCGCTCTTGATGCCTTTGACGAGTGCGGAATTGATGGCTCCGCTTACGCCGCCGCCGGGCGCAGTCCACCGGACGCGGTCGACGTACAGCCCGGGCTGCTCGTCACCCTCGTCCTGCACTATCCAGCCAAAGGCTTTCGGCGGTGTGGACGGGTGGACGACGATTTTGCCGGAGTTCCAGAGCTCGGTCAACCTGTCACGCCCATCTTGAGAGCGAGCAGAGAACGTACTCCCAACCCAGGAATTTAGTGGTATAGAGCAGGTGTAGTTCTCGTCGATAGGATTCCGGAAGAGCGCCAGGAGGGTAACCGCCTCACGGAGGGTGAGTTCTGTGATCTTTATGGAATCCTGATCGCGATACCCGTAACGGGCAGCAATTTCGGCAACGAGTCGCTGCTGACGTTCCTCTGCGGCGATTTTCGCCGCTTTTTCATTCTCTAGCCGGCAGTCCCTGCATACCAGATGGGTGGCCGCAGCTAGCCGTCTGTTCTGATCGAATTCGCTTCGGTTGGCGACGATCATCCCGAGTCCGCAGTCATCGCATACGATGTCAGGATCGCGTGCTACAACGGTGTTCCGAAGTTTATGGGTGAGGGCTATCTGTGTGATCTTGGCCTCGGCCGCCACTGCCTTTACAGTGTACTTCCAGGTATCGTCGCCGTTAACTGCCCAATAGTTATGGGCGATCTCGATGTCTGCGGGATCATCACTAATGACTCCCAGTTCAACGGCAACGTCGGTCTCGTCGGCGGTCACCAGGACACAATACGAGAAGGATCCTCAGGGAGGAAGACAGTGTCTCGCGAAGCCACGAAGGCCGGTTCGCCGCCAAGCGGTGCAACAGGGATCTCAGCTCGGGTTATGACCTGCGCGGGACCGAGGATGCGTCGAGCAACCAAGAGTCCGGCCTCATGAGCCTCGGAGCCGCCATGGCCCGGTGACGCATGAGCGATCAACCAAGGCGTAGGTTGTGTTCGAAGGCATCAACCGCCCCTTCAAAATGCAGCTCCGGTTACAATGTGCTCACGCCTCCGGCCAGTGAACGCCCGGCGGGAACTGACCATCTTGCCCTCGGCTGAGCCTCGGCGGCACAAGTATATTTGCATTAATGAAGGATAGATCTCCACCGGAGAACTCGGTCGAATCAAAAGAGACCTCTCCACCAGCGAAACTTGCTCCGTCAAAATAGACGCCGCCGTCAAATAGCTGCGCTCTATCAAAGTAGATGGCCCCGCCTGGAATCTCACTCATGGCAAAGTTGATGTCGGCACCTGAAAGCTTCACGCCGCTGAAGGAGACTTTCCCGCCGGTAAACTTCGCCCTACGGAATGACATGGTTCCCGAGCAAAAACTTGAGTTACTGAACCATACAGAACCGCCGGAGAACTTGGACAGGGCGAAATTGACTAAGCCACCCATCAGTTTAATCCCATTGAAGAGCGCAACGCCGGACGCAAATTCCGCGCGTTGGAAGCTCACCTCACCGCTAGAGAATTCCGCGTTGTTGAAATGCACTAAACCACAGAATTTTGCGCCGTCGAACCTTGCATGTCCGCCAGAAAATCTCGCATCAGCGAAACTACCACCGTCAAAGACCGCTCCAGTGAAGTCGAAGTCGTGGCCGGACCATGAAATTCCCCCTGCGTCGGCGACGCGCAAGTGCCCGCCGATAAGTCGGATCACAGTATGGCGCACCTCCCGCTCCTCACGCGCGATCCGCGCCGCCTCTTCGCTGTCCGCCGACTCCGGCGGCGTATATGGCATGCGCAGGTAGGCACATAGAACATCGATGCATGTCTGCCGGCCGTCTCTCCAATCATCCCCAAGACCCGCCATGGCGTAGACACCAGCTAAGCGCACCGCCGCCTTTTCCGACCCAAGCTGCTCGGATCCCTTTGCAAATCGCTCGTTGAAGAGGCGGATGCCGTTTCGGTCGCTCTCTACCTTCGCCCGTTCGTCGGCCGCCTCCGCTAGGGCATTGGTCATCTCCGCGCGCAAGTCAGCGGCGTGTGCGAGCTGGTGCGCGAACTCCGCCAGAGCGTTTGTGTGCTCTGCAACGCGCTGCCGGCGATAGGCCACCACCAACGCCGCAACGCCACCAATGCCTGCAACAACGGCAAAGACGAGCTTCAGTAGGTCGAACAGCGTGGCTGGCGTGACAATGGCATCTCGCTTGACGCTAGGCCAACCCGCGAACCAGAGCGCGGCGGCCACCATGGCCGTGACGACCAGCAATGCAGCCATCACAGCAAGAGTGATTGAGCGCCGGATGCTCCAGAGCCGTAGCGCGGGTACGGGGCTCTCGGCGGGAGGGCGGTAGCCGACGGCGACACTAGCACCGGGCTGGGACGATGGCTCTACTGCAGGCAAATCCACAGCCCCACTCCTAGCGCATCCCGTCCACCTCGGCACCGATCAAGACCCGCGCGAGATCTCCCATGCTCGTGATCACTACGTCCGCCCCGGCGGTTCAGAACGCCTGCACCTTGGGCGGCCGGTCCGTGTAACCAATCACCCGCACACCAGCGGCCGAGGCTCCCTCAAGGTCGGACAATGAGTCACCGACAAGGACGCAGCGGTCTGGCGTCTCACCGAGGGCATGTACGGCTTGCAGGATGGGTTCAGGCCAGCGCAACAGCGCGCGTTGGGCCTTCGCGCTCGCCCTCGGCTTGCGCCAGGGCAAAGCACTTGGCCTGCGCTGGACGGATGTCGACCTGGACGCCGGGACGCTGACCGTTCGGCGCGGCCGGCAACGGCCGAGGTGGAAACACGGGTGCCAGTCGCCGTGCGGTAGGAAGCACGGCGGACACTGCACTGACCGTCGCCAGGTGCGGGCCGACACCGCGGAGACCAAGTCGCTGGCCGGCCGGCGCAGCATCGGGCTAACCGACGAGTTGGTGTCGCTGCTACGCACGCACCGGGGCGAGCAGGATCAGGAGCGCGTGACCGGTGCCCAACTCTGGGAGGGAGGCGACTGGCTGTTCGCCACGCCGACCGGCGGACCGGTCAATCCGCAGACTGACTACGACGAGTGGAAGCGGCTGCTGCGGCTCGCCGGGCTACGGGACGCTCGGTTGCATGAAGCCCGGCACACCGCCGCAACGGGGCTGCTCATTCTCGGCGTGGCCGAGCGGGCGGTGATGGGCATCATGGGGCGGTCCAACTCGGCCATGGCGGCCCGGCACTAGCACCTCACGGCACAGGTCCGTCGCGACATCGCTCAACAGGTCGCGGACTTTCTGGGGTACTCACGACCGCCAGAACATGGTGGTGGACGACAACGGCACCGGTGGGGCGTCCCAGACGCTGGCCTCACCAGCGGGCGAGCCGTCTTCGTCGACAGGCGCCACGCCGGGACGTCACCCGAAAGGGTGAACTTTACCCTCGTCGCTGTCTGTGATACCAGGAGGTCGCGAGGGGTCATCCACAACCCATCCACACGATATCCACAGGGCAGCTTGATCATGGCGATCGAGGTTGATCGACGCATTTATGACCTTGAGCTGCCCGTTCACTCCACTGGAACATGCGTTCGAAGAACCCTCGCGCCCGTTACCGGCCGCGCTCCACAGGGCATCGACACCGCTATCCACAAGATGTGCCCATTGTCGGTCCATCTGGCCACTACATATGCGGGTCCGCACCTCACTGGATCTCCTTGCTCCCAGCCAGGACGTCGAGTAGCGTGACCGCAGCATGACAGCACGAAAACCCAGCAAGGTGCCGGGTTTCCGGGCACCCCACCGGGTCATCGTTTCTACGTGGCAGTAGACCGGCGACGTTAGCATCGGATGAAGCCTTTCGCGAGACTTCAGCGGAGTGAGATCCTCCGCAGGGGCGTCCGGCGTGCTCGATCAACAAGGAGCGCACGTTGGCAAGCAAGGCAGCAAAGCCGTCTGGAGCGGGCAGTAAGCCCGCCGCTCGTCCGGCTCCCAAGCCGGTCGTTGTGAACCCTGGCACGCCCGCCCCGAAGAGCGGCCAGTACAAGCCCACCAAGGGCGGTCCCGAGGTGACTGTTCCGAAGGGGCACCGGATCCCGCCAACCCCGAACGGCGGCCCATCCAAGTTGGTCGACCCCACCAAGAACAAGTCCGGCAAGTGATCTACCTGGCCTAGCTGAGGCTCGGCCAAGCAGTACGGTGCCCGCCCAGTCCCCTGGGCGGGCACCGCTTGTTTCGCGGACCTTGTGCACCGCGTTCGCCCTGTCTGCTGCCTCCGGCCAGAGCGATTCAGAGGCGCACGAACCGACCGGGCTGACGCGGATCCATTCATTCGGCAGCGACGTGCGTAGAGGCTCGGCAAGTGACAACCGAGACCACAATTAAGACCGGAAGCAGAAACGCCCGGCCGATCCTCGCGGATCAACCGGGCGTTTCGGCATTTCAGAGCGGTGGCGGAGGGATTTGAACCCTCGGAGGGCGTTAACCCTCACACGCTTTCGAGGCGTGCTCCTTAGGCCGCTCGGACACGCCACCGCCGACGAGGGTACAGGACCGCCGGTTCGGACGCCGAACCGGTATCGCCCGCGCCGGCCTGGCAGGATCTTTGCCATGAGTACGCACATCGGCGCGAAGCCGGGCGAGATCGCCGAGCGGGTCCTGATGCCGGGCGACCCCCTGCGGGCCAAGTGGATCGCGGAGACCTACCTCGAGGGCGCTACCTGCTACTCGACGGTCCGGGGCATGCTGGGCTTCACCGGCCGCTGGAACGGCGTCGAGGTTTCCGTCCAGGGCTCCGGCATGGGCATGCCGTCGGCCTCCATCTACGCCCACGAGTTGATCAACGAGTACGGCGTGAAGACGCTGATCCGGGTCGGCTCCTGCGGCGCCCTCAGCACCGACCTCCAGTTGCGCGACGTGGTGGCCGCGATCGGGTCGTCCACCGACTCGAACATGAACCGGATGCGCTTCGACGGGTTGATCGACTACGCGCCGGTGGCCGACTTCGGGCTGCTGCGTACCTCGGTCGAGGTGGCCGAGCGGCGCGGCATCAGCATGCGCGTCGGGCCGATCCTGGCGGCGGACGCCTTCTACACGGACCGGCCGGACCTCTACGACACCCTCGCCGACTACGGCGTGCTGGCGGTGGAGATGGAGTCGGCGGCGCTCTACACGATCGCCGCCCGGTTCAAGGCCCGCGCGTTGACCGTGCTGACCGTCAGCGACCACATCAAGACCGGCGAGAAGACCACCTCGGAGGAGCGGGAGCAGACCTTCAGCCAGATGGTCGAGATCGCCCTCGACACGATCATCGCCTGACCCGTCGGGCGGATGTCACCGCGGAGAGCGCTATGACTGTGCTGCATAAATATGCCGCACAGTCATAGCGCTCTTCCGCATCCAGCCGGCCCGACCGACACCGCCGGCCGACCGGCCCGGCACGAACGCGCACGCCGGCCACCCTGGCCCGGCCCCCGCCACGCCAGCCCGACCGACACCGCCAGCTCAGCCCAGTACGCCGGTCACACGGCGGCCAGCGCCTCCGTCGGCGCGAGGCGGGCGGCCCGCACCGCCGGGTACAGGCCCGCGAAACCACCGATGACCAGGGTCGCGCCGACGCCGCCGAGCATCGCCCAGGCCGGCACCACCGTCGGCCAGTCCTGGGAGAACGCGTACCCCGAGGTGACCAGGATGCCCAGCAACACCCCGCCGATCCCGCCGAGTGCGGAGAGCAGCAGCGATTCGGCGAGGAACTGGGTCCGTACCTGACCACGGGTCGCGCCGAGCGAGCGGCGCAGGCCGATCTCGGCCCGCCGTTCCAGCACCGAGATCACCATGGTGTTCGCCACGCCGACCCCGCCGACCAGCAGGGCGACGGCGCCCAGGCCCAGCAGCAGCCCGGTGAACGCGTCGTCGGTCGCCTCGGCGGCGGCGAGCGCGTCGGAGGGACGGGACACCTCGACCTCGTTCGGCGCCCCCGGGTTGGCGGTCGCTCCGAGCACCGAGCGGACCGCCTCGACCTGTGACTCCTGCGCCCGGGTGTAGATGGTGGTGGGGTGCCCGTCGAAGCCCAGGTAGTCGGTCGCCGCCGGCCAGCCGATCAACGCCGCGGTGTCCAGCTCCGGAGCCAGTGGCGCGGCGGCGAGGATGCCGACCACGGTGAACGTCCGCCCACCCAGCCACACCTGCACCTGCGGGTCGGCCGCGATGATCCCGAGCCGTTGCGCCGCGGTCGCGCCGAGCACCACCGCCGGGTAGTGGGCGGTCGCCTCGTTGAGCCACGTACCGCTGGTCAGCTCGGCCCCGACGGTGCCGAGCAGGTCCAGCCGGGCGGCCCGGGTGGCGATGCCACCGGTCTCCGCGGCCGGGATCCGATCCGAACGGTAGACCTTGGCGTCGGCGACCTGCCCGGTCGCCGACACCTCGGTCACCGGGCCGATCCGCCCGATCATGGCGACCGACTCGTCGGGTAGTTGGGCGTCCGCCCCGAACAGGGTGTTGCCCGGCTCGACGGTGAGCAGGTTGGTGCCGAGCGCGTCGAGCGCGCGGTCCAGCTCCGCCCGGGACGACGACGAGATCCCGACGACCGCGATCATCGCGGCGATACCGATGGCGATGCCCAGCGCGGAGAGGAACGCCCGGAGCGGACGGGTCCGCAGGCCCACCCCGCCGACCCGCAGGATGTCCGCCGGTCCCAGCCGAGCCGGGGTCAACGTCGCCATCAGCCGACCCCGCCCGGCACAGCGGCCGAGTCGTGCCGCACCGCGCCGTCGCGCATCCGCACCTGCCGGGGCAGCCCCTCCGCGATCTCCCGGTCGTGAGTGATCACCACGACGGTGGTGCCGGACCGGTGCAGCTCGTGCAGCAACTCCAGCACCCCGGCACCGGACGCGGAGTCCAGGTTGCCGGTCGGCTCGTCGGCGAGCAGCACCGTCGGCTCGCCGACCACCGCCCGCGCCACGGCCACCCGCTGCCGTTCCCCGCCGGACAGCTCGTGCGGCCGGTGCCCGAGCCGGTGGCCCAGGCCAACCCGGACCAACGCGGCCTGCGCGCGTTCGCGCCGCCGCCGCAGGGGTACGCCGGAGTAGAGCAGCCCGTCGGCCACGTTGTCCACGATCGGGACGCCCGGGGCCAGGTGGAACTGCTGGAAGACGAAGCCGATCCGGGTGGCCCGCAGAGCGGACAGCTCCCGGTCGGTCAGCTTCGCCGCGTCGTGCCCGTCGATGAACACGCTGCCCGACGACGGCCGGTCCAGGGTGCCGATCAGGTGCAGCATCGTCGACTTGCCCGACCCGGACGGTCCGACGATCGCCACCAGCTCCCCGTGGCCGATCCGCAACGACACGTCGTCCAGGGCGACAACGTCGCCGGCGTACCGTTTGCTGACCCGGTCGAGCACGATCACCTCGCCGGTCATCTCGGCACCACCACCGTCGTGCCCTCGGTGAGGTCCGCGCCGGTGACCTCCACCCGCCCGTCGGCGAACAGGCCCGTGGTCACGGCGACGATCCGGCTCGCCTCCCCCTCGGCGACCTGGACGCCGTACCCGCCCTCGGCGAGCGCGAGGAGCGCCGACACCGGCACGGTGAGGACGTCCGGGCGCTCCGCGGCGGTGAACACGACGTCGGCGCTGGCCTGGTCGAAGCCGGCCAGGGCCTTCGGGTCGGCGACCGCGACGGTCACCTCGATCTTCGTCTCGGCATCGCCGGACTGCCCGTTCTCTCCGGCAGCGCCGGCCTGGATGACGGTCTCGATCGTGCTGACCGTGCCCGCCACCGTCCGGGCGTCCGGCAGCCGCACGGTGACCTTCGCGTCGCGCTTGGCCAGCCGCTGGTCGTCCACGTCCAACTCGACGGTGACCAGGCGGCTGGTACCGGTGTAGGCGAGCACCGCCTGACCGGGTTGCGTGAGATCACCGACGTCCGCCTGGTGGCTCTCCACCCGGACCTCCCGGTCGGCGTACACGATCCGGCCCGCCTCGACCCGGCCGGTCTCGGGTAGGCCGAGGTCTTCCTGCCAGTCCCGGACGGCGTCGGCGGTGGCGCCGGTGTACTCGTCGTCGACGGTGAAGCCGGCGTATCCCAACGCCTTGAGGTTCCGCTCGAACTGCGCGACGTCGGCACCCTCCAGCCCGGGGGCGAGGGTCCGGTACGCGGGCAACCCGCCGTAGAGGAGCACCACCTTCTCGTTGTCGACCGAATAGAGCGCCCGGCCCCGCTGCACCGTCGACCCGGTCGGTGGCAACGCGGTGACGGTGCCACTGAGCTTCGCCGTGGCGGTACGCGTCGCCCCGTACCCCAACTCGCCCTCGGCGGTCTCCGAGTCGGCGAGGGTCTGCCGGGTGACCGCCGCGGTTGCCGGTGGTGGGCTGCCGGCCTCGGCACGGTCTCCGCCGCCGCCGAAGCCCACCGCGGCGCTCACCCCCACGGCGGCGACCAGCAGGGCGACGCCGCCGATGACGGCGGCTCGCAGCCGCCTGCGTCGGGAAACGCCGGTCACCGGCCGCCCCCGAACTGTGGTGCGTTCTGCCGGCACTTCTCCATCGCGGCCTTCATGGCCGGGTCGCTGATGTCGATCGCGTTGTCGCCCTGCCCGATCCGGACCCTCCCGTCGGCGTCCGGGTCCGGGAAGTCCGGCACCCCGTTCTCCCTCATGCACTTGGCGAGCGCGCGCATCTGCTCGGCCTGCTCGGGGTTGAGCTGCGGTCCCTGCCCACCGTTGGGCAGTTTGTCCTGGCACTTCTCCATGGCCGCCTGGACCTTCTGCCGATCCACGTCCGCGCCGAACCGGAAGCCGGGACGACCGCCCGCCTCCGGGTCGGGCATGTCCACCCCGTTCTCCCGCATGCACCTGGCGAAGGCGAGCTGTTTGTCCGAATCGCTGACCGGTGCGCCGCTCGCCGTGGCGCTCGTCGTCGCCCCACCGGCGGTCGCCACCCCGCCGCCGTCGTCGCCTCCCGCGCCGCACCCAGCCAATACCAGGGCGAGCAGGACGGGTATCGCGAGCATCTGTCGCCGCATGGTGTCCACCTCCGCTGTGGGTCCGACGCGACTCGTCGGACGTCGGCACCCAGTGCACGGCAGCGGGCGTATCCCCGGCGTTACCGTCAGCGGTTATGCCGCCGTTACCGCACCCCGAGGACCATGGAGGGGTGAGAGTTCTGGTGGTCGAGGACGAGACCGTGCTGGCGGACGCCATCGCGGAGTGGCTGCGTCGGGAGTCGTTCGCGGTCGACGTGGCGTACGACGGTGACGCCGCGCTGGAGCGGCTCGGCGTCAACGAGTACGCCGTGGTGGTCCTGGACCGGGACCTGCCGGTGGTGCACGGCGACGACGTGTGCCGGGCGATCGTGGACGCGGGCGGGGAGACAAGGGTCCTGATGCTGACCGCGGCGGCGGCGGTCCGGGAGCGGGTGGCGGGGTTGGCGCTCGGTGCCGACGACTACCTGACCAAGCCGTTCGCCCTTGTCGAGTTGTCGGCGCGGGTGCACGCGCTGACCCGGCGCGCTCGTCCGGCGGCCCCGCCGACGCTGCGTCGCGCCGGCATCCAGCTCGACCCGGCCCGCCACGAGGTACGCCGCGACGACCGGCACGTGGCGCTGTCCCGCAAGGAGTTCGCGGTGCTCGTCGAGTTGCTGCGCGCCGACGGCGCGGTGGTTTCCGCCGAGGATCTGCTGGAACGTGCCTGGGACGAGCACATCGACCCGTTCACAAATGTCGTTCGGGTCACCGTGATGAAGCTGCGCCGCAAGCTCGGCGACCCGCCGGTGATCGAGACGGTGCCCGGAGCGGGGTATCAGATCCGATGAAGCGCCTGACCATCCGCGCCCGACTCACCCTGATCTACGGCGGGCTCTTCCTGCTGGCCGGTGTGGTCCTGCTGGCCGTCACGTACGTGCTCGTGGATCAGCGGATGCCCCAGCCGTTCGGGGTGAAACTGAGCGACCTGCCGAAGACCGCCCCCACGACGCCCAGCGGGCAGAACATCGACACTGTGCGCGCCCTGTTGCAGGAGGCGCAGGACGAGGCCAAGCGCAACGCCCTGGAGTCCCTGCTCACCCAGGGTGGCATCGCGTTGGTCGTGGTGTCGGCGGTGGCGATCGCCTTCGGCTGGCTACTCGCCGGCCGGGCGTTGCAGCCGCTGCACCAGGTCACCGACACGGCCCGGCGAATCGCCGGCGCGGACACCGCCGGCCGGGGCCTGCACGAGCGGATCGCGCTCACCGGCCCCCGCGACGAGGTACGCGAACTCGCCGACACGTTCGACGAGATGCTGGAACGGTTGGACCGCTCCTTCGACGGGCAGCGCCGGTTCGTGGCGAACGCCTCGCACGAGCTGCGTACCCCACTGGCGCTCAACCGGGCACTGGTGGAGCTGGCAGTCAGCCGGCCGGAGGCGTCGGCGGAGACGAGTCGGCTGGGTGAGTCGTTGCTGGCGATCAACGAGCGGCACGAGCGGCTGATCGACGGCCTGCTGACCCTTGCCGACTCGGAGAACGAGCTGACCGACCGTACGCCGATCGACCTGGCCGAGGTCTGCGCGCACGTCATCGACCAGGCCGGGAAGCAGGCACCCGACGTCCCGATACGCCGGTCGCTGGCACCGGCCCCGGTCAGCGGCGACCCGGTGCTCGTGGAACGGCTCACCGTCAACCTGGTGGAGAACGCGGTGCGGCACAACCTGCCCGCCGACGGTTGGGTCGAGGTGCGGACCGGCCGGACCGACGGCCAGGCCACCCTGACGGTGACCAACACCGGTCCGGCGATCGCCGGCTACGACATCGAACCGATGTTCCAGCCGTTCCGCCGGCTGTCGCGGGAGCGGGTCGCCGGTGCGCGGGGCTTCGGGTTGGGGTTGTCCATCGTCCGCGCGGTGGCCCGCGCACACGGTGGCACCGTCGAGGCGCAGCCCCGCCCCGCGGGCGGCCTGATCGTCACGGTCACCCTGCCCGAGGCATGAGCCGGCGACCTCAGCGGAAGAAGGCGCGCAGGACGGCGGCGCTCTCGGTCTCCAGCACCCCGCCGTAGACCTCGGGCCGGTGGTTGAGCCGGCGGTCGCGGAGCACGTCCCAGAGCGATCCGGCCGCGCCGGTCTTGGGCTCCCACGCGCCGAAGACGACCGTGGAGACCCGGGCCAGCACCAGCGCCCCCGCGCACATGGTGCACGGTTCCAGGGTGACCACCAGGGTGCAGCCGTCCAGCCGCCACCGGCCGGCCCGCTCGGCACCCCGGCGCAGGGCCAGCACCTCGGCGTGGGCGGTGGGGTCGCCGGTCAACTCCCGTTCGTTGCGCCCGGTGGCCAACTCGGTCCCGTCCGGCCCGTAGAGCACCGCCCCCACCGGCACGTCGTCCACGTCGGTGGTGCCCGCCGTCGAGCCGGCGGTGCCGGTGACGGCGACCTCCAGGGCACGGCGCATCCACAGCTCGTGCCGCTGGCGACGGCCGACCGCACCCGGGTCGGCCAGGCCCTCGTGCGCACCCGGTCCGGCACGTCCCACCACACCGGGAGTCGGTTGCCCCGGCCGGATCGTCTCCAGTGCCGGGTCGGTGGCGTCCGCCGGCTCAGACCTCACGCAGCTCCTCGACCTCGTCGGCGCAGCCGAGCACCTGGCAGATCTCGGAGGTGACATCCGCCGGCAGCATCCCCTCGTGCGCGCACAGGGTCAGCAGCTTCTGCGCGGGGATGCCCAGGTTGGTCAGCAGATCGGCCTCACCCACCGGATCGGCCTCCGGATCGACGACGGGCTGCTCGCTCTCCTCGTCACCGGTGGTCGCCGGCCGTGGTTCCTCGTCGCCGTCGAGCCCGGTGACCGAGGTCTTCAGGTCACCGACCAGCAGCGCGCCCAGCGGAGACTCCTCGGCGTACGCGGAATCCGAACCGAACACCCGCAGGTCCTCGCCCTCGTCGAGACGCAGGATCACCAGGTACGCGTCATCGGCCTCGACGAAGAGCAGCGACACGTCGGCCTCCTGGTCGACGTCCCGCAGCCGCTCGGCGACCTCGTCGATGTCGGTGGCGCCACGCAGGCTGACCTCGGCGGCGGTCCAGCCACTGTCGTCGCGCACCACGGCCGCAGCGAAGTACGACACGGTCCCCCCAATAGCCCTCGACACAGCGTCGACTCGTTACGCGTGCACGTTAGCCGGTCGGGTCGGCAGGCGACTCGTCAACGCCCCGAGAGGTCGGTCATTCCTGACAAAGTCGGATCAGCCGGTTACTCGACGGCGGGTAGCGATGAGCTCGCGCAGACGCTCGGTGCGCTGCCGCTGGGGTCGGCTGCGCTGACGGACCGCGCGGGCGCCCGCCAACTCGGCAAGCAACTGCAGGCGGCGTCGACTGCGATCGGGGTCCTGTCGCGGGGTGGTCCAGGCCATGGTCCCGAGCGTGCCGAGTCTCGGCGGCTACGTCAAGACAGCGTTCGCTACGCAGCCAACCGGGCACACGGCGCAACCGTCCGCAGCCCACCGGATCACCACAGCGGCCAGTCACCGCTGGTGGCCCAGCGGACCGCCACCACGGCAGCGGCGATGCTCCAGCCACCCGCCGTGACGATGGCCACCCCGGTGGCGACCCCACGATCGCCGTAGCGGACCAGCACCAACGCGGTCAGCCACGCCAGCAGACCCGCCAGCACCGTCCACCACGCGTAGCTCGGCACATCGGTGCCGAGCAGGCCGAACAGCAGCAGCCAGGTGGCCGCCGCGCCACCGCCGGCGGCGACGCCACCGCCGGTGACCGGATGCGGCTCGCGGTAGGTGGGGCGGGACGGGGGACCGGCCGGGAAGAGCCCCGAGGGGATACGCGCCACCTGGTGCGCGGCACCAGGATCCGGGCCAGGATCGGGTCGGGCGATGGTCACCGTCGCTGCCCTCCCTCACGCGCGCCGCTCGTGCTCACGGTACCGGCTCTGGAAGGATGACCGGATGCCCTCGCCGACGATCAGCCGCCGTGCGCGTCCGGTGTACCCGATCCTGCTGCTTCTCGCCCCGGTGCTGGCCGCCGGCTGCGCGACCACTCGACCGGGGGTGCCGACCGACGACGCTCCGACGACGCCGTCGGCGGTCTGGGCGACCGCCGACCAGCCGGTGTCGCCGACGACCGCGCCGAAGGCCACGCCGACGACGACCGGTCCGGCCCGCCCGAAGCCGTCGCCGGCCAGCCCGTCGGCCACGGCACCTCGCGCCGGGGTGCGGCATGTCTTTCCGGTACGCGCCGGCAACGTGGACTACCACCCGACCCACGGCGCGTACCCCGCCACGGATCTCTTCGCCAACTGCGGTGAACCGTTCGTCGCGGTGACCGACGGGACGGTGCTTGAGGTCAGTCGCGTCGACAGGTACACGAAGGGCGGGCCGCAGGGTCCGGACAACGGCGGCCTGTCGGTCTCCCTGTTGGGCGACGACGGGGTGCGTTACTACGGTTCGCACCTGAGCGTCGTGTCCAGCGGCGTCGACGCCGGGGTGCGGGTCCGCGCCGGACAGCAGCTCGGCAAGGTGGGCCGCACCGGCAACGCCAACAACGTCTGCCACGTGCACTTCGGCATCTCGCCCCCGTGCAAGGGCAAGGACGGCTGGTGGATCCGGCGCGGAGTGCTCTGGCCGGCGCGGTACCTGGATTCCTGGCGCGGTGGTGGCAATCGGGAACCGGCCGCCGAGGTCGTCGCGTGGCAGCGCAAAAACGGCTGCCCGAAGGCTCCCTGACCGGTCCCGCAGCGACTAGGTTCGGTGGGATGAAGGCCCGGGACCCCATCGCCGACCTGCGCCGCATCGCTTTCCTGCTGGAGCGGGCGAACGAGGCGACGTACCGGGTACGAGCGTTCCGGTCGGCGGCGAAGGCGTTGGCGGGTCTGCCGGCGACCGAGGTGGCCGCGCGGGCGGACAACGGCACGCTCACCGAGTTGGCAGGTGTCGGCGACGTGACGGCCCGATGCGTGGCGGAGTCGCTGGCCGGTGAGGAGCCGGTCTACCTGCGCCGACTGGTGGCGACCGAGGGCAGTGACCTCGACGCCGAGGCCACGGCGCTGCGCGCCGCCCTGAAGGGCGACTGCCACACCCACTCGGACTGGTCCGACGGCGGCTCGCCGATCGAGGAGATGGCGCTGGCCGCGGTCGAGTTGGGCCACGAATACCTGGTGCTGACCGACCACTCGCCACGGCTGACGGTGGCCCGGGGACTGACCGCCGACCGCCTGCGCCGGCAGCTCGACCACGTGGCGCAGGTGAACGCGGCGCTGCCCGAGGGCTTCCGGATCCTCACCGGCATCGAGGTGGACATCCTCGCCGACGGTTCCCTCGACCAGGACGACGAGCTGCTGGCCCGGCTGGACGTCGTGGTCGGCTCGGTGCACAGCGGCCTCAAGGACGAGCGGTCGAAGATGACCCGTCGCATGCTGACCGCGGTCGCCAACCCGCACCTGGACATCCTCGGTCACGTCACCGGCCGGATGGTCTCGTCCCGCCCGGTCGGGGTGACCGGGCCGGGTGACCGGGGGCACCGCGCCCGGACCAGGGCGGAGAGTGACTTCGACGCCGATGCCGTCTTCGCCGCCTGCGCCGAGCACGACACCGCCGTCGAGATCAACTCCCGGCCGGAGCGGCAGGATCCGCCGAAGCGCCTGATCCGTCGTGCGCTGGAGGCTGGCTGCCGGTTCGCCATCAACACCGACGCGCACGCGCCCGGCCAACTCGACTGGCAGCGGTTCGGCTGTGAGCGGGCCGCCCTCTGTGGCGTCCCCGTCGACTCGGTGGTCAACACCTGGCCGGCCAAGCAGTTGGTCGCCTGGACGCACGAGCGAGCCTGACCGGCGTCGCGTCCAACCACAGCGGCACTGCTCGCCCGGCGGCTCGGCGGCCCGGCCGCCCGGCGGCTCGGCCGCTCGGCCTTGATCGACTCGATTTTCAGGAAATCGGCCTGTCCTACTGCCTCGGACACCCCGACTCCAATGAAGCCGAGTCGATCACGCGCCATGCTGCGCGGAGTCACGCCGGGCCGCGCCCCCTCAGTGGTGGGCGGGCTCGGCGGTGGGGGTGGAAGCCACGGCTGCGGCGGGAGCGGGGGGAGCGGCGGGAGCGCCGACACCGACCACCGGGCGGGGCTTCCGGCGCCCGAACACACCCTGCGCGACCGCGACCCCCAGCAGCACGATGAGCGCGCCGACCGGCTGGTGCCAGTTGAGCCGCTCGTCGAGCGCCATGGCTCCGATCAGCACCGCGAAGATCGGGATCAGGTACGTGACGGTGGACGCGGTGCTCGCGCCGGCCACCCGGATGTTGCGCATGTTGATGACGAAGGCGAGCCCCGTGCCGAGCGCGCCGAGGGTCAGCACGCTGGCGACCACCCCGGCGGACAACTCGGTGGGCAGCGGCGGCAGGCCGGCGACGAACGGGGTGACGATGGCCAGTTGCACGGCGGCGAGCAGCAGTTGCGCCGCGGAGAGCGACAGGCCGGAGTAGGAGCTGCCGGCGACGAACCGCTTCTGGTACGGGATGGCGACGCCGTAGCAGGCCGCCGCGCCGAAGCACATCAACTGCCCGGTGAAGTGCGCCCCGCCGATGCCCTCCCAGACCCCCAGCACCACGAGCACCCCGAGGAAGCCGAGGCCGAGCCCGATCGCGCGGCGCACGGTCAGCCGCTCGGTGCGGAAGACAAGCACCGCCAGCGGCAGCACGATCAGGGGCGTGGTGGCGTTCCAGATCCCGGCGAGCATCGACTCGACCCGCTGCTCGCCGTAGCCGAACAGGGTGAACGGCACGGCCACGCCGAATGCGGCGCCGACGGTCAGGTGCGCCCAGATCCGGGGCTCGCGGGGCAGCCGGTCGCGCAGCACGGCGAGGACGACCAGGAGGGTCAACGCGCCGGCGACGACCCGGTAGAGGGTGAGCTGGACCGGGTGCAGCTCGGCCACCCCGACCTTGATGAACAGGAAGCTGGAACCCCAGATCACGGCGAGGGCGACGAAGCCTGGCAGCCAGGCGCGAACCGGTGCCTTGTCAGGAGTGGTATCGGCAGTCACCCCTGACACTCTGCCCGACCCCTCCGACAAAGTCGCGCGCCTTCCGGCCGTTGCGCCGCTCATCACGTCAGTGGTCTGAACACGCCAAACGTCGTCGACACGGAGGCGGGGTGGTCACGTAGGGTCGCTGCGTGGGACGAATCGATGAAATCGCCAACCGTTATGTGGCCGAGTGGGCGCCGTTGAGCCCCACCGGCGCGACCTTCGTCGGCATCGCCGGCCATGAAGACCAACTCGACGATCTCTCACCGGAGGGTTACCGGGCGCGCGCTGACCTCACCCGCCGGACGCTTACCGAGCTTGAGGTGACCGAGCCGCAGACCGAGTCCGAGCGGATCGCCAAGGAGGCCATGCAGGAACGGCTCGGCCTGGACCTGGCTCGCTACGACTCCGGCGAGACGACAAGCGGCATCAGCGTGATCGAAAGTGGGCTGCACGAGATCCGCATGGTGTTCGACCTGATGCCCACCGCGAGCAGCGACGATCGGGCGAACATCGCCGCCCGGCTCAACGGCTTCGGCGCCGCGCTGGACGGCTACAAGACCACCCTGCGCGAGGCGCTCGCCTCCGGTCAGGTCAGCTCGAAGGTGCAGCTGGTCGAGGTGGCCAAGCAGTGCGACATCTGGGTCGACCCGACCGGCGACAACTTCTTCCACGGGCTGGTCGAGCGGCTGGGCGCTGAGGGCTCGCTCGGCGCGGAACTGCGGCGGGGCGCGGCGGCGGCAACCGCGGCGACCGCCGAGTTCGGCCAGTTCCTGCGTACCGAGCTGGCCCCGCACGGGCGGGACAAGCAGGCCGCTGGCCGGGAGCGCTACGAGCTCGCCTCGCAGTACTTCCTCGGCGCCAAGGTCGATCTGGACGAGACGTACGCCTGGGGTTTCGCGGAGCTGGCCCGCCTGGAGGCGGAGATGCGGGTCGTCGCGGGACGCATCGCGGGCTCCGGTGCCACCGTCGACGAGGCCGTGGCCAGGTTGGACGCCGACCCGGCGCGGACCATCCAGGGCAAGGAGGCGTTCCGGGACTGGATGCAGGCCCTCGCCGACAAGGCGATCACCGAGTTGCACGGCACTCACTTCGACATCCCGGAGCAGGTCCGGCGCATCGAGTGCTGCCTCGCCCCGACCAGCGACGGCGCGATCTACTACACCGGTCCCAGTGAGGACTTCTCCCGCCCGGGTCGGATGTGGTGGGCGGTGCCGCAGGGCATCAGCGACTTCTCCACCTGGCGAGAGGTGACCACGGTCTACCACGAGGGCGTGCCCGGTCACCATCTTCAGGTGGGGCAGACCGCCGTCCGAGCCGACCTGCTCAACCGCTGGCAGCGGCTGCTCTGCTGGGTCTCCGGGCACGGCGAGGGCTGGGCTCTCTACTCGGAGCGGCTGATGGACGAGCTGGGTTACCTGGAGGACCCGGGCGACAAACTGGGCATGCTCGACGGCCAGGCGATGCGCGCGGCACGGGTGATCGTCGACATCGGCATGCACCTGGAGTTGGAGATCCCCAAGGACAATCCGTTCGGCTTCCACCCGGGCGAGCGGTGGACGCCCGAACTGGGCTGGGAGTTCATGCGGGCGCACTGCCGGGTTCCGGACGAGAATCTGCGCTTCGAGCTGAACCGCTACCTGGGTTGGCCGGGGCAGGCACCGTCGTACAAGGTGGGTGAGCGGATCTGGCTCCAGGCCCGCGAGGACGCCAAGGCCCGTAAGGGCGCCGATTTCGACCTGCGGGAGTTCCACCGGCAGGCGTTGGACCTGGGCGCGCTGGGTCTCGACCCGCTGCGCCGGGCGCTGGCCCGGCTCTGAGCCAGCAGGGGCTTCAAGCGCCGGCGGTACGTCGTACCGCCGGCGCTTCCCGCCGTGCCCGTTCAGCCGAGGGTCAGCGCCAACGCCGGTCGAGCGGTCAGCGTGTCGCTTGTGACGTACGCCAGGTCGATGACCGGGTCGGTGAACGTGATCGGGACGGGCGAGGTGATCGGCACACCGTCCGGCAGTGGCAGGTCCGGCGTTAGGGTGATCTTGATGCCGAGTAGCCGGCCGACGAACCGGGTGGCGTAGAACGCCACGTCTCCGCTGACGGTCAGCCGGTCCGTCGCGTACCGCTGGTTGCGCCCAGCGGGGCCGTCGGCGCTGAGCAGGAAGTCGTCGGTCACCGCCTCACGCATGCTGAACTTCAGCACCTTGAGGTCGCCCTTCACGGTACGCAGGTCGGTGGTTCCCTCGAAGCGCAGCCCGGTCATCCGGACCGACGTTCCGGTGAGCTTGGACGGCGTCTGCGCCACCGTCGGCAGGGTTGGATCGGCGGCGATGCGCGGCAGCGGCTTGCCCGGTTCGACCGCGCCCGGCCCGTCGGGGTTCGGCGTACCCGGCCGGTCGGGGGTTGGCCCGCCCGGCCCCGTGCCCGGCCCCTCGGGGGTTGCCGTGCCCGGCCCGCCCGGGGCCGGCGGCGGGCAGTTGCCGACGCCGTCCGTCGACGTGCCGGTCGGTCCCACTGCGGGCGGGGCGGCCGGGCTCGTCGACGGTGTCGAGGCCTCCTCGCGGCGCCCACCACCGAGCAGATCACCGATGCCGTCCAGGAGGTCGGTGACCACGTTGCCGTCCGGGCTCGGGGTCGGCGTGGCCGGGGTGTGGCTGGGAGACGGGCTGGCATCCCGGGACGGGGTGGGGCAGGCGGTCGCGGCGGGCCGGCTCGGGGCGGCTCGCACCGCTCGGGGTTGGAGGGCCAGCCCACCGGCGGCCAGGCCGAGCACCACGAGAACGATGCCGAACGTCCGGTGCGGGTCAGTCGAGGGTCCCGGCCGCGCGGGCGGCTCGCCGTCGTCGGCGACCTGGCCCGTCGTCGGGAGAACATCCGGCGCGACGCCAGCCGGCTCGGTATCCGACCGCTCATCGCCAGCCTGTGGCGTGGCCGGGGTCCAGGCGAAGGCGAGCGCGCTGCCGACGATGCCGAGGAGCAGACCGACGAAGAAGCCGCCGAGGTTGAGCCCGATCAGCGAGTAGACCGCGGTGACCGCCGCGACGACCGAGTAGAACAGGCGCTGCGCCGGGGTGAACCACAGCAGCAGACCGCAGGTGACCAGGATGACCGGGATCAGCAGCGAGAGCAGGCCGCTCGCCCCACTGTGGAAGCTGAGGCCGTTGAGGGTCATCCGGGTGGACGCAAACATCTCCAGCCCGGCCAGGGCGGTGAGCAGGCCGCCGTAGAACGGTCGACTGCGCCGCCAACGGCGGAAGAGCCGCCACGCCTGAGCCGGACCGCCGGGCCGGGCGTGGGACGGGTTCGCGGTTGTCACGTACTCCTCCTGGCCGTGCGGGGAAATGGACACGGGCCGGACCCGCGGCGGTGGCGCGCCGCGGGCCTCGGCTCACCTCAGAAGCACTCCTTGCCCTTGGCGTCGTCGCCCACGTTGACCTTCAGTCGAAGCCCGACCAGGTTGAACGTGGCTGCCGTGGTGTAGCGGGACACCTGCTGCAGGTTGGTGATGGTCACGTGGTCGGAGTTCTGGCCGAACGAGCCGGCCTGCGCCGTCGGGTTCAGGTCGGTGGCGTCCCGACCGATCTTGATGTTGGTGAAGGTCGCGTTGCCGTTTAGTGAGTCCATCGCGATCAGCAGGTCCTTGGCCCGCGCGGGCTCCTTGCCCTCGCCGGCGTTGATGGTGAGCACCACCGGCAGGCCCGGCAGGTCGGCGCGGACGGACTGGCAGAGGCTGTACAACTCGGCGCTGCTGATCTCGGAGAGCGCGATCGGGTGGACCTGACCGGCCTTTCCGTCCTTGCCCTTCTCCCGGACGATGCCGCCGTACTGCTTGAAGCCGTCACCCTCAAGGCGCTCGGCGCCGATCTTGAAGGTCTGGCCGGAGACCGTGATGTCGGACGCGATCGCGCCCGTCGACATTCCGAACAGGATGGCGCCCGCGGCGGCCGTGGCGGGTACCGCCATCGCGGCGAACCGACGCCACCGGGTACGACCCTGATCTTTCAACCGATCCTGCACGGGTTCCTCCTCGAGGTGGATGCGCGCGATTGCCGGTGACGAATTGCGGGCCCCGTGCCGGGCTCGGCACTGTTACCGGCGGGTAACGATCGGGGTTGATGGTGCACCCGTTGGGGCGCAGGTCACAACCCCCCGATTACCGGGCAGTAATAGAGGCTCGCGTCGACAGTGGCACCGCATCACGCTGGGTTGCCGCAGCCATCGACAAAAGATGCAAAAGGTACGGAAGGTGGCGTGATTCGTCAGAAATACTGCGGAGCGTGACGAGAGATAGCCCGATTACAATAATGTAACGACTGTAAAGCAGGCGGTTTGGCCGCAGCTCAGGAGCAGCCCCACCGGTCAGACCCCGGCCAACCAGTCCTCGAGAAGGCGGTGGTCGATGGCGTCCACCCGCCCGAGCGTACGGCCGGAAGCCACCCGCTCCCGCAGCTCCGCCCGGGTGAACCAGCGCGCCTCCAGCAACTCCTCACCGTCGACGCGTACCTCGTCGGACGTGGCGGTGGCCCGGAAGCCCACCATCAGGCCGGCGGGGAACGGCCACGCCTGCGACCCCTGGTAGGTCACGTCGGTGACGGTCACGCCCGCTTCCTCGGCCATCTCCCGACGGACCGCGTCCTCCAGGCTCTCGCCGACCTCCACGAAGCCGGCCAGCGTCGAGAACGCGTCCTCGGCCGCGCCCGCATGCCGGGCCAGCAGACACCGACCCGGCGGGCCGGGCGCCTCGACCAGCACGATGATCGCCGGTTCGATCCGGGGAAAGAGGAGACGCCCGCAGTCACCGCCGGTGCAGGTGCGCATGTGCCCGCCGCCGTCCGCGACGGCCGGCGATCCGCACGCCCCGCAGTACCGCTGCTGCCGATGCCAGTGCAACAAACCCCGGGCGTACGCCTGGACGGCCGCGTCACCCGGTTCGAGCCGCCCGACCAGGGCCCGCACGTCGACGGAACGTGCCGCACCGGCCATCTCGACGGCGGCCCGTTCGGAGAGTGCGGACAGGTCCACGGCAAACGTGGCCACGTCCCCGTCGAGCCCCAGGAAGACCGTCTCACCCGCGGCGGACCGGACGAGCGACGCCCGCTCCGCGCTGAGCCGGACCGGCCCGTCCGCATCGACGAGACAGCGGTCCCGCCACAACGCCAACACCACGGTGCCCGACTCGGCGAGCAGCGCGCTCAACCGGGCCGGATCGGTGCGCAGGAGACCCGCCCGGTCCAACCAACCGCCGCCGTACGCCAACACCCGCTCCGCAGTGTCCACCCGGTCACCGTGCCACGTCCGTGGTTCGCCACCGGCACCGCCCCCGCGTGCCGACGACACGCCGGACGACACGCGCCAGCAGCACCGGATGGGCGCAACCGCAGGGACGGCCGGGTATTGGTTACCGTAGGTGCCTCCGGGAGGGCGTACCTCCCGCGGCACCCTGGCGATCGAGGTTGCAGTGACGCTGTACGGCGAAAACAGTCCCCCCGACGACGACCGGCCCACCGTGCAGGTCACCGCGGTCACCTGGCCGGACGACGGCTCGGTGACGACCTCCGCTCCGGGCGAGCCGGAGGGCGGCCCGAGCCGGCCCCGCCGGGTACGGATGCTGCTCGCCGCCGGCGTCACCGGTGGCGTCCTCGCCGCCGTGGCGGGTGCCGGCGCCTGGGCGTACGCCGGTGACGTTCCTCGTGGCACCACCGTGCTCGGCACCGAACTGGGCGGCCGGAGCCGCGCGGACGCCGACCGGGAGTTGCGGGCCGAGCTGGACCGGCGGGCGGCGGCTCTCGCCGGCCCGTTGAAGATCACTGTCGACGGGCGGACCGCCGAGATCAACCCGGCCGAGGTGGGGTTGGCGGTAGACGTGCCGGCGACCGTCGCGGCAGCGGCTGCCGCCGACGCGCACGCGGTCAGCCGCCTGGTCGGCTCCCGCACGGTCGACCCGGTGGTCACCGTCGACGTCGACCGGTTGGACGACGCGCTCCGTAAGGTGCTCGGCAACCAGGCCCAGGGAATGACGATGCCGGCCATCACCTACCAGGGCACCACGCCGAAGGTCGTACAGCCAAAGCCAGGGTTGAGCCTGGAACCGCAACGCTCGGCCGAGGTGGTGCGCGCCGGCTGGTTGGCCGGCACCCCGGTCACCGTGCCACTCGTGGAGAGCCACCCGGCGACCACCCCGGAGGAGTTGGACCGGCTGGTCACCGAGTTGGCCAAGCCGGCGGTCGCCAAACCGGTCACCCTGCGTACCAACAAGGGTTCGGTGCAGGTCCCGCCCGCCGCCATCGCGAAGAGCCTGCGATTCACCGCCGACAAGGCCGGCAAGCTGACTCCGTCGGTGGACGTCAAGCGGTTGCGGGCAGCGCTCGGCGACGGCCTGGCCGCCATCGAGGCGCCACCGAAGAACGCCACGATGGCCATCGCCGGTGGCCGGCCCACCACCAAGGACGGGCGACCCGGTCAGCAGTTGGACACCACGACCCTGGGTCGGGACCTGCTGGCGGTACTGCCGAAGGCGGACGGCCGCGAGGTGACCGGCGAGCTGAAGCCGACGCCACCGGAGCTGACCGCGGAGAAGCTGGCCGGCCTGGGCATCAAGGAGCGGGTGTCCACCTTCACCACCCGTTTCACCGGCGGTATGGCCTCGTCGCGCAGCCAGAACATCGCGACCATCGCGAAGGAGGTCGACGGCACGGTCGTCCTGCCCGGGAAGACGTTCTCGTTGAACGGTCACACTGGCGAGCGCGGCTACGCCCAGGGCTACCGGGACGCTCCGGTCATCCTCGGCGGCAAGCTCGTGCCGGGCGTCGGCGGCGGCACCTCACAGTTCACCACCACGCTGTTCAACGCGACGTACTACGCCGGACTGGAGGACGTCGAGCACAAGCCCCACTCGTACTGGTTCGACCGCTACCCGGCGGTCATCGAGTCGACCATCTTCTGGCCGGACCTGGACTTCAAATTCCGCAACAACACGGAGTACGGCGTCCTCATCGACACCTCGTACACGTCGAGCACGATCACCGTGTCGATCTGGAGCACGAAGATCTACGACAGCGTGAAAACGGAGTACGGGCCGCGTCGCAACATCACCACACCGAAGCTGATCCATCTGGAACCCGGTCCCTCGTGCATCGCGACGAATGGCATCAACGGCTTCACCCAGGACGCCTTCCGGGTCATCAAGAAGGACGGCGCGGTGGTCAAGCGGGAGAAGTTCACCTGGCGCTACGACGCGGAACCCCGCTACGTCTGCGGGCCGAAGCCCTCCTGACGTCGTACCCGCTCTGAGGTCTCACCGACTCTGAGGACTCACCGACTCTGAGGACTACTGGCCGGTGTCATGGGCCTGGCCGTGGTGACGGCCACCCTGCGTTGGCATGGGCACCACCCGTTCGTCCTGCACTCGGATCTCGGCACGGAAACGGTGTGCGGCCGGATGCCAGATCTCCTCGAACGGGCCCATGACCTCACCACCGATACCGCGTCGCCGCACGCGGGACGCCAGCCACCACAGGATCCCCAGGATCGCTGCCACGCAGCCGGAGAAGACCAGAAATATCAGCGCGTCGCCCACCCGCAGAGCGTAGCGGCGAGTCCTGGTCCGGCCGCGCGCCACAGCCCGACAATGCGCAAAGCTCGACGGCGAGCCACAGCCCCGACAACGCGCCACGGCCCGACAACGCGCAAAGGTCGCGAGGGCGTTGATCGACTCGGGTTTGCTGAAATCGTGGTGTCCCGCGCTCATGGATACCCCGATTTCAAGAAAGTCGAGGCGATCAACCCAAGCGCGGTCGGGATCGCGCCGGGATCAGGGGCGAGGGCTCCGGCAGAGGCGCATCAGGATGTGGATATGCAGATAGGGCCACCCCGTATCGGGGTGGCCCTATCTGAAAGATTGTCCGGCGGCGTCCTACTCTCCCACACCCTCACGAGTGCAGTACCATCGGCGCTGGAGGGCTTAGCTTCCGGGTTCGGAATGTAACCGG